>JBARWQ010000049.1:0-30972 GCA_049646885.1 Aequorivita sp. | reverse complement strand
ACCAAATTCCACGCTTCAAGTACCAAATTCCAATTTCACCGACCCCCCACTACCGACTACCGACCAAATTCCAAGGGCGCAGTGGGAAAAAGAACGAGGCCGAAACCACAAAAACCTCATTGCCCCTGCCCTAAAGGGTGGAGGCTTTTGTGGTTTCTGTTTAGGGTCAACAAAATTCCAAGTACCAAGTACCAAATTCCAAGCATGAATGTAGTTGCACGCTACCGCACGATTTTATCGTGTGGTCCCCCCAGGCATGAATGTAGTCGCAATTCAATCATAATCGACATAAACCATGAACAATAAACCATAAATCCCAAACACCCACAACCGATCACCGATCACTGAACACTGAACACTGCAACTGCCCACTGCAACTGCCAACTGAACACTGAACACTGCAACTGCAACTACCAACTGCAACTGCCAACTGCCACTACCCTCTACAAACTACCGACCACAGACCACAGACCCCAGACCAAATTCCAAGCACCAAGTACCCACTAATTACTTCCTCCTTTTACTCTTCTTCGATCTATCAATACGGGGTTTTAGGACGAGGTTTAGGATACAGGACATTAGGAAACTTACTACGGCGCCCAAGGAGGCTAGGAAGACTGTGATGACAATATCCTCGATTCCGATTAAGCTTAGGGATGATAGGAAGGTGCCGCCCGCGGTGCCAAACCAAATGGGGAGGTGCCTAAGATCCATCGCGCTGTTTTTGAAGTTCGTCGCGGATGGAGCTGTCTTCTACCGCGGCTTGGCTCACTGCAGTGGCAACAGTGCCGGCCACTACTACGTAGGTGGCAGCGGTTAGAAGCCATACTGGAAGGCTTACGGGAGCGGTGAGGATAGTTCCTCCTGCGGAAGCTAGGGCTATGCCCCAGTTTCTTAAGATCCTAAAGAACTTTGGGGTTGGCTTTTTGTACCTGTCTAAGATATTCATAACGATTTGAATTAATGATTAATACTGGGTTTTGACCTCCTTCCAGCGCATTGTGGACAATTGATAACAATTTCTCCATGGCCAGTCGTGAGTAGATCCCCTTCCCTATTCCCGTGAGTTGTTTTACGGGGGCTATACAACCCCTTAACTCGAGTATTGCGTTGTTTGCGGGATGGATGAGGATAAGGCTGCGATTGTGTACTTTTTTTACTTCCAAATGATTTAAAAACTTAGGAGAGTAGCGGGCCTTTAGGGGGTATGTGCCTTCCGGAATACAGGAAAAATTTATTTCGTTCTCCTTCCACGGAAGCTCTATGGTAAAACAGACGAAGTGTCCGTTTAAGGTGAGGGTACCATTGGTACCCCCACGCTTATAAACCCTTGTTAATACTATTTCCACTTTTAGACTACGTCTACGTGAACAATACGCAGCGCATTAAACGCTCCGTCCCTTAGTGAATACATCTCTCCATTTACCTCTTGGTAAAATTCGATGCCAAAAACTAAAACAGTATGAAAAGGTGACCCCGGACTAACCGATGCGGTTAAGGTCGTGGCCAACACATCTGAATTGTCATAGGGCAAAATCCCCATTTTCATTTCGTCGTAAACAAAGGCCTCCTCCACAAAGTCTAACTCCGCCACCCCCATAGCCAGATTGTAATGGGTTGCGCCTAGCGGACTTACAATTCGCTCCGTTGCTTTAAAGGCTGCCAAGTCAATAGTAGCTTCCCCAGTCACCCTGTCAAAGTCGGGTAGGAATTTCCCGTGAAAAGTGGTGCCCAATTTTGCGTTAATATTAAAGTCAAAGCCTTTGAGAAGATTGAAGTTGCCCTCCTGAAGATCTCGCATCCCTCGAGCATTTACAGGGTCTGATTTCACAATTGCCAGCAACTTCGTTGTGAGCCTACTTGTCAAAAGGCGGTCTTTCGAAAATTGCATCAAAGGTCGAACAGCTTCTCTAAGGAGCTTCCCTCCCTGACCCGCTCGGCCAAATTCCGACATGTTTTCACGAGTACGTGCAAATGAAGCACTGTGAAGGATCTTGTTCTTGTCTACCCCGCCCTTTGCCCGGGCAAGGTGACCATCTGCAGATTTGTAAAAGGAAATATCGTCGATAGTTCCCTTTAACTTGATAATTCCAGCTTGTTTAGCCATAATAAAAAGATTTAAAGTTCCCTGCAAAGATGTGGGTCTAAAAAAGCGATTGTTCACAAGTTGGGTGCGATATTTTTTCAGGAGGCGCCGTGAAGCCAATAATAGCAAGGGAAGTTTGGTTAAATTTATTTTTGAAATTATTTAGCCGAAGCGACCAAAGTCAAAAAAGTGTGGAAATCACACCAATTAGCCAAGGCCAAACCAAAAATCACTGGTGATGAAAGACGATCGATTTTGATAATCAGGGCTTGAAAACAAAGGGACACAGCTATAAATAGAGGCCTAGATAAAGGCTGTATTTATCACAAGATAGACCCAACTTGTGAAAAGCATTAAATAGCTTGTAATGAAGTAGCGGTTTATTAAATTTTAATAAATCAACCATGCCCAATTTATGGCTATGGGAAGGTATTGCCGCAGGAAGTGTCGAGGCTCAGAGCCTAATTGAAAACTGTAACCAGCTTAGTGCCTTTTACTCATTAAACATCGGCTTCAATTATTTTTTTGAGAAGGCTGGTTTTTAGAATGTCCAACAATTTTGTTTGATTGGTTTTACGGAGTCTTATCTCTAGAAAAGTTCTATAGAAATCGCCCATATCTTTTTGGAAGATAGTTTCAAAAACTTTTGCCAAATCGTTTAGGCTGGCTTGCCCGTTATTTACCATGCCGCTTGAATGCACAGCATATATCAACTCCACAAGATCTACTTTGGCACCGGTCCATTTAAGCGTAGATATTACTCCATTCTCCCCTAAGTACCTTCCTTTTTTACGCGATAATTTTTGCTTCAGGTAATTTATGGTGAGTGAATTGCCTAGTATCTTGGCAAGTACCATGTCTTTTGAACTTGAGAAGTTCGGATCTATTATAGATGCAATTGAGGCGCAATACCAAGTAGTTGCAGCTGAATTTCTTGTGAAAAATGCAGTATCCCTATCAGAAAGTTCCCGAATGTAATACTCGTAGAATTCCCGCTGCTCCACAAAATAACTCTTAAGGGCAGCAATCTGTTCTATGTAAAAGCTATGCTTTATCTTCTTGCTTACCATGGGCCTATTGCGCTCAATGGTAACCAGATTTACAAAATGAATGAGATACCCAACTACTTTGGGCTTAATGGTTTTAAAAAATTGGCATTCCCCCTCAATATCCTTAAAGCCTTTCTTCAAGACCCTTTTTCGCATTATTCCCAGGGTATCCCTACAAAGGGCAATTCCCTTCTCGGCTCGGTTATAAATATTGGCTGTGTCAAGTTCAAGTTGTTCCAACTGGCTTTCCAAACGTGAAAGCTCTTCTCTATAAAACTTCATGCTGGGGCAAGATTTGGTTAGGTGAGACAATTTATTTAGAATATTAAAGAATAATCGATGGTTGAACCATCAAATTTGATGGCTCAGCCATCAAAGGGGATCAGTATATTGCAGTAATATGCAACTGTAAAACCATCCCCAGTGCAATATTGTCTCATTATAGGAAAACCTCCTCCCGCCTTACAGGCGGCAATTCCCGTTTTTGAGGCAAAGGGACTATTAAAGTGTTTGGGAGTGATTGAAGAAATGAAGAAAGATTTGAAAGAGGTACTTGAATTTCCACCCAAAATAATATTTATAAATCTCGACTTCCCTGAACCGGAGTTAATGAAAATAATGGAGAAGCTGAAACAATTATTGGAGACCCCGCCACATTATATAGGCATAACAGATTCTTTTGAAAACGGATTTAAGGCTTTTAAAATGGGGTTTATGGAAGTCTTGTTATCCCCGCAAAACTACAATGAGATTATAAATGCAATTCTCAACAACATAAGCTTTAAAGACCCCGATACAGAAGTCATTTATTTTAACAGCTTTCGCGATTATTACTACTTAAAACCAGCAGAGATTTTATATCTAAAAGCAGATAATTTCACAACTGATATCTATTTAACCAATGGAAAGATTATTGGAATACTGCGCACCCTAAAAGCCTTTGAGGCCATACTTCCACCTCAGTTTATCAGGATTCAAAAATCAATTATCATCAACAGCTACTATTTATATCACGTAAATAACGCAAAAAAACACTGTAGAATTTTGGGTGCTCCTACCCATTTTAAATATTCAGATAGGTTTATTCCAAACAATATGGTTCTAAAAAGATGGGAATAAACGATTGTATATGCGTTATTCTGTGCAGAAGTTAGTTTCCCTGATTCTACCCCTTGTTTCCCTGAGTGCTCCCGAAAATCTATTGATACCAATTTTGTGCTTTCTAAATTAGTACCGGGAAGTTGCTCTCCTACTGGACACTCTCCAGTTTCATTGTGCACGATGATTCCCGCTTCTCCAAGCGGGTTTACACTTAATTGTTTAACAAAAAAACGTACCCAATGAAAACAAAATTTATCTACCTCAGCCTAGCCATTTTTATAGGAACACTAGCTTCCTGTACCCCGGTTGCAATGGACAATGAAAGTAATGCATATAAAACCCCACCCATTTATGGTACCAGTGGCGAACACAGTGCAGAACCCGATAACGAAAAGGATTGAAATCCATAACTCCTTGATTTTAAGAGAAGCCTTTAATAATAGAAAGGCTTTTCTTACTTTTGTTTGGCCCCCAAATGCATCTAGTATGTGCCCCTACTATACATCAAACTGGAGAGATTTCCCCTGTGCTGTAATACTAGTATTCTATATATTTCCAATTACAGCTTTTGCCCAGAACGAGAATACTATTGCAGATATTGAATACTACCTTAACCGGGCCCAGGAAGACTCCCTCTCTGTTGAAACGCGAAAAAAACTTCTAAAAATTTCCTACGCATTACTAAAACACACCCCAAAGGATAGTATTAAATATTCCAAAATCAGTAAAATAATTGAACTATCCTCCCCTCTAAAAGACTCTGTTTTTTTTCATGCCATAGCTGCGGAAGGCCTTGCTCTTGCAACAAGCTTAAATAATCCCTCCCTTCTTGGGGATGCCCATTGGAATTATGGCGCCTATTATTTGCGGGAAAACAAATACGAAAAGAGCTATTCCCACTACAATAGTGCATACAAGTACTTTACGGCGGTCAACCGTCACTATTACGCAGCAAAGATGCTGTACAATATGGCATTTATCTCTAGGCAGACAAACGACTTTACGGGGGCTGAAATCTTGCTTTTCCGCAGCATTCAAATCTTTGAAAGCACCAATAACACCAAGCAACTTTACCGCTGTTATAACCTATTGGGCAACAATGCGGATGATTTGGAGGAATTCAAGGAGTCCTTAAACTATTATAATGAGGCCGCCCTGCTGATACCCAAGTTGGAAAACGCCCAATATTATCAATTGGAAAACTTGAATAATCTTGGCGTTCGCTTATATAAAATGAAGCAATTTAACGAAGCTATCCCCATTTTCAATAAGGCGCTGACCCATCAGGATGTTTTGGCCAAAGAACCGGCCCTGCACGCAAAGTTATTGGACAACAAAGCTTTCTGTAAAATCTCCTTAGGGAAATATGAAAATGTGGAGCGCTCCCTGAAGTATGCAATGGCCTTAAGAGACAGTGTTGAAGATAGGTCCGGCTCGGTAATGAGCAGATTGCGACTGGCACTTTATTACGGGAAGTTAAACGACACCTTAAACGCAGTTTTCTATGCAAAGGATGGCCTCAAATTAGCAAAGGAGGATTATTTGAACAGCAATGTACTTTATGGGCTGGAGCTTTTAGCAGCCTTGGATAAAGCGAATACGAAACATTATTTGGAACAACATATCGCGTTAAATAAAAACCTGAATGCAAGAGACCGCAAGCTCAGAAATAAATTTACCGCCATACAGTACGAGACCGATAAATACATTCAAGAAAACGAAAGGCTTTTTAGACAGCGGATGTGGTTTTTAATTGTCGCAATCTCCATCACAACAATTTTAATCCTTATTTATATAAATACGCGCCAACGTGCAAAAAATAAGGAGCTGCTTTTTGAGCGGGAACAGCAACAGTACAACGAAGATATGTTCCTGATGGCCCTTTCGCAAAAAACAAATTTGGAAAAGGGAAAATCGGAGGAGCGGCAGCGCATCTCACAGGAACTTCACGACAATATTGTTTCGCGCCTATTTACAGTCCGGTATGGATGGTTGTCGGTAAAACTATCGGGAGAAGCTAATATGCTATCCCAACACAAACAGTCTTTAGCCATACTCGAGCAGTTGGAAACCGAAATTAGAAACCTATCGCATGACCTTAGGGATGTGGTTTTTATTCAAGAAGAAAGCTTTATACGAACACTTGAAAATATTGGACGGGAAAAAAGCGAGATAGGGAAATTTCAATTTTACTACTATTGCAAGGAGCCTGAAGTTTGGGAGCACCTACCCTATGCCACACAAATCCACCTGCGCCGGTTATTTGAGGAAGTGCTCCACAATGTTGTAAAACACGCCCAAGCGTCAAAGGTAAACGCCCACTTGTATCGGAAATTGGATATGCTCTATATTCACATAATAGATAACGGCAACGGATTTAACCAAAATCAAAGTAAAAAAGGCATTGGCATTAAAAGCCTAGAGAACAGATGTCAAAAACTCAACGGCAAATTCAATATATACTCGCCTCTAGGAAGTGGCACTACCGTAAGCATACAATTTCCATTAAACCCACATATACTATGAGAACACAGCACCTCAACATTTTAATGATAGACGATCACGCCCTGATACTTAAAAGTTTTGAGGAAGGGATTAGAAGTTTGGAAAACCAAACAAATGCCTACCGTTTTCAAATAGAACGGGCACATTCAATTTTAGAGGCGGTAGACGCTTTAGACAACATCTTTGAAAACAGACAGCTCCATTTGGTGCTATTGGATATAGGCCTACCTAGATACAACAAATATTTATCCGGTTTTGACTTAGGCGTGACCATCCGCAAGCAGCATCCAGACTGCAAAATAATAGTGATCACCGGTTATACCAACTACCCCCTAATCCAAAAGCTGCTGGATTCGATAAAACCCGAAGGCCTCCTCCTTAAAAATGAGCTGAGTCCCGATGGGCTTAAAGCTGCAATTATTGATGTTTTGCAGCAAACTCCTCATTATTCTAAAACGGTGCGCAAATATCTAACCCATATTCAAACAATGCCCAAGGTTCTGGACCATTATGACGTGCTGCTGTTGTATTATATATCCGAGGGAAAACAAACCAAAGAGCTTCCTGCCTTCCTCCCAATATCTATAGCCTCAATAGAACGGAGGAAAAGAAAATTAAAGGAAATTCTACATCTTGAACCAGAAAGCAGTGACGTGCAATTGCTAAATAGAGCAAAAGAAGAAGGCTTTCTATAATTTCAAAAAAATTGGCTGCCAATACCTTAAAATATCTGCTTCTTGAACACCTCTCTTTACTGAGAGATGGCTTCCATCTGGGGCTAAAGAATATGGCAATCCAGCACCCCGATCTTATTTATAAGGGTATAGAAATAAGTGTTATCAATGCCGATAAGCCAACTTTAAACCAATTGATAGCCAATAATAGTTTTCATTTTATTTGGATGAATCTGGATTTTCCCATCCCCTTGCACGAAAAATACCATACTCCTATATCCCTGCTGTCGTCTTTAAAAAACAGCTATCCAGAAGCTCATATAATTGCGATCACGGGCAACACTAAAGTGTATTTCCTGAGAAAAGTCTTCCAAAAAGTAAACCCCCATTGCATCCTTGAATTGGTAGACTGCGACCAACAAACTATTGTCAACGCTCTAAATGTTATCATTAAAAAAGATGTGTATTATAGCCCAACTATTTTGAAGCTACTGCATAAGTTCCTCAAAACATTTGATGCAATGGATCAGGCAGATTACTCCATCCTGCATGAGCTTTCTCTTGGCACCCCCGTCACCGCCTTACCGGAAAAAGTATTTCTGTCGCATTCTACCATCCTTTCTAGACGAACCAAGCTGAAAGAGTTATTTAAAGTATATGGAAAATCGGATACCGAGTTGATTCGTGAAGTAAAAATGCAAGGTTATGTATAAAATAGTCTCAAATTATCAGCCGCTATGCTTTCCACCTAAAAAATATTGGTGTTTTCAAGCCTAATAATTTAAGGATGATTCATAAACTATAACGCATAAGTCTTTAATTATCAGCTCATTTTACAATCCCCCTCTCAATTAAGCTCCCTATTTTTAGCTAGACAAAATGTAAACACAATTCTATGTGCTCCCTAGCTAGAAAAACAAGCATTACAAATACTACCATAACAGTTATCTGCTATCTGTTTGTATTGCTATTTCTCTACGCCGCCACCAGCAAACTCCTCGACTTTGAAACCTTTACCGTGCAATTGGCACAGTCTCCCCTACTCAGTGCTTATGCGGGAATTATTGCTTGGATGGTTCCGGGAATAGAAATACTCATTGCTGTTCTCCTGATATTTCCACGGTTTAGAAACTTAGCTCTTTACGCATCTTTTACCCTTATGGTCATGTTTACGGCCTATATCTATATCATCCTAAATTTTTCAGACTTTATCCCCTGCTCTTGTGGGGGCGTGCTGGAAAAACTGAGTTGGACCCAGCATCTTATCTTTAACGTGGTGTTTATTGTTTTGGCTGGGGGCGCTATTCTTATCTCCATACATTGGAACATCAAGCGAAGGTTATTATTACTCCTTATACTAGCGATAATCGGAATAGGCATTGTTGCCATATTGTTTGCTTTTTCGGAGAAGAAGATGCATCGGAATAATGCGTTTCAACGTAGATATATACCGCACCCAATTGAGAAAATACACAGTCTAGACTTGGAGTACAGCTCTTATTATTTTGCTGGGATTGGAAATGGAAAAGTTTATTTGGGCAATACCACCGCTCCCCTATTAATGACTGTTATTGATAGCAGCTTGACTGACACAACGACAACTATGATACAATTGGACCAAATGGATCTGCCCTATCGTGGAGTTAAGGTCTGGGTCGTACCCCCAATATTTTATGTTACCGATGGAACCGTGCCGATAATTCTTCAAGGAGATGTTGCTGATTGGAATGCAACAACCAAAATGCAGGGGGATTATTATTTCAATCATTCATACCCGATCAACTCCAATAAAATTGCGGTTCAGTCTAGCAGTAGTGTTAACCGTGAAAATATACTCGGAATAATTGATATTGGAGATTCTCTAAAAGGAACTTTTAGCAACCAGCTTTTGATAAAACAGCTTGATGGAATATTTGATACAGATGGACGATTAATTTATAATGTAAACTTAGATAGACTAATTTTTACTTATTACTACCGAAATGAATACATGGTTATAAGTCTCGATTTAAAACTGAAAAATCGAGGAAGAACTATTGATACTGTTAGTAAGGCCCATATTCATATAACAGAAAATAGCTCACAAGGACAAAGAAAGTTAGGTGGCAATACTATTGTAGTAAATAAGAATATCACAACAATAGATGATTTATTATTAATTGAATCTCCGCGACTGGGAAATCTTGAACCTGAGAATATGATTAAGGAGGCAAACATAATAGATGTTTATAACCTTACAGATCAAAGCTATCGGTTTAGTTTTTATTTATACAAACATGAAAACAGTAAGGCACGAGAATTTATGATAAAGGACGGAAAGCTATATGCTCTTCAGGATAATTATTTAGTGGCCTATAAACTGACCAACATACATTTTGAATAAACGATTTTTTCTTGCAAGGACAGGGATGAGATCGAAAACCTGTAGAAAAGAGTAGATCAAAATCAATAATTTAAATTTATAATTATGAAAACTATGAAAATTAAGTTTTTATTACCTGTGGGTGTATTTATGGTTGCTATTGCAGCGGCCTTTGCCACCCAGAAGAACCTTCAAGAGGATTTCGCTCCGGTTCAAGGTTATATTTATCAAAACGGGGTGTGCACTCCCAATGGTAAATGTGATAATTCTAGTGGCCCCATCTGCACTGATAATCTCGGACGTCAGGTTTTTGGCAAGAGTGGTCAAACAGAATGTTTACAGATTTTAAGAATGAATTGGCATCCTTAATATTGTAAATTAGAAAAAGGAAGCCGGCTTTTATAACAGCCGGCTTTTTCAAACTATATTTAATTCTTAATTAAATATTTCTCGAACCATTTAATTATTCTCTCTGTAAGATCTTTTTGATTTTGAGGCTGTGTTAATGAATGCTTCTCGTTTTCGTATATTAATAATTCGGATTCGATTTTGAGTCGGCGTAGAGCGAGATACATTCCTTCGCTTTGATGCCAGTTTACTTGATAATCCTTATTTCCTGTCCATATTAAGGTAGGTGTTTTTATATTTTGGACAAATTCTAATGGTGAATTCTTTTTATACGCGTCCTTAATATCATAAAAAGATTTTCCAAATCGCCATTGGTGGTTTTCAAATCGCCAGTGCTCGGGTCTTCCTGATTCCTCATTTATTGTGTGATATGATGAAACAACGTCAAAGACACCCGCTCCAACTACTGCGGCCGAAAATAAATTGGTTTGTGAAATGATAAAAGCAGTTTCATACCCTCCGAAAGAATGACCCATTAACCCGATAGCATTTCTTTTCACTATTCGTTTTTCCAAAACTTTATTAACCGCGGTTGTTACACAATCCATTGCCGAAGTTCCAGGTTTCCCTTCTTGAATAAGAATATCTGGTTCTAGTACGAAATAGTCTTTTGCCGTAAAGTTCCTATAATTGAACCCTTCCGAATTAAAAAGGGATGGTTTTTCGTAGACCTGAAAACGGTTTGATTGCAATTCATATATATGTACTATCATTGGATATTGCTTTCCTACAACATAATTATCTGGATAATGCAGGAGACCGTGTAACTGCTCTCCTTCTTTATTTTTATAAGCAATCAATTCTGTTTTCCCCATTTTAAATTTATCCTGGTGGGAATTGGACCTTACCAACAATTTTGATTTGCCTCCTGTCAAAATGTTTAGGGAGGGAGGATCATTATTTTTTTCCTTTAGATAGATATAAGAATTCGTAAATTTTGCTTTGCGTAATTCAGAATGTCTTCCAGACTCGCTAAGTAAAGAAATTATTCTACCGTTGGGTTTTCGAAGAGCATATCCATAGTTAAAAAGGGAATCGCGAGTTGCAAAAACAATATTTTCAGAAAGGTTAAAGCCCAGAAAATTCTCTTGTATTCCAAAAGAATAAAAACCATCAAAAAGATTCTTGTATCCTCGATAGGAAATTTTGTTCTTCCTTCCTTCGGTAAGGCGTTGTAAACGATCACCATTGATGCTTGTTTTCCAAATGTCAAATTCATCATATATCATAAGATTGTTGTCATCGGTCCAATCTATACCAAAGGGAATAACATAAAGCGAATGTTCTGCATGCTTATGATATAGCGGAAATGGAATATTCTTCGTTACATTTGTATGCTCATTTTTTAATATATTATAGTTGAACCAATTATTTTCCTTAAAATAGGCAATATTCTCACCATTTGGAGACAGGCTTATATAGTCTAGAAGTGTTTCCATTTTTTCAGACAATAGTTTTGATTCCTTAGATTCCAAATTTGTTATATAAAAATCGGATTGGGGAAATTGTCTGTTTTGTGGCTCATAGGTTAGAATATTATAACTTATTGCAAATTTTTGATCCTTTGTTAGAATCACCTCTGGCTGTTCCATTGTACCTATTTGGAAAAATCTTTGTGTTTTTGGCCACCAAACCGCTAGTTTATCATTTTTTTGATATTCCCAATCCAATTTCCTGCGTGGGTATATCCATTTATCCGTGCTTTTCCAAATCTGCACTTTTACGGAGTCGGCATCCAATACATTCAAAAGTTTCTCTTTCCTATGGGTCCAAAAAAACAATCGTTCTCCATCCTCGGAAAAGGAAAGTTCTAATTTACTAATCTCCAATCTCTCTAATTTTAAACCTACATCATCCATTTTCTTTAAAACCGGTGATTTCCCACCTTCAAAATAATAAAGACGTTGTTTTAAGTTAATAGTACTTTCAATAAAAGCCAAGCCGCTTCCATTTGCATTCCAGGTAGGATAAAGAAAGTCCGAATGGGCATTGCTTAAAATAAGAGATCGTTTCAAACTGCTTAGATCAAGCAATTCTATTTTTATTTTATTAACTTCATTTATAATGAGGACCGCGTTATTGCCAGTTGGGTCAAAGCTAAATTGCTGAACACCTTCTATGATTAGCGTTTCATTTTTTTCTACATCTAATAATCTCAAATAACCATTTTTATTTTTTGGACTAAAACAGGCTAAATATTTTCCATTTCTCGAAAATTCAAAGCGGGTTGCTTTATTAATCCATTCTATATTGCCAGTTTTCAAATGCAAAACTCCTACCCCTTTCTTTTTGTTAATAAAAGCCAAAATTTTAGGATTTACAGTTGGTTCAAATTGATTATAATGAGCATTGGGTAATACATACCTTTCCTTTCCAGATACAGAATTTACAAATAATGTATCCTGTTCTTGTTCATAGGGGCGCCAGTAGCTATACCATTTACCATTCCCTGAAATCTGAGGGAATCTCAATGTATGCCACATAGAATAATTTAAGGGTTCAACCCTCATTTTATTTGGCCCCTCCTGCCCCATAACGGGGCAGATGGCCAAAACAAACAACAAAAAGAACAAAATAATTAGGCTAATATTTTGCGCATAAGTTATTGGCTTTACTATATATGTACTCATTAATAACCTGGGTTTTGAGGGTTTATGTTTGGATTAAGTAATAGCTCTTTTTGAGGAATGGGGAAAAGCACATCTGTGGATTTCCAACCTAACTTTATTGGGCCTAAGATTGCGGTTGCCATGCCTGTTCTTTTGAGATCGAACCAACGATTGCCTTGTTCGGTAAAAAGTTCATACTTACGTTGGTGGAGTAACTCACTCTTAATGTCGTCGATAGTATTGGCATTTGTAGGCTGCAGGCCTGCACGAAACCTGATTATATTTAAATCGTTTTTTGCATCCTGAAGATTTCCTAAATTCAAAGCTGCCTCTGCCCTAATCAAATATTGTTCGGCCAGTCGGAAAAGGATTGAATATTCGGCACTGCTTCCTCCAAACATGTTCTGTTTGTATTTATATGGGTGAAACCAGCTTGCATTACCATCGGATATTTCGCGTGTCCAAGCGCCCCTTCGAATATCTCCTGTCTCAAAATCTTCCATAAAGCCTTCTGTTAATGCATATAGGTATGGAGGGCCAAAATCAAATATAAAGGTCTCCCCTTCTTTGGTTCCAGAGCCTTCAAATTCAGGTTTTAACTGCCATATTATTGAAGGACTTTCCTTAAGGAACACTTGATTTAAGTCGGGTTGCAAGGAATATATACCACTTGTTATCACATTGTTGCTATATTCGAAAGCCTTATCCCATTGTTTAGATAGTAGATAAAATTTTGCTAACATTGCTGTGGCGACCCCTTTTGAAACCCGGAGTTTCTCCGCGCTGATATCTATATCTGGAAGTAAGTTTTTCGCTGTAATTAGATCTTGTTCTATTTCTGCAAATACTACTTCTACCGGCATTCTATTGACTGATGAGTTTACGGTATAATCCGTTGTTTTAATGTAGGGGATGTCTCCAAAAATCTGAACCAAATAGAAATGCAGATAGGCTCTCAGAAAAAATGCTTCACCCAGAAAGTTATCTTTTTCGGCATCTGACAAGGGAGATTTTTCCAAGCCCTCGATAATGGCATTGGCACTGAATATCATCGCGTAGCTATTATCCCAAAGGCTAGCCACTGCTTCATTATTGGGAAGCACTGTATGATTATAAAATGTAATGTCATTCTGAGAATCTGCGCGGAAATAATCTAGTTCATCGGTATATAGTCCTAGTAAAACATTTAGTCCATCAACGTTGCCTGCTATAGGGCTATTGTCCCGCAAACCAGCATAAACATGAGCCAAGGCTGCGTCGATTGTAGCCGCGTTCTCAAAGGTGGCACTATCTGATAAGAGAAAATCTGGAAAATCAGGTTCAAGAGCTTTTTCACATCCACTTAAAAGTGCGGTCAAGAAGGCAAAAACAAAATAAGCGTTGCTTAATAATTGAGGGATCCGGTTTTGTTTTTTAATAATTGAATTCATAACATCTATTTTTAAAAGGTTAGTGTAAAGCCTGCGCTCAACCAACGCAATGCGGGTATAAATCCTTGGGACTGCTCTGGATCTTGACCTTTATATGCGGTCCAAGTGAAAAGGTTTTGACCTTGGATTGAAATTTTTGCGTTTGAGGTATTATTTATGATATTTCGCAGATTGTAGGAAAGAGAAACATTTTTAAGTCGGAGGTAAGTGGCGTCGCTAAATGCAGCATCACTTTGTCTTAAGTTTAGAGATGCGACAATACGCTCGAAATTAGCTCCGGAGGTATATGCTTGGGTGTTTGCTTGGTCGCCTGGGCTTGTCCATGCATCCAAGACCTCAACAGGCTGGTTGGTCATTACACCTGGGGTAGTACCAAAAATGTTACTGTTTTCAGCATATTGTTTACTAAACTGGAAAAAAAAGTCCAGATCAAGATTTTGAAAGCTTATACTATTAGAAAGTCCTCCATAGAATTTAGGCGCTGTATCCACAATCTTCTGGCTATCTTCTGGCAGACTTATTTTGCCATCATTATTATAATCTTCGAATGTATAAATACCCGTTTGTCGATCGACTCCCGTATAATGCAAAACCTTACGAATAGTAATAGGTTTGCCTATTACATAACTGTTGGCATATGTACTATTTTCTAGGTTTGGAAATTCCAGCAGTTCATTTCTTGGGATGGTGAAATTAAGGGAGGTGTTCCATTTCCATTTTTCTGTATCTACATTTATAGTATTCAATTCAAATTCAAAGCCTGTATTTTCCACAAGGGCGTCTAAGTTTGCAAGCATACCTACGAATCCCGTTGTTCCAGGAAGGGGGATTTCCATTAACTGATTGGAGGATCGATTGCGGTAATAGTTAATTGTAGTAGAAATTCTATTATTAAACGCTCCCAATTCTAAAGCAATTTCGGCCTTTCGGTTTACCTCCCACCCAAAATCGGGGTTATACAAGGCGGTAGGATACAGTCCAATAGTGCCATTGTAAGGAATTCCAGAACTACCATAAGAGTTCAGGTATTTATAGTCGCCAATTTGGTCGTTCCCTGTTGAACCATAGCTACCTCTAAATTTCCCAAAGCTTAAAAAGGGCAAGAGTTCTTTAACTCCTGTTTCTTCTGAAAATAACCAAGCCACACCAACAGCCCCGAAGTTGGCAAAGCGGTTGTTGGATCCAAACCGACTGGAACCATCTCTTCTACCGGTAATGTTCAAAATATAACGTTTAGCATAGGTATAGTTAATCCTTCCAAAAATTGCCTGATAATTATAAACTTTCTCGGCATCTTCTGTAACCTGAATATAATTGGCGGCAGCCATGTTTAATATTTGAGTGTTACTAGCGAAGCCCTGTGCGTATTGTGAGAAAGTTGTGGCTCTCTCGCTTTGTGCGGAATAACCTGCCAATAATGCAAATTTGCTATTTCTTTTCTCGAAGGAATAGCTTAATTGAGGCTCTACGATCCATGAATTCTTGGAACCATCATTTGAATAAATAGCTGAGGACTTACTGTTAAGGCCATAGTTGGGTGGAAATCGTGTATGTGGAAAAGTTCGGTATTCGGACAGTTGCGTATCCTGATATCCTAAATTTGCTTTTAAGTTCAAATTTCTTAAAATCTTAACTTCCACTAGTGCATTTACTAAGAGACTATTTCGTTTGGAGAGTAAGTCCCCTTCTAGAGCTGCTAGCGGATTGTTGAAGGTTCCATCTTCCCAATTAAGCGAGCCATCTTCTGTATAAAGTGCTGGAGCATTGGGTGGTAAAGTGAGTGCCTGATAACTTAGATCGGCACTAGGCAGTTTATTATTCTCATGAGCGTAAGTAGTGGAAAGTAAAAATTTAAACCCCTCATTGGGGGAGCTGTGGTTTATTTTAAACAAGCCATTTGCTCTGCTGTAATAATCATCTTCAGGGGAGACAGTTGATTCCCCATGGTAGCCACCACTTAGGAAAAAAGAGGTCGCACTGTTTCCACCTGAAACGGAAGCCTGATATTCCTGAAAATAGGCAGTTTTCCCCAAAAGTTCCTTTTGCCAATCCGTATATCTATTCTGGTCCCATGTTCCATTTACGTCATAGGCATAAGGAGGGATTTCAGTTATACCATCATTTAGAAAGGCTTGTTGTCTCATATTTAAATATTGTTCCGTATTCAAGAGCTTCTGGGTATTTGCTATATGCCCCATACCACTCTTTGCAGTAACGGAATATCTTGTTTTTCCAATTCGGTCTTTTTTGGTTGTAATGAGCACTACCCCATTGGCGCCACGGGATCCATAGATGGCTGTGGCATCGGCATCTTTTAGGACTTCTATACTCTCAATATCGGAGGGATTTAAAAAGCTAAAAGGACTAAAGTCGGCATCAGGCAAAACACTGCCGGTTACGTTCCACGTACTGAGACTTTGGGAGCTGAAGGGTACCCCATCAATTATGTAGAGCGGATTATTGCCTGCTGCAATACTGTTTTTGCCACGAATCTGCACTTTAATACCACTGCCGGGAGTTCCGGAGCTCTGAACAACTTGCACGCCTGCCATTCTGCCTTGTAGTGCGGCAATTGGGTTTAACACCACTTGGTTTTCAATTTCCTTTGCGGTTACTCGGACAATACTTCCCGTTTTCTCCTTTTCGGAAACCTTATAGTACCCGGCATTAATTATAACTTGATCTAGGGCGGTGGCATCTGCTGTCATCACAGAATTAATGGTGAGCTTATCACCTATTAGGAGTTCTTGAGTTTTATAACCTATGTAAGTAAGCACAAGTGTGTCCTTGGCCGTAGCGATTATGGTATAGTGGCCATCAAGATCGCTAATGCTACCTCGGGCGGTGTTTTTTACCAATATATTTACCCCACTTAGTGGGCCTTCGGCATCGGTAATAATACCGCTAACATTTTTTGGCGGTAGGTTCTGTGATAAAAGTGGGGAGCTAAAGTTTAAGAAGAGGGCAAAAATACCTGCAAACGCAAGGCTATGCCTGTAATTATTTTTCATAATTTTGCATTGGTTTAGGGTTAGTATCTTTTTTAAACTATTGGCCTGCTCCCTTGTCTTCGAAAACTTGGAGCGGGTCTTTTTTTTAAAGGATTAAAGCAAAAAAGCAATAGATTCGCATTAGTTGGTTACTTCTTTCGACCGCAAGTAATTAAAAATGTTTTTAGCCAAGAAATAATTTTGGTTGACCTTTACATTAATATGATTGACTTTTACTATATTTACTCAAATTCTATATCATGAATACAACAACAAAAAGGAAAAGAAATAGTTACCATCAGGGACACAACGTTGCAAAACTGAGATCTTTCTTAGGTGTAAAACAAGAATCCCTTGCTCAAGATTTAAAATTAACACAGCAACAAGTTTCTCAAATTGAACAACAGGAGAAAATTGATGAAGAAACTTTAATTGTGATTGCGGAATATTTGAATATTCCTGTAGATTTATTAAAGAATTTTGATGAAGATGCAGTTATATATAATATAAATCATTATAACGTACACGATAATACTTTTTCAGACTCTTCGGCAGCACAAGTTTTTAATCCAATAGAAAAAATAGTGGAACTTTATGAGAGACTATTGGAAAGTGAAAAAAATAAACTGAATAAGCAATAAGTAAAATTTTAAAAAATGAAAAATAATTTTGAAAATGTTTCCAGTCACATTGGACGTAAAATTGAGAAGGTAAGGGTTCTAAGAGGTTTTACCCAAACGGAATTGGGCGAACTATTAGGAGGTATTAGCAAACAAGCTATTAGCAAACTCGAACAAACAGAAGTTATTGATGAAGACCGAATTGAGGAAGTAGCAAAAGCCTTAGGTGTAACACCTTCAGGATTAAAAAAATTCAATGAAGAGTCTGTTTTATACGCTACTGCAAATTTTTACGAAGGGAGTCATTCAGTCAATACTAATATCAACACGATTGTTAATGATCCTATTGACAAAATAATCGAGTTTTATGAAAAGAGGCTTCAAGATCTTCGAAATGAAATAATAGCTACTTTAAAAGATAAAAAATAATAGAGAGTATTATTTACGAATGTTTTTTTATCAAAAACTAAAAGGTCAAAAGTCTCATTATAATCCTCACATAACCTAAAAGTCAACAACTCCGAAAACTCACGGAAAGAAGACAATAACGCCAACTATTACAGCCATCAATAATGAGAATTTAAATTGTTCAGTAAATTGTTTTTTCGAAGTTGACCATGCTATTAAAATTTTAAATCATCCAGTTAATCTTCCCATCCACAGAGCGTCCGACCAGCATCCTTAGCATCACTCAGCGACACAGAGTAGATATCTGTCGAACAATCTTTAAGGCCTCTACAGTCTTTGTTTTTACACTTTGGGTTTTACCCCCGCCCCCTAAAGGGGAGGATGGAAACCTGTAAGTTTGTGGGGTTGATTTGGGTTTTACCCCCGATCCTTAGAGGTACGGGCTAGGTTTGTGTGTTTTATTTAGGTTTTGTTGGGTTTTACTACTGGCCAAGAGGGAAGGCAAGAATTTGTTCATTAACTATTTTTATTTCTTATTAATTTAATCTTCTGGCGCAAGCGAATAACCTGTAAACTTGAAAGTCGTTTTACTATAATTGACACTAACGATAATTTTCTAATTTTGTAGTATTGTAAAAAACCGTGAGCAAAATATAATTTGAATGAAACTACGAATTGAAAATTGGATTGATAATAATAATTTTTCAGAAGATGTAAATGTTCTGTTTACGGATGGGGTTACTTGCTATAAAGCCGGGGCGAATAGAGCCTCGTTGTTATTTTCATATTTGGCTTTTCTGACGATACTGAAGGAAAGAATAATTGCAGGAGCCAAACCAAACTTATTTCCCCAAGGGGAGTGGGATAAAATAATTTCAAAATTACAAAATGAAGATCTGTGGGAGACAAGTGTATTTGATGCAACTCAACAGCAAGAAAAAATTGATTCAATTACAAAAGAACGCACTAAGGATCCAATATTTAACATTAATAGCAATCTACGATTTCAAATAAAATATTGGAAAGATAGGAGAAATGACTGCGCTCATTACAAAGATAATATTATCGACACTTTCCATATTGAGGCATTTTGGGCATTTATTGAGAGTAATGTGTCAAAAATAACAATAGAGGGCGGAATGCAATCTCTAATTAATAAAATTTACAAACATTTTGACCCAACTATTACTCCACCCGATAAAGATATTACTCCACTAATCCAAGAGATTGAATTTTCAGTAGAAAGATCAAAATTAAAATATTTTTGGGAATTATTATTAAAAAATGATGAATGGGATTTCGACTTATCCAAAAGGAAGCAGGAATTGATTAGTAAAAGTTTAGAGGCAAACAAATGTTTTATAAACGATAGTTTGATTGCTATTGTCAAAGCCAATAAGTATTATTTAAAAGATTTTCTTTCGAACCATCCAGATAAAATTTTAAACTTTAATTTTAATGAGGAAGAGGTCCGAAAATTTTGGAAAACACAATTAGCTTCTTGTAATAACATTTTAGGGTTATACACTTCTTTTTTAAGAAATGGTTTAATCCCACAAAATGAAATAAAAGAGGCAAATAAAACTGTTTTAAGCGCTATAAGAGAATATTCGCCAACTATCAATGAACATCAAGTATTATCAGTAAATGGCATCTTAGATACTTTTAAAGAATTAATTATAGACAATAGTAATTTTATTGGATATAGGTCATATTTATGGGTAAATGATAGAGCTGATATTATTTGGCTATTTCGGAGTGATGGTGCCACCTGTTTCGGTCAAACCGTGCCACTTTAAAAGATACTACAATTATATAAAAATTAAATGTTATTCGTTCTTTAAAGCTCCTTTTCTTAACGATTCGCCTTTGAGGTCGATCCTATGGGATGAGTTTACTATTCTATCCAGTATGGCATCGGCAATTGTACCTTCCCCAATAATATCATACCATGCCGATACTGGGATCTGGGATAGGATTATGGTGGAGGATCTGTTGTAGCGATCATCGATTATATCCATAAGTGACTCTCTTGCATGGTTATCAAAACCCTGTAAACCAAAGTCATCCAGGATAAGCAGATCAGCCTTTAGGAGCTTTGTCAGTTCTTTTAGATAAGTTCCATCTGCCTTGCTGAGCTTTAATCTTTTTAACAAGCGAGCTGTGTTGGCGTAGATGGTACGATATTCCATCATACACGCTTGATGTCCCAAGGCCTGGGCCAGATAACTTTTTCCGACCCCCGAGGCACCGGTCATTATGATGTTCTCTTTTCGCTTTATAAAATCAAGACAGCCCAAGCGAAGAAACATATTCTTGTCCAAGTTGCGCTGTTGGCCGTAGTCCACTTCCGCTAGATCGGCCTGTCCACGGAAGGTTGCCTGCTTGAGAAGCCTTTGGATCTTTCGATTTTTATAGTCTTCCCATTGGTGGTCGGTCAGCAGGGCCAAGTATTCATCGGCCGTAAGATCCGTTGTGCGGTTCTCCTTGATATGCTGGTAGTGCAGGTCTGCCATGGCGCCCAACCGCATTTGTTTTAGTTTTTCAACAGTTTGATTTTTGTTCATTATTATAGGGTTTATTGATTAAATATTTATTGATAGGACGAAGCTCCCCTGATGTTCTCGTGCACGGGGATATGGGATTTATCTTCCTCTAAATCTTGGTAAAACAAGGAAGACTGGTCCAAGTTGTTTTTCAGTATATTCTTGATGCGCTGGTATGCGACGGCATCTGCCTGTATGGCCCTTTTGCATGCGTTGTCCAATCGTTGGGAACCATAGGCCTTGTGCAATTGGATAAGCCCCATGGCACGTTTGTAGCCGATCTCGGGATAATCCCCAGAGACTATGATCTTTTCTACACAGGCCGCTACATTCTTCCCGTGGAAGGAGGCTTTCTTTTTAAAAAATTCGGGACTCCAGTCCGTATAATATTTATGGGTACTGTTCAAGTGATCGCGATTGGTGTTGTAGCTTCCCTTTCTGGGATTGCGTTGGTGCAGGGCTATTCGCTGATGGTTATAATAAACTTCCACAGTTGTAGATGTATAATGGATCTGGGTATGCTTGCCGATGTAGCGATAGGGCGCACTATAATAGCTTTTGTCCGGTGAGAAGTACACATATCCCATTTTCTGAACCTTGGCGCGACGATAATCCTTAAGCTGATAGGCACTTGTGGGGAGCGGTTTTAAGTGGCTCTTTTCTATGGACTGGAAGAGTTCCAAGCGGCTGGCCTGTTTCCTTTTGAACATTAAATTGTTGTAGGCAGTCAATAGGTTTCGTATCTCCCTGTTGAGCTCCCCCAGGGAGAAGAACGTCATATTGCGCAAGGGATAATAGATACGCTGGTAGGCAAGATGGACCGCATTCTCCACTAGGGCCTTGTCCTGTGGGGAATAGCCACGGGTGGGATTTATAACACAGTTGTAATGTCTGGCAAAATCCTTAAAACTGCGGTTGATGTCCGCCTCATAACGACTGGCACGGGTTACGGCCGACTTTAAATTATCAGATACAATGGCCTTGGGAACTCCGCCATAAAACTCCAGAGCATGACCACAGCAGGTAATAAAATCTGCTCTCTTTTGGCTATGGCAGGCTTCCACGTAGGTATACTGACTGTTTGGAAGAATGGCCACGAAGACTTCCACTGCGATGATCTCCCCGGTGGACCGGTCCACGATATGTAGTTTCTTGCCAGCGAAGTCGATATACATCTCATTGCCTGGATCATGTTCCAATTTCATGGATCCCTTCACCTTTGCGTACTTGCGGTTGTAATGCTCCATGAACTGGGTATAGCTATAGGGTTCCGTAGCATGCTGTACATATTCCTGATAATGGAACAGAAAGGTAAACCCGGGATGGTTCCGCGCTTTATTGATCACGTCAAAATACAGCATGAGCTCCTCATAACGGGGATTGGCTATTGTGGTGCTGGAAGGGAAAAGTGCTTCCAGGGCAGTGTTGTCACAGGCCAACAGTTCTTCAAGAGAACGGGTACTAGCCTTGAACAGCCGCATATAATTGTTTACGGTGTTGCGGGATATTCCTAGGGTAGCACCTATTTTACGGTTGCTGAACCCATCAATATGTAGGGAAATGATTTGTTTTAAGTCCATTGGATCAAGTGTGTTGGCCATATCGCATTCTTTTAAGCGATAAGGTAATTAATACTTGATCTTTCAAAGTCGGTACAGTGGGCCAGATCGAAATGTGGCACAAATCGAACCGATATAGACTTTTACCAAACAGGCAAAAGTGGCACAGTTTGAACCGAAATGCCTGGCACTATGAAACCGAAATCACTGGCACAAATCGAACCGAAGTAACCATTATTTCTGGAATGATTAAAAATTGCGCTCCCGATAAGGATATAATTAAGAAATTAGTCGAACATTATAATCAACAAGATAATTCTGATTGGTTATTGGAAAGATTTAATAATTTATTTGTAAGTGGTAGCGCCCTTTCGGGTGAATATAAAAACCTTCTACAAGCTGAAAGTGTAGTGATACCAGAAAAACTAAAAAAATATTTTGCGTAATATCGTAAATGAGCAAAGTCCAAGCTAAACACTCTCTTTTATTGCCAATGGTATTGAAAGAAGGCGTCAAAAACTCCAATTGTGATGCGTCAAAATTGGAAATAGACGATGACGTTGACGTTGAATATGGAGATGTAAAGTTGCCAAAGTATTGGTCACTTGTTGGTTTTTGTTTCCGTTGAGTGTAATGTGCGCAATACCACCCTCCTTCTCTTAATAAAAAACTTTATAGCAGTCTGCGTTTATAATCACTTGGTCTAAGTTTGAGGTAGTGGCAGCTGCAACCATTACAATATCAAAGTCCTTTTTATTACCATCCAAGTTTACTTCAGTTTTATAACCGAAATAAATAAATGCAAGGGAATTACCGGCAGCAAGAGGAAGCGAATACCGCCCATCCAGATCGCTAATGCTACCTCGGGAGGTGCTTTTCACCAAGACGTTGACGCCACTTAGGGGGCCGTCTGCATCGGTAATTGTTCCACTGATGGTTTTCTGTGGAAGGTTCTGGGAGATAATTGGGGAGTAATAGAGTAAAAGGGCAAAACTTAAAGTCAGGACTAGCCTGTGCAGGTAATTATTTTTCATAATTTTGCATGGTTAAGATGTTATACAATGTTTTAACTTTTGGCCTGCTCCGATGGTCTTGCAAAACTGGGAGCGGGTCTTTTTTATTTGGTTTATTTGTTTATTGGTTTATTGGTTTATTGGTTTATTGGTTATTTGAATTAAGGTTCAATGTTCAATTCATAGGCGGTTGGTTGTGGGTTGTACAAATTGTTGCGAAGGCTTCTGGGCGGAAGAAACAGTTGCTTTGAAGGGAAGTTGAGGGAAGAAATAGCGACCAAGCTCAATACAAAAGGGCGCGGAATTCAACTTATGCCATTGGGGTACTGGTATACCTTGCAACAATAAGTGAGAAGCCCACGTCCCGGGTCGTGAGCATCCATGCTTATCATCTCGTGTGATTAAAAATTACCAGTTTTTAGACCGAGTTTCAAAGCGAATGCTTCTAAATACTTAGAAATGCTATCGCAAAAATATTCTATGTATCTCAAATTCATAAGATACAGAGCCAAATATAAAAATAATAATCGGTACCACCAAGCGTACCGATTAATTTTTTTCTTATTAGTTAATTGCATAAATGAAACAAGAGTTAATGTCAGATATTAATGCCAAAATCGCAATAAGCCTTAACAAACTTTTGGAAGCAAGCAGAAGTTTACGCCCATCAAGAAATAATGAGGAGGATATTGCTAACAGCTATAATAAAATCGCATTAAATGCGGATATTAGAAAAGCCACAGTTTCTGATACCTTTAACGGAAAATCGGTTCCAACTACTGTGACTTTAATACTCATTGTTGAAGGCATGGGTTATAAATTATCTGACTTTGCCCTTATCTATGAATCAATTAAAGAAATCGAAATAAAGGAATTCCAAAAGTCTAAGAAACAGAATTAAAGTTCAATATTAAATTATCATTATAAATCTGTAAGAATCCAATATCTCTCCAAAAGTTTTCCTTCATCAAAAGCAATCAGATTAATTATTTTATTCTTAGGTACATTATATTCCACTTCCACAATGAAATTAAATAATGAATATAGAACTTATCGGGTTTCTCCTTTTAAATAATAGTTTACAAAATTATTTTGATATTTAATTCTAATTTGTATCCAAAAAAGAGATTAATTAAAAATCTTATCATCTAGAAATGGTATAACTTTTAGTTTAATACCTTCTTAAAGTTTTTCAATAATTGCACGAATTTTACCAACCCGTTTATTTTGATCTAAATACTCTTGGTAGCTTGACTGTGCGTTTTCAATTAATTTGTCATATGTAATCACGCGGGCATTTGTACCCCTCAAACTTTTATTTGTTTCATTAATATCCTCCAGAGCATCCTTTCCTACAACACAAATAGCTTCAATTGAAGGATTTGAAATACCAATTGCTTCTAGACATTTTTTTAGGGCTCGTTCATATTTCTGAACTTGATCTAATAAGGTACCTGTAGTAAGTTTATAACCCGTAATATATCTTTTAAGCTCAATAATAATATGCTTATTTGTAGCATTTCGATATCGGATATCAATACGTCCTTTCTTTTCATCTTTTGAAAGTTTTGCAGTTACCTTTCCAAATTCATCTTGAACAGACTTTTCTAAATGTTCAGTACCGCCTGTGGCTCGGTCCCATGAGGCATCTAATAGCCAAAGATTATCAAATAGGTGTTTTTGGAGAATTTTTTCCTTCTCATTATCCGCAACTTTTTTGATCAATTGATTTATAACTTCAACTCTTTGACTTGCAATATCGTAATAAAGTGTAGCTTCAATATCTTGCATTTCCGAAAATATACTCCCGAATAATTGCAAATTATCCCCTGATAAATTCTCAATTTCGGAAAGTTTTTCTGATACTCTTAAACGCTCAAATGCTAAAATGCCAAATTTGTAAATTTCCTTTTTCTTCTTGATGTCTTTATCGAAATGTAAATTTTCAATAACTGAAAAAAGTTTTTTAGCGTGATTTATATTATCACCTCGTTGGTTATCAAACCACTCTTTTAATACAGGAATTTCTTTTAAGGCTTTTTCAGTTGAGCCTGCAATTCTTAATGCTGACCATGAAGATTGGATACTTTTTAATAATGGATGAATATGACCTACGAGCTTTTTAAACCGATCATCATTCTCATTGAACTGCTGTCGATTGGATGTTGCTATGTCCATATTCTTATCATCATCAAGAAAATCGGCATGTATTTCACCTATTAAATAACTTGCATACATACCTCCTTCATTATAGTAGGATAATATATCTTCCTGAGCTAATTTTCCTCGACTAAAAATGCTAATTTTATTATTGTTATCGCTTACGTCCTTTAAATCACTAGGCACATTTACACTACCAATCCAACCCCTTATTTCATAAGATTCATTTTGAATTTTTCCATTTAATTTTGTCTGGATTTTAATATTAGTAAATTTTGATAGAGTGGATGTATTGAAATTGCCTATTGGCCACAAAAACTCTATTTTATTAAAATACTTTCTATCATCAATGGTTAATGGTTTTAAATTTATTATAATATTAAATGGATGATTAGCAGGTGTAAGAATAAATCTTTTTGCTAATCTAGTTCTAAGATATGATTCTGTTCTATTTATATCTCTAGGAAAATCTGAAATGATTATTTTAGTTCCATGTGATTGACTAAAATCAATAAATGGTATTTCTTTAGGCTTATATACCCCGTTATGATTTTTTATTTGAAGTTCAAGTTCTTTTTTATCAAGTTTTAAAGCATTTCCTATGTGACCTTCGGAAATTGAATGAATTTCAATGGAGTTTGCAATTGATAATAATGAGAGCTTGCCTATCCCTTTTCTACCCATAACAGGTCGCGAAAATCTTTTAGATAAGCTTTCACCTTCAAGACGTTTTTGATAGCCAACTGTCAAAAATTTATTATTGATTTCTGACAATGTCATCCCGTTTCCGTCATCTTGAATTATAATTTCATTGCTTTCCTGGGAAATTGTAATTTTTACATTTTCCGCATCAGCATCATAGCTATTTGCTATTACTTCTGAAAGTACGGCGGGAGTATTACTGTATAAGTTA
Organism: Aequorivita sp.; assembly: GCA_049646885.1. Classification (GTDB taxonomy): domain Bacteria; phylum Bacteroidota; class Bacteroidia; order Flavobacteriales; family Flavobacteriaceae; genus Aequorivita. The sequence continues at coordinate 4,539 of JBARWQ010000049.1, read as the reverse complement.
AGCCCTAAGTGATTTAGCACGCTTAGAGTTAACTTCATTGTATATTTTTCCATGATTTCTAAGGTGTTTTATTATACTTTCTGCTGTCACTTCTCCCAAAACAGGAGGAACGGCATTCCCAATATATCGCGATGCCTTTGTTACGGATACCTGAGTTTCTGGTGAGAAAAATTTATAAGAAGTGGGAAAAGTTTGAAATAATGCTGCTTCCCGAGGTGTAATAGCTCGATCCTGATCTGGATGACCAAATCGCCCATTACCCAGACCCGTACACAGTGTGGTCATAGTTGGCGCAGGCTTATCCCAATCCATCCGTCCATAAACACTTTTATAAGATCTTCCTGAATCTTTTTTATGACATTTAAGAATTAATTCTTCAGGCCAATCCATCCAAGATCCATTGATGGTTGAATGTTTAATTCTTCTAAGATTAATCTCCGAAAGCCTTCTTGCTTTATGTAAACCATCATTATTACATGTTTCGCCGGCATTTAAGGGTGGCAAATGGCCAATTACATTGCGTACAGTTATATAATTTTCACTAGTATGGGTTGGGGCTATTAAATTGATTTCTCCAAATTTGGACGCCAATAATACTAGCCTTTTTCTTGTTTGCGGTATACCGTAATCTGGACAGAAAACAATTTTATAATTGACGAAATAATTTAATGATTCAAGTTTCGCGATAAAGTCATTTAGAACGGGTTTTTGTTTAAAACCTACAATTTGTGCTACGTTTTCCATGGTTATAATATCTGGTGAGGATTCTTCTATTAATCTACCAAATTCATACAATAAATCATATTTTGAACTGTCTTTATTTTTAACCTTGTTCGAGTATGATGAAAACGGTTGACAGGGTGCGCAACCGGCCAAAATCTTAATATCCATATCATTAAATATGGATTTCAAATGTTCTCCCGTCAATGCAATAATATTTTGGCTAAAAAACTTTGACTTGTTATTAAATTCGAATGCATATTTGCAGGAATCATCAATATCGTAACCTGCAAGTATGTTAAAACCCTTTTTATACATACCATGGCTTAACCCACCAATGCCGCAAAAGAGATCGATTACACCAATATTATTACTTAGTTTAGGCATATAAATAATTAATTTGACTGTAGTCAGTGCGAATATAGAATAATAAGAATAAATTATATATACCGCCATGCAATTAACTTTTTTATTAAATCATTAATATTTTGAGCTGTATTAAAATGTTAAACTCATACGAGCTTTTAAAAAGCGTTTCTTTTTTGCATTTCTAATCCATATATAATTAACCTATTTTTTAAGAATTTTAATCAACCTAATCCTCCCACCCACAGAGCGTGCGCCCAATATTCTTGGCATCACTCAACGATACAGAATAGATATCGGTGGAGCACTTACTTAAGCCTCTACAGTCTTTTTTATAATGGTATTTGGTGCTTTTTGGTCCTTTGCAGATGTATACTTCAGATACATTGACGGAAAATGAGGTTAGGAATAGAAATGTTAGGCCGGCACTAAATATTGGTCTTGCTTTTATCATTTATAGTTTTCAAAGGGGGTGAATATTCAAATATAATAAATTGTTTTTAAGCGAACTACAAATTTCTCAATGATGAAATTGTTTAAAATAAAATGTATATTTGGTATTCTCCTCTGTTAAACGTATTGCTTTGCGGTTTTCCGTTAAGGGTGGGTTTGTGTTTGATTTATTTTTACAAAATATTATTTTCTATTAATTAATTCTCTCAATCAAATTACGAGGCTATGAATTTATACACTAAAAAAGGTAAGCCCCTTCAAGTTTATGGAGAGAAGGTTTATAGTAAATCAGGGAAAATTGTAGGAAAAATTAGGGGAGAAAAGGTTTTTGGAACTGATGGTAAGTACGTTGGTTCTATTGTAAATGACCGATTAGTATATAGATCTAGTCATAGTACAAGTATTGGTTCTTCATTTTCGGCTTCAAACCGTTCGGGCACAGGGAAAGCTAATAGAGGAAGTTCTGGAATATGGGGAGATGAGCCCAATATACCAGAATAGCGGAACTGATTTATTCCATACTGGCAGGTCTAAGTGTGCCTAATTATTTTAGTATTTGTAATTTATCTTTCCTCTTTTAAAAACTATTTAAATCATTATATTTGGTATTCTTCTCAATTTGAAACCCACTCATACGGATGGGTGGGTTAGAGTTTTTTTATATTTGGAAACTAGGCGAAGAAGGTTTTCAAAACCTTTGCTTAGCCATACTTATTGAAAAGATAAACCCAATAAAGTAGGGATTACAACAAATTGGCCACAATTAAAAACTTATGCCGTCAAAATCATATATAAATTTTCTGCATATGCGTGTAGATGTCTTAAAACTGATTGAGACACACACTGATTATTCAAAGAATAAACGAGGAAGGAAAAATTTAGGCCATTTGACAAGAAGTGCTGTCGTAATGCTTTGTGCAGCATGGGAAAGATATAATGAAGATTTACTACTGGAATCGATTGACTCAATATGTTCAGAAATTAATGATATACACGAGCTAAATGATGGAATTAAAAATACTATTAGTCTAAAAGTCAAATCTGACAAACATCAATTAAAACCAATTGAATTAGCAGGGTTTGGTTGGAAAGAAGTTTGGAAAAAATATGCCAAAGAAGAAACGGAGTTACTCAATACCCCTAAAGGTAATAATCTTAGAGAATTATTTTTGACATATATGGGTATTTTGGATTATACGAGACTTTGGACAACTAATAATTCAACTGATATAGATAAATTTGTAAAAGACAGAGGCGATATTGCGCATAATGGGAATAAAGCATCATATATTCAGATGACGAAATTGAGAAAATACCAAGATCTAATTGTCAATAATGTTATTAGTATAGATTCAAATATGGCTATTGCATTACAACAAATGACCGATGCCGAAGATTTACCTTGGACAAAAGAATATTTTACTGATATAAAAAATTATTAAACAATAACTAAAATGGGAAAATTCATAATAAGACAAATGAATAATGGTCAATACCATTTTAGCTTGAAAGGAAATGCGGGAGAAATTTTGCTGGTTAGCGAAGGTTACACCAGTAAAGCTGGTTGTATGAATGGAATAGAATCAGTGAAAATAAATTCTCAAAAAGATGACCAATTTCATCAAAAAAAGGCTTCAAACGGTAGTTACTATTTTTGCCTTATTGCCCAAAATGGTCAAATAATTGGTGTGAGCCAAATGTATAAGACTAAGAATGGAATGTTAAATGGTATTGAAGCTGTTAAATCAAATGCTAAAAATGCTTCGACCGAAATTTAACTTTGCCCAACAATCGTAACCGTTGTACAACCCCCTAATTATTAATAACTAAACCTATATAAACCGCTTTGAGCAGTTGTGTTTTTTTGGCACCTTCTAAAAATGAAATAGATAGCGGTTCTATTTAACAAAAAACTTTATATTAGGTATTCTCCCCAATTTAATAACCCGCTCTTATGGTTTTCCGTAATGGGTAGTTTTGTATTTGTATTATTTTGAAATCTATACAAAAAAAATTTTAATACCTTGTGCTTAACTCACCCTATTGGTGGGAAAAACTCAATAAAGTGGGGAGTAAAAAAATTTAGCGGTAATTTTACTCTGATTCAAAAAACTAATAAACAATCTAACTAATTATATCATCAACATATCATTCAAACGGAAGAGTAAAATGGTCTTTAAGAACTGCGTATCATGACAATGGAAGAACAGCATATTCTTTAGGAACTGCCTATCATGAAAACGGAAGAACAGCGTTTTCTTTAGGTACTGCTTATCATGCAAATGGAAGAACGGGATATTCTTTAGGCACTGCTTACCACAGTAACGGAAGAACTGCATATTCGTTAGGAACTGCTTATCATGCAAATGGAAGAACGGCATATTCTTTAGGAACCTTTTACGATGAAAATGGAAGAATAGTTCAAAATAAAAGCTTTAGTATTGGATTAGGAAGAGGTATTCAAATGCAAATTATACCAATTATAAAAATTACAGTTTATGGTAGAAAGATAAACTAATCCAAAAAACTACCGCAAACAGAGGACTGAGGTAATAAGCAACACTTTTCTTCATTAAATTTTGAGATTATTATTCTAGGCCTACAGATTGAAAAATAGATCGGTAAGCTCTTTTTTTGTTAGGATTTCAACTATTCTCCCGCAAGCACCGAAACGACATTAGGCAATCTCGATTTTGCGATTGCATAGCACTGCATAATTACTAAACTAATATTTCATTATATTTGGTATTCTCCTCCGATTAAAATGCAGGTCTCTATGGTTTTCCATCATGGACTAATATTGCAGTAACTTATATTTGAAATCAATAGCGTCCTAAACGTTTGAAAAAGAGAAGGAAATTTTTGTTCCTCAGAGTTTACCTTTGAGGTGCACCACAAAAACCCCTTCTCAGATGGTAAATATAACTTTGTTTTCGCAAATAATCTCAAAACTAGACAGAACGAAATTCAACAAACTGGTAAGATCACGTCAAAGCGACA
>JBARWQ010000048.1:0-203717 GCA_049646885.1 Aequorivita sp. | reverse complement strand
GACTTCTCACTCTGCATAGAGCGAAGGTCAATTTGGTTGATCAGTTTACCGTTGATGTCATATATCACCATCTTATCTAAAGATAGGTTGGTCTTGTTAACAAGGTTTACCACGCTTGAAGCAGGGTTTGGATATAGAGTAACTCCTTTCTCCAAATTGTTCTCCTCAATTCCGATAAGCGACTCTACTGTCAACTGGAAAGTACAAGTTGAAACGTTGCCGTACTCATCTTCCGCGGTAAGTGTAACCGTGTAAGTGCCATCAGATAGCGCAGTTCCCGCTGCCGGGCTCTGGGTGGTGATAGTCACTGGAGCTGTACAATTGTCGATAGCTGTTGCCTCGCCGGTAGCGAAATAATCAGGAACTATATAGTATAGGTTCCCTACGCCTGGGTCTTGAGTCTGGTTAGCTGGACAGCTGATAACAGGAGCTAATCTGTCTACCACATTGATTTGGGTAGTACAAGAGGTAATATTACCGCTCGCATCACTGGCGAAAATTGTAACAGTTATCGGTGCGCCGATATCGGCACAGGTCACGATTGGTACGTCAATGGCCACACTGCTGAGTCCGCAGGCCTCATCTACACTCTGGATCAGGTCATAAGGATCGATAGTGGTCGTGCCGTTTGGCCCAAGCTCTACATCTATTGCATAAGCAGTAACTACTTCGTAATCGAGCACGAAATTATCTACTCCTGCACCCCAGCCCCAGCCGCCTTCATCATCATAGGTAAAGCGAACTTGGAAGTTGTCATTCACAAAAGCTGCCATATCTATAGGGCCACTGTTGGTTGGGCTAGTGTTTGTGTCAACAAACAGAAGCTGTTGCCAAGCGGTACCGTCATAAGCTTCAACGGTCAAAGTACCGTCTCCCGCAAATTCCTGTAGTGCATAGTCAAAGGAAATAGAGGTGGTAGTCGATCCAGCGATATTATAGACTGGCGATAGCAAAGTAGCTTTGTTTACGTTTCCACTGCCCGCAGCGTCGTCGTTAAAGATAGCCGCATTGCTTGCGAAGTTCCCTCCCGTTGGCATTGCGCCAGAGCCGAACGTCCAATCGCGTGAACCAGCGTGAATCACTGTTGTCCATCCTGAAGGGATCGTTGATCCTTCAAAATCCTCAACATCTGTATAAATGCCAGGGGTTCCAGCACAAACGATAATTGGAGGAGTAATGTCTATAACATTTACAACAGCCATACAGGTGCTTGCGTTTCCACTACTATCTGTTACGGTTACTTCAACTATATTTTCGCCAAGATCTGCACAAGTAAATTCAATTACTGATGTAGGTGCTCCAAGATAGTTTATTGTTCCGTTGAAAATACGCGGTGTAAATACCGATCCACTAAATTGGCCAGAAACTACCGAACCTAAACTCAAGGAAAGGTCAGCGTTGCTATAACACTGGTTTCCTGGACATCCTGTACCGTTGGTGTAACGTGGAGAAACGTCCATTTTAATTCCAATTCCATAAGTAGTATTGGCATTAAGAGTTAATGGAGCTGTTAAAGTAACGTTACTCGGATTGTCCGTTCCAGCGCCAGTACCAGTACCAGTAGCTGAAGGAGCGCCCCACGCACCGGCGTTTAGCTCATTGCCCACAGAGGTTCCTACCAATGTGTAGATTTCCATATTTATTGGAGTAGTGTTTGAAGTATTCACATCAAGATCGGTAATGTCGATATTAGATGGACCTACAGTTATATCAAAGAACTGAATCCAACCAGGAGAACCCCCGTTGTTCGATGCAAATAAAGTAGTAATAGAACCTGGAGCTCCACCACCACCTGTACCGCCACCTACAGTAATAGTATATCCGCAAGCTTCGTTTACGCCGGTAACAAGATCGTTGGCGTCCACAACTGCTACGCCATTGGCGTCAAGGTAAACGTCAAGTCCTCCACCAGAAGCCTTTTCATATTCCAAAAGGAAAGTGTCCACTCCTGCACCCCAGGCCCAGCTATTGTCATCATCATAGGTGAAGCGTACCTGGAAGGCTGCGTTCACATATCCTGAGACATCAATAACACCTGAATTGATAGGCGGCTGGTCTGCATCGACAAAAAGAATGCTCTGCCAAGCAGTACCGTTCCATACTTCTGCCTCCAAAGTACCATCCCCAATAAATTGCTTAAGGGCATAATCAAAGGACAGTTCCACATTGCTGGCTCCCGTAAGATCGTATGCCGGTGAAACCAATCTTGCTTTGTTTGCACCTGAACCGCTTCCTGCCGCATCGTCATCAAAGATGGCTGCGTTACTTGTAAAGCTAGGACCAAAAGGCATAGTACCGGAACCAAACTCCCAGTCGTGGGCACCACTCACTATAACGGTTGTCCAACCAGCTGGAATGCTAGCACCTTCAAAATTCTCATTCTCGGTAAAGATACCAAAGCCGCCAACGCAGAATACCTCTGGTGCTGTAACGTCTTGTACAGTAACAGTAGAAGTACAAGTTGCGGTGTTTCCGGAATTGTCGGTAACGGTTACTGTAACGGTATTGTCTCCAATGTTGCTACAGTCGAAAGACGACTTGCTAAGTGTAATAGAAGCTATGCCACAGTTGTCGCTAGAACCGTTGTCCAGATCGGCACCGGTAATGCTGGCCATCCCAGTTACAGGATCGAGATCCACGGTGATGTCTTTACAAACCGCTAAAGGATCTTCATTATCTACTACAGTTACTTCAAACGAACAAGTAGCAACGTTGCCATCGCTATCGGTTGCAGAAAATTCAACAGTAGTTGTTCCTAAAGGGAAAGCACTTCCGCTTGCGGGACCCGCTGTTTGAACAGTTGGAATTACACCATCTTCAGGATCGATTGCAATAGCATCGGCGAAGTTGACAACAGCAGTACATACGCCTGCGCCAGTACTCGCTGTGATGTCGCTAGGACATACAATAACTGGGGGATTGCCTACCACCGATGATACATTTATGGTGTAATCTTCTGCCTGTCCAAAAGAAGTTTGGGTAAGACAAGGGTTATTGTAATTAGAGGTGCCATACGTCTTTTTCACTCGCATTCTTGTGGGTCCTGCTAAGGCCCCTGCAGGCACGTCAATATCAAAGAGAACATGTTTCCCATCGTTACCAGTGGAGTTTACCAAATAATCGGTAACAACATATACTTCTCCTGCATCATTTAAAATACCATTTTGGTTCCAGTCAACAAAAACAAAAAATCTGTTGGTAAAGTTTCCTCCAGTATGCCCTTCCAGTCTAATTTGATAAGTTGATCCAGCATTGACGTTTCCAACAATAGCTGTAAAATCCTCATGGGGAATTGTACTAGTTCCGGGAGTACGATTGCTGATACCAGCCATCTCTACCAAAGTAATTGGCTCGACATAAGTGAAATTTAGCGGTCCACAATAAGTGACAGGGGGAGCAGTTACTTCTTCCCCAATCACATTAAATACTATATGCATATTAGGAAAACCCAGTGCGCCAACATCAGTTGGTACTCCAGCTCCACAAGGTGCAGATTGGATGTATGTAAGGCCGCTTTGGCCGTCAGGGTTTGAACCAGGATAAAAATTACCACCAGATGTTGTATCAGGAGCAAAAAGCTCATAGATAAGATTTTGTCCAGCAGGAATAGTAGCTGTTAATGGCAAAGAAATAATGGACATATTATTAGCTGCAGTAATCGCAATCGATGCAGAACCTTGTAGCGTAGCACCTGCAGGATAGCTAGCTGGAAAAGCGCCAGGAGCCATTGAATAAATATTCACGGTCACCGTCAAAGGGACGCTAGTTTCCTCAATGCCAAATTCTACACCGCTTACGTTAAAATCATTTGTGATACCCTGTGAAGCTAAATTAAAATTTCTTAAAAAGCTATCATCGCCAGCTGGGCAAGATACAGAGTTAAGTGACACAATGTTTTGAGAAGTACTTTGGGTAATTATTACAGGAGCTAACGGCGCAATATTACCATTTAAAATGGAAGCGCTTCCCGCCGCTCCATTAATAGTGGTATTGCCATGAGATGTAAAAGTACCAGGTGCATGTTTAAACGACGACTGCCCCACGACAATGGGTATCGTCAAAAACATACACAGGATTGTTAATAGTGTAATTTTTTTCATAGAGTCATAAATTAAAAATTATCATTTGATTGTTAATAATGGTTAAAAATACATAAAGTTTTCTTAAAGCCAAGTCAAAGTAAAAGTTTTAGTAGAAGGTAGTCTATGAGTCGTTCTTTAGATGAATCGAGTAATGATGGGGTTTATCGACATATACAGTTGACAATTAGAGTGTTAGATTTGGTTTTTAATTTATGAATCTACTCCTTAAACAAAGCATTTATTTTTTGAAAAAAGGCCGATATAATTTCACCCGGAAATCGATAGTGGTAAGATGGGGATGGGTTCTTTTCATTTCTTTATAGGCTTCCAAACTTCCAACCGCTCGATTAGCGGCCCCGGAAGGTGCTATGAGAGAAACAGTTTTAATCCTGCGATGCGTTTTTGGGAGATAAAATTCGTGTACGCGCGGAACAATATTAGAAACTAATTTTAATGAGAGATTATATTTCTTAAGACTTCTTCTAAAGAAGTATTCAGGCCCGTTTTTACTGTTTCCCCCAGTAAAAAGTAAGGTGTCAATTTTAGGCTTTTTTTCAAGAATGGAAACCAAATCTCGCAATTCAACATCCGCCATTCCTATATCCGAGGCATCTATTTTAGCCCGTTTGGCAGAAGCTACCATATCGCAAATACCGATTCCTTGTTTTTTGAGGAATTCTTCACGCTGAAAAATAGCCTCGGCTGTAGTTTCAAACTTCAAATTCAAATCGAAAATCTTGTCGAGAATCAGCCACAGTTGCCCATCGCGGCTTCCGTAACAAAAATCCACATCGCCTTCCTTTAAATCTCCAGTTGTAAAGCGTGGTGGAGGTAAGGTGCCAACTATTAATTTAGTCGCGCCTTCGGGAATAAAAGGAGGATATGGGTGAATATGGTGAAACATTATTGCGGTTTTGGATTAGACCTGAGATGTTAGACTTGAGATGTTGGGCGTTCGCAAAATTTATTGATTATTTTGACAAAAGTTGATTTGAATGCTTATCGAATGAAAACTGGCTCATTCTCATTTTCTGTATATGGTTCACTGTAGGAATATCCGTCATAATCGAAGGATTTTAAATCGTCTGCCAATTTAATATCGTGATCTATGGCGAAACGAGCCATGCTACCGCGTGCTTTTTTCGCGAAGAATGAGATTATCTTTAATTCTCCATTTTTGAAGTCCTTAAATACTGGTGAGATTACTGGAACTTTCAATTTCTTAGGATCGATGGCTTTGAAATATTCAACACTCGCAAGGTTTACGAAGAGTTCTCCTTCTTTCAGTTCTGAGTTTAAGGCTTCAGTAATAGGTTTTTGCCATAGGGTATACAAGTCTTTCTTTCGGTTGATGGATAGTTTGGTGCCCATCTCCAGACGATAGGCTTGCATCAGGTCCAAGGGCCTCAAAAGTCCGTACATCCCTGAAAGTATGCGTACCGAATCTTGTAATAAATCCAATTTTTCTTCGGGAATGCTGAAGGCATTGAGACCTATATATACATCCCCTGCAAAAGTATAAATGGCTGGTCGGGCATTCTTTTTTGTAAAGGGGGTATGGAATTCCTTATAGCGTTGATAATTGAGTTCCGCCAGCTTATCGCTGATGTCCATCAATTCCGAAATCGCTTTTTTGCTTTTGTGCTCCAACTTGTTATTTATCATTTCTGCTTCTTCCAGAAATTTTGGTTGGGTGCCCCGGGAATAGGGCAGCGGCGTTTTGAAGTCAAAGGTTTTGGCAGGAGATAGTACTAGTTTCATAATTGTTTTTTTTAAAATAACGAAAAAGGAAAGGATAGGAAAGCCTCCTTCCCAATTAGGTTAAAATTGGATTTCGGAAGTTTCTCAATCTGTTTCTAAACAATTTCCAATTGTTTTTGATAGGTTTTAATATTGTCCCGCAGTTTGGCAGCCATCATAAAATCGAGATCTTTTGCCGCTTTTTCCATAGCCTTGCGGGTGTCGCGAATTTTCTTTTCTATTTGTGGTTTGGTCAAGTATTCCACTTCAGATTCCGCAGCAAGCGTTTCCGCATTCTCAAATGAGTAAGCCGCTTGTTTCGACTTCGTTAACGAATTTTCAAAAGATTTTTTAATAGCGGTTGGTGTAATGCCATGTTCTTGATTATAAGCTATCTGTTTTTGTCTCCTATATTCTGTACCATCAATAGTGGCTTGCATGCTTTTGGTGATTTTATCAGCATACATAATCGCTTTTCCGTTTAAATTTCGAGCGGCACGTCCAACGGTTTGAGTGAGGGATCGATGGCTTCGAAGAAATCCTTCTTTGTCGGCATCCAAAATGGCCACCAAGGAAACTTCCGGTAGATCCAGACCTTCCCGCAATAAATTCACCCCTACTAATACATCAAAAAGCCCCAGGCGAAGATCCTGCATAATTTCAACCCGTTCTAAAGTATCAACATCGCTGTGGATATATCGGCAGCGAATTTGTACTCTGGTCAAATATTTGGTGAGTTCCTCAGCCATGCGCTTTGTAAGAGTTGTCACCAAAACCCGCTCATCTTTTTCTACCCTCAGTTGGATTTCCTCAAGGAGATCGTCAATTTGATTCAAGCTTGGGCGCACTTCAATGGGGGGATCGAGTAGGCCAGTAGGACGGATAACCTGCTCCACATAAACTCCCCCACTTATCTCCAGTTCATAATCTGCGGGGGTGGCACTTACATAAATCACTTGATTCTGAAGTGCTTCAAACTCTTCAAATTTCAAAGGACGGTTATCCATAGCGGCCGGTAAACGGAAACCGTATTCCACCAGGTTTTCCTTTCTGGAACGGTCTCCTCCGTACATCGCGCCGACTTGAGGAATAGTTACGTGACTTTCATCCACTACCATTAGATAGTCCTTTGGAAAGAAATCCAACAAACAGAAAGGACGCGTGCCGGGTAAACGGCCATCCAGATAGCGGGAATAATTCTCAATGCCGCTGCAATAACCGAGTTCCCGAATCATTTCCAAATCAAAGTTGGTGCGCTCATCCAGACGTTTTGCTTCCAAATGCTTGCCGATTTCTTTGAAATACTCCACCTGTACGACCAAATCATCTTGAATTTCCCTAATAGCTCCCTGAAGTACATCTGGCGAGGTTACAAACATATTGGCGGGATAGATGTTTAGTCGATCATATTTTGCTTTGATATTATTATTTGTAGGATCAAAGATTTCAATTTCCTCAATTTCATCTCCGAAAAAATGAATCCTAAAAGCATCGTCGGCGTATCCAGGAAAAACATCAACGGTATCTCCTTTTATGCGAAACCGCCCGTGGTTGAAATCCACCTCGGTGCGGGAATACAAGCTTTGGACTAATCTGTGAAGCAATTTGGTGCGAGAGATAATCTGTCCCTTTTCAAGGCTAATCACGTTTTTCTGAAATTCCACAGGGTTTCCGATACCGTAAATACAGGAAACCGAAGAAACTACCAATACGTCTCTTCTGCCTGAAAGTAGAGCAGATGTGGTGCTGAGACGCATTTTCTCAATTTCTTCATTGATAGAAAGATCTTTCTCGATATAAGTACCGCTGCTAGGAATAAAAGCTTCGGGTTGGTAATAATCGTAATAGGAAACAAAATACTCCACCGCGCTTTCGGGAAACAGGTTTTTAAACTCTGTAAAAAGCTGGGCTGCAAGTGTTTTATTATGAGCGAGTACCAAAGTGGGTTTTTGAACTTGCTCCACCACATTGGCGATGGTGAAGGTTTTTCCACTTCCGGTAACTCCAAGAAGTGTCTGGTATTTTTCATCAGAATTTAGACCCGCAACCAATGCTTTTATAGCCTGGGGTTGATCTCCTGTGGGCTCGAATTCTGAAGTTATTTTAAATTTCATAGAGTCTTTTTCAATGCATTGTAAAATTACTCAAAAATAGTCGAAATGACTTCTTGAAAATTACAGGGAATAGCCTTGAAGTTTGGAAAACGCGAAAGTTTGAAAATACGGAGGAGAGCTTCCTACTATATTCTTTCTTTAAAATTATTTCAGGAAAAAATGTAAGTGCAAATATTTTGAACTGTTCCAGCTTTAATTAAACAGACCTTTTTAAAGCTTCAATTTGAATGGGCCACAAGAGCTTTATGTCAGTAATATTGTTTGTTTTCCTTGGCACCATTTAATCTGGCGAGATCCATGATGGCTTTTACCACTCTGGAAGCTTTTTCCTCATCTTCGAATGGGAAATAAAAATCTGTTACGGTTTCTGTTTTTTTATTCCTTCCATCCCTAGAGATGCTTCTTACTTTAATCACGAAGTTTGTGATATTATAGGGATTTGAGCTACTTCTTTTTTCTAGAGTCTCAATATTTTCATACAATACATCTTTTAATAGGATGCTGTGTTTTATTTCAGTATGTAAGTTGTTATCCATATTGTTTACATAATGAATACTGTCTTTATCGACTTCTAGAATAGAGAAATATAAAGGGAAATCATTTTGACTCGAAGTGGTGTTTTCAATTTTGCTCAAACTAACCCCATTGGTGTTGATCCATTGAATAGTCTTCTTTTTAGTTTGTCCATGAAGAGAAGGGGTGAAACTAAAAAGGAATATAAAAACAAAAAAAACAACTATTAAGAAATTATTTTTGTGAAGATCTTTTTTTGTGAATAGAAAATCCAAATGCATTTGCTGATTTAATTTAAAAAGCTATCTAAAGTTATTTAGATAGATTTATTGGGTTTTTCATTATTAATAAACGCCTGATTTTCTAGCTTTTTTCAGAATTCTAATTTCTTTACGCGTAGTAGGGACGTGCTGTTGAGGTGCTGATGTGCCTACATTAACATTAATTGGTTGAGGAGCGGCAGCCACTACTCTTCTAGCGCATGAGGTGCTTACCATAGTAAAAGACATTGCAATTACTAATGTCATCACTGCGGCAGGAAGTTTTCTTTTGAACATGATTTTTGATTGATTAAAGGTTAATAATTTGTAGTTCTACCTGAGATACTTTCCCAGGCATATAAGCAAATAACAAACAAATGCCTCTATGCAAAAAAAAACAGGCGTAACAAAAACGTAACAAAGCGTAATGTTCTGTTATATAGGATGTTATTATAGTATTATATATAAAATTGTTTCAGATTCTTGTTTTCTAGCTGATTTTCTCGGGATTTCCGAGGCCATTTTAACTGCTTTTTGAGCGGATTCTTGAACAATCCAGGTCTTTATTTAACTTTATTTTTGATATTTAAGTTTTAACAGTAGTTTCGTGTTGTATTATGAATTGTTCATTTGGTCGTGACATGAAATACATAAAAGCCAAGCTTACTCCTTGGTTTTTATAATGTTGGCTTCCTTTAAAGCCTCGTAAACAGTGAGGTTATGTTTAAATTGTCACCTTTGAGAATGCTCGGAATAGCGACATTTTTTAAGAAAACATTATGATTATAGAAAAAGTCCCCAAAACTTTATTTTTAAGTTTTTTATATTTTTTACTCCCAATAAATTCTCCTGCTCAACACGAACAGTTAATCGACTCCTTAGAAAACCTAACTTCCTTCGAGAGAAGACGGGTTGTGTTTGGGTATTTGGAATCTGCATCCGATTTGTTGAACCAAAAAGGCGAAAGAGCTATTTTTATGGAGCAGGTCAATAGATGGGCGACTTTAAAAAAAGACAAGGATTTAGTGAAAGAACTTCGGTTCATTAAAAGAAAACAAACCGCGGTAATGAATTTTCCCAGAGAGAATAGGGAGAATAAATGTCTTGAGCACATTGAAAGTCACAAGAATTCAGATGATTTGTTCTTTCTTGCCTTTTGTCATCACGAATTAGGGCAAATCCTCTTTCAGAATCAAAACTATGAACAGGCATTTGAACACGATCTAAAAGCATTGGAAATCTATGAGAAAATAGGTTTCCAAAATGTTCCTAATATTGGGAAGATACTTCACGAAATAGCCTTGCACTATTATTTTTTTAGAGATTACCAAGAGGTGGTGAAACTGATGAAAATATCCATCGAATTTCCGCCCTTCAGTAAGGGATTAGACATGCAACGGTATAATAATCTCGGGATGTCTTATATGAAAATGGGTAAAAATGACAGTGCCGCAAATTTCTTTAACGAAGGGATTTCTGTTGCAAAACGGTATAAATCAGAAATATGGGAAGGAATGTTCTTCGGGAATTTAGGGGAATTGTATTATATCGAAAAGGAATACGACTCCTCATTAGCTTACTTCCGTAAAAATTACATCTATAATAAAGACGAAGCAAAGCATATAACCGTAAAGATCAATTCACATGTTAATATGGCCAAAGCACTTCTGGCTTTGGATTCTGTTCAAATGGCACATGATTTCCTGAAAATGGCGGAAAACACATTTTCTTATTTGGAATTAAACCCGTCTTATTTTGGAACTAAATATGTGGGAGACAGACAACAGATTGAAAATGCAAAGAGGCAATATTTTGAGGTTGAAATAGACTACTTGAAAAAAACCGGGCATTTTCAGACAGCATTACAATATCAGGACAGTCTTATGACAATCCGAAAAGATATAGAGAAGAAATATAATGCTACTGTTGGAAAAATGGCTTCCAATAAATTAACGATTTGGAACAAAGAATTACAATTGGCGCAAAAGGAACAGGAAAAAGCCAATGAGCGTTTTGCATATATTGGATTGGTATTGTTAATTATCGTATCGGGGGGTTCAGGGTTATTCTATATGTACAAGTCCAGACAAAAAAAGAGACGGCAAGTTGAGAGGCTTATTGTTACAAATAGAATTTCGATTTTAGAGAAACAACAGACTCAGAAAGACCTAGAAATTGCCCAAAAAGAAATCGATCATTTCATTTCAAGGTTCAATAAACAGAACGAAGTTATCTCCAATTTTGAAAGTGATGTAAAAAGACTGCAAGGATTAAAGGAAAACCAACAAATACAGATTCGAGAGACGCTTGACAAAATGAAGAAAGTGAAAATTCTAACTGATGAGGACTGGATAAACTTTCAAAATAATTTCGACATGGTTTTTTCGGATTTCAGAATTCTTTTAAAGCAAAAAATACCGACTATCACTGCTTCAGAAATGAGGTACTTAATGCTATCTAAACTTCAGTTTTCCCATAAAGAGATGGCACGGGCTTTAGGTATTTCCGATGCGGCGATAAGAGTTACCTGGAATCGGGTACGGAAAAAATTTAACGGAACATTGGAGGACACTCCTTCCGATCTGATAGAAAGAGTGAAGAGAAAGGCAAGCTAGCCAAGATCCTCCTATTAACTCAATGAAGTAGTTGAATACTATGAAAGGAAAGATATGTTATTTGATTCAAATCCATATTTTTATACCTTTCTCACATTCCGCAAAGCATATTATAGTAAGGATTTTTAAAACCCAATATTATGCCGATAATTTCAGATACCCTTCCAAAGGAAGTGCTCGAGAATCTTTGATTGCTTTTGGAAAATCTCGACTTGAAATATTCTTCTAAAAAACTAAAAAAAACTTGTTTATTGCCACTTGGAACATCCGTGCCTTTGGCAATCTGGCCCGAGAATGGATTTCATCGGGAAGCGATTCCCCAAAAAGGGATTTGCAGTCTATTGCTATGTTTTTACTGAGATTTGAATACTATTCTTTATAAGAAATTTCAATTATTTCAACCTTCCGTGTTTCATTCCCCAGCTTAAAGGGAACTATATCTCCTTTTTTATGTCCGGTAAGGGCGACAGCAATAGGAGAGACGAAAGCTATCTTCCCTTTGGCGACATCCGCCTCGTCCACGCCCACAATTCGAAATTTGTGAACGGCAGGTGCAGGCAACATCTTATAACTGACCAAAGCTCCAAAACGCACTTCAGATTGGGGCTGTGCGGAAGGATCCAGAATACGAGCGGAGGCTATACGTTCATTCAACAGATCCAGCTTCCCTTGGATGGTGGTGCGCTCTATACGATCGTGCTGTTCGTCGGAGATAGAGACATTTGCAAATTCATTCTCCAAAACCTCCCGCTCGGCATGGAGCATTTTCATTCCGGTTGGTGTTACATAATTAATAGTATTTGGAGGCAATGGCGCACGGGGAGGAATAAACGGTGCCTCCTCCTGGTCTTCTTCTCTTACAAAACCTCGACTCATGATAATTTTATTGGTTGTATGGAAAGTTAAGATTTTTTAGATAAATGAATTAATTGGAAAAAATATTACTGGTTGTAAGAATTCCTAAAATCAATCTTATACAACCTTTTCTTTCCATTTAATATTGCATCCCATGCTTGGTTTCTGATCTTTCCGTTGAGGGTTGTTGTTCAATATGTTGTCCAAGGCCTCACGGAGATACCTTCCATTTACGGGAATGCCATTTCCGGGTCGGGAATTATCCAGTTGCCCGCGATATACCAGTTTCAGCTCCGCATCAAAAAGATAAAGATCTGGGGTACACGCGGCATCATAGGCTTTGGCAACTTCTTGGGTTTCATCATAGAGATATGGAAACGGAAAACTCAGTTTCTGACCTATCCTCCACATCTCCAAAGGTGAATCTTGGGGATAGCGTTCTACGTCATTACTGCTGATAGCCGCAAAACCGAAACCAGTTACCCTATAATCGTTGCTCAACCTAATCAACTCATCAATAACGTGTTTTACATAAGGACAATGATTGCATATAAACATTATCACCGTACCTTTTTTACCGCGCACATCATTTAAAGTAAAGGGTTTTAAGCTAATAGTATCTTGAAGTGTGAAATTTGGAGCGATGGTGCCCAAGGGAAGCATATTCGATTCTGTTCTTGCCATTTTGTCTTTTCAATAATAGTATTCGTCAAAAAGTTAAAGTTACGATTTTTCGATTGTTATTTTGCTGGGAAATCTCTCTTATAAATTTTCGAAGCTTATAAATTCCCGATCTGTTGGACTTTCCGATCATTTCTATTAAATAAACGATAAAATCTTGTAGGTGATCTGTTAGTTCTCTAGTTTTAAGAACAAAATTTATTTTTATGGAAAAAGGATATTCATCGCTCTCTGTGGCGATTCAAGATTTACAGAAGAAAGGGTTTACAGAGGATTTTAATCTGGTGGCAGAAGGAATTGAATCCAAATCCCTCAAAAAGGAATGGAAAGCTGGGGAGTTGGAGGTGATTAAATTCTATCGCTTTGAAGGAATGACAGATCCCGGAGATAATACCATTCTTTATCTAATAGAAACCTTGGACGGCAGACGCGGACTTTTGGTTGATGTTTACGGGGCGGAAGTGGGTGATATATCTTCTGAAATGATTAAAAAATTATCGCTTCACTATGACTAACAATTTGTCTTGGGAAGATTTTGAAAAAGTAGAAATGCGCGTGGGAACGATTCTCGAAGCCCACGATTTTCCTGAAGTTCGGAATCCTTCCTATAAACTTCTAATAGATTTTGGGGAAGAAATTGGATTGAAAAAGACGTCGGCACAGGTTACCGCTCTTTATTCCAAAGAAGAACTCATTGGAATGCAGATAGTAGCTGTCATAAATTTCCCAAAGAAGCAAATCGGAAATTTTATGAGTGAATGTCTGGTGTTGGGTGCGGTAGAAGGAAAAGAGGTTATACTTTTACATCCCGGAAAAATAGTGAAAAACGGTCTCCGGATCTTATAGGAACCTCCCAACGATGGTCAGTATCTATACTTCCGAATCCAAAACATCCGTAACCACATAATAACGCGGGTCTTCCACCGAGTCTTCAATAATGGTTTCAAATTCCGGATTCCATTTTATAAGAAGCGATTTGCAATCGCGGCTCAGGTGTGTCAGTTTAATTTTCTTTCCGCTATCCAGATATTTGTTGGCTATATTCCGAACCGCTTCTACTCCTGAATGGTCTGAAATCTTTGATTCCATAAAGTCTATTTCAATTGCCTCAGGATCGCTGGAAACGTCAAATTTAGTATTGAAGGCAGCAGTGGAACCAAAAAATAAAGGCCCCCAGATTTCATACACTTTAGTGCCATCTTCCTTAAATCTTTTTCGGGCCCGTATTCTTGTGGCGCTTTGCCAAGCAAATACCAAGGCGCTCATAAGAACACCAACCAACACGGCAATCGCCAAATCCTGCCAAACGGTTATTACGGAAACCGTTATTAGAACAATAGCATCTGCCAAAGGAATCTTGTGCATAATCCTAAAACTGCTCCAGGCAAAAGTGCCAATCACTACCATAAACATAACTCCTACCAAGGCTGCAATCGGAATCTGCTCAATCAAGGGAGCACCAAACAAAACAAAACACAACAAGGCTATTGCCGCTACCGTACCCGACAATCTGCCTCGACCCCCTGAACTTACGTTAATAATGGATTGACCAATCATAGCGCAGCCACCCATTCCACCGAAAAATCCGTTTAGAATATTTCCGCCACCTTGGGCCAGACATTCACGGTTGCCGCTACCACGGGTTTCGGTCATTTCATCTATTAGGTTTAAAGTAAGAAGGGACTCAATTAATCCGACGGAGGCCAGTAAGAATGCTGTGGAAATAATCAGATCCCAGTGCCCACTTAATGTTGCGAAAAACCCAAAAATCTGGGTTTGAAAAACGGGTAGCGAGCCTTTTAAGCCACTTCCCCCACCATCCCGAATAAAGGAGCCAACGGTGCTCACATCCAGATTTCCGAAGATTGTAATGCTGGCCACAATTATTATGGCTATTAAGGCTGCGGGCAGTTTCTTGGTCAATTTTGGCAACCCGAACATTATCCCCATTGTTAAAGCGACCAATGCCAGCATAATCCACATATCCAATCCTGTGAGCCACTGGGGAACCGTGCCCCGACTTTCTTTAAAAAGGCCTAATTGCGAAAGAAAGATTACAATGGCCAGACCATTTACAAAACCCATCATTACAGGATGTGGAATAAGCCGAACAAATTTTCCGAGCTTAAAAACGCCCGCCAAAATTTGAAAGGTTCCCACAAATAATAACGTTATAAAAAGCCATTGGAGTCCGAGGTATTCAACGGGGGAATCCAAGGTCAACCCTACTTCGTTTCCTTTTTGGATCAAATGCACCATGACTACCGCCATGGCTCCCGTTGCGCCGGAAATCATGCCCGGACGGCCTCCAAACAAAGCAGTGACAATCCCCATAATAAATGCGCCGTATAATCCCACCAACGGATCGATCCCTGCCACAAAGGCGAAGGCAACAGCTTCAGGCACTAATGCCAAAGCTACTGTTAGCCCCGAAAGAATATCATTTTTAGGGTTTTGGGTAAAGTTGTTAAAGATCCTTGAGAATATCATATTTATTTGAAAAGCGGCAAAGATATGGGTTTCAACTTTCTTGGGAAGTGTTAATAGGAAATTACTAAAACTCGAAATTTTATTGAATCAAATTTTATATGGTCAAATTCCCCATCGATCAATAGATAAATTCAAATAAAATAAACTGATGTTCAGCGACTCATTTTATTGTCCCTTTTTTAAATGATCCTTCGGAATAGTTGATTCACTGCCATCGCGCTCGGCCCGATAGTGGGGCGACATAATTTCAATTCCCCGTTCGTTGAAAACATCCTGAATGTTTTGGTGCAGATCGGAATAGATGGTCCCTTGCTTATTCGCCTCTCGAACATAAGCGTGTACTTCATAGGCAACATAAAAATCCTCCAAGCCCGTTTGAAAAACAAATGGGAGCGGTTCTTTTAAAACTAATTCCGTACGTAATGCGGCATCTATCAATGCCGAATGAACATCTTTCCACGGTACATCGTAGCCAATGGTTACAGTAGTGTGAATGATCAATCCTTTTTCAGGGGCATCACTACTATAGTTAATAGTGTGGCTGTTCATTACATTGGAGTTGGGAATGGAGATTATTTCATTTTGAGCAGTCCTGATTCGTGTAACCAAAAGCGATTTTTCAATAACATCTCCCGAGATATCTCCTATTCTAATGCGATCTCCAATAGTGAACAAACGCATATATGTTAGTATCAGGCCTGACATGGCATTGGAAAGTGAACCGGCCGACCCAAAGGTGAACAAGAATCCTAAAAACACCGAAACACCTTGGAAAATGGGGGAGTCACTACCGGGTAAATAAGGCCACAATACTATGAACATAAAAGCCACCAGTAATACGCGGACTATTTGATACGTTGGTGCCGCCCAATCTGGGTAGAAACCTGGAAGTTGAAGGTTCCCCCTAGCAATTTCATCCCTGAAAAATTTTATCCCCCGCAGTATATATCTGAAGACAATAACAATTATAATGATGGTTATCAAATCTGGCAGGTAATTCCAGAAAGACCAGAGAATCTTTTTCAATGGATCTAAAATATACCCGATAAGTGTATCCGCGAAGTGCTCAGTCCACGGAAATATCCCGAACAATACTGGGAGGGCAACATAGATTGCCAGTATTACAGTGAACCATTTAAACACTTTGTTCACTAAAAGCAGAGCCTTTACTTGTCTTTTCGCATCGAAGAGAGTATAGTTTTTTAGTTGAATCCCTTTGATCTTTCTGTCTTCCTGTAGTTGGATTTTAATAGCCGTCCAACCGAAAAATTTCGATATGTATTTCACCAGGGCGGCGATGATTAGGAGAACCAATAAGGCAAGTCCAACCTTTTTTGCAATGTTGAAATAATTGGTTTCCTCCTTATATCTTAATACCACAGTATTTATAATGTCTTTGTATTGATTTGCGAGATCTTCCTTTGAAGTATTGTTCCACAATGCATCGGTTTCTGTAATACTCATGATGATTGTTTGGTCCATCACGATATCTTCCGTAGTCTCGGCGTTTTCCACCATTAGGGAATGTTCATCAAAATTGATGTTGCTGCCTAAAGTTTGGAGTCTTTTATTTATTGCCCCCGCTCGATCTTTGGGCGAAAAGCTTCCCAGTTTGGAGTAAAGCAGAAATAGGGTATCGTTGAAAAAACCAACCACTGGATAGCCTTTGGTAATATTCTTTAAAGAATCTATTCGCGCTTTCTTTTCAGAGAGACGTTGTGTTTCCTTTTCTTTAATGGCTTGTATTTGTGCCAGTAACTCCTCCTTCTTAAGATTGTCGGTGGTTTTTAATGCATTGATCTGTTCTTCCAGTTCCATCTTTCTAATGGAATCGAGCAAACGTTGATTTTCTATTTCGTGAAGCCGCTTATTATAGGCCTCCAGCATGGCGATGTTAACCGAATCTTTTTTGACTGCTGAAGTATCCTCCTGGGCAATCAGGAGGGTTGATGTAGAGACAATTAGAAAAATTGTCAGAAAAAGTTTAAAACGGCTCATTATACTTCGATTTGACGTCAAAAATAGTCAAATTTCAGCTTCTTTTAATTGTTATTATTAAAGCAGAAAAATGGAATTTGAATAGCTCAATAAATGAAAAAACCGGCAACGGTATAAACCGTGCCGATTTTAATTATGAAAGTTTTTTCTTATTTATATGTCGTCAAAATCAATGTCGGTGAAGCTGTTGGTATCCACTTCGCCATTGTCCTTACCGGGTTCAGCGGCCTTAGTAAAATCGTCTTCTTCTTTTTTATAATCCTTCTGATGACGCTCGCTGATTACTTCTTCCCCTTTTTCATCGATAACGTAGTCTATCATTTCACTCAGGTTGTCCCTGAATTCGCTGAAGTCTTCTTTGTACAGATAAATTTTGTGTTTTTTGTAGTGGAAGGATCCGTCGTCATTAGTAAACTTTTTACTTTCGGTAATAGTAAGGTAAAAATCCCCGGCCTTAGTTGATCTCACATCAAAAAAATAGGTGCGTCTTCCGGCGCGCATTACTTTTGAAAAAATCTCTTCTTGCTCCATTGCATACTGATCGCTCATAGTTATTGGTTTTTTGCTTAAGTGTGCCAAAAATCTAAAAAAAATCCAAATAAGCCAAAGTAAACCTTAAATTTCTTTTTCTGAAAGTTGTTTTGAGTACAATTTTCTATAGTATCCCTCAGAGTTTACCAGCTGATTGTGAGTGCCCTGCTGTATGATTTTCCCATCTTCCAAGACAATGATTTTTGTGGCATTTTTGACCGAGGAAATTCGGTGGCTAACTAGAAGCGTGGTCTTATCCTTTGAAATTTTGTATAAGTTCTGAAGAATTTCTTCTTCGGTTTCCGTATCTACTGCCGAAAGACAATCGTCAAACAACAATATTTTCGGGTCTTTTATAATCGCTCGTGCAATGGAAACCCGCTGTTTTTGACCCCCGCTCAAGCTGATTCCTCTTTCTCCCAAAACCGTGTCGTAATTTTTACTGAAGTCCATAATATTATCGTGTACGGCCGCATTTTTCGCGGCGGCAATCACTTCTTCATCTGTGGCGTTTTCCTTTCCAAATTTGATATTGTTCCGCAGGCTATCACTAAATAAAAAAGCATCCTGTGGCACATAACCAATACTGTTTCTGAGGTCGTGTAGGTTTACTTTTCTAATGGGTGTATCATCAATGGTAATCATTCCTTCCTCCACCTCATACAATCTGCCTATTAGTTCCAGTATGGTAGATTTCCCAGAACCCGTATTCCCAACTATGGCCAAAGTTTCTCCCGGCTTCACAGAGAACGAGACGTTCTTTAAAGCAGTAATTCCAGTATCGGGATAGGTAAAACTGAGATTATTGAATTCAATATTTCCCGAGATAGGAGTTGACGCTTCCACGAGATTCTCAATAGCGGGTTTTACACTCAAAAATTCATTGATTCGTTTTTGCGAAGCTTCCGCTTGTTGTACCATAGAAGTAACCCATCCCACTACCGCAACTGGCCAGGTGAGCATATTCACATAGATAAGAAATTCCACAATCGTTCCAAATTCCACAATCTGACCACTGATGTAGCGGGAGCCACCAATATAAATGACAAGAATATTGCTGATCCCAATAAGCAGCATCATCAACGGAAAAAATAACGCTTGCACTTTGGCCAAATCTATATTTTTCACTTTGCTTCCTTCCGCAAGTGTTTCAAAATTGGTATTGGTGAGAGGTTCTATGCCATAAGCTTTTATTACGGCTATTCCACTAAAACTTTCTTGGGTGAAGGTGGTGAGTTTTGAAAGATATTGCTGTACAATGGTAGTCCGCCGGTTGATAAGGACGCTCAATTTATAAATGGCAACAGAGAGTATCGGCAAGGGCGCAATGGCGTAAAGCGTCAATACAGGATCCTTGATAAACATGTAGGTGACCACTACTATGAACAGGGTGATGGTTGTAATGCTATACATAAGGGCCGGACCGACGTACATACGTACTTTGGAAACATCCTCACTTATACGGTTCATCAAATCGCCCGTGCGATTTTGCTTATAGAAACCAAGATGAAGTTTTTCATAATGACGAAAGATTTCGTTCTTCAGGTCGTATTCCACATAGCGGGAAACAACTATAAAGGTCTGCCGCATCATAAAGGTGAAAAACCCCGAAAGAAGCGCCGCACCGAGCAATAATAAAATATTTATCAATAGCTCATGCTTCACAATCGATAAATCGGAGACTTCCCCGTTAAGGTATTGTTTTACGACAGTAACCGAATCTCCAATCTTCATGGGGACCACTAGTTTGAAGACTGTCGCTATTATGGTGATAAAAACCCCCAATAGCAAACGGCCTCGGTATTTTATAAAGTATTGATTTAGATATTTTAATTCTTTCATTGATTCGAAATGCGGCCAGTTTAAAATATTCCTAAATTAACAATGGTTCCTTTGTGGATTAGGCAGTAAAGCCTTACTTTTGCATCATCTTTTTATAGGAAAAACAAAAACACATATAGCTATGACGACTGATACAATCGATAAAAACGAACTTCAAAAAATGGATCCGGTTTTTGGACAATTGTCATTTGACAACCACGAACAGATTGTTTTTTGCCACGACAAAGATACTGGATTAAAAGCAATAATTGGTATCCACAATACCGTTTTGGGACCTGCATTAGGGGGAACCAGAATGTGGAATTACGCCAGTGAGTGGGAAGCCCTAAACGATGTGCTGCGGCTTTCGCGTGGTATGACCTATAAAAGTGCCATTACCGGCTTGAATCTGGGAGGTGGAAAAGCAGTGATAATAGGCGATGCCAAAACACAAAAAACACCTGAACTCATGTTGAAGTTCGGAGAATTCGTAAATTCTTTGGGCGGAAAATATATTACGGCTGAGGACGTAGGAATGAAAACCTCGGATATGGACTTGTTACACACGGTTACGCCTTATGTTACTGGGATTTCAGAATCCAACGGCGGTTCGGGCAATCCGTCCCCGGTCACTGCTTATGGAGTGTATATGGGAATGAAGGCCGCTGCCAAATATGCTTATGGAAGTGACGATTTGGAAGGTAAGGTTGTTTATGTGCAAGGAATTGGAAACGTAGGTGAAGATTTGGTCAAAAACTTGTGTAAGGAAGGAGCCAAGGTATATATTGCGGATATCAACCAAGAGCGTTTGGAGGAAGTCCGAGATAAATATGGGGTTCAAATCTATACTGGCAACAATATTTATTCAGAAGAAATGGATATTTATGCTCCTTGTGCCCTAGGTGCCACCGTCAATGATACCACTATAGGTCAGCTTAAGGCTAAAGTGATTGCGGGATCTGCAAACAATCAGCTTGCAGATGAGAAAAAGAACGGACAAATGCTTCGCGAAAGAGGAATAGTCTATGCTCCTGACTTCTTGATAAACGCAGGTGGAATCATAAATGTATATGCCGAATTGGAAAAGTACGATAGAAAGGAAATCCTTCGCAAAACAGAAAATATCTACAATACAACACTTGAAATTTTGAAAAATGCCGAAGCAAATAAGATTACAACCTATCAAGCGGCATTTAACATTGCTCAAGCTCGTATTGATGCAAGAAAAAATGAAAAATAGGCTTTATTTTTTCTAAAACATTATCTTTGCCACGCACAGAAAGATTCATGTGCGTGGTTTTTTTTTAAAACAGTTCTTTCAAAAACATATATGCTTACTCGAAGACATATCAGGGTTAAGGTTTTGCAGTCCATTTATGCCTACAACCAGCGGGAATACCCCGATATTGACGTACAAGAAAAATTTCTGTGGTACAGCATCGAACAAATGAGGGATCTCTATTTGTTGCTGCTTCAGTTATTGGTTGTACTACCGGAGCATGCCCAAGGTTTTTTAACCAAATCGCAGCAGAAGTATTTGGCTACGGAAACGGAAAAAAATCCAAGTCTAAATTTCGTTAATAATAGGGTGCTAAAGTTAATCGCATCCAATCCAACCTTTTCGGAAACCATCAAAAGGAAAAAGCTCAATTATTGGGCGATGGACACAGAATATGTAAACATTATTTTGAACGAGCTCCGAAATAAAAGCTGGTATGAGGACTATCTTAACCAAAAAGAAACCGATTATAAACTAGACCAAAAATTCGTCTTACGTCTTTATAAGGAAGTAATTGCTCCGAATGATAAGTTGTACGAATATTTGGAAGACAAACGCCTCACTTGGTTGGACGATTTTCCTATAGTAAATACGGCTATTGTTAAAATGCTGGGCAGTCTCACAGAGAAGAACGCTGCCACTCTTTTGCTCCCCGATTTGTACAAAAACGACGAAGACAAGGACTACGCCCTACAGCTTTTCCGCAAGGTGATTTTGAACGAGGACAAATTAAATGCAGAAATTGAAGGTAAAACCCCCAACTGGGACCAAGACCGTATAGCCGATGTGGATATGATTATAATTAAAATGGGCATTGCCGAGTTTTTGTATTTTCCATCTATTCCTGTCCGAGCTACAATAAACGAGTATCTGGAAGTCTCCAAGGAGTATTCCACTCCCAAAAGCAGCATTTTTGTCAATGGCATTCTCGACAAGCTCGTTAAGGAGTTTGAGGAAAATGGCAAACTCAATAAAATTGGCCGAGGGCTTCAATAGAAGAAAAAAAATAAGTACTTTTGGCCTGCTAAAAACATAAAAATTTTAATAATTATGAAAAAATCATTTTTAATAGTAGCCGTGCTATCTGTTTTCGCTTTTTCATCCTGCAAGGACAATGCAGCTGACAAAGTAAATGAAGAAAACGTTGCCACCGCTGCTGACCGCGATGCAGAATCGGGAAAATTCCCCGTGATTACCTTTGAAGAGAGCCAATTTGATTTTGGTACGATTGCACAAGGCACTAATGTTGAACACATTTTTAAATTCAAAAATACAGGTGATGCCCCTCTAATGATTGTAGATGCCAAAAGTAGCTGTGGCTGTACCGTTCCACAATATACTAAGGAGGCTATTTCCCCAGGAGCAGAAGGACAAATGTTGGTGAAGTTTAACGGAAGCGGTCAAAATCAAGTTAGTAAGACCGTGACCATAACCACCAATACAAAAGCAGGAACAGAGACCTTGACGATTAAGGCATTTGTGACCCCAAGGAACGCGCCCACGTCATAAATTTTAAATATTTTAATAATACCAGATTGCCATGGTGGAACGAATGAAAGATTTTTTACCGATAATTTTATTGTTTGTGGTTATGTATCTCTTTTTGATACGGCCCCAAATGAAAAAGGCCAAACAGGAGAAACAGTTTGCCGCCCAACTTAAAAAGGGAGACAAAGTGATAACCATGGGGGGCATACACGGTAAAATACTCGAGCTTTATGACGATGGCTCCTGTCTCATTGAAACCTTGGCGGGAAGAATAAAGTTTGAACGTTCCGCAATTTCTATGGAAAAGACAGCAAAATTAAATGTAGCCGTCAAAGAAAAGAAATAATATATTGTTCCTTTATATAAAAACTCCCGCACTTTTTTAATAAAAATGCGGGAGTTTTTATTTTAGAAAAATCAATTTCAATCTAGGGAAAATCATCGAATTTCCCTGCCTGGTTCTTTATCCTACTCTTCTTCGTGTTTAAATTTTGAAAGATCTGTTGCCGTTATCTGGGCGATGTTCACGATTACTTCCACAGCCTTTATCATGCTTTCCACAGGCACGTATTCATAACGTCCGTGAAAATTGTGCCCCCCTGCAAATATATTTGGACAGGGCAAACCCATAAAGCTGAGCTGGGAGCCATCCGTGCCTCCGCGAATGGGTTTGATGATAGATTTAATACCCGCTTTTTCCATGGCCTTTTGTGCGATTTTCACGATATGCATTACCGGCTCGATCTTTTCCCGCATATTGAAATATTGATCCTTGATCTCAACGCTTACCGCTTCTCTTTCGAGTTGCTCGTTTAAGTCGTCGGCCAATCTTTGCATCATTATTTTTCTTGCCTCAAAATGGTTTTTATCATGGTCACGGATGATATATTCTATTTTGGTTTGATCCACGCTTCCTTTAATATTGTGCAGGTGGAAAAAACCTTCGCGTCCTTCAGTGTGTTCTGGACTTTCCATTCTTGGCAACGAATTGATATAATCCGTGGCAATGTACATGCTGTTGATCATCTTTCCTTTGGCATAGCCCGGATGCACTATTTTTCCTTGAATAGTGACCACAGCTCCCGCCGCGTTGAAGTTTTCATACTCCAGTTCGCCCACTTGGCTGCCGTCCATAGTGTAAGCCCATTCCGCTCCGAATTTTTTAACATCAAATTTATGTGCGCCTCGCCCTATTTCCTCATCGGGGGTAAATCCAACACGGATTTTTCCGTGCTTGATTTCGGGATGTTGGATGAGGTATTCCATAGCTGTAATGATTTCAGCTATTCCGGCTTTATCGTCGGCACCTAAAAGAGTAGTGCCGTCGGTTGTAATTAAGGTTTGTCCTTTATAAAGCAATAAATCCTCGAAATAATCAGGGGAGAGGATTATGTTCTGTTCTTCGTTAAGAACAATGTCCTTTCCATCGTAATTCTCTATGATTTGGGGATTTACATTGGCACCGGTAAAATCTGGCGAAGTGTCAAAATGTGAAACAAATCCAATTACCGGAACGGGATGTGAAACGTTGGATGGGAGCGTCGCCATTATGTAGGCATTTTCGTCTATGCTTACATCCTCCATTCCAATTTGTTTTAATTCCTCCACCAGCTTATTGGCCAGATTCCATTGTTTCTTGGTGCTCGGAGTGGTGTCGCTGTTTGGATCGCTTTCCGTGTCTATCTTGACGTAGCCTATAAAACGGTCAATAATGTGTTGTTTTTCAATCATAACTTTCCTTTTACTATGCAAATTAAAACATATTCAAAATAACAAGTACATTGTTTAATGTATTTTTGTCCCACATTTTTCAACTATGTATAAAACCATCATTCGTCCAATTTTCTTCAGGTTTGATCCTGAGAAAATTCATCATTTCACTTTTTCAATGCTCCGGTTTTATCAAAAAATCGGCATTGGAAAAATTTTCGGAAGTATTTATAAAATAGAAAACCCGAAACTGGAACGCGAGCTTTTTGGCTTAAAATTCCCGAACCCAGTGGGTCTGGCTGCGGGTTTTGACAAAGATGCAAAACTTTATAGGGAACTTTCTAATTTAGGCTTTGGATTTATCGAAATTGGAACGGTTACTCCTAAACCTCAAATTGGAAATGAAACCCCCAGATTGTTTCGCCTAAAAGAGGATTCGGCCATTATAAATAGAATGGGATTCAATAATGGGGGAGTGGATGCGGCCGTTGAAAGATTGAGGAATAATCCAAAAGAAAAAGGAAGGGTTTTGATCGGTGGAAATATCGGTAAAAATAAAGATACTCCCAATGAGGAAGCGGTAAACGATTACTTGATCTGCTTTGATGCTCTTTTTGATTATGTGGATTATTTTGTGGTAAACGTCAGTTCCCCGAACACACCGAATCTTCGCGAACTTCAAGAAAAGAAGCCGTTGACCGAGTTATTGCAAACGCTTCAGAATAGAAACAATTTAAAGGAGAAACGCAAACCAATTCTTTTAAAAATAGCCCCCGACTTGACAGATGAGCAACTTATGGATATCATCGAAATAGTTTCCGTCACAAAAATAGACGGGGTTATTGCAACGAACACCACCATTTCCCGCGAGGGTCTTTCTTCGGAAAACAAAAAGGAAATGGGAGGATTGAGCGGAAAACCTTTAACAAAACGTTCTACTGAAGTAATTCGTTTTCTTTCGGAAAATGGCGAGAAAGCATTTCCAATAATTGGGGTAGGAGGAATACATTCTGCTGAAGACGCTCTTGAAAAACTCGATGCCGGTGCAAGCTTAATACAACTTTATACAGGGTTTATTTATGAAGGTCCTGGTCTAATTAAGAGAATTAACAAAGCAATTTTAGAAAAGACCTAAGATATAGGGACGTAAGACATAAGATGGATTTTACGTTTTTTGTAAATTCAATTTTTAATAGAAAGGAATAGTCCTACGTTATAAGTCATGCAGTCTTACGTCATATTTTTATGGTCGAAACTCTAATTTCCTTCTCCATTGCCACGCTTGCCTTGGCCCTGTCTCCCGGCCCGGATAATATTTACGTGCTTACACAATCTTTGGCTAACGGCGCCAAAAGCGGGATCGCAACAACTGCTGGATTGATAAGTGGCTGTATTGTGCACACTACTCTTTTGGCTTTTGGACTTTCTGCCATTCTGATTGCTTCGGAAGAAATTTTCTATGGAATAAAGGTTTTGGGAGCTTGCTATTTGCTCTTTCTGGCATTTAAGGTTTATAAAAGTGCTCCACATATTGCCTTGGCCGAAAATGCCCCGAGAAAATCATATTTCCAATTGTTTAAAATTGGCGTGGTAATGAATTTGGTCAACCCGAAAGTGATGATTTTCTTCCTGGCATTTTTCCCGGGATTTCTTTGGAATAAGGAAGAGAATGTTATTGCCCAATTTTATGTCTTAGGAATTGTTTTTATGATTGTTTCTTTTATCACTTTTAGCGGAATTGCACTTTTGGCCGGCCGGATTTCAGAATTCGTCTTTAAGGAAAAAAGAGTAGGTGTTTTTCTGAAATGGTTGCAGATTCTGGTGTTCGTGGGAATAGCATTCTATATTGTCTTCTTTTAATTTTCTTATAAAAAGTGATCTCTTCTGAATTTTTGTTGTTATTCTGCTTTTGAATATTTTGGAAGGATTCATTTAATAAATGTATTTTCGCAACTGATCAAAATAAATTTATTATGAAAAATTCAGTCTTATTATTGGGCCTCGCATTTGCCCTGTTTTCCTGTAATTCAGGAAACAAAAAATTATCGACAACGGTTTCCGACGAAAAAAAAGCTTCCTCTGGAGAAACTTATGATTGTTTAAAACCATATCAGGATGAATACGACAAACTTTTAACCGAGGAAGATATGGCAGATGTCTATCTCTTTGATTTCGATGCCGCTGAGGTAGAATTGACCTCGGGAAGCTACGGAAATCTAAGATATTCTTGGCCAAGCGACCGTCCAGAATTGGAGTTTGAAGTAAGTGGAATGAAAATGAAGGGGGCAGACGATAACTTCATCGAGGTTTCTAAGCTATCTTTTTATTCTGGTGACGGGGATTTGCAATCTCATCGCGATTATTTCGATATGGGATTTAAAGAATTGTCCGATGAGGAATTAAAGGCGATAGATGAAAACCTAAGCAAACAAAGTGATGAAGTTCAAAAAACAGGTAAGGATATGATGAAGGTTCGTGCAAAGCGTATTTTTGAATTTGTGGACGGAACAGGAAGTAGCGCTTGGTACAAATGGGATGAAACGTATGGAGGCGAATTAGTCGTGCTTGCAGGAAAGGCGACATTTTACATTAATGTGAAAATTAGCGACGATCCGAAAGAAAACAGAGAGATAGCCGAGAAGTTAGCTGAAAAGGTCTTGGCAAAATGTGGTTAAAGAACTGAGACGAACTGGAAAGGCAAGGAAATGAAATTGGTTTTACTTCTAATAACATTCTCTTTAAATATGAACTGTTTTGGTCAAAACAGTTCATATTTTGTTGGGTTTTTATATAGATATAGTGATAATAAGCCTATTGAAAATGCCCACATTCTTGTATATGCCTCAAATAATGTGTCCGTTTTTATAAGCGATATTAAAGGTAAATTCAAAATACCTTTAAATTTATTAGAGACAGGTCATCCTATAGAGGTTACAGCATTGGGTTTTGAGAAACTAATAATTTCAAATTTTCTTCAACATACATTTAAGCTTAAAGAACAAGCGAATTATTTAGATGAAGTCGTTTTAGAATCATCAGGCGTCGAAAAAAACTTGAATAACAAGATGTCATGGTCAAAGACCTTAAAAACGTTTGAGCAAGGAACTATGTGGAACGGTCTTTTGGCCGTTTATATACCCTATGAAGATCTGGAGACCAATAAAGAAATAAGACTTTTAAAATATAGAGTAACTGATTTTAAATGGACTAAAGGATTAGAATATTTGCCCTTTGAGGCTACTCTTTTTGAAGTAAATAAAGAAACTAAATTACCAGGAACTCAAATTATTCCAAATTTGACCATAAAGAAATTAAAAGGGCAAAGATGGGCAACTGTTGATGTTTATAAATTTGGTATATCAATTCCAAAAGAAGGTTTATTTATTGTTATGAAAATTCTGTCTAAAGAATATTATAATGAACAATATATTT
The DNA here is from genome assembly GCA_049646885.1 of Aequorivita sp. Lineage (GTDB taxonomy): Bacteria > Bacteroidota > Bacteroidia > Flavobacteriales > Flavobacteriaceae > Aequorivita. The sequence continues at coordinate 176,108 of JBARWQ010000048.1, read as the reverse complement.
CTACAGCAATTGGCGCAATCGAAGCTGCCCCTGCAATTCGGTTTTATACGTTTGATCCTAATTATATAAGAAAATCGTATTTGCATTTACCTATTTCAGAGGAGGAGCCAAACAATTCTCCATTAAATGGATGGCAACTTTTTAAAGGTCATTTTTTAATTGATTATGAGTTTTAACTAATAAGAGAAAAATAAGTGGCGTTGACTTTCCTTCATTTTAAATTTTCTCATTTGTGTTTTTTTTTTAAAAGAGGAAAGATTCCTGACTTCAAGGGAATTCATATCTTTGAACCAATGCAGCAGGTAAAAATAATAGAATGTCCGCGCGACGCTATGCAAGGCATCAAGGATTGGATTCCCACCGAGAGAAAAGTGCAATATATACAATCACTTTTACGCTGTGGGTTTGACACCATTGATTTTGGAAGCTTTGTTTCGCCCAAAGCTATTCCTCAAATGCAGGATACAACGGAAGTACTTTCCAAGCTCGATCTGTCCGCCACTAAGAGTAAATTATTGGCCATAATCGCCAATGTTCGTGGCGCAGAAGATGCCGTGAAGCATCCTGAAATCGATTATTTGGGCTATCCGTTTTCCATTTCGGAAAACTTTCAGATGCGCAATACCCATAAGACGATAGCTGAATCGCTGGTGATTTTGGAGGAAATACTCAATCTGGCAGATCAAAACAACAAGGAGGTTGTAGCATATCTTTCTATGGGATTTGGCAATCCTTATGGCGATCCTTGGAATGTGGAAATTGTTGGAGAGTGGACACAAAGACTTGCCACTATGGGCGTAAAAATTCTTTCACTCAGCGACACTGTTGGATCATCCACACCCGAGATTATTACATATTTATTTAGTAACTTGATCCCCGAATATCCCCACATTGAATTTGGTGCGCATTTGCATACCACCCCAAATGCTTGGTTCGAAAAAATTGATGCCGCCTTTAAATCTGGTTGTAGAAGGTTTGACGGAGCCATACAAGGTTTTGGAGGTTGCCCTATGGCAAAAGACGACTTGACAGGAAATATGCCTACAGAAAAGATGCTCAGTTATTTTACTGCAAAAAAAATTTCTAGCAATATCCATCCCATGTCTTTTGAAAGCGCGCATAACGAGGCTACTAAGATTTTTACTAAATATCATTAATATGAAGAAAGCATTACTGATTTCAATTGTACTTGGATATTTTACAATAGGTTGCGCGATTTTTGAATCCACTGCGGAAGATCCCATAAAAGGTCCAGGGGTAATTACAATTAAATTTGTTCAAGTGAATGATGTATATGAAATAGCTCCTCTTAATGCTGGGGAATACGGAGGGATGGCAAGGGTGGCTTATGTTAGGGATTCCATCAAAGAAAAATTCCCAAATACTTATTTGTTTATGGCGGGCGATTTTTTAAATCCGTCCCTCCTCGGCACTTTGAAAGTAGATGGAGAGCGCTTAAACGGAAAACAAATGGTGGAGGTTATGAACGCCATGGATTTCGACTTGGTAACTTTCGGAAATCACGAATTTGACCTCAGTGAGAAAGATTTGCAAAAACGGCTGGACGAGTCCACTTTTAATTGGACCTCCGCCAATGTGAGACACGTTACCGAAAATGGGATCCGACCTTTCACCACCAAATGGGATTATAGCAATGTACCCGTTTCCGATTACTCGACCTTTAGAGCCTTTGATACCGACGGAAACGAGGTAAGATTTGGTATATTTGGAGTTACTCTCCCTTCCAATCCCAAAGACTATGTGCATTATGGCGATATATATGAAAACGCCGTAAGAGCATATAAAAATGCTATGGATAGAACCGATTTTGTGGTAGGGCTTACTCACGTATCTATAGACCAGGACATAGAAATAGCCAAGCGTTTGCAGGAATTGCCTTTGATTATGGGAGGGCACGAACACAATAACATGCTTGAAAGACAAGGGAAAACCCTTATTGCCAAGGCAGATGCCAATGCCAAAACTGCTTATATACATACTATTATATTCAATCAAAGAACCAAGGCACTTCACGTAAATTCTGAATTGTTCCCAATAGATAGACGTACACGTTCGGAAGCTAAAGTAGAGCGTATTGTTAATAAATGGACCGCTCTTCTCGATGATAAACTCAAGGAAATCGTTGACCAGCCGGATGAAATAATTTATTCAGCCAAAACTCCTTTGGATGGAACGGATACTTCTAGCCGTAGTATTCAGACCAATTTAGGTCAATTGATAACTAAAGCTATGGCCCATTCCTATCAAGATAAGGTGGATGCTTCCATAACAAATGGTGGTTCCATAAGAGTGGACGATATGCTTGAAGGTCCAATAAGCGCCAAGGATATTTTTCGGGTTCTTCCTTTTGGTGGTACGGTATTGAAAGTTGATCTAAAAGGAGATCTCCTCAAAAAAGTAGTCGATTATGGAGAATCAAAAAAGGGGACAGGAGCATACTTGCAGCGGGACAATATTTCCCGTGATGGAACGGGGTGGTTAATCGGTGGAAAACCAATTGTTGACAACAAAACCTACACTGTTGCTTTTACTGATTTTCTTATGAAAGGTTTGGACATTCCTTTCTTAACTCCAGAGAACAAGGATATAATAAAAATATATACTCCAAAGGAAAATGAGGTTGCATCTGACGTTCGAAATGCGATTATTTTCTATTTAAATTCACAAAAAAAATAATGTCAAAAATGCAAGAAATATTGTTCTCATTTCTCTGAATCACTGGGTTCATATTTATCTAATTTATCCTTCCGAAAAAAAAATAATGGAGGCTTCGAAAGTGTCGCTTCGTTTGAAACTGAGACGATACCCACTGAAGAAGTAACTTACCCATTAAAACAATATTACTGCGATTACCACAGTAACCAGACCGAACGGTTATGCTGGAATTTCTCCTCTGTCTCCTGGATGGATAACCATATTAACCACGGTAAAAAACATTTCAATGTTTCTATTTGGGACGAATATTCAATAAAGAAGAAGGAACACAAGCTGGTGGAACTTGTTGAAATGGTGGAATATGGCCAAATGCTTTTGAAAATATACTCGCTACTTCACGGCAAATACTCCCAAGCCGACAAAAAATTATTATTACAATGGACGGGACTTGCAAGACTTCAATTAAAATGTCAATTGGAAATTTCTATACAATAACACCTTATCTATTTTTTCTTAAATTTATTTATAATTAATCTAAATAATTTTGGATGGCTTGTTTTTGAATTCTATTTTTGTTGCTGAAAAACCATCTATATTAATTCAGTCTAAATAAGATTCAATGAAAAAATACATCACTTTAACCGTTTTATTTTTTAGTGCTATTACTTTTTCGCAGACCGATTCCGATTCAATACCCCCAACTCCCCAAGAACCACAAAATTCAATTCAACGCATACTTTCCAGCAATTTTGGGAAGGCAGTAACCCTTGGTGGTTATGGCGAAATGGTCTATAACCAGCCAGAGGGCTATAACGGTACCCTCGATGTGCGCAGAGTGGTTCTCTTTCTTGGCTATAAATTTGACGAAAAAACACAGTTCATTACCGAGATTGAAGTGGAACATGTGGAAGAAATATATATAGAGCAAGCTTTTGTAAACTATGCAATAAGCAATAATTTCAACCTCCGCGGGGGATTGATGTTGATCCCAATGGGAATAATAAATGAATACCACGAACCCACCACTTTTAACGGTACGGACCGCCCTGCCGTGGACCACGATATAGTGCCAACCACTTGGCGCGAACTGGGGGTAGGGGTAACCGGACGTTTCCCCGAAATATCTTTGGGCTACCAAGCATACGTTTTTAACGGATTCAAATCTACAGCCCCAGACGGTTCGGGAGGGATTAAAGGATTTTTGAAAGGCAAGGACGGTTTGCGGGGAGGGCGTCAAAAAGGGATAGAATCTACCGTGGACAGCCCAACTTTTTCAGCAAAACTGGATTACTATGGAATCCCCGGTCTGCGTTTTGGGTTAGCTGGATATTTTGGAAAAACACAGGCGGATGATGAAGTGGAAGATTTGGATGGCGCAAATATAGGTATTTCCATGGTTGGCTTCGATGTCCGTTATGCATTCCGTAAATTTACCGCCCGTGGTGTGTTTGTTTATGCCTCCCTTACCGATACGGACAAATACAACACGCTTACCGGAAAGGATCTGGGCAGTGCCCTTATGGGCTATTATGTAGAAGGGGCGTATAATTTACTGCCACTTACCGCCAGACAAAAACTTTTTGCATTTGCCCGGTATGAACAGTATGACACACACGCCAGCACCGAAGGCGGTTTGGTGCGCAACGATGCCTATGACCGCCAAGATATAACCCTAGGTTTATCCTACCACATCGCAAATGGAGTGGTAATAAAAGGCGATTATCAAATAAAAGACAATGCACTGGATGGGGCCGAAGTGACGAACCAACTCAATTTCGGAATTGGCGTTTGGTTCTAATAAGCTTTATTGAACATCATTTTAAATATGGTTCAATTTAATATTTACAATCAATACCTTTGCTTTATGAAAACGAGATTGTCCATTCTTTTAATTGTTGCACTCGCTTTGGCAGCTTTTTCAGTTCCGGAAAACGTGGCCAAAAAGGCTCATAAAGAGATGGTGAAATTTTACGGGACAGAAAATTTTTCTACGGAAATCATTTCGGTCTCTAAAGATTTGAACGAAAAGACCGTGACAGAATTTGGAGATGAAAATCTTTTTAAGATCAATTCAGATGGTAAACTTCTCGGGTACGGATATATAGGGAATGCACCCAGTAAAACCGCAACTTTTGACTATTTGGTGCTGTTTGATAAAAACTTTGTCATTACCACGAGCAAAGTGCTGGTTTATCGCGAAGAGTATGGGGGCGAAATAAGCAGCAAACGTTGGCTGAAACAGTTTGAAGGCGCATCCCCCGCTTCTAAAGAACTTGTTTACAACCATAATATCATCCCCATCAGTGGGGCCACAATTTCCGTAAAATCCTTGACCACAGAAATAAACGTCCTATTAAAGAGCATTTCAATCCTTCAGAAATCAAAAGCACTATAAATGCAACTACAAGGCCGTATTCATAACTTCCCTCGTTACGTAAAACTGTTTATTGCGGCATTTGTTATTGTTTTGAGCGTGGGGTATTTCACGGGTCTGAACTTTGTTCGCGAAACGGACTCATTTGGCCCAAGCGGCCTTGAGGAAAACTACCTTGGCAACGAGGAAATTGAAGATGTCGCGATAATGAAATTCAAAAAAGGGGAACGCGAGATGCTCACCATTCTGCACACCCATATTCTTTCCATTTCTTTTATTTTCTTTTTATTAGGCGGTTTGGTGGCTATCACTTCACTTGCGCCAAAACTGAAAACTTTTTTAATGGTTGAACCTTTTGTATCTATACTTTTCACCTTCGGTGGAATATATTTTATGTGGAAAGGCGTGCTGTGGATGAAATGGCTTGTCATGATTTCAGGCATCTTGATGACCGTGGTTTATGTGGTAGCGGCGGGAGCGGTACTGGTTCAATTGTTTATTTCGGAAAAGAAATAGTATTTCCCAACCAGTCACGAACTCGGTTTGCGACGCTTTAGATAAAGTTTTGATCACTTTGCAATTGACATTGCGACCTAAACTTTGATCGACCTGGAGGGGTTTTGGAAACCTTGAGGGATGTTTTTGGGTCCTTGCGGGATAATTCATAATCCATAATCCATAATTCCAAATTAATTCCCGTACATTTGCACGCAATTAATCCATAACCACTTTCGGTCTTACCACTACTACGGGCAAGCATAGGAAGATAAATTGATTGCAATGACCGCACACGATAATAAAATCCTTGGAGAAGGTCTTACTTACGACGACGTACTATTAGTACCCGCATATTCTGAAGTTTTACCACGCGAAGTTTCTACAGTATCCAAATTTTCCCGAAATATAACATTGAACGTTCCTATTGTTTCCGCTGCAATGGACACCGTAACCGAAAGTGCCATGGCTATAGCAATGGCCAGGGAGGGTGGCATTGGAGTTATGCATAAGAATATGTCCATCGAAAAACAAGCAGCCGAAGTGCGGAAAGTAAAACGTGCAGAAAGCGGCATGATAATTGATCCTATTACACTTCACAAAGAAAATACTGTGGGCGACGCACAGAAAACTATGCGCGAATACAGCATTGGAGGTATTCCTATAGTCGATGATGCCGGTGTACTTATAGGAATTGTAACCAATCGCGATCTTCGCTTTGAAAAAGATCCAAAACGTCCGTTATTGGAAATTATGACAGCAGATAATCTTGTAACTGTTGCGCAGGGCACTTCATTACAGGAAGCTGAATTAATTCTTCAGAAAAATAAGATCGAGAAATTGCCGGTGGTCAATGATCAAGGTACCTTACTCGGACTTATTACTTTTCGCGACATAACCAAACTCACCCAAAAGCCATTTGCCAATAAAGATCTGTACGGTCGGTTAAGGGTAGCTGCGGCATTGGGAGTGACTCCAGATGTGATGGAAAGAGCTGAAGCCTTGGTCAACGCCCAGATTGATGCAGTAATTATTGACACTGCCCACGGACATACTAAAGGTGTGGTTGATGTTTTAAAGAAAGTAAAACAAAAATTTCCTGATTTAGATGTTATAGTGGGAAATATCGCCACGCCAGAAGCGGCCAAATACTTGGTTGATGCGGGTGCCGACGCCATTAAAGTGGGGATTGGGCCAGGATCCATTTGCACTACGCGTGTGGTGGCAGGAGTTGGATTTCCACAATTCTCGGCAGTACTGGAAGTAGCAGCTGCCATTAAAGGCTCGGGTGTGCCAGTGATCGCTGATGGCGGTGTTCGCTATACAGGAGATATCCCAAAAGCTATTGCTGCGGGAGCGGATTCTGTTATGCTCGGCTCCTTATTGGCTGGAACTAAGGAATCACCGGGGGAAACAATTATCTACGAAGGAAGAAAATACAAAAGCTATCGCGGAATGGGTTCAGTAGAAGCCATGAGGCAGGGCAGTAAGGATAGATATTTTCAGGATGTAGAAGACGACATAAAAAAGCTTGTTCCCGAAGGTATTGTTGGGCGTGTGCCATATAAAGGCGATTTAGTTGAAAGCATGACCCAATTTATAGGTGGTCTAAGAGCTGGTATGGGATATTGTGGTGCCAAGGATATTGAAACCTTAAAAGAAACCGGAAGATTTGTAAAAATCACCGCTTCGGGCATTAACGAAAGCCATCCGCACGACGTTACCATCACAAAGGAATCTCCTAATTATAGTCGGTAGTTTTTGGCCGGGAGCCTTAGATATGGTTCTTTATTAATAAGTCTGTAGATTTTAATTTAAATCCTTTATGGGATTTTTATTTAAAGTTTTCAGCAGGCCTTCAAAATATTTGATAATATCTTCCAGCTCGTGGATTCGTTTCTTCTTGAGTTGGACTCTAAACGAAACCTGGTTGTTTCTCCCACGAATCCGAGAAACGGGAAAACGGAGTAGAGCAGGAGTAAATTTATTGGAAAGAACATTATCACTTAGTGAAGTAATCTTCCCTTTAAGAGTGTATTGCGGATATTGGGCAATTAAACTTCCGAGAGAAGATTTTTTTATTTCAAAAACTTCTTGATTTAATAGTATAGCTAGCGAAGGTTCTATTGCGATTTTAAACCTTCTTTCACTTTGGATATTGATTTCATAGTTTTGTCCATTTAATAAAAGCTTCCAACTTCGTTCAGAGGAAGGATTATCAATTAAATATTCAATGATTTCTTCAACCATTCAGATACTTGCTTACTTATAAGAATTAAAGACGGACAGAATATTTAGCAGAAAAATATTCTATGTCTCAGGGCAATCATTCCGAATTTAGGAATTAAGTATGAACTCTTCCTAGGTCTTGATATAAAAAAACGTGGAGCTATTATTCCACGTTTATTTTTCTAAAAGAGAAAAAAGGATTTACTCCCCTTCTTTTGGCACAAGAATGCCCAATTCATTTAAAATTGGAACTGTGAGATCGTAGTTCGGGTCCAAATACACTACGTCTGCCGTGGTTTGCATCACTTGAGTATAATTTTGAGCTTTGGCAATTTTTTCTAGGGCATTTCCTATTTTTTGATAAAGTGGTTTCAGATATTCTTGTTGTTTGATGTCCATCAACTTAACTCCGTTTTGTTGAAACTTCTGAATATCTTGCTCCAATTCCATTAATTCGGTTTGTTTCTCCTTCTTTTGCTCCTCGGAAAACTTGGCTTCTCCAGTTCGATAGGCCTCTACCAGTTTTTTGTATTCCTCCACTTTTTTGTTCAGATCGGCATCCAGTTGATTGCCATAAAGCTCCATCTGTTGTTGTACCGTTGTCATTTCCGGCATTTGGGATAAGATATAATCTACGTCCACTGCGCCCACTTTGCTCTGCGCAATACTGCTGATGCCAATAAGAAGAATAGCTATTTTTAAAAATTTCATCGCTTTGGTTTTAAAATTTCAGTGTGCAATATTACTACAATTATTGCAGATTCGAAGCTAGATTTATATTTCTAATTAACGGAATAAATCCTTAATCCTCATACAATTGTCCCCGATGGGGTTTGAGGGTTTCCCTAAGTTTATCCGTCATTTCGCGTTCCACGACCATAAATGCTATATGATGCATGGGTGTAACTGCCTCGTCGCCAACCAAAGGATTCTGTAAATTTTGTGCTTCGGCATATTCGGCGAGATGTGTGGCGTGGTGCTGTGCAATTGGCATCGCATTGGCACCCCGAAAATCCCATATCAGTTTTACACGTGCTTCCATATTAAGAGGTAAATTTAAAAAATATTATTTCAGACTAGGTTTTTGGTATGGATTGCAAGGTAGGGATTTGCCGTATTTTTAAAAACTTTTATCATACTATAACTTTCATAAATTCGTTTGGTTTTCAGGCTTTGTTTAATGTAGCTTTTTCCTATTTTTGCACCTTTGTGCCAAAATAGGTATTGGGCACTTTTCGAAGTATAAAACTAATATTCATTAAAAATGAAAAGAATTTTTAGCACATTTATTTTGACTTTATTGGTCACCTTGCCAGTTGTTTCACAAAACAAAAAAGACGTACTCCTTACCATAGACGGGGCTCCCGTGTATGCCAATGAGTTTAAGCGGGTGTATAACAAAAACCTCGATCTGGTACAAGAGGAGTCTCAGAAAGATATCGATGGCTATTTGCAGCTTTTTATTGATTATAAACTAAAGACTATCGAGGCCAGGGCGCAAGGTTTGGATAAAAAGGACACTTATAAATCCGAACTAAAACAATACCGCGCCCAGCTTTCTAGAAACTATCTTTTTGAAGACAAAGTAACCGAAGAAATGGCAAAGGAAGCTTATGAACGCGGAAAAGAGGAATTAAACGTTACTCATATTTTGATTCCCGTTGATTATGAGGCCAATGCCCAAGATACCCTGAAGGCCTATAACAAAATAAAATCACTTCACGATAGAGCCATAAAAGGCGAGGACTTTAAGGAACTTGCCAGAAAGTATTCCGAGGAGCCAGGTGCGAAAGAAACCGGCGGTGAGCTGGGATATTTTTCAGTGTTCAATATGGTTTATCCATTTGAAACTGCCGCCTATAACACGAAAGTAGGAGAGGTTTCAGATATTTTTCGCACCCGTTTCGGATATCATATTCTAAAAGTCAATGACCGCAGGACTCGTGTTCCTAAGATCTCAGTTTCTCACATTATGATTTCTGATAAAAAAGGAGCCCGCACCTTCGATCCGGAAGAGCGCATCAAGGAAATTGCCGCAATGATCAAACAAGGAGAATCGTTCGAAAGCCTCGCAAAGCAATATTCCGATGATAAAAACTCTGCGGAAAAAGAAGGTAAGTTAAACCCCTTCGTAAAAGGAGATTTGCGTTCCCCTGAATTTGAGGAAGCTGCCTATCAATTAAAAACTCCTGGCGAAATCAGCAAACCCATAAAGTCGGAGTTTGGATGGCACCTTATCCGTTTGGACGAAATCTTACCGATGGAAACTTTTGAAGAGCAGAAACCAGAAATAGAAAAGAAATTAGGGGATGGGGAACGTTCCAAGATAGTTACTCAAGCTGTTAGCAAAATGATAAAAGACAAATACGGATTTAAAGCTGGCGTTAGCTATCTTCCGTATATGCTCACCTATATCCCCAGTGAAGTTATGAGCAGAAAATGGATTATAGAAGAGCCAGTCCCTGGCGATGAGGACAAAATTCTGTTCAGTATTGGCGACCGTAAGCTGACTTACAATGATTTTGCGAAATACGTGGAAGGACGCCAACGCACTACCCGCCCATACAGAAGTAAAGAGCTCTTGCTTGCGGATCTTTATGAAGACTTTGAGGATGAGATGATCAAAGATTATTTTAGAGACAAACTCGAAGAGGACAATGAGGAATATGCTGCGATTTTAGATGAATATCGCGACGGATTGCTCATTTTCGATGTAATGGAGCAGAACATTTGGGAAAAGGCAAAAACCGACAGTATTGGCCTTCAGAAATTTTATAACAAAAATAAAATGAACTACCAATGGAAACAACGTGTTGACGGTGATATCTTTGCCGCCACGTCGCAAATGACGGCACAACAAATTCAAAAAATGCTGAGCGAAGGAAAAACTCCCGAGGATATAAAAAATGCTTTAAACCAAAATGGTCAAATAAATGTATTGCTCACCCAAGGTGTTTTTGAAGTGGATCAAGAAGAACTTCCCAAAGATCTGGAAATGAAAATAGGAGTTTCCAAAATATACAACAGCCATGATTCTTATGTAGTGATGAACATTAAAGAAATTCTCCCTCCTAGCGTAAAGCCTTTGAATGAGGTCAAGGGAAGGGTTATTAGTGTTTATCAAAATGAAATAGAAAAAAACTGGATGGACGAGTTGCGTTCAAAATACCACGTAGAAGTGAATAAAAAAACATTGAGACGCCTGAAAAAGGAGCTTAAGTGAAACGAATAATTTTCTATATTGCTTTTATAGGAATGTTTGTTTCCTGCGACTATTTCCAGCCGAAACCAGAGGATGACGTGGTGGCACGGGTAAATGACAAGTACCTCTACATCTCCGATATCAGGAAAATTGTTTCTGAAAACACTTCTCCCGAGGACAGCACCTTGATGGTGAACAACTATATAACCCGCTGGGCAACGCAACAGTTATTGATCGGCCAGGCGAAAATAAATCTTAGTGCCGATCGACTCGATGGTTTTGAGAAACTGGTACAGGAGTATAAAAATGATTTGCTTACCGAGGCCTATAAAAATATGATCGTCGGAAAACAATTGGACAGCACGGTAAGCGAGCAGGAATACGCAGATTATTACGAAAACAACAAGGAAAATTTTAGATTGAACGACGTTTTGCTTAAGTTGAGGTATGTGCAAGTACCTGCCAATTATGCGGGTTTACAAACAGTAAAGGAAAGACTTTCCCGTTTTAATGAGAAGGATAAGGAATCTTTGAGCGGTCATGATTTTCAATTTACATCCTCCAATCTGAACGATTCCGTCTGGATAAAGAAAGATGTACTATTGGCGGCCTTGCCAGTCTTGAAAGTGAACAGTGAGCAAGTGTTAAAAAAATCAAATTTTACCCAACTGCAAGATTCATTAGGAGTATATTTGGTGAAAATTGAAGACCTGCTAAATCTTTATGAAATCGCGCCGCTTTCCTATATCAAGCCAACTTTGAAGCAAATTATTCTCAACAAAAGAAAGTTGGAGCTAATCAAGAAACTTGAAACTGACATAACAAGAGATGCCATTGAACACAACAAATTTGAAATTTATAAAAATGAATAAATTCTTCTGGTTATTATTTTTTCCAGCCACTCTCATTCAGGCCCAAACCGTTGTAGTTGCCGATAGCTTAGGAGTGGTCCATAGCAAAGATACCCTTGAGCAAATAGAGAACAAAAATGTTTCGAAAGACACTTTGGTGCCCTTCCAGCGGTACAAAGCCGAAGGAATTGGTGCTGTAATTGGCGAATACGTAATTCTCGACTCAGATATAGACAAGGGATATGTTGAAATGCAATCGCAGGGAATTTCTATTGATGGCATTACCCGTTGTCAACTTTTGGGAAAGCTGATGGAGGATAAATTATACTCACATCAAGCCAAACAAGATAGCCTTACCGTTGTGGATGCCGAAGTAAACAGCATGGTCGAACAACAAGTGCAATATATGGTCAGCGAATTGGGAAGCGAAGAGAAAGTTGCCCAATTTTACCGCAAGGATGATATTACCGATCTTCGAAAGGAGCTTTTTGATGCGGTTAAAAATAACAAGCTAGCGAGCTTAATGCAGCAAAAGGTGATTGAAAAAGTGGAGGTAACCCCAGAGGAGGTCCGCAACTTTTTTTATTCCATTCCTGAAAGTGAACGACCTGTTTTTGGAGCTGAAATTGAAGTGGGCCAAATCGTTATAGAGCCAGAAATAACACAGAAGGCGGTGGATGACGTGATTGCTAGCCTTAACGCAATGCGTGCGGATATTATTGAAAACGGCGCCAGTTTCTCTACTAAAGCTGTACTCTATTCAAAAGACCCCGGGTCGGCTTCCAGAGGCGGACTTTATCAAGGGGTTGAACGCGATTCCCCATGGGCAAAAGAATTTAAGGATCATGCTTTTTCCCTATTGGAAGGAGAAATAAGTGAGCCTTTTGAAACGGAATTTGGATGGCACATTCTTTATGTTGAAAAAATCCGCGGACAGGAAGTGGATGTGCGGCATATCCTTTTGTTTCCTGAAGTTTCGCAAAAATCGATAGAGGAGGCCCAAAAGAAGATAGATGATGTACGGAATGAAATTGTTTCTGGGGAAATCACTTTTGCCGAGGCCGCCCGGAAGTATTCAAACGATAAGGAAACCAGAAATAATGGAGGACAAATTATAAATCCTCTAAGTTTCGACACAAAATTTGATCTTACTAAAATGGACCCAACTTTTGGGGCCCAAGTGTATAATCTGGATGAAGGTGAAGTTTCAAAAGTATTTACCGATCGGGATCGCACCGGAAAAAATTTATTGAAAATCCTTACTGTAACTAAAAAGTATCCTGAGCACGTAGCAGATTACGCAAAGGATTATGAGCGCATCAAGCAGCTTGCTCTAAGAGAAAAACAAATAAAAGCCATCAACAAATGGCAAAATGAGAAGATTGAAAAAACGTATGTGAGTATCAACAAGGATTATCAAGACTGCAATTTTTCAGGAAATTGGTTAAAAAAATAGAATTATAAAATATGTCAGACGTTGCAGCAGTGTCACAGCTGGTTTCAAAATATAATGCCCTTCGCCAGGAAATAAAAAAGGTAATTGTCGGGCAGGATGAGGTTGTAGAACAAGTGTTACTTGCCATATTTTCCGGCGGTCACGCCTTATTGATCGGGGTTCCGGGACTCGCCAAAACTTTATTGGTCAATACGGTGGCCCAAGCTCTGGGACTTCAGTTTAAAAGGATACAATTTACCCCCGATTTGATGCCGAGTGATATTATAGGCTCGGAAATTCTGGATCAAAATCGGGATTTCAAATTCATAAAGGGGCCACTTTTCGCCAATATTGTTTTGGCCGACGAGATTAACCGAACACCCCCTAAAACCCAAGCTGCACTTTTAGAAGCTATGCAGGAACGTGCAGTAACCGTTGCAGGACACCAGTACAAACTCGATTTGCCATACTTTGTACTCGCCACTCAAAACCCGATTGAGCAGGAGGGAACCTATCCGCTTCCGGAGGCGCAATTGGACCGTTTTATGTTTGCCATCAACTTGGACTATCCTTCTTTTGAGGAGGAAGTAGAAGTGGTTAAAATGACTACTTCCGGGGAGTTTCAGAAAGTGGATCCGCTCTTTACCGCTCAGGAAATTTTGGATTTCCAGCAATTGATCCGAAGAATTCCGGTAGCCGATAACGTCGTGGAATATGCAGTAACTCTTGTTGGCAAAACCCGTCCGGAAAGCCCTTCAGCACCTGATATCATTAAAAATTATATTGATTGGGGCGCGGGACCAAGAGCTTCACAAAATCTTATTTTGGCGGCCAAAACACACGCCGCCCTTCACGGAAAATTCTCGCCGGATATCGAAGATGTGCAAGTTGGCGCTATCGGAGTGCTTCGCCACCGCTTGATAAAAAACTATAAAGCAGAAGCGGAAGGCCTGAGTATTGAGGAAATTATTCGGAGCTTATATTAGGTACATCTCTTGAAACAATTCATTTCTCTTTGCAATTCTATTCATCGATTTTCAATTTTCTAAGGGAAATGTTTTTATTCTGATAAAATCGATAGCGATCTTTTTAATTCGATTGAGAATTTCTTATTTTCACTAATCTTAATTTATCAAATTCATAATATAGTTCAATAAAATCGACTAATATGTAAATAAATCGCATTGAATAAGCTCTTTCGTTGAATATTTTTAAATCGTATTTAATTATTGTACTTTTGCAATACTTCAAAAAATATAAATAACATTACTATGGCATTCGATATCGATATGATAAAAAAAGTGTATTCCCAAATGGCGGAACGTGTTGACAAGGCGCGGGAGCTAGTGGGAAAACCGCTTACCCTTTCAGAAAAGATTCTTTATTCACACCTATGGGATGGAAATCCTTCCAAGGCATATACACGTGGGGAGGACTATGTGGATTTTGCGCCAGACCGGATTGCGCTCCAAGATGCTACTGCCCAAATGGCGCTGCTTCAATTTATGCAGGCTGGAAAAAAAACAGTGGCCGTACCAACAACCACACATTGCGATCACTTGATCCAAGCAAAGCAAGGTGCTGCAGCCGATTTGATGCGCGCAAATGAAACCAGTAGCGAAGTTTTTAATTTTCTGGAATCCGTTTCCAATAAATATGGAATTGGATTTTGGCGCCCCGGAGCTGGGATTATCCACCAAGTAGTATTGGAGAATTACGCTTTTCCTGGCGGATTGATGATAGGTACTGATAGTCATACTGTAAATGCCGGAGGGTTGGGGATGGTTGCGATAGGAGTGGGAGGTGCCGATGCTGTGGACGTTATGGCGGGCATGCCTTGGGAACTTAAATTCCCAAAACTGATAGGAGTAAAGCTTACAGGCGCATTGAACGGCTGGACAGCTTCCAAGGATGTTATCCTGAAAGTAGCTGGAATCCTTACCGTAAAAGGTGGAACGGGTGCGATAGTTGAGTATTTTGGACCTGGAGCTAAAAATCTGTCTTGTACTGGTAAAGGTACTATCTGTAATATGGGTGCCGAAATAGGTGCTACCACTTCAACTTTTGGATATGACGATGCTATGGAACGTTTTTTACGCGCCACAGATCGCCATGAAATTGCAGATGAAGCCAATAAAATACGTGAATATTTAACTGGAGATACTGAAGTATATGAAAACCCTGAGGCATATTTTGATCAAGTTATTGAAATAAACCTTTCTACATTGCGTCCGCATTTGAATGGACCTTTTACTCCAGATTTGGCCACTCCAGTTGGCGAATTGGGTGAAAAAGCCAGAAAGCACGATTGGCCACTTAAAGTGGATTGGGGATTGATCGGTTCCTGTACCAACTCTTCTTACGAGGATTTGAGCAGAGCCGCATCCATCGCCCAACAGGCACTTGACAAAAAATTGATGCCAAAAAGCGATTTCGGAATAAATCCTGGTTCGGAACAAATACGTTTTACAGCTGAACGTGATGGCTTATTAAATGTATTTGAGCAACTGGGAGCAACTATCTTTACTAACGCTTGTGGGCCTTGTATTGGTCAGTGGGACCGAAGCGATAGAAAGGGCGATGAGAGAAACACTATTGTTCATTCTTTTAACCGAAACTTCTCAAAACGCGCGGATGGGAATCCAAATACCCACGCTTTTGTTGGTTCGCCAGAGATGGTTGCAGCTATCGCAATTTCAGGACGTTTGGATTTCGATCCTATGACCGATACCCTGATCAACGAAGATGGACAGGAAGTGAAATTGGATGAGCCACATGGCTTGGAATTACCTCCAAAAGGATTTGATGTAGAGGACAACGGGTATCTTGCGCCAAAAGAAGACGGTAGTTCGGTAGAAGTAAAAGTTTCGCTAGATAGTGAACGACTGCAGTTATTGGAGCCATTTGAGCCAATAAAGGATTCTGAACTTCAAGGTGTAAAGCTTTTGATTAAGGCTTCTGGAAAATGTACTACTGACCATATTTCAATGGCTGGACCTTGGTTACGTTATAGAGGACATTTGGATAATATCTCCAACAACACTTTGATTGGGGCGGTAAATGCCTTTAACGATCAAACAAATTTCGTGAAAAATCAACTTACTGGCGATTATGGCGGAGTGCCTAACGTGCAGCGGGATTATAAAGCCAAAGGAATAAAAACTATCGTTGTTGGAGATCATAACTACGGCGAAGGCTCCTCAAGAGAGCACGCCGCTATGCAACCTAGATTTTTAGGAGTAGCAGCGGTTTTAGTGAAGTCCTTTGCACGAATCCACGAAACGAACCTTAAGAAACAGGGAATGCTCGGACTCACCTTTACCAATGAAGCGGATTACGATTTGATTCAGGAAGACGATACTTTCAACTTTGTGGATATTGCCGATTTTGCGGAGAACAAACCGCTAATCATCGAGATTGTTCACTCCGATGGAAGTAAGGATGTCATAAAAGTGAACCATACCTATAACAATGCCCAGATTAAGTGGTATCGTGAAGGCTCTGCTTTGAATTTGATAAAAAGGCAAAGTGCATAGATATTAAACCAATTACTTAAACCTCACAGATATTCGAGAACTGTGAGGTTTTTTATTCCCGTAAAAATGAAGAAGTTTTTAAAAAAGAATTGGAGCAATATTCTATTTGGTGTATTGGTGCTATTAATGATTATCCCACAAACGAGGATGCCCATTCAGGTTTTCGTTCAGCGATTAATTTCATTTTCGCCGTCAGAAACTTCAAAGTCCGATCGCGAAGTACTAGCAGATTACAGTTGGCCATTACAAGTCTTGGGTTCTGAGGAAAATTCAGAAATATTTCAAGAAATCAATTTTGGGCAGTCTGAAGGAAAAGTGGCCATCATTAACTTTTGGGCCACTTGGTGCCCACCCTGTGTAGCGGAAATGCCGTCTTTTCAAAAGTTGTATATTGACTATGGTGAGAAGGTGGATTTTTATTTTGTAAGTTCAGAAAATGCTGATAAACTAAATAGATTTATGAAGAAGCACAGTTATGACCTTCCCGTTTATATACAAACTTACCAAGCCCCCGAACAGTTACAATCGAATGCGCTGCCTACCACTTATTTGATTTCAAAAAACGGCGAAATTGTAATCCGTGAAACGGGCGCTGCCGATTGGAATAGCAAAAAGATGAGAGGGTTATTAGATGAGCTTCTTTTGGAATAAGCTGATCTATCCGAAGAAATAATCTTTAAATCAAAAGACTTTTTTAAGGATTAATTGCGTTTTGTGAATTACCGTATAAATAATTCATATACTCCAAAAACTTGCTGTCATATTGTGAATTAAAAAAATCTATCCATAAAATTTGGAAAGCTTCATTTTCCATCCAATTTTTCATATATGAACTCCATCCAGACCATTGTCTTTTTTTAATTGTGTCATGTTGATCATGATACATTAAGAATGCACGTTCGAAGAGGCAAATAAGAATTTCAAAAATTATTTTTCTTTGAGTATTCTGTTCATTTGTGAATTCTTGATTTTTTACATCATTTGTATCGTAAATACCCAATTCAGAATGTTCTAAACAAATTTTTAAAAATTCAATATATTTATCATCGAGTGTTGAATATGTTCCATGTTCACGATCCAATCGTTCCCTCCTTTTTTCTGTAAAAAAAAGAAATATAGCTACGGGAACACCAAAAATAGTAATTACAAGGCCAATTATTTCTAAGAGTGGCTTTATCTGCAGTAAATCCATTAAATGAAACCTATTAATTAGATTATAAATATAATAAAATACACCTGTTGTAAAGTTTATTTTTCCCCCTTGAATTTTTCCATCAAAACAAATACGGTCAACAGCATAGTAAGCGCATAAACACTATCCTCAATAGGAACTGTCCCGATTCGGATTCCAAGATTTTCAGCGTCGTTGTACCACACTACTTGTTCGTGTATCCAACTGCCGGTAAGATATCCATTCACAATAAAAAATGGGATCAACAGGATGAGAAACACAGGAAAGAAGATATTTAAAGCTTCTCTCATATAATTAAAGACCAAAGCGAGCAGGATGATGGCAAATGAGAAATTAACGGCAGTGTACCATCGATCGTAGTTGTACAGGAGAGTAGCAATCAAAATGGTTTGAAGCGTAAAGTAAACAATCTCTGTTGCCTTGTGTGATAGGGAAAATTTCGGAAGTAAATTTTTAAAGGAATAAATGGTGAAAAGACAGGCATAGGGAATGCACACAAAGAAAAGCCATTCCTCAATGGGTAGATTTGCCCAGTAAATCCCCGAAAGATATCTATCATTAAAACCCCAAAAACCTGCTTGGGTAAATAGGATATCCCAAGAAACAAAAATCGCCATCATTATAAAGGTGGCGGGAAAAAAGTATTTCCAGAGTTTATAGAATTTTAGTTTGGGATGAAAACTGAAAATAAACGGAATGCTCAGCGAGCCGATATCCAGCAAAAGGTATAAATGCCACATCTTTATTTTTTGAAATATTTTAAAGGGGGCAACAACATCCCAAAACATTCGCCTTTGTCTTTGCCCAAATGTTTGTGGTGCATTTTGTGCGCCCTACGAATCCCCCGTGCATACCGATTGTCCACGTTCCTAAACATTTTAAAACGTTGATGGATAAAAATATCGTGAACAAAAAAATATGCCAAGCCGTAAGCAAATATACCCAAGCCTAGGGGCAAACCTGCCCAAAATCCAAAATAACTCCACCCGATAAAGCACCCAATGCTCACCAAGGCATAAAACAAAAAGAAATAATCGTTCCGCTCCCACCAACTACCGTGGTCTTTATGGTGGTGGTCCTTATGCAATTTCCATAAAAATCCGTGCATTACATATTTATGGGTAAACCAAGCCATAAATTCCATAAAGCAGAACGTGGCAAGAAATATGATTATCCAAATTACAACAGTCATTTTTGATTTACGATTTTCGATTTACGATTCATCCTGTCACCTGTCATCCAGAACCCCAACGCTGAATTTTTGATGATTTTAATTCAATACTCAGCACTTATTACTCACTTCCCCCTTTGGGCGCTAGGGGAACCAAATTTAGCTGATATTTCAAATAACTGCTAGTTAAGAGGCCTATTTTTTCAATGTTGGGGACGCGTATGCGGGAGTTTTTTATTTCGGAAGCGGGGGTTCGTTGCAATTTTTTCAATAATCTTCGGTAATATTTATATGCCACAAACACTCCCAATCTAGCTTCTTTTGGAAGGTGGAGAATGCCTTGGTATGCTTTTTTAAAGTTGTCCTCAATTTCCAAAACGATCTTTTCCTTCGAAATTTCATCCAAGGTATCGAGATTGACATTTGGGAAATAGGTTCTACTTAAAAATTCTTGATCTTCCTTCATATCGCGCAAAAAATTCACTTTTTGAAAAGCGGAACCTAAATTCATTGCTGCTTCCCGTAATTCCTCATATTTATGTGGATCGCCCTTAACAAAAACCTGAAGACACATTAGGCCTACTACATCGGCAGAGCCATATATATATTCGTTGAATTCCTGGACAGAAGTATAAACACTTTTAGTGAGATCCTGCCGCATGCTGTCCATAAAGATTTGGATTAAATCTCTGTTGATATTGTATTTGTGAACAGTATTTTGAAAGGAATTCAAAATGGGGTTTAAGCTGATACGCTCTACCAATGCCTGCTTTAATTCGTCATCAAAGCGGTTAAAAAGAACCTCTTTGTCGTATTGATGAAATGAATCTACAATTTCGTCGGCGAGGCGAACAAAGCCGTAAATATTATAGATATCCTGCCTAATAGATGGCCCCAATAATCGGGTGGCCAATGAAAAGGAGGTGCTATAGGTTTGAGTAACCTCTTTACTACATTTATTGGATACTATGTCGAATAGTTCTTTCAAGCGTCTATTTTCTTTTGGATTAAACCTGCGGCCAATTTCCCAGAGATCAACGCTGGCGGTACTCCTGGTCCCGGCACTGTGAGCTGCCCCGTAAAATACAAGTTTTTTACTTTCCCACTTTTTAATTTAGGTCTTAGAAATGCAGTTTGCAACAACGTATTGGCCAAGCCGTAAGCATTGCCCTTATAGCTGTTGTACTCTGAGATAAAATCTTTTATACAAAAGGATTTTTTAAATATAACGTATTCTTTTACCTCTTGGTCAGTGATTTTTTCCAGTCGATCTATTATTTTTTCGAAATATTCTTCCCGGATTTCTGGAATATCCTCTAAACCTGGGGCGAGCGGAATGAGAAAAATTCCCGCTTCTTTTCCCTTAGGTGCAAAAGAAGTATCAGTTTTGGAGGGAAAGCTGGCATAGAATAAAGGTTCTTCCGGCCATTCAGGCAAATCGTAAATAGCTTGGGAATGTGCTTCAAAATTCACATCAAAAAATAGGCTGTGGTGAGTTACTTTTTCTATTTTCTTATCAAACCCCACATAAAACATCAGGGCCGAGGGTGCAAAGGTTTTCTTCTGCCAATAGCTCTCGGAATACTGTCTGAACTCCTTATCCAAAAGAGTTTCGGTATGATGATAATCTGCGCCACTCAAAATTATATCAGCGATAATTTCTTGGCCATTTACTAAAAGTCCTGTCGTTTTTTTATTGGCGACCTGTATTTTTTCAACATTTTGTCCGGTTTTAATTACAACCCCAAGTTCCTTGGCAAGTGTTACAATTCCCTCGACTACCGAATACATTCCCTTTTTGGGATGAAAAGTGCCAAGACCGAAATCGGCATAGTTCATAAAATTATAAAATGCTGGAGTTCTTGAAGGTTTTGCTCCCAAAAATAAAACTGGAAATTCCAAAATTGAAATCAGTTTGGGATTTTTGAATTCAGATCTAACTTCCTTGCTTATGGTGCTGAAAAACTGATCTATCTTTTTTGCGGTCTTAGGTGTAATCAACTCCAAAGGAGAAACCCCAGGGCGATAAACCAAATCTTTAATGGCGATGTTGTAATTGTCCTGAGCGGCAGTTATAAATTTTTTAAGTTTGATGGAACTGCCTGGTTCTTCCTTTTCAAAGGTTTGAATTATTTTTTCGAGTGTGCCGCCGATAGTGATGTAATTCTCTTTTCCAAAGTAAACACGATATGCCGGATCAAGTTTTTTCAAGGAATAATAATCCGAGGGACTTTTTCTGAAATCCGCAAAAAAACGTTCAAAAACGTCTGGCATCCAATACCAAGTGGGACCCATATCAAAAGTGAAACCTGCTGTTTTTAATTGTCTTGCTCGGCCGCCTATATCTTGGTTTTTCTCATATATCGTTACCTTATTTCCAGCCTGGGCCAAATAGCAGGAAGCAGCCAGAGCCGAGAATCCAGAACCAATAACAGCAATGTTCTTTTTCATATTGTTTAACAAAAATACATTTTATCTAAACAAAAAAGTTGATCATACAAGAATTTTATTCGTAGAATTTATAAAATTTAAAAATAGTGCTAGGATATTTTTTGTAAGTGCGTGATAAAAGAATCAATATCTTCAAACAGTTTTATATTCGGCTTACCGTTTTCGAATTGGCCGCCCCTCTTTCCCAAAACCCACAATTCGCTTTTGGTTCCAACAATTTCTTGAAAGCTCTTGATATATGCTTGAAGGCTGTCAGTTTCGGGTTGAACAGTAAAATAGCTTACAAAAATAGCATTTGGTTTTTGTCTTCGAAGGTGTTTTAAGCTCTCGATCGGAATGTTTGGTCCGAGGTAGAGCGTGGGAAAACCCCTGGAGACCAGTTCGTAATTGGCGTATAGAAGGCTAATTTCATGTATTTCCTCGGCAGGGAGATACAGCACAAACAGAGGCTGATTTTTCTCTACTCCACTTTTTTTTGCTTTGGCAGTTTCAAAAATTAAACTGTGTTTTATCTTTTCTGAAATGAAGTGTTCGTGCGCGGGATCGATGGTGCCAGTATGCCAAAGCACGCCGGCATTGCTGAGGAGGGGAACAAAAATCTTGGAATAAACTTTACTGTAACTCTTTTTTTTCAAAAGATTACTCAGGGTGACATCAAATTTTTTTCCATCAAATTCCAGCATAGCCGATTTAAACATCTCAAGGGCATAGGTGGCCACGTGGGTTTCCATATCCTTTTTGATCAAGGTTTGGATTTGTACTGGACTCATTCCCGCCAGTTTGGAGATTTTGTATCCTGCCTTATATAGATAAGTGATATTGAGAAGCTTTTTTAAACTTTCCAGATCGTACTTTCGGATGTTAGTGTCCGTGCGCGCCGGCTCCAAAAGACCATATCTCTTCTCCCAAATCCGGATCGTGTGCGCCTTAACGCTTGATAGATTCTCAAGATCCTTTATACTGAATTCGGTTTTGACCACGGGTGGGAAATTTCGGTTAAATTACTAAAAAGATATGATGTGTGTTTAATTCCTTTCGGGGATTGTTGAACGTTCAAATGTGAATTTACAATCCAATTTGAATAAAAAAAACACAATCACCAAATTATAGATGATTGCGTTTTTAAAAAGTACCCGGAATGAGACTTGAACTCACACGCCCGTAAGGACACATGGCCCTCAACCATGCCTGTCTACCAATTCCAGCACCCGGGTAAATGTGTTGCCAAATTTTCGATTTGCAGATTTGATTTGTCTGGGTGACGCCTCACTTGCAAGCCTTTTTTCTTGGCGGCCACAAATATAAGTCTTTTTAGTTATTTTGACAGGTGAAAATTGGGTTTGTGCGAAATTTCACTTAAATGCCCATAAGACCCCAAAGATATAGGAATCTTCGGAGTCTGGAATGGTTGCCAGCATCTTGTGCCAACCTTTAATTTTATTTAATTTATCGAAGCCTGGAACTTTTATTTTGGTTCCATTGATATTGCTTATTTATCTTAAATCGATAAATTCGTAATATTATAGATTCCTTAAAAACCACTATGCCCATAAAACAAACAGGAATTCAAGGTTTAACTGCCGCCGAAGTATTGGCCTCGCGTAGAATCCATGGGCGGAATATATTGGAGGGCAAAAGAAAGAGCGCGCTTTGGGAGGCGGTCAAGACTCTTTTTAAGGAGCCGATGGTTATCCTTTTACTGGTTACCGCGGGTGTCTATTTATTGACGGGGAATTATGGGGACACCCTTTTTATGGTGGTTGCCATTGTGCTGGTTTCGGCTATTTCGCTTTATCAGGATCACAAGGGCAATGATGCTATTGAGAACCCTGAAAAACTCTCATTCCACTAAATAAAGTACTTTAAGTGATTGATAAAAACGGGATTAAACTGATTTTAGTCCTTGTGATAGATTTTTTCAAGCTAGCTTTGGATAGCATATAAATAAAACAGAACAATATGAAGAAGTTCAAGTTTTTGCTCACGACAGCAATTTTATTCATTTCATTTACTGTAAATGCACAGGAAAAATGGACGGTAGAGTTCAGACCCGGCCTCAATTTCCCCACGGGTGATGTGGGCGATATCGAGACTAAAATCGGTTTTGGCTATGAGCTTACGGGCGCCTACAACATATTGCCCCATTTGGCTTTTTATGCGGGCTGGGGCTGGAACGAGTTTAAAGGGAAGGATAACCAATCAACAGAGAACTTCACTTTGGAAGAAAAGGGATATACTTTCGGTTTTCAGATTAAACGTAAAATCGGCACCTCGTCATTATCATATCTGGCACAGGTAGGAGCAGTTTACAATCACATAAAACTTGAAGACAATATGGACGTTTCTGCAGACACAGGTTACGGCTTTGGATGGCAAGCAGCATTGGGAGTTGATTTTGAGTTCGTTCCAAACATTTCCTTGCGCCCAATGCTTAGGTATCGCTCACTTTCAAGGGATGTGGAGGTTGCTAATGTTTCCAACGAACTAAACCTCAATTATATCTCTTTCGGGATTGGCCTAGCTTGGGATTTTGATTTTTAGAATGGATTGCAACCTTTTTTTATTTTGTATTCCCAAAACCAGGATAGATATCTTCAAACTCCACAGTTTCACCTTGATCATTCTTTCCTGTTAATTCGTATTTAGAGACCACTTTTGTTCCGAGCGGTGCATAATAATATACAATCCACGCATGAGATTCTCTTAGTCCAATACAACCATTGGAAGAAGCTTTTCCTAAAGTTTCCAAGTTGGTCGTGGGATGAATAAGTTGACCTACCTGAATCCCATTTATTGAAGGTTCCAACCACGGAATGGCGGGTAAGGCGGTCCTTTTTCCATCATCTCTATTAGTCATTGTGTATTTTCTGTTAGTTGTAGGATTTGCGAAGGTCGGTTCTTTATTTACCCGGATTATTTCACCTACTCCAGTCTTGGTTCTCATATCCACCTCACCTTTGGCCATAGCCATATATCTTTTTCCTACTTTCCCTACCCGCACAGGAAACTTATAGATTTCTTTTTCATCTTGAAAGATGCGTAGTCTGTATTCCGGGATATTGAGCTCTAAATAGGTGTTTGCTAATTGCGTTCTCAGATTTTGAGTTTCAATGGAATCTGGAATGACCAAAACCTGGTCTTTTTTCAGAGCTAATAAAGATTTTGAATCTTCATTAAAAACACCTTTATCCATTAGGTAATAATAATCTGTATTCGCCAGAGTGTCCATAATCCATTTGTTGTGATGTACAATAATATACTCATCGATGGGATAATTATGGCTCAGGTTATGCTTTTCAACAATACTGTCCATCCATTTAAAATAGGAACGAATAGGAACATCTTTGTTGACCGTTACTTCAATCGATACTAACTTTTCTTGTTTTGATGTATCTACTACCTCATTTATGTTGGTTGATTTCTCGTTTTCATTATTAGATTTATGGGAATTTCCGCAACCTATAAATGTGAAGGTGAGAACTAAGAATATAATGTTTTTCATCTGTTTGAAATTATTATTTTTTTAAAGAAAGGGCTGATCAAAACACAATTTATGAAGGTGGTTCAGAACGGAAGTATATCAACTGGAATAATCTATGGCATAAGCAATTATCTAAAGACGGAAAGTTAACTTTATTGGAAATCAAATGTAGGGAGTTAATAATCAAAATGGTATGATATTGCTCATTACCGCTATTATTATCTTTAGTGACGACACGATTCGAACTATTGCCGCCCGATTGATGGATTCGTTTCGGTATTTGCATCTAAATAGTGATTTGCCAAAAATGACCCAAATCATTCCTTTTTTACAAAAACCTCTCTATATTTGACGTTAACCACCTTATTAAATGTCAAGATCAACATCCATCTTGGATCGTACCATATCGTTTTTCGCCGAAATTGGGGACATGGCCTTATTTGCAGGACGATTTTTTCGGGAGGTATTTAGCAGGCCCTTCGAGTTAAAGGAATTGTTGCGCCAATGCTACAACATGGGTAACCGATCATTATTTCTGGTCGTGGTCACCGGATTTATTTTAGGTCTGGTTTTTACGCTTCAATCCCGGCCAACCTTGATGAAGTTCGGGGCAGAATCATGGATGGCCTCTATGGTCAGCCTTTCCATAATTAGGGAGATTGGCCCGGTGATAATCGCTCTGATCTGTGCAGGAAGGATTGGTTCTGGAATAGGAGCCGAGCTGGGTTCAATGAAAGTAACAGAACAGATAGATGCCATGGAGGTTTCAGGCACCAATCCGTTTAAATATCTGGTAGTCACCCGAATCCTTGCGGTCACACTGATGTTGCCTTTATTAGTAATTTTGGGGGATGCCGTCGCGCTTGTTGGTTCTGCAATGGTGGAAAACCTAAAGGGGGGCGTTTCTTACACACTTTATTTCAATCAAGTTTTTGATGCCTTGAAATTTAGTGATGTTTTTCCCGCAACCATCAAAACTTTTTTCTTTGGCTTTGCGATTGGCCTCGTGGGTACTTACAAGGGATATAATTGTGCCAAAGGAACTGTTGGAGTGGGAGAGGCCTCAAATTCAGCGGTGGTTTATGCTTCCATGTTAGTGTTTATAATTGACTTTATAGCCGTTTTTGTAACCGATATATTTTTTGAGATATAAATGAATTCAGAAAAAAACAAAAAACCTGTATTACAACTAAAAGACATTAAAAAGAGCTTTGGCGACAACCATGTGCTTAAGGGATTCAACATGGCTCTCTATGAAGGGGAAAATCTCGTCATAATGGGAAAATCGGGGTCTGGGAAATCGGTAATGGTCAAGTGCATTGTGGGCTTGATCCAGCCCGATAGTGGAAGTATAACGATCAGGGATCGAGATATCATTACTATGGGCCAAACAGAATTGGACTTTTTGCGTACCGAAATCGGTTTCCTTTTCCAAGGAAGTGCCTTGTACGATTCGATGACTGTTCGTGAAAATCTGGAATTTCCACTTAGGCGGCATAAGGATAAGATCGAAAATTTTCAGGGAACTGAGGAATCGGTAAGGGAAGCCCTTAAAAGTGTGGGACTTTTGGACGCCATCGACCTGATGCCTGCGGAACTTTCGGGGGGAATGCAGCGCAGGGTGGCATTGGCTCGAGCATTGATTCTAAAACCGAAAATTATTATGTATGACGAACCAACTACAGGATTGGACCCCATTACGGCAAACGAAATCATTCAGCTTATGCGAAACATTCAAAAAGAATACAACACATCTTCCCTTATCATCACGCACGACGTAGATTGCGCACGGGTAATTTCAAACCGGATCATATTGTTGGTGGATGGAATCAATTATGCCGAGGGCACTTTTGAAGAGCTCTCAAAATCGAAAGATCCGCAAACTAGAGCATTTTTTAAAAATTAAACTTTATGGCAAAATCAACTTCACAAAAAGTAAGGGTTGGAATCTTTGTGGTCGTGGGAACTATAATTCTCGTTGGCGCGCTATATTTCATCGGATCCCGGCAGCATATCTTTAGCAAAAACATTCAATTGTATTCTGTTTTTGATAATGTGAGCGGGCTTCAATTAGGGAACAATGTGCGCTACTCTGGAATCAATGTTGGGACGGTAACTAAGATTGAAATGATAGAAGTCGGCAAGATCACTATCCAAATGTCGGTGGAGGAAAAATTGGCATACTTTATTAATAAAGATGCCGTCGCATCAATCAATTCGGATGGATTGGTAGGGAGCATGGTTGTAAATATCATTCCAGGAATCGAACAGCAAGGAGTAAAAGTTGTCTCTGGAGACACCATTCACTCATCCAGTAAAGCTAGTATGGACGATATGCTGGAGTCTCTAAGCGCCACCAGTGAGGATCTTTCAAAAATAAGTGCTCAAATCCTGATGGGCAAAGGTACTTTAGGCACCTTGATCAGTGATACAATCTTGGCGCAGAATATTCAGCAAACAATAGTAGAGCTTAAGAAAACCTCCGAAGGAACTGGTATGGCTATGGCCAAAATCAATCGGATTATTTCAAAAATCAACTATGACGAAAGTGCCGCCGCTGTTATTTTGAGTGATACCGCTGCCGCAAATCAAATCAGAACGGTATTCGCCAATCTTGAAAGATCTAGCGATGATGTTAATACGATTACCAAGAATCTGGAAGATTATATAGCGGAAATAAAAGCAGGTAAAGGAGCCTTTAATCATATCACTCAGGATGAAAATTTCGTAAAGGAGATGGATTCTACAATGATCCAAATAAAGGAAGCGTCCGAAAAACTGAACCAAAATATGGAGGCCTTGCAGCACAACTTCTTTTTCCGCGGATATTTTAGAAAATTGGAAAGACAGAAGAGGAGAGAGGCAGAAGAAAAGTAATTTTAAAGCAGTATTTTAGCTATTCAGAAAACCCACCTAAATATATTTGAATGCTTAGTAATTTAAAAGAAAACTTTTCCCATCTTTTTGAAGATTCACTTATAAAGGAAATCAACCAAGTAGGTTCCCTAAAACATGTAAAAGAAGGCGAAAGGTTAATTGAAATAGGAGATTATTTGCGCTCCATGCCGCTGCTGGTTTCGGGGGCGATAAAAATTTTAAGGGAGGATGGTGACGGGGACGAACTGTTGCTGTATTTTTTGGAACCTGGAGACACCTGTGCCATGACCCTTACTTGCTGCTTGGGACAAAAAAAGAGTGAAATAAGGGCCATTGCCGAATTGGATACAACCCTTATCATGATTCCAGTCCAAATAATGGAGGAATGGATGGGGAAATATAGAAGCTGGCGAAACTTTGTTTTGTCAAGTTATCACACCCGCCTTATGGAAATGCTCGATACCATTGATAGCATAGCATTTATGAATATGGACGAGAGATTGGTGAAATATCTTCGCGATAAACAAAAAATTGCCGGAGAGCCGGTTATAAATTCCACCCATCAGGAGATCGCATACGAATTACACACTTCGCGAGTGGTAGTTTCACGATTGCTAAAAAAACTTGAGAACCTCGGAAAAATCAAACTCAACAGAAATAGTATCAGGATAATTGCGCTTTAATCGTTTAAATGCGGGTGTGACCTAGGTTACTCTCTATTGGCAAAGAAAACTTTATTTTTGTGTAAAATATAAATATGTTTATCCGTTAAGAAACCTAAAATAAATATAGGACCTGCCGGGCAGGTTGGTTCTATGCCATATTAGAAGGTTAGGTGGTTTTACGGACAATCATTAAGAATTAAAACATAGACAGATGAAAACACTTTCAATGGTAGTATTGCTCTCTACTTTGATGGCCTGCAATACACAGCAAAAAAATTCATATTCCGGAATTGATGGGAATTCAGATGAATTGGCAATGGCTACTCACCAGGACCATCCCGGAAAAGAATTAATGGCAAATAACTGCTACGTTTGCCATAGTCCAAAAGCGACGGAGGAAAGCATGATTGCGCCACCGATGACCGCTGTAAAGATGCATTATCTCTCTGAAGACACTTCTAAAGAGGACTTTGTCAATGAGATAGTGTCATTTTTAAAAAATCCTTCGGAAGAAACATCAAAAATGCCGGGAGCAATCAAAAAGTTTGGTTTGATGCCCTATCAATTCTATCCCGAAAACACGCTAGAACAGATAGCCGATTATATGTTTGATGATGAAATAGAGGAACCGGAATGGTTTGGCGAGCATTATGCCAAAATGCACGGCGATCGCCCGGTAAGGAAAGGGAGGATGGGCCAAGGGAAGGGAAGAGGAATGGGCATGGGCAGAGATCAAGGTGCCATTTCACAACAAACTTCAATCGAGGAGCGTGGGATGCGAATAGCCCAAGCCACCAAGGCTGAACTGGGCAAAAACCTGATGGGACAAATTCAAAAAAACGGCGTGATTGCAGCTCTCGATTTTTGCAATATCCAGGCAATTCCATTAACCGATAGTATGTCGGTAGTACACAGGGCCCATATAAAAAGAGTCAGCGATAAACCTCGAAATCCAAAAAACCAGGCCAATGCTGTGGAACTCGCATACATCCAAATCTTTAAAAATCAAGTTGCTGCTGGCCAAGAGCCGACTCCAATAGTTACGACCATAGGTGAGAAAGCTGAATTTTATTATCCCATAGTTACCAACTCCATGTGTCTCAAATGCCACGGTACGCCAGAAAAGGAATTGGAAAGCCTTACGTTGTCGAATATTTTAAAACATTATCCAAATGATAAGGCCACGGGTTATGGCGAAAACGAAGTGAGAGGGATTTGGAGTGTTGAGATTAGTCGGTAGTTGGTAGACGGTAGATTTCCTTGTCATATTAGACATTTTCCACCAGCTTATAACCTTATAACCTTATAACCTTTCACAACATCACAATTAATAAAGTGAAGCATGAATAAACTAAATTTGGACGAAACATTTTGGACCGAGAAGTACTTGAGTGGATATACGGGCTGGGATATTGGATATGTTTCCACTCCTTTGAAGGAATACATTGATCAACTTTCCGATAGGGATTTGAAAATATTGATTCCCGGTGGAGGAAATTCGTATGAAGCGGAATACCTTTTTAACAAGGGATTTACTAATGTTTTCGTCATTGATATTTCGAGTATTCCGCTTGAAAATCTGTTGAAGCGGGTGCCTTCATTCCCGAAGGAGAATTTGCTGCATCAAAATTTTTTCGAGTTGGAAGAAACTTTCGACCTTATTCTGGAACAGACCTTTTTTTGTGCACAAGACCCACGGCTTCGAGAAAAGTATGTTTCAAAAATGCATTACTTATTGAAACCCAAGGGGAAATTGGTCGGTGTGCTTTTCAACATTCCTTTGAATGATGACAAACCACCTTTCGGAGGAAATGAACAAGAGTACCGTTTTCTTTTCGAGGAAAAATTTATTATTGAGAAGATGGAGATCGCATATAATTCCATTCCGCAGCGAGCTGGAAACGAGCTTTTTATAAAGTTGGTCAAAAACTAGAAAAATTCTGTATTGAAAATTCCAATCAAAGACATATTGTTTGTAGTGCTCCAGTTTGTATTGTTTATCGCATTTGTATTTGAAGTGGGATCGATGAGAATTTATTTTCCGGTAATTTTGTTTTGGATCGGGGTTGTTATGTTGGTATTGGGAGCTTTGATAACTTTAATTGCTGTTTTACAACTCAATGTCCACCTATCGCCATTTCCCAGTCCCTTGCCCGGCTCTCGGTTAATTGTGAAAGGAGTTTATAAATTTGTGAGACATCCCATTTATACGGGGATTATGATGGGCTTCTTTGGATTTGCGATTATTGCTGATTCCGGATATAAATTGATGGTGGCAGCGATACTTTCAATTCTGTTTTACTTTAAAAGCATTTATGAGGAAAAGAGAATGGTGGAGGTGTTTTCAGGTTATTTAGAATATAAACAGCGTGCGGGAAGGTTTTTTCCGAGGCTTTGGTGAGCGTTTATTGGTTGTTATTATTGCTTATTATTTTTGAAGTTGAGGGGCCTTCCCACTATACCTATGGCAGGTTCACTTGCCGTAGGAGGGTTGATGGCTTGAGGAAGACAACTCCTATGGCTTAAATGTTTTTGCCTTATGTCGTGTCTTTAAACAACAAAACACGTATTTAATAAAATTTTTTATTTAAAAGAATCAACACAATGAAAATCAAACAGTTCGAGTACAAGCCTCTTTCTCATTTTTCCTATGCCATCATCAGCGATGGCAAAATGGCTTTGGTGGATCCAGAACGCGATCCAACTCAGTATTATAAATATGCCGAAGAGAACGATGCCCAGATTGTCGCGGTTTTTGAGACCCATCCGCATGCCGATTTTGTGAGCTCACATTTACAGATCCATCAGGAAACTGGGGCTACGCTTTATTGCAGTGAAAAAACGGGCGCCGATTATCCACATAAAACCTTTGATGATGGCGATGAAGTATTAATAGGCAACACCACTTTTCGCGCCCTAAATACTCCAGGACATTCCCCGGACAGTATTACGATAATCGCAACCGAAGCAGAAAAGACAGCACTCTTTACTGGTGACACTCTGTTTGTTGGTGATGTAGGTCGTCCCGATCTTCGTGAAAAAGTGGGCAATATAACAGCGAAGCGCGAAGAATTGGCAAAAATGATGTTCGATACCATTCAAAATAAATTCAAGGATTTATCGGACAATGCCTATGTATATCCCGCCCACGGTGCTGGATCCCTTTGTGGAAAAGGAATGAGCGACGATGCGAGTTCGAGTACTTTAGGTAACGAACGCATTGGGAACTGGGCCTTCAAAAATCAGACTGAGGAGCAGTTTGTGACCTTCCTGTTGGAGTCCCAACCTTTTGTTCCGCACTACTTTGGATATAATGTGGATACCAATAAAGCAGG
The DNA here is from genome assembly GCA_049646885.1 of Aequorivita sp. Lineage (GTDB taxonomy): Bacteria > Bacteroidota > Bacteroidia > Flavobacteriales > Flavobacteriaceae > Aequorivita. The sequence continues at coordinate 144,138 of JBARWQ010000048.1, read as the reverse complement.
GGCTATCAACCTTCGCAATAGTTTGGGAGGAGTTCCTTTCAAAGTAAATGTCACAGAACCAGCGAATGGAGCTTTAATTATTGACTGCCGGGAGGGAGATGCCTTCAAAAAGAACCACCTGGTTGGAAGTATAAATATAATGGCAACTTGTGAAAACGATAAGTTTGAGACTTGGTTGGGCTCAATTGTTCGGCCTTATGAAAATTTCAATTTGGTGGTGGATTCCATTGAGGATGCGGAAGAAATTCTTCACCGGGTATCCAAAATTGGTTATGAATCGCAAGTAGCAGCCGTTTATACCATTGCGGATGCGGTTTTGGAAACATCAGAAAACTTTAATCTACAGGATTTTAGGGAGAATCCAGACAATTATACCATTGTGGACATTCGGAACGAAAGCGAAGTTCTGGAAGGAAAGATATTTGAGAATTCCATTAATATCCCATTATACGAATTACGTGAAAACGCCAAAAAGGTACCGACAGACAAACCTGTTATAGTACATTGTGCCGGAGGTTACCGCAGTACTGCGGGGGCCTGTATCCTAGAAAATGAACTCAGAATAAAAAATGTTTTCGATCTCAGTGAGGCTGTGGAGGAGTTTAAAGATTTTGCAGGTTGTGGGGTAGTGAGTACCAAGTTTTGAGTAGGAGTCGATGAGCTTGCCCGCCATGCCTACGGCAGGTAAACCATAGGAGGAGCTTGCCTACCGAAGGAAGGTTGAGGGTTTCATTTTCTGGCTTTGCGTTTGCGTGAGATTTCTAAGGGTGGTGGTCTCACGCAGGACCGCAGAAGGGGTTTATGAGGTTAGAAAGTTTATAGGGTTATGGGTTAAAAAGTTTATAAGGTTATGAGTTGGAGTCTAACATCTAACAGCGCAGCGGTCTATTTTCTAATCCAATCTCGGCCCATAACACAAATCCCCGGCATCGCCCAAACCAGGTACTATATATCCTCGTTCGTTTAGAGCATCGTCAATGGCAGCAATCCACAGATTGGTGTTTTTGGGGAAAACGGTATCGGCCAAAAATATCCCTGCCTTAGCGCCAATGATTGAAATGATATGGATTTGTTTTGGCTTGCCGTATGTTTGCAAGGCACGCAACACATTTTCAAAGGTACGGCCTGTGGCCAGCATGGGGTCGGCCAAGATCAGGATTTTACCCTCTATGGAGGGGGTGGCCAAATATTCCACCTGTACCTCAAAATCGTCCGATCCCCCGGGGTGGTGTCGGTAGGCAGAGATGAACGCATTTTCGGCATTGTCGAACACATTCAGGATTCCTTGGTGTAAAGGTAGGCCAGCGCGCAAAATGGAACATAAAACCAAATCGCCAACGGGGACCTCCACCTGTTTGTTGCCCAAGGGGGTTTTTACCTTAACCGTTTCATATTCCAAAGTTTTACTCATTTCATAAGCCAATAATTCTCCTACACGTTCTACATTTTTCCGGAAACGCACGGAGTCTTTTTGAACGGAAACATCGCGCATCTCGCGGATATACTGGTTGATAATGGAGCGTTGCTTACTGAAATCGTGGACTATCATAATTTAAGAAATATATCTGTTTAAAAATAGTTACAAAGACGGAAGTTACGATTTCTTCGCAAATGAAAATATCGATTTCACGAAATTTTCCATTAAACAGTTTAGGTGTAATTCTCTGAAACAACCTTTTTCAATTTCTGATTGGGATAGTTTTTTCCATTAAAATTATTTTGTGTAACGTCGGTTACTGTCTTTTTTGCTAAATAGTTTCAGTTTTGTTGTATAACCCGTTCACAATCAGAACTGATATATATCATTTGATGGGGTTGCTAACCGTAGTAACTTACACATTTAAAACCTAAACCATGGCAAAAATTGTAATATTGGGAGCTGGCATCTCTGGACACGTTGCCGCTTCGCACCTGCGCAGAAAATTGAAAAAGGAACACGAAGTAGTGGTGGTTTCACCCAACAGCAATTACCAATGGATCCCGTCCAATATCTGGGTAGGAGTGGGCCGAATGAAGTCCAAGAAGATTCTTTTTCCCTTGGCGCCTTTGTATAAGAAAAAAGGAATTGAATTTAAACAAGCAAAGGTGGTCACCTTCCATCCCGAGGGTGATTCTGAAATAGACAAACCTTTTGTGATTGCCGAGTATGTTTCAGAAGGCAAACGAGGTGAAAAAGAAAAAATAACTTACGATTACCTAATCAATGCCACGGGACCTAAGCTCAATTTTGAAGCTACCGAAGGTCTTATTCCCGGCACAAACAAAACTTATTCCGTTTGCACTTACACCCATGCCGATCATGCTTGGGAAGGATTGAGCGCGCTTATTGAAGAGATGAAAAAGGGAAAAAAAGCCAAAATTGTAGTGGGAACCGGTCATGCAAAGGCCACTTGCCAAGGTGCGGCCTTTGAATATATACTAAATGTGGAACAGGAACTTCGCCGTCACAATGTGCGCGATATGGCTGAGGTAACGTGGATTTCCAATGAATATAAACTTGGCGATTTTGGAATGGACGGAATGCTGTTAAGCTATGGCAGCAATATTATGAAGTCCAATGAAATGATCGAGATGATCTTTGAGGATCGAGGGATTAAATGGATACTCGGTGCAGGGATCACTAAGATCGAGGATGGCATGGCGAATTATGAAAACTTGGACGGAGAGTTCAAAAGCATAAAATACGATTTTGGGATGTTGCTCCCTTCATTCTCAGGCCACGGTTTTAAGGCGTTCGATAAAAACAACCAGGATATTACCGATAAACTATTCAAAGGCTTTATGATCGTGGACGCCGACTACACCCCGAAACCTTATGAGGAATGGAAGGTGCAGGATTGGCCGGAGACTTATCAAAATCCGAATTACAACAATATTTTTGCGCCGGGGATTGCATTTGCGCCACCCCATCCCATATCAAAACCTAGAAAAAGTCCAAATGGGACAGACATTACACCTTCACCCCCACGTACGGGAATGCCATCTGGAATGACGGCCAAGCTGGTGGCGGACAATATTATCGACAGTATTAAAAATAAGAAGGATATCCGGAAGCATAAAGGTTCTATGGGCAATATGGGCGCAGCTTGTATCGCCTCTGCTGGTTATGGTATGACCAAGGGGAGCGGGGTGAGCATCACTACTTTTCCGATAGTACCAGATTATGTGAAATATCCGAATACCCAAGGAAGAAAACTTGGAAAAACCTTTGGGGATATAGGTCTTGCCGGTCACTGGCTGAAACTGTTTTTACACCACGCATTTATGTACAAGGCTAAAATGAAACCGTTCTGGTGGTTGATTCCAGAATAATTAACCAAACAATATCATTAATAATTTGACCAATTGGAATAATGGCATTAGACAATTCAATAAACAAAAACGTACTGTGAATTATCAGTTTTATAAAAAAGAGACCGTTTAATTAAAATAAGCTGTCCTACTTGATAAGTCCAAGAGTCTTACGTCAATTCGGAAAATATGCATATTACAGAAAAACCTTAAACAATGGCAACCAAAAGAATTTCAAACAGAAAGCGTTTTATTATGATGAACCCCATCATACAGTTTTTTAAGTTTATTTATTTGAGCCTTAAAATAATGTTCATTGTGGCTGGTGGACATGGGGGAACCCGCGAAACAGGATACTAGGCTGATATTTGTCAGTCAAAAGTTGGGATTTTTTCCCTATTTTTGATTCCAAATGAAAATAATCGTCGCCATATCGCTTTCCTTTCTCGTCTTTTTTCAAAGCGTAGGATTTGGTGTAGCTGATATTTTTATGTTGACAGACTTGGTGGAACACGTTAAGTATCATTCGGAAGAATACGGGGATGATTTTTTAACCTTTTTTCAAAAGCATTATGGAGAATTAAAGTCAGAGCACCAGAAATCGCATAAGGAAGAAAAATCGCAACACGAGAAGCTTCCTTTTCAGCATAATAACTGTAATCATTTATTGGCAGAGGTAATTGTGGGCAGTTATGAGTTTCAACTCGAGAAATCGATAGTTTCTTATACTGCCACTCCCCATTTTTACTATCAGGATCTTTATTCATTTCTTGAAAGAGTTTCGATCTTTCAACCTCCCCAACTGGCATAATTAAATAACAGTATTATTTGGGAATTTTCTTTCCCAGCTATTACTATACTGGTATCCTGTTGTCCGTATTTACAGCTAGTTTGAACCAAATATTCTTGTTTCATTTTTCAACAATGTTTTTGAAACTGTTGAAATTCTAAAGGTCTCATTTAATTATGCTTTCAAAAATCATTCATTTCAGTTTAAGGAACAAGCTCATTATCGGTTTGTTCACGCTGGTTCTCATCGGATTTGGAGTTTTTTCCCTCACCAAATTATCCATAGGAGCGGTTCCGGATATTACCAATAATCAGGTACAGGTTATTACTACTTCCCGTAATCTTTCTACCCAGGATATGGAGCAGTTTATTACCTACCCTGTAGAGTTGGAAATGGCAAACTTGCCCGGGGTTTTGGAAATCCGTTCCGTTTCCAAGTTCGGGCTTTCGGTAGTCACTATCGTCTTTGAGGAAGATATGGGAATGTTTTTACCCAGACAACTTATAGCCGAGAAAATACAATCTGCATCCGAAAAAATCCCCGAAGGTTTCGGTAGGCCCGAAATGGGACCCATCACAACTGGATTAGGAGAGATTTATCAATATATTTTGGATGTAGAACCAGAGCACAAGGATAAATATACCCTCACCGATCTTAGAACGATTCAGGATTGGATCGTAAAAAGGCAACTTTCGGGAATTCCCGGCGTGGTGGAGGTGAACACTTGGGGTGGAAATTTAAAACAATATGAAGTCGCCATAAACACCAACAAGCTCAACGCAATGGGGATTACCATCCAGGAAATCTACACTGCCCTAGAAAAAAACAACAGTGTTTCAGGGGGTGGATATATTGAAAAGACCAACCAAGCCTATTTTATTCGCGGGGAGGGACTCGTCAATTCCTTGGAGGATATAAGAAATATTTCAGTAAAAAGCGAAAATGGCTTTCCTATCTATATTAAGGATATTGCCAAGGTGGAATATGGGAGTGCCGTTCGTTTTGGTGCTATTACAGGAAATGGGGAAGGTGAAAAAGTACTGGGCCAAGTGATGATGATCAAGGGTGGTGATTCTAATAAAGTGATCAACGCCGTACAAGCTAGAGTGGACGAAATTGCTGAGTCACTGCCAGAAGGTGTATATATCAACCCATTTTTGGACCGAAGTGTTCTTATTGCAAAAACTACTTCAACAGTTGCGGAAAACCTGATCCTGGGGATTTTAATCGTCATTTTTGTAGTGGTCCTTCTCCTAGGAAACTTTCGTTCGGGTTTGGTTGTGGCATCGGTCATTCCGCTTTCCTTGCTTTTTACGCTTTCAATGATGTATCTGTTTAAAATTGATGCCAACCTGATGAGTTTGGGGGCAATTGATTTTGGAATCATCATCGATGGCGCGGTAATCATTGTGGAATTTGTTGCATTTCAAATCAGTAAAAACGCATTAAAACTCAATGCTCTTTCTACTCATAAAACTCAACATGCAAAGGATAGAATAACCGGTGAAAGCGCCTCAAAAATGATGAACGCCGCCATTTTTGGACAGTTGATTATTCTTATAGTATTCATACCGATTCTTTCTTTAAGCGGCGTGGAAGGAAAAATGTTCCGACCGATGGCGCTTACCTTTAGTTTCGCCTTAGTAGGAGCAATGTTACTCTGTTTTACCTATGTGCCGGTGGCGGCAGCCTTATTTTTAAAACCTTCTGTACAATCCTCGAGGAATATTTCTGTCAGAATAATGAATTTCGTTAACCGCCTTTACGAACCGTCCATTCGATATGCTTTAGGAGCAAAAAAGTTGGTTTTGGGAATGGCTGCGGTTATGTTGATTGCGACAGTATTCCTCTTTACAACTATGGGCGGGGAGTTTGTCCCCACGCTGGACGAAGGGGATTTTGTAATCCAACCAATATTGAAAACGGGAACTACATTGAGCAACACTATCGATGTGACTACTCATATTGAACAAATTTTAATTGAAAACTTCCCAGAAGTTGATCAGGTTGTCAGTAGGATTGGAGCCGCTGAAGTTCCCACAGACCCAATGTCTATGGAGGAGAGTGATGTGATAATCACTTTAAAACCTAAAAAAGAATGGGTTTCTGCAAAGACTAAAAATGAATTGGCCGATAAATTCAAGGAAGCGTTGGCGATAATCCCCGGAATGGAAGTGGAATTTACCCAACCTATCGAAATGCGCTTTAACGAATTGATCACCGGAGTTAGGGCGGACATTGCCATTAAGATTTTTGGAAATGATCTAGAAGTACTTAGCAACAAGGCCAACGAAATAAAAAACTTGGTAGAAAATGTTGAGGGTGCGGACGATATTGTCGTTGAAAAAGTGGTAGGCTTACCTGAAATGAACGTCAAGTTCGATAGGTCAAAGATTGCTCGATACGGACTTAATATTGAAGACTTGAACAAAATGATTTCAATGGGGTTTGCAGGATTGCCTATGGGCAGTGTCTTTGAAAGTGAAAAACGGTTCGACCTTGTCTTGCGATTAGATGAAAACAGTCGTCAGGATCTTTCCAATCTTCAAAACCTGTATGTGGATACGCCTACGGGTGACAAAATACCTTTACGGGAACTTGCTGACATCACCTATTCCAAAGGTGCAGCGCAGATTTCAAGAGATGACACCAGAAGAAGAATTGTAGTGGGAATCAACGTTCGAAACCGCGATTTGCAAAGTGTTGTGGATGACGTTCAAGCGCTGATAAACGCGAACGTAAAACTTCCCGTGGGTTATACCATTGATTATGGCGGACAGTTTGAAAATCTTCAGAGTGCGAAGAACCGATTGTTAATAGCCGTTCCCGTGGCATTGCTGCTTATTTTCTTCCTACTTTATTTTGCCTTCAATTCAGTAAAAGAAGCTTTGATGATTTATTCTGCCATTCCCCTAGCTGCCGTAGGTGGAGTACTGTTTCTCTGGATTCGCGATATGCCGTTTAGTATTTCTGCAGGAGTAGGCTTTATCGCTCTTTTTGGAATTGCGGTACTGAATGGAATCGTGTTGATAGAACATTTCAAAGAACTAAAAAAAGAGGGAATGAAAGATAAAAACGAACTCATTATCCAAGGCACAAAAGACCGATTACGTGCTGTATTGCTTACCGCTTCAGCTGCGGCTCTTGGTTTTTTACCGATGGCAATATCAACCAGTGCCGGAGCCGAAGTCCAGCGACCGTTGGCAACAGTTGTGATAGGAGGCTTGATAACCGCTACCATATTAACGTTGATTGTACTGCCGGTTCTTTTTTCAATATTTGATACCGATAAAAAGAAAAGAAGGCTTAAATCTAAAAGGAAAACCATTCCAGCAACAATAGTTTTGTTGTTCCTCGGATTTTCAGGAATATCACAGGAAACGCCGAAGACACTCGAGCAGTTACAGCAGATTGCTTTGGAAAACAATCTTGGACTAAAGGCCTCAGGGTTACAAAAAGATGAAGCGGAAGCGTTGATAGGAAGCGCTTTCAGTTTAGACAAGACCCATATATTCTATGAATATGACGAAAACAATATCGCACCGAACAATATTCCGTTGGATTTATTTGGGGTGCAACAGGATATTCTTTTCCCAACGGTATATTTTGCGGAAAGAAAGATGAACCGTCGGCAGTATGATATGCAGACTAGCCAACATGAGCTTCAAATTAGGAGAACGAAAGGGATGGTGGCGACGGCATATTATCAATTTCAATATGAAAGCAATAAGGCCGAGGTGTATAGGAAATTGGACAGTCTGTACCAAAACTTTGCCTATTCCGCCCAGCGCAGATTTGAGCTTGGGGAAACCAATTACTTGGAAAAGATTACCGCTAGGGCAAAACAGCGAAAGTTGGAAACCGATTATCGACAAAGCCAGGAAGACGTCGTGATCGCACTGAAGCAATTGGAAACCATATTGCAATCCAAGGATAGTTTACGGATAGAAAAACAACCTATGGAAAAGCTCGCGCTTTCATTGGAAAGCTTGGCTTCGCATCCCGCAACGGAATACTTTCAAAGAAGAAGTGATTTTTTCCAAGCCAAGCGGAATTTGGAGCAGCAGCGATTATTGCCCGATATCAGTTTTTCGTATGCCATCGGCAGTAATTCCACATTAAATGAAAACCTAAATAAATATCAATTGGGATTGAAGATTCCGCTGTTTTTTGGTGGTAATGCGTCAAAGATAAAAGCGTCAAAAATAGCTGTGGAAATCAGTGAACAGCAGGCAGAGGATTTTCAACTTCAATTTAGTTCAAAGCAGTCGCAATTGATGGGCGAGCTTTCAAAATATGAAGAAGCATTGAAATATTACGAAGAAGAAGGAAAAACCCTTTCAGAAGAAATTTTAAAGACTGCTGAGGGAAGTTTTAAGAATGGGGAAATCGACTTTTTCCAGTATATACAAAGTCTTGAAAACGTCTATGAGATCGAATTGCAGTACCTCGACAATCTCAATAAATACAATCAGACGGTGATTGCCATCAACTATTTAACCTTATAAAAATCTAATTATGAATTCTATAAAATATATTTTGTTGTTCAGTGTTTTAATTATGTGGGGCTGTAACAATGATAAGAAAAATCCCCTCCCAGCCTCCCCGGAGGGGAGGGGTGACCTAGTGTATGTTTCAAAGGCGCAGTTTGAAAATGCCAAAATGGAAATAGGGAGTTTGGCGGAAGAACCTTTTGCCCAAACAGTCCATACCAGTGGGATAATAGACGTGCCACCACAAAATATAGCTGTGATAAGTGCTTTTTCTGGCGGTTATATCAAGAACGCACCCTTGTTGATAGGGGATAAGGTGAAGAAGGGAGAACGGTTGGTAACCCTTGAAAATCCTGAGTTTATCAGTATGCAGCAGAATTATCTTGAAACTGCGGAACAGCTTTCCTATTTGAAATCGGAGTACGAGCGGCAAAAGACGATGTTGGAAGAGAACATCACTTCCCAAAAGAGTTTTTTAAAGGCTGAAAGCGAATATAAAACCGCAGTGGCGAGAACCAATAGTATAAAGAAGAGTTTGGAAATGCTGAATATCAATCCCGCTTCGGTGCTGCAAGGCAACATAACATCGGAAGTAAGTATTTACAGCCCTATAGATGGATATGTCACGCAGGTCTTGGTGAAAATTGGCAGCCACGTTTCTCCCGCGGATAAGATTATGGAAATAATGAATACCGACCATATCCATTTGGAGCTAAAGATTTTTGAAAAGGATCTGTTGCAGTTAAAAAAGGGACAAGAGATCATGTTTAAGGTTCCCGAAGCTTCCCAGCAGGTCTTTAAGGGCGACGTTCACTTGGTGGGAACCACTATCGACCCCAAAAGTAGGATCGCGATGATCCACGGGCATATTGATGAAAAGGACGAAACTAGTTTTGCCGCTGGAATGTTTGTAGAGGCTGATATTGTTACCGGAACTTCAACCCAATTGGCCTTGCCCGAGGATGCGGTGGTGGAACTGGAAGGCAAGGATTATGTGCTGTTGGTGGAAAGTGAGGATGCCGAAGGCTATGAGCTGCATCCCATAGAAGTAAAGGTGGAGGCCAATTATAATGGGTTCACGAGTTTTAAAACAGAGTTGCCTTTGGATGGGAAGTTTTTGACGAAAGGTGGGTTTGTTTTGCTGCAGAGTGAGGATGGGGGAGGGCACTAAGCCTTCGATACATTTTGAAAGCGAGCCTTCGGTACGTCCCGAAGAAAAATCGGGACACTCAGGCACCTGAGAATCGTAGTCTGTGATAAATTTTCCTGCAAGGTGTCGTTTTCTTTTGTGAAACAAAAAGAAAACCTCCTTGTAGGTCTAACGTAGTTGTGTCTTTGGTACGTTTTGAAAGAAAGAAAGCTGCATTGACAGGTTTAATTTTTGGACTGTTTTCAAATCACTCAGGCACTTGGCAAACGTGACCGTTTATAATTGGCAGGAAGCCTTGAGAGACTAAAATCCGCGAGAATCTACGAAAGTGATTTGCGCTAATCTGCGAGAACCTCTTTGTTGGAGAGTGATGGAGAGGGTAAATGAAAAAGAAAACGGAATTAAAAACAATAAGAAACTGTGAAATTGAAAAACATAAAGGATATAGAAACAATAAAAAAGCATTCGACAATTAATCGAGTTCTTCATGGAGCCATAGCACTTACATTGATATTGATAATCGGCACTATCTTTTTGAGAATGACTTGGCTTGATAAAAATAATGTTGCGGATATTATTCAAGGGTATTTATCGACGACGGATCAATCTTTATCTCGCGATCAGGCCGTCGTTTTGGCCAAACAGATAAGACAGCCAATGTGGGATTGGCATTGGTATCTGGGATATTTTCTTACCGGCTTGTTGGCGATACGCTTTTCCCTCTCTCTATTTGGGAAGATGGAGTTTCCGCATCCCTTCCGAAAACATCTGCCCTTGAGTAAGAAGTTCCAGGCATGGGTGTACTTTATTTTTTATATCTGTGTCTCCATTTCGCTGATTACGGGTCTAATATTGGAATTTGGATCAGGGGATTTTATAAAACCGATCAAGGTGGTCCATAAGCTTTCGCTTTATTACTTGATACCGTTTATCGTTATTCATTTGGGAGGGGTTTTGGCAGCGTGGTACAAGAAGGAGAGAGAAGGGGGATTGTCTCCAACTTTGTAAAGAAAGCCCGGTGGAAAAGTGTTGTAAATGATCAAAATCGAAACCTGCCGTAGGAGGGCGGGCAAGCCTTTAGTCCTGTTTCTAAATAAGGGACGTACAACATATACTCATCTTATGTCTTAAGTCTTTTAGCATCCGCATGCCGCCATAGCTTTAGCGGAGTCGCAAGCGGTCTTGTTTCTTTTAAAAGACAATAACAGAAACAATTATAAAATAATTCCCTCTCCCCCATTGTCAATTGAAAACTTTAGACTACTTTTGCACCCTTGAAAATCTCTTATTTTAACATTAAAAGGGTTTCGAAAAAAAATCCCCAGGGTGGGGAAGTGTTATAGTGAAGCTGTCCGTGTATTTATGTGTCCAGTTGGCTTCCCACTAACACATAAATAACAAATTATATACTACAAATGACAGCATTTAAAGAGCTTGGCTTGGAAGATAATCTTCTAAAAGCCATTGAAGACCTGGGTTATGAAACCCCTTCAGAAGTACAATTAAAAACAATTCCCATTCTTCTTGAACGAGATACCGATATGGTTTCCCTTGCGCAGACAGGAACGGGAAAAACCGCAGCCTTCGGATTTCCGATGTTGCAAAAAATAGACGTTCAAAACAGAACGACGCAAGGCCTTATCTTATCGCCTACACGTGAGCTTTGTCTCCAAATTACCCGCGATATCATCGATTACGGAAAGTACCTTCCAGGTCTTAACGTAACTGCCATATACGGAGGCGCAAGTATTACTGACCAAGCCCGACAGATAAAAAGAGGTTCGCAAATTATAGTTGCTACCCCTGGCCGGATGAAGGATATGATCGGCCGTGGGTTGGTCGATATTTCAAAAATAGACTACTGTGTGCTCGATGAGGCCGATGAAATGCTCAATATGGGCTTTTTTGAGGATATCACCGATATTCTGTCGTATTCTCCCAAAGAAAAGAGCACTTGGCTTTTTAGTGCAACTATGCCCAAAGAGGTTGCTACTATTGCGAAAAAGTTTATGCGCACTCCCGTGGAAATTACTATTGGGACAAAAAATACAGGATCTGATAATGTCTCCCACGAGTATTACTTGGTTAATGCAAGGGACAGATACAATGCCCTAAAACGTTTGGCAGATGCCAATCCGAATATTTTTTCTTTGGTTTTCTGTAGAACAAAACGCGACACCCAAAAAGTGGCGGAGCAGTTGATAGAGGATGGATACAATGCGGCGGCACTTCATGGCGATTTAAGCCAAAGCCAACGCGATTTGGTTATGAAGTCTTTTCGCGCACACCAAATCCAAATGTTGGTGGCAACCGATGTGGCATCACGTGGAATTGACGTGGACGATATCACCCACGTAATCAACTACCAGCTCCCGGATGAGATAGAAACCTACACCCACCGAAGCGGGCGAACCGGACGCGCCGGAAAGAAAGGTGTTTCTTTGGTCATTATTTCTAAAAGTGAAATCCGGAAGATAAAAAGTATTGAAAAAATCATCCAGCAACAGTTTATCGCAAAAGAAATCCCTTCCGGAATGGAAATTTGTGAAGTGCAACTGTTCCACTCCGCCAATACAATCAAAAATACGAGCATAAACAGTGAGATCGATCCTTATCTTCCCACCATAATGGAAGTGCTTGAGGATTTCACAAAAGAAGAGATCATTAAAAAAGTGTTCTCTGTTGAGTTTACAAGATTCTTCAACTATTATAAAAATTCAAAAGATCTCAATGCTTCGGCCGAAGGTAGCGTTTCCCGTAGCGATGAGGGCAGCACCCGCTACTTCGTGAATATTGGGGCCAAGGACGACTTTGATTGGATGAGCCTGAAGGATTTCCTTCGCGATTTGCTTCAGCTTGGAAAGGATGATGTTTATAAAGTTGATGTAAAGGACAGTTTCTCTTTCTTTAATACCGATGAGAAACATCAAGAATTGGTAATGGGGATTTTTAAAGACTTCCAGATGGATGGTAGAAAAATCAACATTGAAATAAGTAAAGACAGCGGCCGAAGTGGAAGAAGCGGCGGCAGCGGCGGACGTGACCGCGGGAAGAGAAGAGGCGAAAGAAGCGATTCGAAGGACCGAGGACACAGAAAAGGAGGCTTTAAAAAACGTGACGGCGGTTTTGATGGAGGCGGCGACAGACCCAGTTTTAAAGGTAGAAGCCGACGCACTCCGGAACGTCCAGACGCTAAAGGCACTGGTGGACGGCGCAGAAGACAGGGATAAATCTCAAAATCTTTCTGAATAGCTCAGTTCTTGAAAATTAAGGGGTTGAGGGAAGTTTTTGTTATTTCATATTCGATTATTTTTTATATTACTTCAATTTTGGCTTCCTCATGAAACTTTCAGAAGAAATATAAGTCTATATAAGTATATTTACGGGCCCTTAAAGTGGCCCGTATTTTTTTAAGCTTATGCAAGTTTTTGATTTTCATAAAGAATATATCCTGGAAAATGAGGTGGTTCAACTTAGGCCGCTTTTAGAAGTGGATTTTGAAAACCTCAAGCATTTCGCTCTGGAGCAACCCGAAATTTGGAAATATTCGCAACTTCCCGCCGATAGTCTTAAGAAGATGAAAACCTACATTGCCATCGCCCTCGAGGAAAGGAAACAACAAAAGATCTATCCATTTATTATTTTCGATAAACGCCATCAAAAATACGCCGGAAGTACCCGTTTCTACGATTTTCAAAAGCGGCACCACACCGTCCAACTCGGTTATACGTGGTACGCAAAAGAATTTCAAGGCACTGGTCTTAATAAAAATGTGAAATTCTTACTGCTCCAGTTTGCATTTGAGACCTTGGCTCTGGAAAGAGTAGAGTTTAGGGCCGATTCCAACAACGAACGCAGCATTGCCGCCATGAAAAGTATTGGCTGTACCGTGGAGGGCATCCTGCGAAGTAATTGTGCCGCCCCATCCGGCCGGCGCGACAGCATAGTTTTGAGTATCTTGAAGGACGAATGGTTTGATGAAGTAAAAGACAAGTTAAAAGACAAAATTGAAATTGAAAAAAGACGGTCTGATTATTGAGATTTTCCGTATATTAAATATTTTATGAAGAAATTAATCCTACTTATGTCCCTGCTCTTGATGACCGCCCATTCCTTTGCGCAGGAGGATCACATCATCAAAGGAACCGTAATGAACGATGCCGACGATAAGATTTTGGAAAACGTGAACATTGTAAACCTAAACCAAGTTATTGGCACCACTACAAATGCAAGGGGGGAGTTTGCAATAAAAGCGGCGGTAAACGATACGCTTTATTTTTCATATCTCGGTTTTAAATCGCTTAGGGTCCGCGTAACTAACGACTGGCTTAAATTTGGTGAGATAAAGGTAAAAATGACCGAGTTGGGAATTGCGTTGGAAGAGGTTATAGTTAGACCTGTGCAGCTTACGGGTTATATTGAAATTGACGCCAAGCTTATCCCCGTTTACGATAACTATAGATACCGTATCGCGGGTCTTGGCAGTGGGTATGAAGGAGGAAGCCTGCAGCCCGGGGCGGTAAGCAAAGTGCTGAGCTCCATTTTTAACCCTGCGGATTTTCTTTATAATGTCTTCGGAAAACGCCCAAAACAAATGCGAAAGCTGAGGCAGATGAAAGAAGATGACGAGATTAGAAATCTCCTCCAAAGTAAATTCGACCGGGAGACTTTAATGGCGGTATTGCAGTTGGAACGTGTCGATATTGACGAAATTCTTAATAAGTGCAACTATTCAAAAGATTTTATCCGTACCGCAAACGATCTGCAAATCCTGGATGCCATCAGTGGCTGCTATGAGGAATATAAGATTTTGAATAGGGAGAAGTAGGGGAAAGGTAATCGAAACCTGCCTGCCGGCCGACAGATCGCCCCAAAGCCTCGTGGGAATAGAAATCGAAAATGAAAAAAGCCACTAAATCATGCTCTTGAAAATCACCGCTCAACGAAATTTTTTTAATACCCACGCCACAAAGGATATCCGCTTTAGAAGAAGGCAACTAAAAGTGCTTCAAAACGCTTTAAAACAAAATGAGACCCTTCTCTATGAGGCCATTTATAAAGATTTTAAAAAATCTGAATTCGATTGCTATACCACTGAATTGGCCTTGCTTTATAAAGATATTAAGCAGGCTCGTAAAATGATCTTTAAATGGTCGCGACGGGAAAACGTACCAACGGGAATTATTAATTTTCCCGCTTCCAGTTATATTATTCCTGAACCCTTGGGTGTTTCCTTGGTGATTGGCGCTTGGAATTATCCCTATCTGCTTTCATTCGCACCTGCCATTGCCGCAATTGCCGCTGGGAATACAGTGGTGCTAAAACCCAGCGAACTCCCCAAACATACCGCTGCTGCAATAAACAAAATAATAAGTGAAAATTTTGAGCCGGAATTCTTTTCTGTTGTGGAAGGGGGAGTGGAAGAAACCCAAGCCCTGCTCCAGCAAAAATTCGATAAGATATTTTTTACTGGAAGTACGAAAGTTGGCAAAATTGTTTACCGTGCAGCTACCGAAAACCTTACCCCTGTTACTCTTGAATTAGGTGGGAAAAGTC
Source organism: Aequorivita sp. (assembly GCA_049646885.1). GTDB lineage: Bacteria > Bacteroidota > Bacteroidia > Flavobacteriales > Flavobacteriaceae > Aequorivita. Next base: position 128,858 of record JBARWQ010000048.1, on the reverse strand, counting down.
CGGCCATCGTAACGGAAAGTTGCAACCTCAAGATTTCTGTAAGACGAATTGTTTGGGGCAAATTCATGAATGCAGGACAAACCTGCATTGCTCCGGACTATGTTTTGGTCCATAAGAGCATAGAGCAGAAATTTCTGGAACAGGCAAAGCGGGAAATTATTGCCCAAAACTTTGCTTATGAAAATGACAATTTTGTTCAAATAATAAATGATGGCAACTTTGAGCGGTTAAAAAGCATGCTTCTTCCGGAGAAAACATACTACGGTGGCGATACCAATTCCGAAACACGTTATATACAACCTACTATAATGCAGGGCGTAACAATGGAAGATGCGGTTATGAAAGAGGAAATATTTGGGCCCATTCTTCCGGTTATTGCTTATGAAAAATTGGATGATGCCATCACCTGGGTCAATAGTCTTCCAAAGCCGTTATCCTGTTATTTGTTCACCAAAAGCAATGTTGCCAAAAAACGTGTCTTAAGAGAAATTTCATTTGGTGGCGGAGCTATCAACGAGACTATTATGCATATAGCCAATCCCAACCTTCCCTTTGGAGGCGTGGGCAATAGCGGAATTGGAAGTTATCATGGGGAAGCCGGTTTTAGAGCATTTTCACATTACAAAAGCGTAATTGATAAGGCTACTTGGTTCGATCCATCAGTTCGATATTCCCCACATTCTTCGTTTCGGCTAAAATTAATGCGTTGGTTGATGAAGTTTTAAAATTAAGTCCCCTGTTTAATATCCGATAAAATCAACATAACAAATCATGAAATCATTTGCTTGATTTTCATTACCTTCCCTCAAGTTAAACAAAACCTTCCCAAAATGAAAAAACTTTACATCCTACTGTTAATCTTCAGCGTTCAACTTTCATGGGGTCAAATACGGTTTCAGAATATTCCCGATCCCGCTATTTATCCGGAAAGAACGGTATCGCAAACTATTACGGCAAGCATCCCCTACCAAGGATATGACGAAACCCAAGCCTATTTTGGAGAAGGGGAATATGAAATATTCTTGGATTTAGTGGATGGCGTTTTGGATAAACCCATCATCGTTCTCGATGGTTTTGATCCTGGAGACACCCGGAAAATTGGAGATATTTATGCCAGTTTAAGTTATGGAGGGCAAAACTTGGCGGACGTCCTCCGCAACGAAGGCTTTGATGTTGTCATCCTCAATGCCCCGGTTTATACTACCAATGGAAAGCAGATTGATGGGGGCGCAGATTATATCCAACGAAATGCGATGGTGCTTGTGGAACTTATTCAACATTTAAACTCCATCAAGGTTGGCAATGAGGAACTCGTGGTTTTAGGACCGAGTATGGGAGGACTAATAGCGCGTTATGCCTTGGCTTATATGGAAAACAATAGTTTGGATGCGGAAACCCGACTATACATTTCATTCGATTCGCCACATCGCGGCGCCAATATTCCAATCTCTTTGCAGTATCTTATAAATTATTTTGCCGAGGAAATAGGCGATGCCACAGCACAGCAAGTGGTGGCGGAACTGCTTAATTCACCAGCTGCCAAGGAAATGTTGGTGGACCATCTTTTGGGCCATCTTTTGGCGGGCTCTACCTATGAGCAGGATCCCAATAAGAAGTTGCCTTTGGGCGCCCCCGGATTTAGAAACGAATTCCAAGCTGAACTGGATGCCCTAGGTTTTCCGAACAATGTGAGAAACGTCAGTATGATAAATGGAAGTGGTGCGGGTATTACCACAGGAAGCCCCGGGATGAGCATAATAGATACTAACTTATCTGTTGATGCCTTGACCAGTGTTGATGTTGCCCTTCGTTTTACGCCTCCTGCAAATCAAACTATTACAGTTACTGATGTTACGGTTTATTTCATTGGAATTCCTATCAGTACTTATCAAGCTACTTCCCAGGCCTCAAGCGCATCGGCAGGAGTTGATAGCGCCCCCGGAGGTACGGGCAGTATCAGCGATGCCTTGGACGATGGCGGCGGTAACCAGTTTTTGATTGATTTTATCAACGCCTTGCAGCAGGATTTATACTCCTTTATTCCAACTATGAGTTCCCTGGCTATCGACAATCCCGATTGGTTTGCCGTTCCCAACTTAAACGATTCGCCCTTTGTCAATTACTATATGCCAAACCAAAATGAACCTCACGTTACGGTAACCGCTGCCAGTGCCCAATTCGCATTGGATGAAATTCGAAATGGGGTAGTGGGCATTGCAGATGATCAATTTAAAAACCTGGTTGTACTTTCGCCAAATCCAATTGGAAATTCCATTAAACTTACAGTTCCTAATCTTGAATCAAATCAAACCCTGGTGGCCGCAGTTTACAGTATGAATGGTCAGAAGCTAATGGAACAGACTTGGATACATGCCGGGCGCAATATACAATGGGACCACAATTTGGCAAGCGGTATCTATCTGTTAAATTTAAAGTTGGGAGATTCCGTCCAGACCATAAAAATGGTAGTGCAATAAAATTATATGATGAAAAAACTTTTACTCCCAATGGCTTGGGCTATAATTCTGATAATGGTTTCCTGTAATCCCAAAAAAAGCGAAATTATCGCCATAGATGTATTGTTGACGCTTCCCGATGAAATGTATGCGCAGGCAATTCACCTGAACCAATTGATGCTTGGAGATTATCCGGAGAGTATTAAACTTGATGAAAACCATATTCCACACATTACCCTCCTTCAATGTTTTGTGGATAAAAAGGATATATCTACGATAGGAGAATCCTTGGAAGACCTGTTTTCTATGGTTAAAAATGAAGCTTTGACCGCACAAGAGTTTGTGTATAGCCAAGATACAGATGAAAGTTTTGCCATGATTCGAATTGAAAACACGAAAGCATTATTGAATATCCATCAGAAAACCATTGAACTTTTAAAACCTTTTATGGTTAAGAATGGCACTTCAGCATCCTTCGTCCAAAATCCCGATGGCAGTCCCATTAACGAATTTACCTTGGCTTATGTACCGCGATTTGTGGACTCCTATAGTCGTGAGAATTTTGATCCCCATATCAGTTTGGGAGTTGCGAGGACGGAGTTTTTAAACACTTTGGCTACCTATGTTTTTCAGCCCATGGTATTTAAACCGGCTAGTTTAAGCGTCTATTGGCTAGGAGATTCAGGGACGGCACAGAAACTTTTGTGGAAGGAAAAACAGTAATGGTTTTTCCTTGTTGAAATTATGCTTCAAATCTTAATCCATTATAGCCTTCATTTTCTAGCGCCAGGGCTGCTTGCTTATGTTTTTTTTAGAAGCCAATGGCAAATGGCTTGGCTGATAATGATTGCTACTATGTTGATAGATTTGGACCATCTTTTCGCCACTCCCATATTCGATCCTGACCGTTGCAGCATCAATTTTCACCCCCTTCATACCTATTGGGCCATGGGAATTTATGTGGCCTTACTTTTCTTCAGAAAAACTCGAATTGTTGCAGTAGGCTTGGTCTTTCACTTGATTACCGATTATATCGATTGTTTATTTAACTGATGGAATTAGCCAATCCGTCTTACCTATGATGATAGGGCTCATTGCGCAAAATCGTAAAAGCTCGATAAAGTTGTTCAATAAAAAATAATCGAGCCATTTGATGCGAAAAAGTCATAGATGAAAGCGATATTTTCCCATTGGCTCTTTTGTAAATCTCCTCGCTAAACCCATAAGGCCCACCAATGACGAATACCAAGTTTTTTAATCCACTGTTCATCTTTTTTTGAAGAAATTCTGAAAAGCCTTCGGAAGAATACATCTTTCCCTTTTCATCCAAAAGGATCAAAGATTCAGAGGCTGTTATACGTTTCAGTATTTCTTCGCCCTCTAATTTTTTTTGAATACTCTCAGAAAGATTTTTAGAATTCTTGATATCGGGAATTATTTCAATTTCAAAGGAAATATAAAATCCCAACCTCTCGGTGTAGTCGTCCATCAACGAGAGTAGATGATTGTTGTCGGTTTTTCCGATGACGAGAAGTGTTATTTTCATTTTGAAGCTTCAGAATAGCCAAAAATACATATTTATGGTGTATCCAATCCCCGTTGTACCTATCTGCTTCAAACATTTTAATTATTTTAGCTGAAATTATCCAGTCATGATTTCAAAAAAACAATTCAATAAGGAAATTAACCTTATCATCGCCAATGCTATTCGCGAAGATGTGGGTTATGGAGATCATAGCTCGTTGGCCTGTATCTCGGAAGAAGCGGTAGGGACCGCAAAATTATTGGTGAAAGATGAAGGTCTCATCGCGGGAGTGGAATTTGCACGTCAAGTCTTTGAATTTGTAGATCCCGGTTTGGAGATGGATATAAAGATTAAGGATGGCAGTCTTGTAAAATATGGCGATGTGTGTTTTTATGTATCCGGTCTTTCGCAGTCCATCCTAAAAACAGAACGACTGGTCCTAAACGCCATGCAGCGTATGAGCGCCATTGCCACCAAGACTAACGAATACGTTAAGTTATTGGAAGGCACCAAGACAAAAATTCTCGATACCCGTAAAACAACCCCGGGCATTCGAGCCTTGGAAAAGTGGGCGGTCAAGATTGGAGGTGGTAAAAACCATCGATTTGGACTTTATGATATGGTAATGCTCAAGGACAACCATATCGATTTTAGTGGCGGAGTTACCAAGGCCATTGAAAAAACCAAGCAATACTTAAAAGAAAACCACCTAGATATTAAAATTATCGTGGAGGCTAGGGATATGAAGGAAATAGAGGAAATACTAAAATCAGACGGAGTGCATCGAATTTTGATCGATAACTTTAATTACGAAGACACCCGGAAGGCGGTAGCAATGATAGGCGGAAAGTGCCAAACAGAATCCAGTGGAGGGATTACTCTTGAAACGGTACGTGCTTATGCCGAATGTGGCGTGGATTATATTTCCAGTGGTGCGCTTACGCATTCCGTAAGCAATATGGACTTGAGTTTAAAAGCCATTTAATGGGAAATGAAGAGAAAAAGGAAATCAATATTCCGGTAATTCGTGATGTTATTCGATGGAGTAAAAAGATAAAATTGCCCGGTCTGGGCAGTTTTTCGCTTTATCACTTGATGGAAATCTACGGCACCGGCATTGTAAAAGGTTCCTTCTCTCCTCGCGCCAGTTCAATTGCTTACAGCTTTTTCTTGGCGCTGTTTCCGTTTTTGCTGTTACTGCTCAACTTGATTCCCTATATCCCGATTGAAGGTTTCCAAACCCGGTTCTTGATTTTCATGGAAGCTCTACTACCCGCGCAGACCACTCAATTCTTTTATCCAATTATTGCGGATATTGCTGTAAACCCAAGGGCCGGCTTATTGTCGGTGGTGTTTATCTTATCTATAATCCTTTCAGCCAATGGTGTAAATGCGATTTTTAGCGCCTTCGAATATTCGTTTCACTCTAAATCGAACAGGTCATTTTTAAGGCAATATGCTGTGGCCATGGGCGTGTCCATAGTTTTGGCATTGTTGTTGTTAACTTCAGTGGGGGTGATTTTATATGGCGAATATCTCATCCACAATCTAAAATCGAGGGCTTTTATTGATAATGATGGGTCCTTGATACTGTTCTTTCAGTTCTTGGTATTTATTGTAATGATATATTCTGTAATAGCAACATTGTATTATTTTGGAACAAAAGAGGGGAAATCCTTGCATTTTTTTTCGATTGGGGCCGTGGTAACAACTGTACTGTTTCTGTTGATGACCTATTTTTTTGGGATTTATATGAATAACTTTTCAAATTATAACGAATTATACGGATCCATTGGCGCACTTTTGATTTTGATGTTATATATTTGGATTAACGCGAACCTATTATTACTTGGATTTGAACTAAACATTTCGATTAAACGACTTAAAGAAAAAATATAATCTGAACCTAATTATTTAAAACTATGAAAAAAATATTATTGACTCTTGTATTTATTGTTTGTGCAACTGTTACAGGTGTTGCCCAAGATGTTATTGGCAAATGGAAAACCTTTGATGACGATACTGGCGACGCCAAATCAATTGTTGAAATCTATCAAAAGGATGGAAAAATCTTCGGAAAAGTTGTAGAAATACTCACTCCCGGGAAGCAAGATGCCAAATGTCAGGATTGTCCAGGCGATGCTAAGGACAAACCTATTCTAGGACTTGTCATTTTGAAAGATCTTAAAAAAGACGGAAATGAGTATAGCAAAGGAACCATTATGGATCCCAATAATGGGAAGGTTTACAAATGTTATATTGCATTAGACAGCCCGAACAAGTTGAAGGTTAGGGGCTATATTGGATTTTCTCTTTTAGGAAGAACCCAATATTGGCACCGAGTAAACTAAAAACATTAAAAACAGTATCTTTAGGCTGCCATTTTTGGCGGCCTTTTTTATATGAAATAATCAAAAACTAACCTAATCCTCCATTAATTATCTCCGATTTGTTTTTTGTCGATGTCATAATGCCCATTCCGCTAAACCAGACTTTCACTTATACCGTGAATAGGGACGAAGCCGCATTTTTGAAACCAGGGATGCGCGTGGCCGTGCCTTTTGGGAAGACAAAAATATACACTGCACTCGTTTACCAAGTTCACGACCAAGCCCCGATGGGATACGAAACCAAATCCATCGATCATATTTTGGACGAGAGCCCTGTGGTCACTCCTTTTCAATTAAAGCATTGGGAGTGGATGGCGTCTTACTATATGTGTGCCTTGGGAGAAGTTGTAAAAGCTGCCTTCCCAAGTGCTTTTTTGCTGGAAAGTGAGACTATCATTAAACTTACCGGCGATACTGTAGTGGATGAAAAATCACTATCAGATGATGAATTTCTGGTATATGAAGCTCTCCAGCATCAATCTACTCTTCATATTAACGCCGTGCGAACTATTTTGGACAAAAAAAACGTGGTTTCGGTCATCCAAAAATTGATCGACAAGCAGTTGGTTGAAGTGGAAGAAACCGTTTATGAACAATATACCCCAAAGCTCCGTCGCTATATAAAATTGACTGCCAAATACACTTCCGAGCATAATTTAAAGGAACTATTGGATTCCTTAAAAAACGCACCCAAGCAACGGGCGGTTTTAATGAATCTGTTTATGCTGAGCGGTCAGACCCGAAAGCCGATTGAGGCGGGAAATCTGCAAAAGAAAAGCGAAGCTTCAGCTGCAATACTGAAGTCCCTAATAGATAAAGGGATTTTGGAGGAATATTTTATCCAGAAAGATAGAATAGAGTTTTCTGGAGAAGCTTCCTCGGGAATAAAAGCTCTTAACGAGAGTCAGACAGTAGCGTTTCAACAGATAAAGAAAAGTTTTGAAACACAAAATGTAGTTTTGCTTCATGGAGTAACATCAAGTGGTAAAACCGAAATCTACGTAAAACTCATCGAAGAAATCATCGCCCAAAAAAAGCAGGTGCTCTATATGCTACCAGAAATTGCACTAACCACTCAACTTATCAGTAGATTGCAGAAGTATTTTGGAGAAAAAATATCGGTTTTTCATTCTAAATTTTCGGTAAATGAGAGGGTCGAAGTTTGGAGGAATGTTTTAAACGAAGCTCCCAAGGCCCAAGTGGTAATAGGGGCGCGCTCCTCACTTTTTCTCCCCTTTAAAAGTTTGGGTTTGGTGATTGTTGACGAAGAGCACGAGCCTTCGTTCAAGCAATTCAATCCTGCTCCGCGATACAACGCGAGGGACAGTGCCATTGTTCTCGCCCACTTGCACAGTGCAAAATTGATCATGGGATCCGCTACTCCGTCAATGGAGAGTTTCCACAATGCCCAAACAGGAAAATACGGCTTGGTCACCTTGGCAAAAAGATATGGCAATGTACAAATGCCGGAAATGGAGTTAGTAGATATACGCGAAAAAAACAAACGGAAGCAAATGACCGGTCATTTTAGCGACCGCTTGTTGGAAGAAATGAGAGAAGTCCTTAAAAATGGGGAGCAGGTAATCCTCTTCCAAAACCGCCGAGGCTATTCGCCAGTGGTAGAATGCACCACCTGCGGGGTTTCACCTCAATGCCCCAATTGCGATGTGAGCTTAACCTTCCATCAGTTTAAAAACCAACTTCGCTGTCACTATTGTGGTTATCAGATGGCGATGATGCAGAGTTGCATGGCCTGTGGAAGTCAAACCTTGGACACTAAGGGTTTTGGAACCGAACAGATTGAGACGGAGCTTAAAAGCTTGTTTCCCGATTATAGCATAGCTCGAATGGATCAAGATACTACCAAAGGAAAGCATTCTTATTCAAAACTAATAGACGCCCTCGAAAATGAAGAAATTGATATTTTGGTGGGAACGCAAATGTTGGCAAAGGGCTTGGATTTTAGAAATATTGGTTTAGTGGGAGTTATGAACGCCGATACGCTACTGAATTTCCCGGATTTTAGGGCCCATGAGCGCAGCTTTCAACTCTTGCTGCAAGTAGCGGGTAGGGCAGGGCGTACCCAGAAAAGAGGTAAAGTACTCATCCAAACTTTTAATCCATATCATCAAATCTTGAAGCAGGTTAGTGTAAATGATTATGAAGGCATGTACAAGGAACAACTGCAGGAGCGTTATCAATTTAACTATCCGCCTTACTATAGGATTATTAAAATAGAATTCAAGGATAAAAATTTATCGCGAGTTCAAAAAGCATCTACTTGGTACGGCCAGGCGTTGGAGCTGAGGTTTAAGGAAAATGTTTTGGGCCCCGAGGCACCACCTATTGGAAGAATAAGGAATCAATTTATAATCAATATTTTAATAAAGATTCCCAAATCCCAGTCCTTGGAAAAAACCAAAAAATATATTCTCCACGTACAGCGCAGTTTTAATGCGGTTAAAGCATTTGCCAGCGTACGGGTCAATATTGATGTGGATAATTATTAAATGTTTTGTGTGGCTGCCAAGGCTTCTACCAATTCGGTTTTACGGTTTCGGCTTAGAGGAAGCTTATCCCTGTCCAGTTCAATTGTTTTACTGCCATAGCGCTGCACCTTGCTGAGGTTTACGATATAGGATTTGTGTATTCGCAGAAACCTGTCGCTAGGAAGCAGTGCCTCAAATGCTTTCATAGTGGAAAGCACCACCAAGGATTCGTGTTCTGTTACCAGCTTTACATAATCACCCAAAGCTTCTATATAACGGAGGTCGTTCAAAAAAACCTTTCGTTTTTTCAAGTTGCTTTTCACAAATATAAAGTCTTCATTGTCGAAGCCTTCCTCATTCTTGAGTTTGTAATTGGTAATAGCTTTATGCACCGCATTCAGAAATCGATCTTTAGCAATCGGTTTCCGCAAATAGTCCACAGCATCGTAATCAAAGGCGCGAAAGGCATATTTGGTCTTTCCGGTAATAAAGATTACCTGGGGCTTCTCGGTTAGGTCGTCCAAAAGATCAAAACCTGATAAAATTGGCATTTCGATGTCCAGAAAAATCAAGTCAATATCTAAAGTTGACAACCCCATTTTAGCTTCCACAGCATTTTTATACTCCCCAACCAACTCCAATGACGGATGTGTTTGAATGAGCTTGACTATGGAAAGCCTTTGTAACGAAGAATCGTCAACAATGGCACATTTGAGGATTGTTTTCTCCACGAATTTAGGTTTTATTTATAGCAATAGTAGGCAAATAATCGATGAAATGCAACTTTTTGTGGTTTTAATCGAAAAAAACTACTGTTCGTCTATTCTCATCTTTTTTAAACACATTTCCCTATGGAGTTTGATAATAGAAAATAAAGTAGTATTTTTGCACCCTCTTGGCAGAAAGCCAATAGATTAATCATTAATTTTAATAGATTTTTTATGAATCATTATGAAACTGTTTTCATCTTAAATCCCGTTTTATCTGAAGATCAGATAAAGGAGACAGTGAAGAAATACGAAGATATTCTTATTTCCAAAGGTGCCGAGATGATATCGAAAGAAAATTGGGGGCTAAAAAAATTGGCGTATCCCATCCAAAACAAAAAGAGTGGCTTCTATCATCTTTTTGAGTACACCGCCGAAGGTGAGACCGTAAATGAACTTGAGACTGAGTTTAAAAGAGACGAGCGTTTTATGCGCTATCTATCCGTGAGTCTTGACAAGCACGCAATTGCTTGGGCAGAGAAAAGAAGAAACCGAAATAAAAAATCAGCATAAGCTATGGCAACACTTCAACAACAAGCGAAAGGAAAAAAGGATGGTGAGATCAGGTATCTTACTCCTTTGAATATCGAGACAAGCAAAGCAAAAAAGTATTGCCGCTTTAAGCGTTCAGGGATTAAGTACGTTGACTATAAAGATCCCGATTTTCTGCTAAAGTTTGTAAACGAGCAGGGAAAATTACTTCCTAGAAGATTGACGGGAACTTCTTTAAAATACCAAAGAAAAGTAGCCGTAGCAGTTAAAAGAGCTCGTCATCTAGCACTAATGCCCTATGTGGCCGATTTGTTAAAATAAAAACCAGAAAACAGTATGGAACTTATATTGAAAAAAGACGTAGAAAATCTGGGATTTGCAGATGATCTTGTAAAAGTTAAGAACGGTTACGGAAGAAACTTTTTAATTCCACAAGGTATGGCTGTTTTGGCAACCCCATCTTCAAAAAAGATGTTGGCCGAAACCCTAAAACAACGTGCTTTTAAAGAAAAGAAAGTTGTAGATGAGGCACAGGCACAAGTCGAAAAATTGAGCGGCCTTGAAATTAAAATTACGGCTAAGACCGGAGAAGCAGACAGATTGTTTGGTTCCGTTACCAATGCCGACCTAATGGAGGTTCTTGAAAAAGAAGGTATCTCTATCGACAAAAAGTATATTGCTATTGCCGGAGGCGTTGTTAAACGTGCCGGACAATACGAGGCCACCATTCGCTTTCACCGTGATGTGATAGCCACTTTTACTTTTGATGTAGTGGCGGAAGCAAAATAATTTAATTTATTAAATTAAGTGAAAAATCACCTTTCTCATTTCTGGGAGAGGTTTTTTTTTTGGAGAGCTATTATGGCTTTCTTTGTAAAATCTTGAAATTGATTTATGAAATACGCACGACTTACCAAGGAACAGTTTGAAGAACTCCACGAGGAATTCATCAACTTTTTGGCTGCCCAAACCATTACAGCCGAGGAATGGAAAGAATTAAAGGAGAAACGGCCAGAGGTTGCCGAACAGGAATTAGACGTGTTTAGCGACCTGATTTGGGAAGGCGTACTGACCAAAGTGAAGTTTTTGGAACATATTTCGCCCCAACAACTAATGCTTTTTCATATCTCCGAGTCGCATATCGACCTGATTGCCATTAGGATATCCAATAAGGATATAGACATCACCACTAGCTATGGCTACAAGTGGCTGCAGCAAAACTTCCAGGACGATGCGGTAAGTTTATATACGTCCACAAAGGCCATAAAGGAAGATAGAAACCGAGATCTTTTTGTTTTAATTCAACAAGGGGCGGTAATAACCAAAGGAGAACTATATCGGTACTTTAGCGATTTACTTGAAAGTTGATCAAATTTCAATTGGTTAAGCCATCCTATTCGTATCTCAAGCTTTCGATAGGATCCAGCCGGGCGGCTTTGGTGGCTGGATAAGAACCTGCAATCACTGCCACGAGGAAGGTAATGATAGTGGCCCAGATCATCGCTGCCCATGGGAGAGAGAAGGGAAATTCGAAGATTTTTGCAAAAGCAAAACCAGTAAGCACTCCCAAGATTATCCCCAACACACTCCCAAACTGACCAATAACAATAGTCTCCATAAAAAATTGGGTAGAGATCGTTGCCCGTTTGGCTCCGAGAGCCTTTCTGATCCCAATTTCCTGGGTGCGTTCAGTAACCGATACCAACATAATGTTCATTAGTGCTATAGACGATCCTAGAATGGTTATAATACTGATAATCCAAGCGGCAGCCTCCAAATAACCGGTAATGGAAGCAATTCTATTGATCAGATCATCGCTGCGCATTATGCCGAAATTGTTTTCTTCTACCGGTCTAAGTCCGCGGATATTTCTAAAGGTGATAATAGCTTCACTTTGCGCACTTTCCATCAATTGTTTGTCATCCACTTTAACACTGATATTGTAATTGATATTGGGCTCGGTATAAATGCCTCTGGCCACTTGTACAGGAATCAACACTTTCAAATCTTGGTTATTGCCAAAAGTAGAACCCTTGGACTCCAAAACTCCTATCACTTTAAACTTTACTCCCCGAATACTAATGGTTTTATTGAGCGGATCTTCGTTGTCGAATAAGTTTTTTAAAAAGTCGGAGCCGATCAAACATACCCTGTTGTTATGTTCGATATCAAAAATGGTGAAATTTCGACCTTGATCCACTTCGGTACCGGTGTTTTCAAGATAATTTTCATTCACCCCAAAAACCTGCACCTCAGGTTCGGTTTTTTTAGAGCCGTATTTTACTTCGGCACCAGAAGTTCCACGAAAGGACAAAGAGGTTTTGGTTGTTGGAAATTTATATTTATCCAGAAATTCACGAACGTTGTTATAGCTTATAATAGGATTTATCTTCTGCTTTTCGCCTCCACTTTGTGACTGCACGCTAAACTCGTATTGCTGAATATTAAACGTATTGGCTCCCATGGAAGCAAAACTGGAAGATATAGTAGTTTCCAAAGCTTTTACCGCACTAAGGATACCGACCAAAGCCCAAATGCCAATGCCAATAATAACAATAGTGAGAATCGTTCTAAGTAATTGACTTTTGATGGAATCCAGTGCAATGCGGACATTTTCTCGGAAGAGTGAAAACATATTTTTTATTCAGTATAGTTCATTAGACTGCAAAAGTGCCATAAAGTTACTATTATTTAGGATATTTGCTTTTTAAAAAACAATAGTACGCAAGATACGGCTATGAAGGGAGTGGAAAGATAAATTGAACCTTTGTTTCTGCTCCTTGACCGTTTTCTTTCTTTGTTAAAAATTCAATAACTTGGCAAAACCATCCATTCCAAAAGGCACCCGGGATTTCGGCCCAGATGAGGTCGCAAAACGCAATTTTATTTCAAAAACCATCGAGGAGATGTTTTCTCTTTACGGTTTCGCTCCTATTGAAACCCCCTCTTTTGAAAACAGTGAAACTTTAATGGGAAAATACGGCGAAGAAGGAGATAGGCTGATTTTCAAAATTTTAAATAGTGGCGACTATTTGTCGAAAATTGACGAAACAATTTATTCTGCAAGAGATATCCAAAAAATAACCCCCCACATTTCCGACAAGGCTCTTCGCTACGATCTTACAGTTCCTTTCGCGCGTTATGTAGTGCAGCACCAAAACGAAATAAACTTTCCCTTTAAACGATATCAAATCCAACCTGTTTGGCGTGCAGACCGTCCTCAAAAAGGTCGATTTCGGGAGTTTTACCAATGCGATGCCGACGTAGTGGGTTCCAAATCCCTCTGGCAGGAAGTGGAATTGGTACAGCTATACGATGCGGTTTTTAGCAAACTGGAATTAAAAGATGCAGCTATAAAAATCAACAATCGAAAGATATTGAGTGGCATTGCGGAAACTATCGGTGCCGAAAATAAATTGATCGATTTTACGGTGGCTCTGGACAAACTCGATAAAATTGGTGAAGAGGGTGTAAAAAAGGAGATGCTCGCAAAGGGAATATCCCAAAAAGCATTGGAAAAACTGCAACCGCTATTTTCTTTTGAAGGCACGGCCTCAGATCAACTGAAAAGTTTAAAGAAACTATTAGTCAATTCCAAAATTGGGATGCAGGGGATAGAGGAATTGGAATTTATATGCGAAACTATTGAAATTCTTGGATTGCAAACAGCTTCCTTGCAGATTGACGTCACCCTTGCTCGGGGCTTAAACTATTACACAGGCGCAATCCTAGAGGTCTCAGCTCCAGAATCGGTGAGTATGGGAAGTATTGGCGGCGGAGGCAGATACGATGACCTTACAGGAATTTTCGGATTAAAGGATATTAGTGGTGTAGGCATAAGTTTTGGTTTGGATCGGATTTATTTGGTAATGGAAGAGTTGAATCTTTTTCCCGAAACTGTGTCGGCTACTTCTAAAGCCCTGTTTATAAATTTCGGTCAGGAAGAAGCTGTTTATGCCATGAAAGCTATTTCGAAATTGCGAAGAAACCAGATTGCCGTGGAACTCTATCCAGATTCGGCCAAAATGGGGAAGCAGATGGGGTATGCGGACAAGCGGGATATTCCCTTTACAGTTTTAGCCGGCCAAAAGGAAATGGAAACCGAGACTTACACAGTTAAAAACATGAAGTCCGGAGAGCAGGTTAGCCTTGGTTTTGAGGATATGGAGAAACTTCTTAAGGGTTAGGAGGGAAGTCGTTTGACTCCTTCACGCCATTCGAAACGTGTTCCTTAGAAATATCAGATTCTGATTTTTTCGCCAGATTCTTTGCTGCTTCCTGACGCGCAGCTTCAGAAAGCATGCCCGCGATCCTCAGTTTGGTAAGATTCTTTAATGTAAGATTCATTCTTCCCCAATTTCGTTGATTATTTTTTCATAGGAAATCACATAGTCGATTTGTTTTTCCTCTGAAACGTGTTTGCGGGGAGTTTCAAGAATTATAAAGTCAAATAGTTTTGAAATAATATTTTTCAGACGTTCTTCGGTAGTCAAAATTGCTCGATGGAGATAATTGGCAGCTACGGTCAAAATAATAGATAGGATTAAAATGAATCCTATATATACAGTAGTCGAAAAATCAGTTATTGGAACAAATGTATAAATCATAAAAAAGATTCCAACAAAAAGGAAAGCAGTGCTGATATATCGAAAAAACACCTCCAACTCAGCTAATTGACCCGCTATATATTTAAAAAGCAATCCTGCACATATTGCCATTGCAGGAAGGCTCAGCGAATACATAAAAGAGGACATATAGGAAAACCCAAATATGCCCTCTGTGTCATTTAGTAGATAAAAAACATGTAAAAAAGGTGATAGGACGGCTACAATTGCTAAGAAGGCAATGTAGAAACTTATCCTACTACTTTTCTTTATTATCAAGGATCCCGTTACAGTTCCGGTCTGCGGGCGGGCATACTTTCGATTTGTCGATTGCTTGTTCATCACTAATTTGGTTTTCAGGGGTACAGCTCATTGCGATACCGGCGAGCATTAAAAATGCAAAAAAATAATTTTTCATAATGTAAGGTTTTAAAGGTTTAAGAGTAAAAATAAACCTTTAAAGATATCTTACAAGCCTATCGCTCAATATTTTATTAACGCGATCTTAACAAATTTAAAAATAAATCGGCAACTGGCAACTAATTTGTCGGAAGTTTATTTCAAAATAGTTGTTTTGGCAGAATTAATAAAAACAGAATTCACAACATAAAAACACTGCTTATATTTGCGGCACACCATTTTGTTTTTATATTTGCAAACTCAAAAATGAGGCGAGGTAGCTCAGCAGGTTAGAGCGCAGGATTCATAACCCTGAGGTCTCGGGTTCAAGTCCCGATCTCGCTACAAAGTCCTTCTCTTTCAGGGAGGGATTTTTTGTTTGGTTTAAAGACAGTTTGAATTGGCAAAAAAATTCAAACATTCCATTTGAGGTTATGATTAATATCTATATATTGGGCTGCCACTAACATTTAGCTATGGAAGAAAAGATTAAATACGAAATGGAATTTCCTATACAGGTTTCCCCTTCTTTGTTATATCAATACATATCAACACCCTCCGGACTTTCGGAGTGGTATGCGGACAATGTGAACTCCCGTGGCGAATTCTTTGCATTTTTCTGGGCCGAAAGTGAGGAAGAAGCAAAACTGCTGAGCAAGAAAAGCCCGGAAAGAATCAAATTCAGATGGATGGAGGACGAAGGCGAGGATTATTATTTCGAATTGAGAATTCAGGTCGATGAGATTACCAAGGATGTTTCTCTCATTGTTACCGATTTTGCGGAAGAAGAAGAAGTTGATGGTGGCAAATTGCTGTGGGAAAACATGATTTCCAACCTAAAGCAAGTGCTTGGCTCCGCTTAAAATATTTAGATTTCAATATCTTTGAACCGTCCATAAAATAGGACGGTTTTTTTATGGTAAATATCAACGGGTCAATAGTAGAAACGAAGAGCGCTCAGGTATCATTAAACAACAGAGCTTTTAATTATGGCGATGCGGTTTTTGAGACTATGCGGATTTCAGATGGGAAGATCTATTTTTGGGAAGATCATTATTTTAGATTGATGGCGTCCATGCGAATCCTTCGAATGGAAATACCAATGGATTTTACCATGGAACATTTGGAAGAAGAAGTTTTAAAAACATTTAGAAGTGTTGATTCTTCCCAGAAAACTTTCAGAGCTAAACTTATTGTTTGGCGTGAAACGGGTGGAAAATATACTCCACACACCAACGAAATCGGTTATGCCATCAGTGTTGAATCTTTAGCTGGGCCATCCTATGTCCTAAATGAAACTCCTTACGAAATAGAGCTTTTTAAAGACTTTTATGTTCCGGCCAATTTATTGTCAACCTTGAAGAGTACCAATAGGTTGGTCAATATCTTGGGAAGTATTTTTGCATCTGAGAATGGATATCAAAATTGTTTGTTGCTCAATGAACACAAGCAAGTTGTGGAAGCATTAAATGGAAATATCTTTATTGTATCCGATTTTGTTATAAAGACACCACCTTTGGCAGATGGATGTTTAAACGGAATCTTAAGAAAACAGCTATTGTCTATTTTGAAAACCTTGCCGGCTTATCAGGTAAAAGAAGAATCCATTTCTCCTTTTGAATTGCAAAAAGCCGACGAGCTTTTTATAACCAATGTTATTTCCGGACTTGTGCCAGTGACGAAATATCGCAAAAAAGAATACAGGAATACGGTAGCAATTGAATTGCTTCCATTATTGAATCTCTGGGCTAGTATGAGTTAATTGCTACTCGGGTTTTCCGGGGCATTGGACCAAAGAAGATAATCGCCCCCAAATTCAATCATTTTTTCTTTCCAGAAATTGATATTGGATTTTCCGATAATCGAGTTGTTGTAATTATTGGGTACTACCACCCAACTGTTCACTTCCAGCTCCTGTTCCAATTGATCGCTTTCCCAGCCTGAATATCCAAGAAAGAATCGGATTTGATCCTTTCTCAATTTATCTTCCTTTAAAAGATCTAAGATCGCACCGAAATCCCCGCCCCAATAAATCCCGTTCGAAATTTCGATACTATCCGGAATAAGATCTGGAATGCAATGGATAAAATAAAGATTATCCTGTTCTACAGGACCTCCGTTGTACACCGGAAGTTTTGAATTGATCTCAGGGATAAAATCTCGAAGTTTATACGAAAGTGGTTTGTTCAGAATAAAACCCACTGAACCAGTAGCATTGTATTCGGCGAGTAGTACCACCGAGCGGTTAAAGGAAACATCACCAATAATTGAAGGTTCTGCAACCAGCAAAAGACCTTTATCAGGTTTTAAGGTTGTCATATTTGCTTTTTTGGTCAAATAAATCTAAGTTATTTTTTTGAAATAAACAAAAGTTGACTTGATTGATATTAAAATTAAAACAGAAGAAAGTTGCTAATAAACTGGTTTAATGACGATAAGGCAACAAAAAACCTCCCTTTCAAAATATTTGAAAAGAAGGCTCAATGTGTTATAAACTGTCTATTACTAGTTTACACTACCTTGTAATTCTGATCCAGCTTTAAATTTCACTACGTTTTTTGCAGCAATTTGAATGGTTTTACCAGTTTGTGGGTTTCTCCCTTCTCTGGCGGCTCTTTTTGATACTGACCAAGATCCGAATCCTACTAAGGAAACTCTTTTTCCTTTTTTAAGGGAGTTTTGGACATTGCCCAAGAATGACTCCAAGGCTTTCTTTGCAGCAGCTTTTGTAATTCCGGCATCCGCTGCCATGGCATCGATTAAATCTGATTTGTTCATAATTTTTTAATTAAATTGTTGGTTAAACTTCGATTAATTGCTCTACAAATTTAAAAGTAATATCGGTTCAGGCAAGTAACCACGCGCTAAATCCGCGATTTTGTTAATAACTTCGAGTGATTGTTAATAAAGTTGGCCGAAATTCATCAGATTTCGATCATATCAATAACCACAAGGGTTTACAATAGTTTGGCATTAACATCAAATGCGTACCCATTCAGTAGGGAAGAAACCTCCATTCTTCTTTTTCCCGGCATTTGCATTTCCAACAAATGGACATACCCATCGGAACAGGCAACTTTCAATTTATTTTTTGTCGTTTCAATTTCACCTGGGTTTAATCCATGATTTACATTTTCGAAGAGCGCATCATAAATTTTCACCTTTAATTCATCTTCATTGTTGATCAAAATTGACCATGCCACTGGGTAAGGAGATAAGCCCCTTATAAATGCGTTAATCTCGACCCCCGTCTTTTTCCAATCTATTCTGGTGTTTTCTGGGGTGAGTTTGGGAGCTTCTAGCAAAATGGAAGGATTTGGCTGGGGCATTGGGTTTGCATTGCCATCTTCAATAAGGTTCAGGGTTTCCAGAACTAATTGGCTGCCAACCACCATTAATTTGTCATGAAGCGAACCGGCGGTTTCATTTTTTTCAATGGACACTTCCTTGTTTGAGATGATATGACCGGTGTCGATTTTTTCATCAATAAAAAAAGTGGTGACTCCGGTTGTTTTCTCTTGGTTTATAATGGCCCAATTAATAGGTGCTGCACCTCTGTACTGTGGAAGAAGCGAGGCATGTAGATTGAAAGTGCCATATTTTGGCATTTTCCAAACTATTTTGGGAAGCATTCGAAAAGCAACCACCACTTGTAGATTGGCATCTAAGTTCCTTAATTCGCTTAAAAAGACTTCATCCTTTAAATTAGTGGGCTGTAGTACTTTTAAGTTTTGTGATACGGCATATTCTTTTACCGCCGAAGAAGTTAATTTTCTACCCCGTCCTGCCGGTCTGTCGGGAGCAGTTATTACGCCGACTATATTTTTTCCGGCTTGCACCATATCTTTTAAAATACCTGCGGCAAAATCAGGGGTTCCCATAAATACAATTCTTAGCTTTTCCGACATTTCTCCTAATTTAAATAATATTGATTTCTTTGATTTAATTTAATTTTTTTCGAATCAATTAAAAGTCTGATGACCTTTAATGCGTGGGTTTCCATCAGACCGAGCTTCTCCGAGATTTCCCGCGATGACATTTCATCGCTTTCCAGAACGGCGAGAATTTTATGCGCTATATGGTGTATCTCTCTTTTGCTCAATTTGTTGGGCGCACTTCGGCAGACGGAACAAATGCCGCAGGGCTCGGCGGTGGTTTCTCCAAAATAGGATACCAATTGGACGCTTCTACAGGTTTTTGTGTTTTCTATGTATTGAAGTATGGAATTTACTTGTGCTGTTTTTCTTCGGTTTAACGCTTCCACTTCTCGGGAGACGACGTTTATGGTTTTTTCATCTTCTCGTGGCAGGAGGAAGGTTAGGGTGGCATCGGTAATCTGTAGTGTCATTTCGACTACTTTATCACGTTCCATTTTCTTTAAAACTGAAATAATGGTCTCTATAGATTGCCCGGTCTTTGTTGCGATTAAATCTAGGTTTACAGATGTGGGCATTTCAAAAAGCCCTCCATATAACCTAAGAATGGTTCTTCCGATTATCGAACTGGTTGCATCCTGGTCAAAATAATTGAGCAGACTTTCTGAGGAGACCAAAAACTGTACAATAGATTTTCTTCCGAATTCTTGGGATAATTGAATGATTCCCAATCGGTCCAAGCTATTGAGGGCATTGTAGGTCAATGTGGTTTTGAGACCATAAATCCTGCAGAATTCAGAGAAATTAAAACTATGGCTCGAAAATTCGCCTTCCCCGTAAGGGATTTGAAAATAATTACACAATATCCTATATATTTTCTTCAAGTCTGAGCTGGTGGGAAGAGCGTCTATAAATTGACTTTTCACGTTTATTTTGTCCGACTCATTATAAAGAAGTACCGCAGCGGCATATTCTCCATCTCGCCCCGCCCGACCGGCTTCTTGAAAGTAGCTTTCCAGACTTTCCGGTATTTGGATATGGATTACATATCGTACATTGGGATGGTCTATGCCCATTCCAAAAGCATTTGTGGCAACCATTGTTGATATTGACCCTTTACGCCATGACGCCAACTTTCGTGACTTTTCCTTCGCAGAAATACCGCCGTGATAAAAAGTAGCCGATATACCCAAACTATTGAGTTGCTCACTAATCTCCACCGTGTTTTTTCTACTCCTAACATATACAATGGCCGATGCCGTATTATTTTTGAGTAATTGCTCTGTGCGATAAAGTTTGTCGTCCTCCTTATAAACCTGGTAAGAAAGATTTTCCCTGACAAAAGAGTTTTTAAAGATCGCGGGAAACTTTAAATGTAATTCTACAATGGTATCTTCCAACACTTCGGGTGTGGCCGTAGCTGTCAGTGCAATAATTGGAACCAAAGGATGAAGCTCCCTAAGTATTGTGATATTTTTATAAGCTGGTCTAAAATCATTTCCCCATTGTGAGATACAGTGGGCCTCGTCCACAGCAATAACGTTAACGTTCATCTGACGAATAAAATTTTGAACAATTTCCTGCTGAAGCCTTTCAGGCGAAAGGTAGAGGAATTTATAATTCCCGTAAAGGGCGTTGTCCAACAAGGTGTTTAATTCATCGAAAGATATTCCACCTGTTATTTTAAGGGCTTTTATACCGCGTTCCTTCAAAGCGTTTACTTGATCGCCCATTAAAGCAACCAAAGGTGATACCACAATGCAAATTCCCTCCAACGCCAAGGCGGGCACTTGAAAACAAAGAGATTTTCCACCACCTGTGGGCAAAAGAGCAACGGTGTCCTTGCCTTGGATTACGGAAGCTATTATTTCTTCCTGCATGGGTCTGAAGGAAGTAAAGCCCCAGTATTGGGTCAGGATGTCGCGGGCATTTATCAAATTAGTTCTTTAAGATTGTTGAGAATGAATTGCGTTCGTTCCTTTATACTTCCAACAGGTACTTCATAAACGGTGTACCCATACTTTTTATAGCTGTTTTTCAGGTAATTAAAAATTTTTTTGGCCTCTTCAAATGATTCGTAACGTTCGTTATCCTTTTGATAAATATCTTCCCAAGGAGGTAGAACAAAAATCTTGTCATATCTGTTTTCAAGGCAAGAAGTCGAGAAGTTTTCCGGATAATGCGTGTTTAAAAAGTCCAAATAGGCTGTGACGTCAGGTATTCCACGGTCATAAAAAAGAATAGGGTCTGCATAATTATCTGCTTCTTTAAACTGTCTCAACCTTCCCATTAACAGCTTTTCGCTAAAAAGAATCGGATTTTCCAGAAATAATTGTTCAATCCCTTCTTTTTGGGCCTCTAGGATTACTTGTCGCGAAATCTCTTGCATCACAGGATACCCCTCTTTTTCCAAATAATTGATTAGAGCGGTTTTTCCGGAACCTGGGCCACCGGTTATTATTATTCTTTTTGTTTGCAAAAGTCTCAATTTTGTACAAAGTAAATAAATATTGACGATGAAAGTGTATCTTTGTAGCCTATTGCCAATATTTTTTAATGGATAAAGACAAAAACACCGTCGAATTTTACGAACGTTTAAAAAAACAACTTGCGGAAGATACCACTTGGCCCTCGCCTTATTTATTTAAGTTTATCATCCCTGCAGACCTTGAGAAAATAGCCGAAATACGTGCTGTTTTTGACCATACAGATGCCGAAATAAATACACGCGATTCCATAAAAGGCAGTTACACCAGTCTTTCAGTCAGAGTAACTATGCAATCACCCGAAGAAGTTGTGAGTAAATATGTTGAAGTTTCTGTGGTTGAAGGGGTCATTTCGCTTTAATTTTACTATTTTGCATTTCAGACAATTTCTTTGTCTATCCATAATTCAAACTTTCCTAAACATTACATTTTGATAGAAGCAGCACAAATTGAATACAATACTGAACGTCCAAAACTTATAATTCCCGAATATGGCCGCCACATCCAAAAAATGGTTGGCCAGGCGATAGCCATTGAAGATAAGGAGGAGCGCAACAAGGTCGCAAAAAGTATAATTGCGGTAATGGGAAATCTTAATCCCCATTTGCGCGATGTGCCAGACTTTCAGCATATGCTTTGGGACCAGCTGTTTATAATTTCCGATTTTAAATTGGACGTGGATTCGCCATTTCCTATTCCTTCGAAAGAAGAGTTAGCTGCACGGCCAGAGCCTTTGAAATATCCTCAAAACTTTCCGAAGTATCGATTTTATGGCAACAACATCAAACGAATGATCGATGTGGCCAATAGTTGGGAGGACGGCGACAAAAAAGAAGGGTTAATTCTTACCATCGCCAACCACATGAAAAAATCTTTTCTAAACTGGAACAAGGACACTGTGGAAGACGATGTTATTTTCTCACATCTTTACGAACTTTCCGAAGGCAAAATCAACCTTAAAAATAGCGATGAGGACCTGAGCGACGCTTCAAATTTGATGAAAACCAAAAAGCGCTTTAGCACCAGTCCGGGCAAGAAATCTTTTAAATCAAATGGTGGTACCACCAGAGGCCGTAAGCGGCATTAAAAATTCAATACTTTTTTATGAGTACTTTTCAAATAGAGGGCGGGCATAAGCTTAAAGGAGAAATCACGCCTCAGGGGGCCAAAAACGAGGCGCTCCAAATTCTGTGTGCAGTGTTGCTGACTCCGGAAAAAGTGATAATCGAAAACATCCCGGATATTATCGATGTTAACAAACTCATTAAAATCCTCGGCAACTTAGGAGTGAAAATTCAAAAGTTGGGAAAGGGAAAGTTTGCTTTTGTTGCGGATGACATCAATCTGGATTATCTGAAATCAGAACTTTTTAAAGAGGAAGGAAGTTCTCTCCGTGGTTCGATAATGATAGTGGGGCCTTTGTTGGCGCGATTTGGCAAGGGTTATATTCCCAGACCGGGTGGCGACAAAATTGGACGAAGAAGAGTGGACACCCATTTTGAAGGATTTATTAAACTCGGCGCAAAATTTCGCTATGATAAGGAAGACCGGTTTTATGGAGTGGAAGCTCCCAAAGGTTTAAAAGGTGCCTTTATGCTTTTGGATCAAGCGTCAGTAACTGGCACCGCAAATATTATTATGGCCGCCGTATTGGCTAAAGGAACTACTACAATCTACAATGCTGCTTGCGAGCCATATATTCAACAGCTGTGTAAAATGTTGAATTCCATGGGTGCCAAAATAAGTGGAGTAAGCTCAAATCTATTGGTTATAGAAGGCGTCGATAGTCTTAAGGGCTGTACCCATCGCGTTCTGCCGGATATGATAGAAATCGGAAGTTGGATAGGCCTAGCAGCCATGACCCGAAGTGAAATTACCATCAAGGATGTTAGCTGGGAAAACCTTGGAATAATCCCTGAAACTTTTGAAAAGCTGGGTATTAAACTTCAGAAGAAGGGTGACGATATTTACATTCCCGCACAAAACGAATACGAAATCCAAGGATATATTGACGGCTCCATACTTACTGTTGCCGATGCACCTTGGCCTGGTTTTACACCTGACCTGTTGAGTATTGTCCTAGTAGTTTGTACACAAGCAAAGGGCAGTGTGTTGATCCATCAGAAAATGTTTGAGAGTAGATTGTTTTTTGTGGATAAGTTGATAGATATGGGAGCAAAAATCATCCTATGCGATCCGCATAGAGCTACCGTAATTGGGCACAATTTTCAGTCGAGCCTAAGGGCAACTACCATGGTTTCTCCTGATATTCGCGCTGGGATCTCACTTCTTATTGCAGCGCTTTCTGCCCAAGGGGTGAGTACCATTCACAACATCGACCAAATAGATCGAGGCTATGAACGAATTGATGAAAGACTACGGGCGATTGGTGCAAAAATTATCCGTACCGATAACTAGAAGTACTAAAGCTTACGGTTTTTATTGATCTCGTCCTGCAGCTTTCGGCGCAGTTTCTGCTCGCGCTCCAAACTGTTTCTGCGAGAATTCTCCAATTCTATTTCCATTTCCGCCATTTTGAGTTGGGCGGCGTTTGTGACTTTATGGCTGTTGACAAATCGATAAAATAAGAATCCCCCAATAAGAAGCAGTATTCCAATAATAGTCCACATTATGGCATTATAAGTCGATTTGGAAGTGAGAACCCCAAAGAATTCAATTCCATCTTCTCTTTCTTTTGCAAGTGAAAGGTCTTGCTGGGTTTTGCTAAGATTTTGACGAAGGGAATCGATGTCCTTTTTTTGAAGTTGTAATTCGTTGCCTTGTGATGAGATGGTTTTTTCAAGGGCAGAAACCGAATCCAAAATATTCTTTCTTAGCGTAGCGAGCTGGGTTTTTTTGATAACCTTATATTCTTGGTAGCTGTTGCTTTTATCAAAAGTTTCGTTCATTTGATCCAAAAGGGTGTTTTTATTAACCTTTATGGAATCTTGGGCTTCCATAGAAAGGACAAAAAGGAACAAAGGGAGACAGGCTACAAGAATCTTCTTCATAATCTTAAGGTGTTGATTTGCTACTATAAACTGTGCAAGAGTAGCAAAATTGTCCTGAACCACATAAGTTTACTCTTTATTTAAACAATTTTTAACAACGGTTTTGCTCGAGCGTTTATGATATCGCCGCACGGTAAATCCTTAAACAACGCTCCCTGGCCTCCTTGTGATCCACCATTTTTTCCGGATAAGCTTCTGTTTCGAATTCTGGGATCCATTGTTTTACATACGTGTATTCTTTGTCGAATTTTTCCAATTGGGTACTTGGATTGAAAATCCTAAAATAAGGGGCAGCGTCCACTCCACATCCCGCTGCCCATTGCCAATTGCCAACATTGCTTGATAACTCGTAATCCAATAGTTTTTCAGCAAAATACGCTTCTCCCCATCGCCAATCTATCAATAAATGCTTGGATAAAAAACTGGCCACAACCATTCTAACCCGGTTGTGCATATATCCTGTGGCATTTAGTTGTCGCATCCCCGCATCTACTAAAGGAAATCCTGTTTTCCCCTCCCTCCATTTTAAAAATTCCTCTTCATTGTTTCGCCACTCAATTCTATCGTACTTCTTTTTAAACGCAAAACTTACTGTTTCGGGAAAATGCCATAGAATTTGCATAAAAAATTCTCGCCAAATAAGTTCCTGCCAGAAAATTTCATTTTTTTCCGAAATAGCTCTTTTGATAACTCTCCTTATACTCACTGTGCCAAAGCGAAGATGGGGTCCAAGATGCGAAGTGGCATCCAAGCTTGGGATATTTCGTTTGTTTTCGTAATCCTGAATTAAATTTGAACTTAAATCGAAGTTGCGAATTTCAATGGTAGATTTTTGGAAGCCCAAGTCGCTCAATGTGAGATTAGGCAATTTTGAACTAATAAATAGATTTTTAAAATGTGCCTTGGGATCGTAGTCTTTTAATGGAAGGTCTTTTTTGAATTCTTCTTTCCAAACCTTCATATAGGGCGTATAGACCAGATACGGTTTTCCATCCGCCTTAACTATTTCATCTTTTTCGAAAATGACTTGGTCTTTGTAACTATAAAATCCAATCTGTTTCTCAGAAAGAAATTCTTCAATGTTTTTATCACGTTCTCGGCCATAAGGCTCATAATCGTGATTGGCAATGACGTTTTTAATATCGAAATCGGCGGTGATTTCTTTAAAAACTTCTAATGGTTTTCCGTGGTAAAATGCAATCCCGCTGCCGTTTTCTTGTAATTGCTTTCGCATTTTCTGAAGATTCTCAAAAATAAAACTGACGCGAGTATCCTCTGTTGGAAGTTCTTGAAGTATATAACTGTCAAAGATAAATATGGGGAGAACTCGAAGTTTTCCACGAAGAGCATAGTAGAAACCAATGTTGTCATCCAACCTTAAATCTCGTCGGAACCAAAAAACATTGATCTTGTCTTTCAAAATATCGTTTTTAAACTTTCATTTAAAGTTTATTTCCTCTGCTTTAAATTTAGTTTTCTATTCATGTGCAGAAGTCTGTAGGTGTTAATATCGACCATCTTGTTCCGTAATGGAAGCCGAAATACTTTTCTAATTAATTTTAACATTTTTTATTTTGTTTTAAAAGTACTTTGTTTGAATATATTACCAAAAGTTTAAACAAAAAATTAACACTATTCTTTCTTTCCTATTCTCTCTAGGGCCCCGACGATTATTTTAGTCTTTTCTTAACGATTAAAATGACCGCAAATGGTAACTTCGTAGCAAATTTTTAAACACCTAAAAACCATTACAATGAAAAAGATTATTTTGTTTTTTTCGGTCTTGACACTGAGCTTTGGCATGAAAGCGCAAATCAAAACTCCACAGGCCAGTCCCTTTCAAAAACTTGAACAAACCGTCGGTTTAACCGAGGTTACTTTAGAATATTCCAGACCTTCTATGAAGGGACGTACTATTTATGGAGATTTAGTTCCCTATGGCAAAATATGGCGCACCGGTGCAAATGCCAATTCAAAAATCGCCTTTAGCGACCCGGTGACAATTGGCGGAAAGGAGCTTAAAGCGGGTTCGTACGCCATTTTCACCAAACCCGATGCCTCAAAGTGGGATGTGTATTTTTACGAAGACGTAAATAATTGGGGCCTACCAGAAAAGTGGGATGACAAAAAGGTAGCTGCACAGGTTTCGGTATCTCCTAATCTAATGTCGTCGAACATAGAAACCTTTACGATGACCTTGGGTGATTTAGAAAATGATTCTGCTGTCCTAGGTATAATATGGGAGAAAACCTATGTGGGAATACCAATTACCTTTAACACTGATAAGATTGTAAGCGCAAGCATAAAAAGAGCGATGGACGGTCCAAATGCGAACGATTATTACGCTGCGGCAATCTATTATTTTGAAAGTGGAAAGGATATTCAACAATCAAAAGCTTGGATGGATAAAGCTCTGGAGATGATGGAAAACCCAGCTTTCTATCAAATACGCCAGAAATCCTTAATTTATGCAAAAGCTGGCGATAAGAAAGGCGCGATTGAAGCTGCTAAAAAGTCATTGGAGCTTGCAAAGGCCGCGGGCAGTGCCGATTATGTAGCGCTGAACGAAAAATCTTTGAGAGAGTGGGGGGCAATGTAAGCTAAACCACTATTAATAAAAACAATAAACCTCGAGAAATCGGGGTTTATTGTTTTGTATCGGGGCGATGGTGATGTCTATATCTGTCCAATAATTCACGTTTGAAGTCGTCTTCCGTCTTTTTTAGGATGATTATTTTTTTTGGGGAAATTACTTTCCGCAATTCCGCAATCATTTGCTTTCGAAGTTCCAATGACTCGCTTTCCAAACTCAGGCTTTGGTCAATCAGTGTATTAGCTTCAGCATCGGAAAGATTTTCTAAACCGTTTCGCAGTTTTTTATAAATTTCGCTTCGTTCTTTTTTACGTATATCGTGGAACTTTTCATCATAGCTGTTGTAAACTGGCCAAAACTTCTCCGCCTCGGATGGGGTGAGCGACAGTTTTTCGGTGATATAGGTGGTCTTTAAAGCTTTGATCCGCTCATGCTTACCTTTTTGCCCGTATAGGCCAACCGAAAATAAAAGGAATATAAAGAGTAGTTTTTTCATGGTTCATTTAATATTGTTTCCTCGCCAGTGTTTTCAAAGAAATAGGCTTCAATCTCAGCATCTTCCAATTGTTGGCGCTGCATGTCTATGTTGGAAATATCCTCATCGCTTATATATGAAGTCAATTCATAAAAATCTAGATTCAGGTTTCCTGCATCGATGTATTTATCTATAGTAGCCAACTGTAAAGAATCTATTGTGGTATTATTGTTCTGGTTTTTGAAGATGCTTATTCCAATTACCAAACTAGCTGCCACAGCGGCCACGGCAGCAATGTGTTTCGTCCGAAATAGAGATATTACCTTACCCTTTGCTTTTGGAGGTTTCACAGCTGCGGATAATCTATTTTCGAGCTCCGCCAAATAGTTGTCAGGAATTTTAAACCCACTGGTTTTTGGAAAATTCTCCTCGGCGATTTTATATAAAAGTCGCTCTTCGAAATTTTCGAAATAATCTTCCGGTGCTTTAAAACCCTGTATTTTGTTTTCTCTCTTCACTTGTAATTATGACTGCAAATAGTTTATAAAGTTTCATTTGTTTTTATGAATTCCCTAATTTTCTTTACCGCGATGTGATAACTGCTTTTTAAACCCCCTACTGAGGTTTCCAATATTTTGGACAATTCTTCGTAGGTGTGGTCTTCAAAATATTTCATTGTAAAAATTAGGCGTTGTCTTTCAGGAAGGGTCGCGATCGCTTTTTGAAATAGTAATTGCATGGCATCTCCTTCAAAATAAACATCGCTTTCCAACTTATTAACGGCGGAGTCTTTCACATTATCTATTGAAACATTGTTCCGTTTTGCTTTATTATTGAGAAAAGTGATGGATTCATTAGCGGCAATTCGATACATCCAAGTGTGTAATTTGCTTTCGCCCTTGAAGGAGTCAATATTCCTAAAAACTTTTATAAAGGTATTTTGAAGCACATCGTCGGCATCATCATGGTCCAACACCATATTTCGAATCTGCCAATAAAGCCGCTCCTTGTATTGCGACACAAGTTCACGAAAGGCTTCCTCTTTGGCCTCTTTGGTTTGTAATGCCGTTACCAGTTCTCGTTCTTCTACCACTTCGTTCAATTATTGATTTGACTAAATTACGAAGGAATGGTTTAATTGGATGCTTGATTAATTTGCATGTACGGGCCCGGTCGCGACCGACCCCTACGCCAAGGATTGCATTTCCACCAAGTTGTAATAAACACCTTTATTGTCCAAGAGATCTTGGTGCTTACCTTGTTCTACGATTTTTCCTTTGGAAAGCACTATAATATTATCGGCGTTTTGAATGGTGGAAAGACGGTGCGCAATAACAATGGAGGTTCTGTTTTTCATCATGTTCTCCAAAGCATCCTGTACCAAACGTTCACTTTCAGTGTCTAAGGCGGAGGTAGCCTCATCCAAAATCATGATAGGAGGATTTTTTAAAACGGCCCGAGCAATGCTCAAACGTTGTTTTTGTCCCCCGCTCAGTTTATTTCCACTGTCACCGATATTGGTATCGAAACCTTCGGGCAGGTCCTTGATGAATTCATAGGAATTACTAATCTCCGCCGCCTCCCTCAATTCTGCATCGGACGCCATAGGTTTCCCCAACCTTAAATTGTTGGCCACGGAATCATTAAAAAGTATGGAATCCTGTGAAACTATGCCCATTAATCCGCGAAGTGATCTTTTAGAAATATGCTTAATGTCAACACCGTCAATTTCAATACTTCCCTCATTCACGTCGTAGAAACGGGTTAAGAGGTTCGCAATGGTGCTTTTTCCGCTACCTGACTGCCCCACTAGTGCGACAGTTTTCCCCTTGGGAATTTCCAATGAAAAATCCTTTAAAACATATTGATCCTGGTATTTAAAGGATACATTTTTAATAGAAATAACCTCATTAAAATCTTCTTTTTCAATCGGGTTTTCGATATCAGTAATTGTGTTTTCGGCTTCCAAAAGTTCCAAAATCCGATGGGCCGAACCATCCGCACGCTTAAGGGAATAGCTTGCTTTGGCAATTGCTTTGGCTGGGGTAAGGATGTTGTAAGCCAACATAATATAGCCGATAAAAAAGCTGGCTTCCAGAGTTCTGTCCACAAAAACCAGATATCCGCCATATACCAAGAGAATTCCAATTGTTATAATTCCCAAGAGTTCGCTTAAGGGAGAGGCGAGATTTTGACGGTTAAGCACCGAATTGGAATATTTGTAAAACCGCTGATTGCTGTCCTCAAATTTTTTCTGAAACAGGTTTTCTGCGTGAAAAGCTTTTATAATTCTAAGCCCTCCCATGGTTTCCTCTAAAATAGAAAGAAAAACACCTTGTTCTTGTTGCACTTTCAGAGAACCTCTTTTGAGGGATTTTCCAACTCTTGAGATTAAAAATCCTGAAATCGGCAAGAACAAGAAAACAAAAAGTGTGAGTTTCGGACTTATAAAAAGCATTGTTGCCAATGAGAAAATAATAGTTAGAGGTTCGCGAACGATCATTTCCAATACTGAAAGTACTGAGTTTTTAACCTCGTCCACATCGCCGCTCAAACGGGAGATGGTGTCTCCTTTTCGTTTTTCGGAATAAAAAGCCAAGGGAAGTTGTATAACCTTGCTGTAAAGGTCGTTTCTAAGATCTCTTAGCACTCCATTCCGCAAAAAGGTGGAATAGAACATCGCCATATAATTGCTTAGGTTTTTTAGCAGAAACAAGCCTATTATTATGCCAACCATATACATCAAAACCCAAAATTCTCCGTGGTTATTGATGCTCTCGATTATATAATAATTAAGAAATTCCTGTGCCCAGTCCTTCACATTTGAAATCCCCTCATAAACTGGACGGGCTATAGGCGTGCGCTTTTCGCTAAAAATGATTTCCAGAACCGGAATAAGGGCAACAAAGGAGAGTGTGCTGAAAAGTGCATACAAAATGTTGAAAAATATGTTGAGAAACGCATATCTTTTATACGGGTAAGCATAGCGTAATATTTTTCTGAAATACCCCATTAATTCACATTTAATTGTGCCGAAATGGCATCGATTCTTTTCTGAAGTACCGAGTTGAAGTTTTCTTTTTCCGAAGTGTTTACACTTATATAAAACTTAATCTTTGGTTCCGTCCCACTAGGCCGTGCGGCGATTTTGCTGCCGTCTTCGGTATAATAAATCAATACATTGGATTTTGGGAGATCTAATGCCGAAGTTTTACCTGTAATAAGATTGGTTCTTATATCATTGGAGACATCATCTATTTGCAAAACTTTACTGCCGGCGATTTCCTTGAAAGGATTTTCTCGTAAGTTTTTCATTATTTGGGAAATTTTCTCGCTGCCTTTTTTCCCTTCTTTGGTAATAGAAATTAGATGTTCACGATAATATCCAAATTCGTTATAAACCTCATCCAGATATTGAGATAGGCTGCTTCCTTCCTCTTTACTCTGCGCTGCCATCTCGCAAGCGAGTAGGGTAGCTGTAACGGCATCTTTATCGCGAACGAAATCTCCGACCAAAAATCCAAAACTTTCTTCGCCACCCCCAATAAACTCAAGCTCTGGATGGTCTTTGATCATTTTGGCAATCCATTTAAATCCGGTGAGTCCTTCCATGTATTTTACATTGAAATGTTTCGCCACTTTTTCAACTAGAGGCGTAGAAACAATTGTGGAAGCTACAAATTGTTCGCCGTTTAGTTTTCCTGTATTTTTCCATTTCGCCAATAGAAAATGTATCATTAAAACCATAGTTTGGTTTCCGTTGAGCAGAATCATTTCATTTTGGTTGTTCCTAACGGCAATACCTAAACGGTCGCCGTCAGGGTCGGTGCCGATTACGATATCGGCATTTTCCTTTTCCGCGAGTTCCAAGGCCATTTTCAGGGCAGCTGGGTCTTCTGGATTCGGGGATTTTACCGTTGGGAAATCTCCATCCGGCTCGGCTTGTTCCTTAACAATTGAAACATTTTTATAACCCGCCATTTTCAAAACTTGCGGAACTATGGTAATGGAAGTTCCATGGAGTGACGTAAATGCAATTTTGAGGTTGTTCTTGGATTTTTGTGAGGTGTTGAAGCTTCCATTTTTAACTGAAGCCTCTGCAAAAGCGGTATCTACTTCAGAATCTATATATTCAATTAAACTTTCGTTGGCTTCAAATTTTGTATCCTCATATTTAAGTGAGTTGATTTCTGCAATAATTTCTCCATCCTGAGGAGGAACCAATTGTCCGCCGTCTTCCCAATACACTTTATAGCCGTTGTATTCGGGAGGATTGTGGGAGGCTGTCAACACAATTCCAGCCTGACAGTTTAGGTGCTTAATGGCAAATGACAGTTCCGGTGTAGGCCGTAACTCCGAAAAAAGGAAAACCTTTATACCATTTGCGGAAAACACATCGGCTACGATTTTTGCGAATTCCTTGCTGTTGTGCCTGCAATCGTACGCTATAGCCGTCTTGATTTCTTGGTTTGGGAATTGTTTCTTTAGGTAATTGGAAAGACCCTGGGTATTTTTGCCAAGAGTGTATTTGTTTATACGGTTATCGCCAAGTCCCATAATCCCACGCATTCCTCCAGTTCCGAATTCTAAGTTTTTATAAAAACTTTCCTCCAGACCTTCCGGGTCATAGGCAATCATTTCCTTTATTTCTTGCTGCGTCTTTTCGTCGAAAAAAGGAGTGAGCCACTGGTTGACACGCTCTAAAGTTTTTGGATTTACATAAATCATGTGCTGAGATTAAAAGTTCAAAAATAGGAATAAAAAAATCGTTGAAGCTGAAGGCTCCCAATATTTATGGAACTAGCAATGGCGGGATAATCCCGTGCCCTCCATGACTGGTTTTGTAATTGATATTGTGTTTGCTTCCACAACATCCAAATGGAATGCTTAATTGACCGTTTCTTTAATAATATAGTTTTTGGATTCCTTTGTGCTTCTCAATATCAATTCGCCTAAAAATCCAGCAAGGAAAAGCTGGGTTCCCATCATCATGGCAGTAAGGGCAATAAAAAACTGTGGTCGTTCGGTTATCAATCTGCCGTGGGGATTGATGAAGATTTTATCGATACCAAGGTACAAGGTCAGCAGAAACCCGATAACAAGCATAGCAGCGCCCCAAGCACCAAAGAGGTGCATCGGTCGTTTTCCGAAGCGCGACAGAAACCAAATAGTTATTAAATCCAAAAATCCGCGAATAAAACGCTCTCCTCCGAACTTGGTGACCCCATATTTTCTGGCTTGGTGCATTACAGGTTTTTCGGATATTTTGCTAAATCCAGCATTTTTGGCGAGCACGGGAATATAACGGTGCATTTCACCAGTTACTTCTATGGTTTTTATAACATCTCGTTTATAAGCTTTAAGACCACAATTAAAATCGTGAAGTTTTACGCCCGAGGTTTTTCGCGCTGCATAATTGAATAGTTTGGAAGGTATATTTTTGCTTAAAACAGAATCGTAACGCTTCTTTTTCCAACCTGAAACCAGGTCGAAGCCATCCTCCATAACCATTCTGTACAGCTCTGGGATTTCTTCCGGACTATCCTGAAGGTCGGCATCCATTGTGATGATTACATCGCCTTGGGCTAAATTAAAACCGGCATGCAGAGCTTGTGATTTTCCATAATTCTTTTGGAAACGAAGCCCTTTTACCTCTGGGTTTTCTTTTGAAAGCTGTGCAATAATATCCCAAGAACCATCGGTGCTTCCATCGTCTATAAAGATGAGCTCGTATAAAAAACCATTGGATTGCATAACATCTGCAATCCAATGATAAAGTTCATTCAGTGATTCTTCTTCGTTAAGAAGTGGGATGACGATGGAAATGTTCATTTAATATTTACTTTCGTGCTCATTGCACTTCCTGCGATTAAGGAAATTATAAAACCTAGAATAACAAACCAAAGGGTGTAAGTTAATATTCCAAGAGCACTAGTGTTTTCCCGAGAAATTGTAATTTGTTCACGAGTTTCTTCGATTTTATCGGGAGCAAATTTTTCAACAAAACTCATTGCCGTATTAATTTGAAATTCTGGGTCTATATAGGTGTCATATAAATATGATGTAGATGTATATAGCAAGCCAGTAATTAACATTAAAATCACACCTATTTTCAGAGCTTGTCTTAGATTTAATATTCCGTTATATTTTTTAAATCTTTTAATTATAAATACAATAAAAATAATTTCAACAATGAAGGCAATAAAAAAAGTGGAATAATATGGAATGGCACTAAAAGAAAGTGTTTTCGGAATAATGTCGATTGATATTCTTATTAATCCCAATAAAAAAGCGAAAGGCAGAACGAATTTTTGTAAATTGATTTCAGAATCCATTTCTAATAGTTTTTAGGCCTACCAATAAAAGGTAAACAAGTTTAGGGTTATTAGTAACCAAAGATAGTAAAACGTTACATTTGACTGTTGTCAAGAAATGATTTAAAAAAGTATTTCTTTTTGTTGCTGAATTGTAATTAATGCTTAAATTTGCAAACTCAATTCCGAAAAGGTTCGGGAGACTATATTTTAAAACAACAGTGCAATGAAAAAAGACATCCATCCAGATAATTATAGATTAGTGGCTTTTAAGGACATGAGTAACGACGATGTTTTCCTTACAAAGTCAACTGCGGATACTAAGGAAACTATCGAGGTAGATGGTGTTGAATATCCTTTGGTTAAAATGGAGATTTCACGTACTTCACACCCTTATTATACCGGGAAAGCCAAGCTTATCGATACAGCTGGCCGTATTGACAAATTTAAAAGCAAATACGACAGGTTTAAAAAACCTGCCCAAACAGAGGAAACAAAAACTGAAGAAACAAAAACTGAGGAATAAGATTCTGCAGAGATCATATACAAAAGCCTTCGAGAAATCGAGGGCTTTTTCTTTTGGACACCAATAATTAGCAAGAGAAAATTGCAATTAGTAGATTTTTCTTTAATATTGAACAGAGAACAGAGAACAGAGAACAGAGAACTGATGAACTACATCCTTTTTGACGGTAACGTCCGCAACCAATTACTTCCCTTCACATTTACAAGGCCTGTGGCCGATATCCGTGTTGGTATTTTGACCATTCGTGAAAAATGGGAACATTTTCTTGGATTCTCGACTACCACGGTTACTGAAGATTACCTATCGGATAAATATCCATTTTTGGAACTGGAAAAGAATATTTTGATAAATGCATCTTTCCTTCCTTCTGAAAATTTGGCTAACATAGTAAAAGGTCTGAAGGAAAATCAAGCTGTTTTTTTTGGGGAAGAGCCAATTGCATTTTTTGCTTCCGAAGAACAAGAAGTCGATTTTGAAAGCTTTGATATAATTCCATATACATATCGTGATGTTTTAAGGATTGAACATACGTGGGATATTTTCTCAAAGAACGGGGAGGCTATAAAGCGCGATTTTGAAATGCTCACCAAAGACCGTGAATCGCAACCAATTCCAGAGGGAATTTGGACTAAAAATCCTGAAAACATTTTTATTGAAGAAGGAGCTAAACTTGAATTCTGCACTTTAAATGCTTCCGAAGGCCCAATTTATATTGGAAAAAACGCCGAAATAATGGAAGGTTCCCTAGTTCGGGGACCTTTTGCTCTTTGCGAAGATGCTACTTTGAAAATGGGCGCAAAAATATACTGCAATACCACAATTGGTCCCCACTGCAGGGTTGGCGGGGAAGTAAACAACTCTGTGATTTTTGGATATTCCAACAAAGGCCACGATGGATTCCTGGGAAATTCGGTGATAGGCGAGTGGTGCAATTTGGGTGCCGATACCAACAACTCAAACTTAAAGAACAATTACGCCGAAGTGCGTCTTTGGGATTATGAAACCGAAAACTTTGCCAGAACCGGTCTCCAGTTTTGTGGGCTAATGATGGGCGACCACAGCAAATGCGGAATCAATACTATGTTTAATACAGGTACTGTGGTTGGCGTAAGTGCGAATATCTTCGGAAGTGGTTTTCCACGCAATTTTGTACCCAGTTTTAGTTGGGGTGGAAGCGGTGGCTTTACTACCTACAAAACAGATAAAGCCTTTGAGGTGGCCAAGGTTGTGATGGGAAGAAGAAATATTGAATTCTCAGAAATGGACGCCAAAATTTTGGAACACCTTTTTGAGGAAACTGCAAAATGGCGGAGAGCGTAGGAATGCTCAATATTCAATTACTTTTTTTCACCCTTTTTAATACCAGGAAATTCTGTGGATTGATCCCCAAACCACTTACTTTTTTGTTTACAAAACGTACGGCCATATCATAAAATAAAGGAACTACGGGCGCTTCCTCTACAATAATGGAATCCATTTGGGTATAGAGCAATTGCCGTTCATCTATGTTGGAGATACTAAGAGATTGCCTATAAATACTGTCATAAGCCTCATTTTTAAAATGCATATAGTTGGGACCATTGGGAGAGAAATTTGGACTGTAAAAAAGCGAAAGATAATTTTCGGCGTCGGGATAATCGGCTATCCAACTGCCTCTGAAAATATCGAGTTCCCCACTGCTTTTCATTTGTCGCAACGTAGAAGGGGGCATCACATCGATAGTGACTCCAATTCCTATTTTTTCAAGTTCCCGTTGGATATATTCACATAAGTCCAAATATTGGCTATTGGTACCTATAACTATTTTCGGATTCGAATTCCTCGTTTCATCTTTATATTGTTGAATCAATGCCTTGGCTTTTTCTGGCTGATAGGTATAGCCTTCAATTTCTTCATAACCGGGAAGTCCTTTCGGAATAAAACCGTGGATGGCCGGAATGCCCATCCCATTTCGTAAATACTTCACCATCTTTTCCCTGTCGAAACCGTAATTGACAGCTTGGCGCAAGGCTTTATTCTTTATTTCCGGGGTATCGGCTCCGAGATAAAACCCCAGATATTCGGTGTTTAAATACGGTCCGGTTATCATATAAGCAAAATCCTGATATTTGGGCTGGAGCTCGCCATAGGTAGTCAGGAGTTCATCCTTGTAACTGCTGTCCAATCCCGAAATGAAATCTAATTTTCCCTGTGCGAATTGCAAAAACTCACTCTGTTTATCTGGCAAAAATGTAATGGCAATAGCTTCTAAATAGGGAAGTTTATTTCCTTCTTCGTCCCTTTCAAAATAGAGAGGATTTCTTCTTAAAACCAGTTTCACATTTTCCTCCCACATTTTGAACTTAAAAGGGCCTGTACCTACAGGGTTCTTTCGAAAATCATTTCCGTAAAATTCCACCGCCTCCCGTGGTACTACCGAACAATAACGCATCGAAAGAAGGCCCAAAAAAGCGGGAAAGGGTTGCTTTAGTTTAATGACGAAAGTCAAATCATTTTTGGCGTAATAACTTTCCACGTAATTCATCACCCAGCTGCCTGGCGAAGCAACCTTTTCATCGGTAAGACGGTTGAAGCTGTAAACAAAATCCTCGGCCACCACCTTGCGGGTGTAGCTCGTGGGATTATTTAATGTCCTTAAGGCGAATGCGATATTTTGATGAAAAAACACATTGTCTCTCAAGTGGAAGGTATAGGTAAGGGTGGAATCATTGATCTCCCAACTTTTAGCAATATCGGGCTGTATATTTAGAGAGTCGTCCAATTGTACCAAGCCGTTATAAAGTTGGTTGTCTGGCCAAATAGCCTGCGGATTTCTAGCGAATGCTGGGTCGAGGCTTGGAATGTTGCCATGCTCGTTGTACCGGAAAACGAGATGGTCGCGCTCGGCATCGATGTCATTTTTACAAGAAAAAAGCATCAATACTATTAAAGAGAATGATAAGAGTCTAAACATTTTATAGGACGGTCACTTTCGAGAAATGGGAACAGGAATTTTTCTTTTCGCCCCCTTGCTTTGTTTGGAGTTTTATAATTACAAAATTAAAATTTGTGTATTCGTGCTCAATAGTTTGTATTTTTGCATCCACAATTGGCAAAAGTACAACAATGGACGCACCAAAAAAAGTCGCCTTTTACACCCTCGGATGCAAGCTTAATTTTAGCGAAACCTCTACCATAGCCCGCAATTTTGAAAACGAAGGCTTTATTCGTGTAGATTTTTCGGAGAAAGCTGATATTTATGTTATCAACACCTGTAGCGTTACCGAAAATGCGGATAAACGGTTTAAGACTATCGTAAAGCAGGCGCAAAAAGCAAATTCCAAAGCATTTGTGGCCGCGGTGGGCTGTTATGCCCAATTGAAGCCTCACGAACTTGCCGATGTTGATGGCGTTGATTTGGTGTTGGGCGCTACCGAAAAGTTTAAAATCACTGACTATTTGAACGACCTTTCCAAAAATGATTTTGGAGAAGTACATTCGTGCGAAATAGAGGAAGCAGACTTCTACGTGGGTTCTTACTCGATAGGCGATAGGACTCGGGCATTTTTAAAAGTACAGGACGGTTGCGATTATAAATGTACTTATTGCACCATTCCCTTGGCCCGTGGAATTTCACGAAGTGAAACCTTGGAAAATGTTTTGAAAAACGCTTATGATATTTCACAACAAGGAATCAAGGAAATTGTATTGACGGGAGTGAATATAGGGGATTATGGAAAGGGAGAATTCGGCAATAAAAAACACGAACATACTTTCTTGGAGTTGGTAAAAGCTTTGGATAAAGTTCCAGGAATAGAGCGGCTGCGAATTTCTTCTATTGAGCCCAATCTTCTTAAAAATGAAACCATTGAATTTGTTTCAAAATCCAAAACTTTTGTGCCACATTTCCATATTCCATTACAAAGTGGGAGCAACGATATTTTGAAATTGATGCGTCGCCGATATATGCGTGAAATTTATACCGAACGCGTCTCAAAAATCCGTGAATTGATGCCCCATGCGTGTATTGGAGTGGATGTTATAGTGGGCTTCCCTGGGGAAACAGACGATCGTTTCTTAGAAACCTACCATTTTTTGAATGAGTTGGATATATCTTATCTACACGTCTTTACCTATTCTGAAAGGGATAACACTCCTGCAGTGGAAATGGGGGGAGTTGTACCCATGAAGGTGCGAAATAAAAGAAGTAAAATGCTTCGGGGACTTTCAGTAAAAAAGAGAAGGGCCTTTTATGAAAGTCAGCTTGGAACTAGGAGGACGGTGCTTTTTGAAGACGAAAACAAACACGGATATATCCTCGGTTTCACCGAAAACTACGTAAAAGTAAAAGCACCCTGGAATCCAGAATTGGCCAATACGCTTCACGAGATTACTTTGAAAAATATTGATGAGGACGGTCTTGTCCGTTTTGAATTGGAGGGCGCCTTCAGTTTAACATCGGATTAATCAGCCGTTTCTTTTAGATCTTGATTCGGGCCTATATAGGATTGTCGTGTAAGTCCAAAAATATTCACCAATCCAATTCCATAAACCGTTTTCCTTCCTCCAAACTCCACTAAGGGCGAGATAGAAAGTCCGTAGCCTTTAAAGAACGGAAAGTCTATTCGGGGATTTATTATAACCCCGACCGTACTACGATGTTGAAAATCGTATTCATAGTTATCACCGAAAAAAACTGGGGAACTCCTTTTTTGAAAGTTGGTGGCATATTTAGAATAGAGGAATGCAATTCCTGCTTGAAGATTGAGTCGAATGGTGCGATCTGGGTTTAGATTATAAACATATCCCCCCAGAATGTTAAATGAATGATTAATGTCCGGAACACTCACCTCTGGAAAGATAGTCGGGCCTAAATTAATCAAGGAGCTTGTGTGGAAATCTTCTGGTATTTCCTGAGCTTCAATAATGTGATAATAATAGCTAACCTGAAACGAATATTTTTCGTTCCGGATATAGTTGACACCCAATTCAAAACCGTTATAATTTCCCCAAAACAATCCCACGTCACCATAAAACAGGTTTTTCTCTGAAAACTGTGGATATGCATTGGTAAAAGCTCCCAGAAAAATGATCAAGAAAAGGATTCGCATTAAGTATTGGTGGATTATATGTTGATGCCTACCGGTAAAAGATCCTTGTATTTTCTTCGGTTTTTCCGCATAAAACCAGCCACTTCGGGACTTGTGGGTACGAGGCTAATCCCTCTTTTCTTCACTTCTTCAAAAACCGCTTTAATAAAAATTTCACGGAAACCTTGTTCTTCCAGATCTTCAGGCATCTCGTATTTGGTAAGGAAAATTTTGCGGTCCTGCAAGGCGTATTCAATGCGCGCCATGTTGTCGCCAATTTCGAGTTCGAATTGTCTTAAAAATT
Organism: Aequorivita sp.; assembly: GCA_049646885.1. Classification (GTDB taxonomy): domain Bacteria; phylum Bacteroidota; class Bacteroidia; order Flavobacteriales; family Flavobacteriaceae; genus Aequorivita. The sequence continues at coordinate 89,083 of JBARWQ010000048.1, read as the reverse complement.
CATTGTCGGTGATTTCTACATCTTCAATCATTGGTAGTTGTTTTTTTAAAAAAATTATATAAAATATACAGAATTCAAAGGAGTGCGGGAGCAAAGATTTTCAAAATAAATGGATTGGTCTTATGATAAAACTATATTTCTATAAGCTTCCGTCAGGATTTTAATTCACTTCCAAAACAAAATATGGTCTTATAAAATTGAGTTTATAAGAAAACATTTTATAATTCTATCTTTGTTCACGTAAATTTACGAATAAACTTTGGGTTGTGCCATTTTCTTCACTAAAGACTTATGAATTCAAAAAAAACACAGGTGTATTTTGTCCCCGGAATGGCAGCGGGAGCGCAGATATTTAGAAATATCAGATTTCCCCAGGAAAAATATCAAACCCACGTGCTGGAGTGGATGATTCCCGAAAAGAACGAAAGCTTGCAGGATTACGCCAAGCGCATGGCTGCAAGAGTGAAATCGCCTGATGCTATACTGATTGGTGTTTCCTTTGGAGGAGTTGTGGCGGAAGAAATGAGTTTCTTTTTAAATCTAAAAAAGCTCATCATTATATCAAGTGTTAAAACGCAAAGGGAACTCCCGCGCAGAATGCGATTTGCAAGTGCCACAAAAGCGTACAAGCTCGTGCCGACTAGTCTGGTATTAAGTGTTGAAGATCTCACCAAATTCTCAATTGGTCCCAGATCTAAAAAGCGTTTGTCGCTATACCAACAATATCTCCATGTGCGCGACAAGAGATATTTGGATTGGGCGCTGGAAAAAATGGTAACCTGGAACAGAAAGGAAAATTTGAATAACGTAATTCACATCCACGGAGACAAGGATATGGTCTTTCCTATAAAATATATTAATGATTGTATAGTTATTGAGGGAGGAACGCATATAATGATTTTAAACAGAGGTCGGGAAATCTCCGAAAAACTATTGGCGATTTTTGAAGAATAAAAAGCTGGGGAATCTATTGAAAAGAGCTATATTCCGTATCTTTATAAAAAGTATTGGATTATGAGATTGATTGGTAAAATAGGTGTGGGGATTGCATTATTGGCCATTTGCGGCCTCAGCATTTATGCAGTGCAGGATGCCCCTACAGATGAGATTTTTGAGAAAAAATTTATGAATGATTATAATGTTTATGCCCTGCCATTGCCGGAAAAAATGGATTTTGCAGGAGAAGAAGTTCCCCTTCACGACCCGGATATACGGGAGCGCATGGATAGAGAATTATTGGTAAACACCTATTGGCAATCAAACGGACTTTTGCTTTTTAAGCGCGCCAATAGATATTTTCCGGAAATAGAACCTTTGCTAAAAAAATATGGCCTCCCAGATGATTTTAAATATTTAGCGGTTGCAGAAAGTGGATTGGAATATACCAGCTCCCCTGTAGGAGCCTCCGGGATATGGCATTTTATGAAGGCAACAGGGCTGGAGTACGGCCTTGAAATCAATGAGTATGTAGATGAACGTTATAATCTTGAAAAAGCCACTATGGTTGCTGCCAACTACTTAAAAACCGCTAAAAACCGATTTGGCAGTTGGACCATGGCCGCCGCATCATATAATGCAGGGATGGGAGGGATGAACAAACAAATAGGCCGCCAACAGCAGACGGACTATTACGATTTATTGCTCAATTCCGAAACCAGTCGTTATGTTTTTAGGATTTTAGCTTTAAAAGAAATCATGGAGAACCCTAAAAAATATGGTTTCAATTTCAGGGAAAAAGATTTGTACCCCAATATTCCCACTTACAAAGTGAAGGTAACTGCCCCAATCGCTGATTTTGCTGAATGGGTAAAGCCTTATGAAATTAATTATAAGATTTTAAAAAGGCACAACCCTTGGCTGCGTGATACTTATCTGAAAAATGCCTCTGGAAAAGAATACTTTATTGAAATTCCAGAGAAAGGATATTATAAAGAGATAAAATAAACTCCGGTATTTGGAAGGGGTATTACGTGCTTACGGAATTGGAGTGAGCACTAAATTATCTTTCGGATTGTCGTCCAGAGTTTTTAAAAGAGAAATCCCATTTAAAAAGGAGGTGTAGTTCAACTCAAAAGAAACCTCATATTTTTCGTTGTATGGATGCAATGCTCCGCGCCTAACATCAACTATTTTTTTGTTTTTGTCTATAAAAAAGGATGTAGGAAAGCCGAGACTGTGCTTTAAAGTCTGTACGATATGATTATGGGTATTCTCTTTCTCGTCCACATAAACCACGTTAATTCGTCGTGAGTAATTCTTAGAGGATTTTTGGACGTTTTCTTTGGAATCCCAGAAAAGAATTATAAAATCAACGTCTTTATAATGTTTTTCTGCAATTTTGTTTAATGCCGGTATTTCTCCAATACCCGGTGCACACCAAGATGCGTAGGTCATCAAGAAAATCGGTTTTTTGAATTTTTTCATCTCGATTTTTTTACCTCCTCGTTTTCTTATATGGAAGTTGTCCATATAGCTTCCATTGACTACGTTGTTTATTAGCGAATCGAATAGAAATTCGGCGTGGTCGAAATCGTGGAGAGCATAAGCCTTTTGCGATTTTTGGACGTAAGTCTTTATGTTTTTCGCGATGGCTTCAGACAAGAGAATACGTGGCTCAATCTGGGATTGTGCTGAAATGCTTATTAGAATGATGAGGTAAAGTAGTTTTCTACCCATAAGCAAAAGCTTTGGGCAAAGATACGATTCTTGTTAAAAAAAGCTTAAACTATTCGACAAAGAGCTTATAAAGCTGATGAACTACTCCCTTGAGTTCTAATACCTTCTGCCCCCGCGACCACTTCTCCCAAATTGTTGGCGTGGCTGCCCCATTTTCTTCATTTGCTGTTGCATCATTTTTATTTGTTCTTCCAACATATTGTGCTTGTCCAGCTTTTTGGCTTCTGCCAATAGAAGATCGGCTTCCCGCTTCCGGTTTTTGGTCATGGCGATTCCCGCGAGGTTCAGCTTGGTCATTGCCATGTCTGCCGACATATTCAATCCAAGCTTTTCAGCTTTTTTGAAGTATTTTTCAGCCTCATTCATATTGGTTTGGGAAACCATAATGCCGTTTAGGTAATTGTAATATCCCTGTTGTTTTGATACCAAAGCAGATTCTGGATTTTTGATTCGGTCCAGCCATTTTTTGGCTCCGGGAAAATCTTGTTTTCTAAGTCGTAGAAATGAAAGTAGAATCATTTCGTTCTTATAGTATAAAAACACGAAAACCGCGGAGAGAAGAATGAACATGATTCCGTTGCCAATATTTGTTTCGGTGAATTGCCAAACGGCCATTCCAAAAACTATTGCAGCTAAAATCAATTTAAAATTTTTATTGAACATGGGTCAATTTTACAATGCCCTGCAAAGGTATAAAAACAAAATGCTTTTTGGAAGATTTAGAAATCTTTGGGGTTTAATTTTTCTTTTAAATTCTGGTTGCAATTCCAAGTAGAGAAAAAAGAAAAAATCTTATAGGATAATTTTTTAAAAAAGGTTTGCGCAAGTAAAAAGTTGTTGTATTTTTGCACCCGCCTACGCAAAGAAATGCGATCGGTAGAAGTGACCACTAAATGGCGTAACTGGATTACGAGTTTTTGAACCTAGATATCACAGAAGTTAAAGTATTATATAATGAGCAAGAGAACATTTCAGCCTTCAAAGAGAAAACGAAAAAACAAACACGGTTTTAGGGAGCGCATGGCTACAGTAAACGGAAGAAGAGTATTGGCTGCCCGTCGTGCGAAAGGCAGAAAGAAACTATCTGTGTCATCTGAAGTCCGTCATAAAAAATAATGTTGATAAATTTTATATAAAAAGGTGTTGTTTGCAAAGCGACACCTTTTTTTTATACCCTAACGAGCCGTATTTTTGCGGATTAGAAATATTGTCTTTAAAATGCCTAAAAATCCTTCTCTTAAATCTGTATTAATTATTGGTTCTGGTCCGATTATTATTGGCCAGGCCTGTGAATTCGACTATGCGGGATCCCAAGCCCTTCGCTCTTTGCGCGAAGATGGAATAGAAACTGTTTTGATAAACAGCAATCCCGCCACTATTATGACGGATCCTTCTATGGCCGATCATATTTACCTTTTGCCTCTGACCACCAAGTCGCTTATAAAAATATTGAAGGAGCATCCTCAGATCGATGCTGTATTGCCGACAATGGGGGGGCAGACTGCCCTTAACCTTTGTATAGAGGCCGATGAAAAGGGAATCTGGAAAGATTTTAACGTAGAGCTTATCGGTGTTGATATTGATGCCATAAATATTACTGAAGATCGCGATAAATTTAAGGATCTTATGGTGAAAATCGGTATACCAGTAGCTCCCGCCAGAATCGCCAATTCTTTTTTAAGAGGAAAGGAAATTGCCCAAGAATTCGGATTTCCTTTGGTAATCCGACCTTCATTTACTTTGGGAGGGACTGGCGCGTCCTTTGTGCACACAGAAGAACAATTTGATGCACTTTTAACCTATGGTCTGGAAGCTTCACCCATTCACGAGGTGCTTATTGATAAAGCATTGGTGGGGTGGAAAGAATTTGAACTCGAATTGCTTCGCGATAAGAACGACAACGTTGTCATTATTTGCACCATTGAAAATATGGACCCAATGGGCATCCATACTGGGGATTCCATTACCGTGGCTCCCGCTATGACGTTGAGCGACACCTGCTACCAACGCATGCGCGATATGGCTATCCACATGATGCGCAGTATTGGAGATTTTGCTGGAGGATGTAACGTGCAGTTCGCCGTTAGCCCAGACGAAAATGAAGATATAATCGCTATTGAAATCAACCCTCGGGTTTCCCGTTCTTCAGCATTGGCGTCAAAAGCAACTGGATACCCAATTGCGAAAATCGCTACCAAATTGGCCATTGGTTATAATTTGGATGAATTGGAAAACCAAATAACCAAGTCCACTTCGGCATTATTTGAGCCGAGTTTGGATTATGTGATTGTGAAAATTCCACGATGGAATTTCGATAAATTTGAAGGTTCTGACCGTACGATCGGACTTCAAATGAAATCGGTGGGAGAAGTTATGGGAATCGGACGTTCTTTTCAAGAGGCACTTCACAAGGCCACTCAATCCTTAGAAATAAAACGCAATGGTCTGGGCGCCGATGGAAAAAGCTATACCAACTACGAACAAATTCTCGATAAGCTTAAAAACCCGAGTTGGGATCGCGTTTTCGTGATTTACGATGCTATCCAAATTGGAATTCCTTTAAGCAGAATCCACGAAATTACAAAGATAGATATGTGGTTTCTTCGTCAATATGAGGAACTATTTCTATTGGAAAAAGAAATTTCAACGTATACTTTAGAAAACCTTCCACGTGAATTATTGCTGGAAGCCAAACAAAAAGGTTATGGCGATAGACAAATAGCACATATGCTGAAATGTCTTGAAAGCCAAGTTTATAAAAAGCGTGAAGAGATGAACATTCAGCGCGTATATAAATTGGTTGATACCTGCGCCGCCGAATTTAAAGCCCAAACTCCTTATTATTATTCCACTTTTGAGAATGAAATGCAACTTGTGGGACAAAAACCTTATTCCGAAAATGACAGTGCAGTTTCAGACAAAAAGAAGATTATTGTTCTTGGCTCAGGCCCAAACAGGATAGGGCAGGGAATAGAATTTGATTATTGCTGTGTACACGGGGTATTGGCCGCTGCGGAATGTGGATACGAAACCATTATGATAAACTGTAACCCAGAAACTGTTTCTACAGATTTTGACGTTGCGGACAAACTTTATTTTGAACCCGTATTTTGGGAACATATATACGACATCATCAGGCATGAGAAACCGGAAGGCGTTATTGTACAATTGGGAGGACAAACAGCTTTAAAGCTTGCTGAAAAACTAGATAGATATGGGATCAATATTATCGGGACAACCTATCAATCCTTGGATTTGGCTGAAGACCGGGGAAGTTTTTCAACACTATTGAAGGAAAATAATATTCCATATCCAGAATTTGGCGTGGCGGAATCCGTAGATCAAGCTCTTGCGCTTTCCAAAACTCTCGATTTTCCTTTACTTATTAGACCATCCTATGTTTTGGGGGGCCAGGGAATGAAGATTGTTATCAACGAAAAGGAACTCGAGGAGCACGTTGTGGATTTATTGCAAAAAATTCCGAATAACAAATTGTTGTTAGACCATTATTTGGATGGCGCTATTGAAGCTGAAGCTGATGCTATTTGCGATGGGGAAAATGTGTATATCATTGGAATTATGGAGCATATTGAACCCTGCGGAATACATTCGGGCGATTCACATGCCTTATTGCCTCCTTTTAATATTGGGGAATTTGTGATGCAGCAAATCAAGGATCACACTATAAAAATTGCCAAGGCTTTAAATACAGTTGGATTAATAAACGTACAGTTTGCCATAAAAGATGAGATCGTTTATATTATTGAAGCCAACCCAAGAGCTTCGCGTACCGTGCCATTTATTGCGAAAGCTTATGGAGAACCTTATGTAAATTATGCTACCAAGGTAATGCTCGGCCACAATAAAGTTACGGACTTCAACTTCAATCCAAAGTTGGAGGGATTTGCTATCAAGCAGCCAGTATTCAGTTTTGATAAATTCCCGAATGTGAATAAACAGTTGGGACCCGAGATGAAAAGTACTGGGGAGAGCATTCTTTTTATTGAAAACTTAAAAGACGATGCCTTTTACGATCTTTATGCTCGTCGAAAAATGTACTTGAGTAAATAAAGTGAATTTCATTGATTAGTAGATGTTGTATTTTTTTCGTAAATTAGATACCTGACCGATTAACTTTTTATTTATGAGGAAAATTACTTTGCTCCTTTTTTTATTTGCATTTCATGTTCTGTCCGCTCAGAACGTGTTCGATATTTCATGGGAGCAAGGAATCAACCAGTCCGTGGCCAGTCCGCTCATAGAAGTCGGGGATACGGTGCGTTGGACCTGGACGGACGGCTCGCAGAAAAGTGTAAGCAGTCTTCCCAATGGAATTGAAAGTTTTGATAGTGGGGTGATGACGGCAGTAAATAGTTCGTTTTCGCATACATTTCTTAAACCAGGTGTTACAGAATATCAAAATGACGCCAATCCTGCAATGAGTGGAAAAGTAACGGTGGTAAACAAACTTTCCGTAGAGGATAAATTTGTGAAGAATCTCAATTTTTATCCCAATCCAGTAAGAAATAACCTAATGATTTCTTCCCTCTTCAAAGTGGACTCTTATCAAATCTTCAATGTTTTGGGTACTTTGGTATCTCAAGGGAAAGGTACGGGCACATACACTCAAGTGGATATGAGTAGGCTTAATAGTGGGCTGTATTTTGTAAAGGTAACTTCCAATAATTTGCAGGTCACTTTAAAGATTGCAAAGCAATAATTTATCTTTTTCCGAAATTTGAATTCTTTTTACTGCCTGTTGAAATGTGGCGAATTATCTTGTTCCACACCTGTAACGAAATATTTAGTTTCCCCCCAAATCGCGAAGGTGCCGTAACGTTCCACATAGCTCACTTTTACATAACTTCCCTGATATTCCTTTAGTTTTTCAATTACCTCTTTGTCTTCATCCAAAACAGAAAACGAGAAAATCTGGGCTCCGCTGATGCCCTGACTTATCTCCCCTTCCCAGGTTTTTATTAAAAATCCTCTGTGGCTGAACTGAATGAGTTCACCAGCACGACTTCCTTCGCTATAAGGAACAAAATACACGAATGCGAAATAGAGAAGATATAACGCCAAAAGACTTCCAAGAACGATTAAAATAATTTTTTTCATAACTTTTTAGGGTATTAACTTGTCGTTGCTATCCTCTATTTGATTTTCTTCGGCTCGTTTCAATAATTTTCCATCTATGGTTTTATTGGCCTTGGCCCCAAGTGTTTTTAGGTTTTCCACACGGTTTATTAAGTTTCCCCGACCTGTTGATAGTCTTTTCATTGCACCTTCATAGCTGCCTTGAACAGTTCCGAGTTGCTTTCCAACTTTTATGAGGTCATCGGTTAAATTTACGAAAGAATCATATAAAGCACCTGCTTGCCTAGCTATTTCTACGGCGTGCTGTTGCTGTTTTTCACTGGTCCACATGCTGTCAACTGTTCGGAGTGTGGCCAAGAGTGTAGTTGGGGTCACTATAACTATGTTTTTTTCGAATGCCCAACTGTATATGCTGTTGTCCTGATTGAGCGCCACCGCAAATGCAGGTTCTATAGGTACAAAGAGCAGCACAAAATCGGGGCTGTCCATTTCATAAAGACTGTGATAATTTTTTGAACCCAACTGCTCCACATGGCGTTTTAGGGAAGTTAGGTGGGCTTTTAAAAATACCGCTCTTTGATCTTCATCCTCTTCATTCATAAACCGCTCATAAGCAACAAGAGAAACCTTAGAGTCAACAACCATCTTTTTGTCTCCAGGCAAATGAATTACCACATCGGGAAGTAATCTGCGCCCTTCCTCGTCGGTAAAACTGTTTTGCACAAAATACTCCTGATCTTTCCGCAGTCCACTTTTTTCCAAAACGCGTTCCAATACCAATTCCCCCCAATTGCCTTGGGTTTTACTATCACCTTTTAAAGCCCGTGTGAGATTGGTTGCCTCCTTGCTCATTTGTTCGTTCAATTCTTTGAGTCCGATGATTTGTTGGCGTAACATAGCGTGCCTATCGATACTTTCTTTGTGGGAATCTTCTACGCGTTTTTCAAAACTTTTAATTTTTTCTTGCAGTGGATCCAAGATCATTTTAATGTTTTCCTTGTTTTGAAGCGTGAACTTAGTTGATTTTTCTTCTAAAATTTTATTGGCAAGATTTTCGAAATCCCTTTGAAACTTCTCTTGGAGTTTTTCAACTTCTTCCTTTTGCTCTTCATTACGGACTTTCAAATTTTCAAATTCTGAATCCCGACGGGTGAGTTCTAATCTGAGGATTTCCCTTTCTCTTCTGATATCCTCCTTTTCCTGTGAAATTGCTTCAATAGTTTCTTTTGACTCTTGTTCTTGGTTTTGAGAGTTTTGAAGACGCTCTTCCAGTTTGCTTGTTTCTGCTTTATTTTTCAATCGTGCAAAAAGATTGCCCAGAAGGATTCCAAGCAAAACCCCAATAGCCACAATGACTACAAGTAGAAAAACTTCGTTCATAATAATAAAATTTAAAGTAAATATAATTATTTCCGGATGGTAAACCTTCCTGTTTTTGCATCAAAGCCAATCGTTTCTTCAGGAAATAGAGATTCAAATCTTTTGGCTTCGATTAGCTTACAGGGAGTATCAAAATAAGTGACATCGTGAGCCATTACCAATATTTTGTCGGTAAGTTGGATTGCCAAATCAATTTCGTGTGTTGAAAAGAGGATTGTCTTTTTTGTCTCAGAAGTAAGTTTTCGAAGAAGTTTCAAGATGTAGGCCCGGTGATAAATATCTAAATGTGTTGTGGGTTCATCTAGAATTATGATGGGCGTATCCTGTGATAAGGCGCGTGCGATGGCTACCCGCTGCAACTGCCCATCGCTAAGTTCATAACACTTTCTGTGCGCTAGAGGGGTGGTTTCAGTAGCTTCCATTGCCTTATTAACAGCAATCTTGTCGGTTTCCGAAAGAGTGCCAATCCAATTGGTATATGGTTGCCTGCCTAAAGAAATCAATTCCACTACCGAAAGATTTTTGGAAACTGGAGCTTCTGTCAATACAACGCTGAGTTCTGTGGCAAGTTGAAAAGAAGAGTACTCATTTAAACTCTTATTTTTCAAAAATATTTCTCCCCCCAAAGACTTCTGCATACCGGTTAAACTGCGCAACAAAGTGGATTTTCCAATTCCATTTGCACCAACCAAACCGACCAATTCTCCTTTGGCTATGGAAAAATCAATCTCCTTGGCGATAATTGTCTTCCTCTTGCCATTGGAATATCCAACAGAAAGTTTTCGAGCCTCTAAAACATGAAGTCTTTTATTTGGATCCATCAGAAGAATAGTTTTCGTTTTCGCACCAACAACCAAATTACAACAGGTGCACCAATTATGGAAGTAATAGCATTTATAGGGAGGGTGAATTCACTAAAAGGCCATTGGGCTATGGTGTCGCAAATAAGCATCAATAAGGCGCCGCACAATAAAACAGCCGGTAACAAAATCAAATGGTTTGAGGTTTTGAAAAATTGTCGCGCCAAATGTGGGACAGCCAGACCAACAAAAGCAATTGGACCCACAAATGCCGTGATGCCGCCGGCTAAAATACTGGTTGCCAAAATAACGACAAAAGTAGTTCGCTTAATATGCAAGCCCATGCTCTTGGCGTAGTTTTCACCTAAAAGAAGAGCATTCAATGATTTGCTACTGGCAATGCTTAGCAATAGTCCAATTAAAAAGCAAATTCCCAAAATCATAACACCCGTCCAAGATTGGTTTCCTAAACTTCCGAAGGACCAAAAAATGTATTGTTGAAGTTGTTCCGCATTACTGAAATATGACAAAACTGAAACCAACGCCGTTGTAACACTGCCGAACATCAAGCCGATGATCAAAATGGCCATCGTATCTTTTATTCTAAAAGTTACCGCCAGAACTGCCAATAAGACCAAAAAGCTTCCTAGGGCTGAAGCAACAACCAAACTCCACTGGCTTAACAATAGGGAGCCAAAAAAGCCGCCAAACGCTCCTGCACCCAAAATCAGAATTGCCACACCTAAACTAGCTCCACTGCTCAAACCAAGCACAAATGGTCCAGCCAATGGATTTCTAAACAACGTCTGCATGAGCAAGCCCGAAATGGCCAATCCTCCACCTGCAAGCATGGCGATAATAGCCTTAGGTAGGCGGTAGTCAATTAATATATACCGCCAAGTTTCTTTTGTGGCAGCCTTACCCAAAAAGGTAGAAATTATGTCATTTAAGGGAATGGGAACCGAACCTATGCTCAGGTTTACCAAAAACATGAGAAGTAGTGCTAATAAAAGCACTAAAAAATGGGTTCGGTATTTTTGAGTGGTTTGCATTATTGCAATTTGTCAAAAAAATGAAGTTCATAATCCGGCAATAGTTCGGGATGAAGCATTTTTATATGGTCTAGCAATACCAAATCTGGACGGTTTGGTGCCGATTCAAAATAAATAACTCCGCCCGTAACACCCTTTTTCATGCTATATGTATAAACATTTCCGTTTTGAAAGGCTTTAAAACGCGTATACGCTTGGCTCGCATTTTTGATTTCATCCAAGCTTGAAAATTGCCCTGGACCAATCCACACTTCGGCTTCATGGCCTTTTTCAATAACCGATTCAAGGTTTAGCGATAAACTGCCGGTGCCTTTTGAGTCTTTCCAAATATAACTGCCATTGGCATCTGCAATAAACTGTGCGCCCCAGCTTTCTCCTTGCGGCAAATACCAAACATCTCTATACATCGCCCCGCTGATGACTGTTGGAGTGTGTGTGGCTGTGGAGGCTTGTTTTTTCGCCTTTAAATATGCGGCTTCTATATTCTTGAAAATACTATCGGCTTCTTTTTCTTTATTGAATAAGGCTCCAAAAAACTTAATCCACTCTCCTTTTCCCAAAGGGGAATTCTCTGTCCAATCAGAATTGTAAAGAACGGGAATTCCTGTTTTTTCAATAGTCCTAAATGTGGAGTTATTTCCATCTACGGCGAACCCAACTACCACATCAGGAACCAAATCGATAAGGATTTCGGTGTTAATATCTTCATTTCGGCCAAGTTCTCTTATTTTTCCTTCTTCTATATTCTTACGGGTGATTTCGGAAGAAATAAAATTCAGATTCGGAAATCCAACTAAGGCATCTGATACTCCTAGCATTTCTAAAGATGGAATGTGTGTAGTAGAAGTTACAACGATTCTTTTAACCGGGATTTCAACAACTGCATCAAAATCTCCCGAGGGTAAACTTCCGTTTTTTTCTACCAAGGCATATTTAAAGGTTTTTTCCGTTCCTGGCCATGCTGTCTTTAAAGTCATCACTTTATAGCCGTCAAAATTTTCTAGCTCAAAACCCTTGGCATATTTTATTTCTACTGAATCATTAGGTAGAACATTAGCATCAGTAGATTTATCAGATTCATTTTTACAGGAAGAAAAGGTAAAAATCGATATAAAAAGAAAAATTAGATTTGAAAAAAAACGCATTCTTAGAAGTTTATTGAAGTTTGGCAAAGGTATCACAAAGAATCCGATGGCTTAAAATACTTTATGCAATAACTTTTCAAAGTCTATATTAACCCCTTATATTTGCAAAGAATTTTGGTGAGTATAATTCCACACAAGGAAATGCTCTTAAAAGGGAAATAGGTACTGATTTTAAAATTGCGTTTTCTCGCAATCGCCATTTCAAAAGCCTATGCTGTTCCCGCAACTGTAAGTCGTCCCGAATTTCGGGAAGTGCATACTTCAAACCACTGTTTCAATTGGAACGGGAAGGTGGCACCACGGACAAGCCAGGAGACCTGCCAGAGTTTTCAACAATTAAAAATCAAACTTTCGGGATAAAGGTTGAATTATGCAACGTAGCTATCTATATATCGTTTTATTTACTCTCGTGGGCCAGGTATCTGTTTTCGCCCAACTGCAAGCTATTCAGGAGTTGGATGAAGTGGTATTGACGGATTCCAGACTAGTATATTTTTCTAAAGGATTCAAACTCGAAAAACTTCAGGATACCGTAATAAAGAGAAATTCGACCTCATTAACTGAAACCTTACGATTCAATTCTTCAATTTATTTTAAAGAAAATGGTCTTGGAATGGTGTCCTCGCCTTCTTTTAGAGGAACTAATGCGGCTCAAACTGCCGTGATTTGGAATGGCATTAATATAAATTCCATTTTTACGGGACAAACCGACTTCAACACTATTTCACCTTTAGGTTATGATGAAATAATTATAAGAAGTGGGGGAGGAGGTGTTCAGTACGGGAGTGGTGCCGTAGGCGGAAGCATTCATTTAAACAATGATTTTTCCTTTACCGCAAGAGATAGTACTTCACTAGGGCTTCGTTTTGGAAGTTTTTCTACTCTTGGGGGTAGCCTGGAAACCACCAAAACTTGGAAGGATCATTATCTAAATGTGGGTGTGGACTTTATACATTCGGAGAACGATTACGACTACGTCGGGAAAAACAAGAAAAACCAACACGGTCAATTTCTCCGTTTTAATGCTCATATAAATGAAGCTCGAAAGCTAAAATATGGTACTGCATCTTGGCATTCAGAATATACTTATAACGACAGAAATTTCTCCGGCAGCTTAAATACTATTGGGAAAGACGGATATAAGGATGTGGCTAGTAGAAACTTATTGAAATTGAGTGTGAATCGTGGCATTTTTAAAAACAATCTGAGCGCGGCCCATATTTTTGAGCAATTTCAATATTATCCACATACCGAAAGACCGGATTATTCCCAAGGACGTGCCCATACTTTATTGGGTACAATCCAATCGGAAGTATTATTAAATCGAAACCTTCGATTGAACGGCAAATTGGAGTATTCTACCACTGATGCCGAAGGTGATAATATTGGCCAACATACCCGAAACACCTTGGCCACTGTGGTATTGATGAATCATAAAATATCCAAGAATTTTAATTATGGTTTGAATCTGAGAAAGGAATTCTTGAACGGTTTCGATAATCCTTGGCTCTTTTCAGCAGATTCAAAATGGAAAGTGGCCGAAAATTACAGTCTCCGTTTAAATGGATCTAAAAACTATCGCGTCCCGACATTTAATGATCTTTATTGGTATGCGGGTGGTAATTATGAACTTCGTCCGGAAACTTCCTATCAAATTGAACTTGGACAAGTATTTGAATTGAAAGGCTTAAAAGTAGATGTCGCGGGATATTATATCACTTCCAAAAACCTTATTAAGTGGGTTCCAGGCAATGGAGGTCTTTGGAAACCTTCAAATATTTCTGAAAGTCGAAATTATGGGGTTGAAGTAAGTGCGGATTATGGCATATTTTTTAATAGAAATCACAAGATAGAGCTTAGAACCAATTACTCCTATACCAAGGCCGAAGATGTGGTAAAGCATAAGCAGCTCATTTATGTGCCTTATCACAAAGCAACGGGGTTGATGGAATACCAACACAAAGAATTTTCAATATACCTTCTAGGAATCTATACCGGAATGGTTTTTACCACCACGGATAATAGCGATTCGGTTGAAGACTCTACTGTTTTTAATTTTGGTGGAGCTTACAGTTTTTCAGCAAAAAGAAATATCGTTTTAGGAGTCCAAATAAATAATGTTTTCAATGTTTATTATGAAAATGTGGCATATAGACCTATGCCAGGACGTAATTTTCAAATTAATTTAAACTTTAATATATAGCACAAATGAAAACCATGAAAAATCTATTCTTACTAACTTTTAGTTTACTATTCCTTGTTTCGTGTAGCAGTGACGACAGTCCGGATCCAACTCCAAATCCGACAGCAGCCTATGAAAAAGGAATTTTAGTTACCAATGAGGGACCCTTTAACAATGGAAGTGGGACCGTAAACTACATTTCTAATGACTATGCTACTGTGGACCAAAATATATATAGAAAAGTAAATGGAACGGATTTGGGAAATATAGTTCAGTCTATGGGTTTTGCCGATGAGAATGCATACATAGTAGTTAGCAACTCCCAAAAAATAATGATTGTGGACCGATACAGCTTTGAGAGAAAAGATTCTATCAAAGACGGTTTGGAAAACCCGCGTTATTTTTTGTACACTTCAGGTAGCAAGGGCTATGTATCAGATTGGGGAGACCCGCTCGACAATTTTGATGATTATGTGGCATTGATGGATTTAAGGACGAATACATTGGTTTCTAAAATTCCAGTTTCTTTCGGCCCAGAGAGAATGCTTTCACATGACAACAAATTGTATGTTGCTCATCAAGGAGGATACTCCCAAAATAATTTGATTTCGGTAATCTCAGGAAACTCAGTGGAAAATACTATTACTGTGGGCGAAGTGCCAAATTCCATGGTTGTTATTGGCAATAATCTCTATGTTTTATGCGGAGGGAATCCAAATTACACAGGGAATGAAACTCCAGGATCCATTGTGAAAATTGATTTATCTACCAATCAAGTTAGCCAAACATTCTCTTTTGATACCACTCAACATCCAAGCAGTTTAACAGCCGATGGCAACAATTTATATTACAACCTCGATGGAAAAGTATATAAGGTTGACAGCAATGCCATTAATCTGCAAGGTACAGCTATTATCCAAGGCTCATTTTATGCGCTGGAAGGCCGCAATGGAAAGCTTTACGCGACTGATGCAGGCGATTTCGCCAGCCGTGGAAGTTTGCTAATCTTTGACCTTTCCAACAATCAGCAAATACAGGAATTTCAAATGGGGATAGTTCCCGGCGGAATTTATTTTAATGACTAAAAAAATATAGCAATACTAAAAAAAGACCGCGAATCCAGGATCCGCGGTCTTTTTTTTATGTTACTTCAATTATTATTTTGGTTCTCCGATCATCACTCCATTTAACGGCGAATCCTTTTCGCTTCCGGCAATCTCCTTTAAGTAAGGGAACTCCTTTGGAAAGGTTCTGGGAAGTGACAGTATTTCTTGGAGTGCCGCCGCAAACAAAGGTTCATCCGGGTCGCCCAATTGTCCTAAGTTGAAATAGTTTTCAGGCAGAGTAATCTGCGGAAATAAACCATCAACATAATCGGTTTTTCCGGCTACGTTGGCCGTTTTGAAAACCAGCGGTAGCATCACGTAAGTATGCGTTGGTGAAGCCTGCTGTCGGCTAAAATTTGGTGCCGGTGCATCATATAAAAGAAACGAGGCCTGAAATTTTCCCGTTGTTGTATCGCCAACTTGGGTCGTATTTATGTACGGGTTCAATCCGTTGATAAGAAGTTCACTGGCTGAGGCGGTGCGTTGGGTAGTCAAAATGTAAATCCGGTTAAGATTTAAGCTGTTTGTATTGGCTCCTGTACTTATGGTATTGTCGAACAGTCCGTTTTTTGCTTGTTCCGCTTGGCGATCTTCGTTCCAATATTCTTTGTAAAAGACCTGTCCGTTGAACTGACCGGTAATCATGCTAGCAAGGTCCGTGGCATTTTGTACCGACCCGCCGCCGTTGTATCTCAAGTCCAGAACCAAATCAGAAATCCCTTCCGATTTAAGTTGCCCAAATATATTGTTCAAATCAGTGTCATATCGCTGAATAAAGGAGTTGTACATAAGATAGCCTACTTTTTTTCCATTAAAATCGAAAGTGCGACTCAGATATATTGGGTTTTCGTCATATTCCATTTTATTAAGCGTGGCGGTTTGCCCTGTTGGATGAAAAGTGGCTCCATCGTAAGTTGCCAGACCTATAGTATAGCTCATTTTTGAAAGCAAATCGACATAATTGTTTTCGTCAATTTGAACGCCATCAACTGTGGTAAAGAAATCTCCACGTTTTAGACCCTCAGTTTGGGCATCGGTATTGGGAAGGACATAGCGCACATAACCAAATACTTTACGGCTTTTATCAGGATAATACACCAGACCATATTCCATTCCATTGCTCAAACTCACGCCGCCCAATGCGTTTTCTATAATTGTATAATCGCTATAAAGTTGGCTGAATCGATCTTGGCTGGACAACAAATAATCGAAGAGGCTTTCAGGAGTGTCGAAGCTCTTTAAAAAATTGTTTTTATCACCATCGCTTGCAAATGCGTCGTTTGCAAGTTCAGGGGTATCGGCTTTATACAGATAATAATAGTTTAAGCCGCGATAAATAAAATTCTGGATATCGAGGGTTGAGGCTGTATGCAAATTGTCGTCCATATCCTCAAAACAAGAAACGAAAAGGACGGAAACAGCTATAAGGGCAACAAAAAATTTGTTTTTCATAAGAAGAATTATTTAAAAAGGGAATTTAGGGATAATATTGAAAGGATAAAAATATGAATTTTGGACGGAAGCAGAGCTGTCATTTGAAATGAATTATACACGCTAAAGTGAAGGGATTTTAATTATCTTTCAAAACTGTATGTAACAAAAACCAACCCTATTCGTCCTCAATATAGAAGGCCGAAAACTATTTGACCAAAATGACAAAAACGGAATTCACCAATTTTGCAGTAACTATTAAGGATAGGCTATACCGTTTGGCTAAAAGAATTCTGGTTTCAAGTGATGAAGCTGAGGATGCGGTTCAGGAAGTTCTTTTTAAATTGTGGAAAGGAAAAAAGCATATTGAAAACTATGACAATCCTGAGGCCTATGCGCTCACAATGACGAAGAATTATTGTTTGGACAGGTTAAAATCGAAACAAGCATCCAATTTAAAGATTGTCCATTCCAATTATCCGGCATCTGAAAATCTTGAACGACAAATTGAAGCACAAGATTCTGTTTCCTTGGTTTTTGAAATAATGGATTCTCTTCCCGAACATCAACGGATAGTAATTCAATTAAGAGACGTAGAACAATTTGAATTTGCTGAGATCGCCGCGATGCTGGACAGTAATGAAACGGCAATTAGGGTGTCGCTCTCACGGGCGAGGAAAACAATTAGAAATGAAATGATTAAAAAATATAATTATGGAATTGGCTGAAATAGAAAAATTACTGGAGCTTTATTTTGAAGGAGCCACGGAATTGAAGGAAGAAGAGATTTTGCTGAATTATTTCAACAATGAAAATGTAGCGGATCACCTACTTCAATATAAACCAATTTTTGTCGGTTTGTCGGCTTCTAAGAAGGTGCAGTCGAAAAGAGAATTTCAATTGCCTGCAGATAAGCCAAGAGTTATAAAGTCTTGGTGGTATTCAGTTGCAGCCGTTGTGGTGGTAGCTATTGGTATTGGCAGCTTTTATCTGTTACAACCACAAATGACACAGGAGCAAAAAGAAGCCTTGGCCGCATTTGAAGAAAGTAAAGCGGCCATGATATTTCTTTCAAAGAATTTCAACAAAGGCATCAAACAGCTCAATTTTGTGGATGAATTCACAATAACAAAGAATAAAATCTTGAAATAATTGAAGGTTGTTGTTCAATAAACAATTTTCAATAATCAAAGACAAACAACAAACAATATACAACATGAAAAAAGCAATAATATTAATCGCCTTGGCAATTACGCCTATGATATTGGGAGCACAGAATGCCTTCGATTCGTTTGAAAACGAAAAAGATGTTACTTCGGTAGTGGTAACAAAAAATATGTTCAAACTCCTGAGCAAGATGGATCTCAATTCCAAGGATCCGGAAGCACAAGCGTATTTGAATATGGTAGATAACTTGGACAACATAAAAATTTTCACCACCGAAAATCCAACTGTAGGCAAACAGATGGATGCCGCCGTTGAAAAGTATGTTTCTACCTCAAAAAATCTAGGGGAGTTGATGCGCGTAAGAGATGACGGTAAAAACATCCGTTTTTACAGCAAGGAAGGAAAAACAGATAATTTTGTCAGCGAGCTCCTGATGCACCTTGAAGGCACGGTAGATGGTAAACCGACTACGATTATAATGAGCATTACCGGAAATATAGATCTGAAGCAAATCTCCAAGCTTACCGAAGAACTTAAAGTGCCAGGTAGTGATCAATTGAAAAATTTGGATAAAAATAAAAAAGGTTGAGAACTATGAATCTCGCAAAATATATAATAGCATTGGCGTTGGGAGCAATGACACTTTCTTCCTGTAGTGAAAAATCTCTACAGAAATATTTAGTAGAAAAGCAAGATGACGAAAAGTTCGTAAAAATGGACTTGGCCACAAGTTTGCTACAAGGTAAAAACAGTGATTTTTCGCAAGAGGAAAAAGATATTCTGAAAACTATCAAAAAAATAAATATTGTTGCCTACCCAATAAAAGAAGGAGATATCGCCGATTTTGAAAAGGAGAAAAAGGAATTGACCGATATTTTGGCCCAAGAGCGCTATAAGGAGCTCACACGATTTAAAAGCAATACTTGGGATGCCACTTTAAAATACACCGGAGAAGAGGATGCCTTGGATGAGGTAATTGTTTTTGCTAGCGATAGCCGAAAAGGATTCGCGGTTTTTCGATTGTTGGGAGAAAATATGAGACCCGACCAAATGCTTCAACTTATGAAAGCTGTGGAACGAGGTGATATGGACATTTCAAAATTGGGAGGCTTCTCAGAAATATTTAAAGATTGATTTTCGTTGATTAATAGAAGAAAAGACCTAAGCTGAATGTAGTTTGGGTCTTTTTTGATAGATATTAAATCCCAGTATAGTTTCCGGGAGTAATATTTCGCATTTCCTGTTTAATATTTTCCGGGATATCCAAGCTTTCAATAAAATTCGCAATGGAGGTTTGGTTAATACGTTCGTTGGTGCGAGTCAATCCTTTAAGTGCCTCATAAGGATTTGGATACCCTTCCCGACGTAGAATGGTCTGTAGAGCTTCTGCCACTACGGCCCAATTGTCCTCAAGATCTTGAGCGATCTTTGGCTCATTAAGCAACAATTTATTCAACCCTTTTAAGGTGGACCGCAACGCAATAAGTGTATGTCCGATGGGCACACCAATATTCCTAAGAACTGTGCTATCGGTCAAGTCGCGCTGAAGACGGCTTATTGGAAGTTTTCCGGATAGATGTTCAAAAAGGGCATTTGCTATGCCGAGATTTCCTTCACTATTTTCAAAATCTATTGGATTTACTTTATGTGGCATGGCGCTGGAACCGACTTCTCCCTCTTTTATTTTTTGTTTAAAATAATCCATGGACACATAAGTCCAAATATCGCGGTTTAAATCAATCAAGATGGTGTTGATGCGTTTCATACAATCAAACAAAGCGGCTATATGGTCGTAATGTTCAATCTGTGTTGTGGGGAAAGAGTAATGCAGACCCAAAGTACTTTGAACAAATCTTTTTCCGAAAGCTTTCCAATCCACCTCTGGATAGGCCACTTTATGGGCGTTGAAGTTGCCAGTGGCACCTCCGAATTTGGCAGCGCTCTTTATGTCGTTCATCATATTGAATTGCTCTTCCAATCGAACTATGAACACTTCTATTTCCTTCCCCAAACGGGTTGGGGAAGCAGGTTGGCCGTGGGTTCTTGCCAACATTGAAATATTTGCCCAGTCGGATGACAATTCCTTTAGTTTATTTTTTACATCAAAAAACAAAGGAACATATATATCATTTATTGCTTCCTTCAAAGAAAGGGGAACGGCTGTGTTATTGATGTCCTGCGAGGTCAGTCCAAAATGGATAAACTCCTTAAAATGGGAAAGGTTTAAATCATCAAACTTTTCTTTGATGAAATACTCCACCGCCTTTACGTCGTGGTTGGTAACTTTCTCCGTTTCTTTAACCTTAACGGCGTCCTGCACGCTAAAATCGAGATAGAGAGCCCTGAGATTTGGAAATTTATTTTGGTCAAAATCCTTTAGCTGGGGTATTCCAAGTTCTACCAATGCGATAAAATATTCTATTTCTACTTGAACTCGATATCGGATAAGGGCCTCTTCAGAGAAATAAGGAATTAGGCTGGCTGTTTGGGATGAATATCTTCCATCTATTGGCGAAATGGCCTGTAGGGCATTGGTGTTCATATAGTAAGTTTTAAAACGCCAAAGATAAGCAAGTGGCAGCAGTTATGCCCTAGCGACCTCAAGTTTAATGAATAGGTTCTCGGATATTTAAAGCCGCGTTAAGAAAACATGACTTTAAAATAAAGCATAGTTAAAGCATTAATCTCCATTTATCTTTTAAGATTTTATTGAAGGAAAAAGGAAATGATCCGTTGTAATTTTAAAAGTGGAAAGGAAAACCAGTATTAATTTAAATAAAAATTGTCATGAGTACACAAAATCAAAATCAACAAAGAAATCCTCAAAACATACCCCAAAATCAACGTCGTCTCGAAGAAGAAGAGTAGATTTTAGAAATTTGCAATTATTTTCACCCATTGAGAAAATTGATAAACCCCTTTTTCAAATATAAAGTTGAGAAAAGGGGTTTTAATTATGAAGAAAAACACGGGATTTCAATAATCGAATATACGATTAAAAACTTATTATACGCTAGATTCCAATTAATTATGGTCTAAAAATTATATAATCCTAATTTGGGATCATAAAAGATTCTAAGGAAGGATCAATCTGGATTCGGCACGCTCAGTTTAAATCGGCATGGATTAATTGCGCTTGGTTTAGGATGATAATAAACACCTAAATCTTCTGCTTTCTTCCAATAAGATAATATAATAGAGCACCCACAAAACTGCCCAGTAACACTATTATTACCCAAATTATCTTATCGTTTCCGCCAAAATCACTTTTCAAAATATCGACTAGGGCAATAATGGGCGTGACCAGTAGCAGAAGTAAAATTAATATAAGTACAATTTGCCAGGGTCCAATCATTTTAAGAAATATCATAATTTTTATTTTTTAAAAGTTATATCGATTTTATATCAAGTTCGGTCAGATAAAACTTAATTCGTTGGGGAGGAGTAATAAAAATAGTTTTTATTTAATACAAAACCAATATTTCAATCATCAAAATCTGACGGGTTTTTATGTGTATTACCTTTGAATAGTGCGGAAGGTTAGATTAATTCTTGGATTATTCACCTTCGTCATTGGGGGTAATCTATGGAGCCAATGGGTTTGCGTGGCGTCTTTCATCACCAACAAACTTCCGTTTTCAAGGTTTAAGGAAATGGTTTCCTTGCTTTTTTTGTGCTTGAAAACAAATTTTCTTTCTACGCCAAAACTTATGGAAGCGATGGCGGCATTCTTTTTTAAATCCTTTTCGGCATCGCTGTGCCAACCCATTCCTTCCTCGCCGGAATGATAGAGATTGAGCAGGCAACTATTAAAGGTTTCTCCACTTTTTAGTTCTGCTATTTCTTTCAATTCCAATAATTCGGTAGTCCAATAAATAGCTTTTTTGGTGGTATTTGAATAAGTGTATTCCAATTCCGCATCGCCATACCACGCCACTTTGCGCTTGGTGATAATCTTTTTTCCAAAGATTGCGATTTCGTCATGCTTCCATTCAATCGAATTAAGAAGTACATTGAAATAACGATTGGCTTCTGCTTCGGAAAAAATCTTTCCAAAGTAATTCACATCCCCATCTTTGGGAAGAAGATTTTGCGCTACATCTCTTTCAAATCTAAATAAATCCATTCCTTCAAAATTAGTTTTTTCTATAGAAAGCATTCGAAAATGGCCGTTATTTTATTGAGCTTATGTCCCATTTTATCGCTGTCGCAAAAAACCGGATTGGACCCTCCATTTCCTTAAAACCCAAAAATGGATTAAAATAAAGTGCTCCAATAATATTTTATAGTATCTTAGTTTTTAATTTTCAAAATAACATCAAATAACCAACTAAAAAAACCGATTTATCATGACCATTACTATCCTCGTTATTCTCGGCATTATCCTGCTTCTCGCTTTTGCGCTGGTTCAAATCTTTAATCGATTCGCCGCCAATAGAAATACAGTAAAAGACGGTTGGAGTAATATAGATGTGGCCTTAAAAAGGCGGTACGACCTTATTCCAAACCTTGTGGAAACTGTTAAGGGATACGCCGCCCACGAAAAGACGACCCTCGAAAATGTTATCAAGGCACGAAATGCCGCTATGTCTGTGCCAAGCGGCGACATAAATGCGCAAATAAAAGCAGAGAACCAACTTCAACAAACCTTGAGAAGTATTTTTGCTTTAAGCGAAGCATATCCAGACCTAAAGGCGAATACTAATTTTCTTGATCTTCAAAATAAACTCAATGAAATTGAAGAAAATCTTGAGCGCAGTCGCCGATATTATAACGGCACGGTTCGCGTAAACAATATCTATGGCGAAAGTTTTCCAGGGGTGATGTTTGCTGGTATGTTCAAATATCAGCATTTCGACTACTTCGAGGCTGAGGAGGCTAGCCGTGAAAATGTGAAGGTGAGCTTCAATTAAAGTAAAGGCATGAAAGAAAGATTCCTTCTTATTTTTGGGCTGCTGTTTTTTATAAATGGTTTTGCCCAAGATTTTGAGGTCAACTATGCCAAGGTCGATATTTATATAAGCGACAAGGGCTATTTTGATGTGGTTGAGAAATACGATGTTGACTTTCTGGATTATAAGCACGGTATTTATAGGAATATACAGACCAAATACGATTTGCTCACGGAGGATGGAAAACATGAAAAGCGGAGGATAAAAATCAGGAAGGTCGAAGTGCCAGGGCATAAGTTTCAGTCTGCACCTGATTTCATCCAAAAAATCAGTGATGAACTTGAGATAAAAATTGGCGATGCGGATGTTACCGTTATCGGGCCGCAGCATTACGAGATAAGGTACCGGGTTTACGATGCTTTTCTCTTTGAGAAAAATTATATTCGATTTTACTGGAATATCAAGCCCAGCGGATGGTTTTCGGTTTTTCATAAAATTGATTTTACCATTCATCCTCCCAAGAATGTGGAGATTGGATTGGAAGATTTTTTCGTTTACTCAGGCCGTACAGGAATAGACGAAGTGAGTACGGATTTTGATATTAGCCAAGAGGACGGGGTTTTTGTCGGCAAAAGTCATCCCGATTTTCAATCACTTCCCGGAGAAAATGTCACGGTATTATTAAATCTTCCACTTGATTCGGTAGTAGAAATCAAACCTTTTTGGCCATTTTGGACCAATTACGGTTGGATCCTCATTATAGGAGCTCTATTATTCGGCTTTTATTGGATTTGGAACAAATTTGGGAAGGATGATAGAGTAGTGGCTACTATTAGCTATTTTCCCCCAGGGGGAATGGATCCGGCAATGGCAGGGTTTTTAATCGATGACAAAAGCGATACGCGCGATCTTATTTCTCTTATACCTGCTTGGGGTTCCAGGGGAATTATAAAAATGGAAGAAATCCCCAAATCCGGTTGGTTCGGTAAAGCTGATAGCAAGTTAACTATGCTAAAACCCTTGCCCAGTGGCGCCCCAACTTATGAGCAGGAAATATTTGATGGACTTTTTGGTAGCAGCCATGAACCTGGAGAAGAAGTGCTCGTAAGCAGTTTAAAGGATAGTTTTTATACTACCATGAACAGCGCAAAAACGGATTTAAAGAAAAAGGCACAGATTTATTACGACTCAAAAGCTAAAAAAATTCAAACCCAAACCGTTGTTGGAATTATTGTTCTAAATATTCTGTTGTTTATTGTTTTCTTGTTTACATGGGGACTATTGCCGGCATTGGCCTTGATACCCGTTACGATTTTTCTTCTGATTATGACGCCGCACCTGGTGAAAAAGAACCCAAAAGGGAATGATGCACTTTCGGAGCTTAAAGGATTCAGGCAATTTATAAAGGTGGCCGAAGAGAATAAACTAAAGATGCTGTTACAGGATAGTCCCAGTTACTTTGAAACAACTATGGCCTATGCGCTAGCCTTTGGGCTGTTTGACCAATGGGCCAAAAAGTTTGAGGCGCTTAACTTACAGCCTCCAAGTTGGTATAGTTCTCCTACTGGTATTTATACAATGAACAGCTTTACAAATTCTTTCTCCAGTGCCATGTCAGCGGCGCAAACTACCATGGTGAGTTCGCCCTCAAGCAGTGGATCGAGCGGGGGAGGAGGAGGCTCTTCTGGTGGAGGTTTCGGGGGGGGAGGTGGCGGAAGCTGGTAAGTACGAAGTTCGAAGTACGAAGTACGAAATACGAAGTACAAAGTACAAAACCTGTAAGCAGGAATGAGGTTGGAAATAAAAATTAGGATAGCTATTAATTCCCAAATTCCTATCATCACGATTTTGGAGTGATGAGGTCAATATTTTGATCCCATTAACGAATATGGGTATATCTAGATTTTACAAATACTTTATCCATACTCTATTCATACTCTATCTAGGGAGTATCTATGGAGTAAATACGGGTGAACCTAGGCTTTGATCCGTCCTTGACCCGAGGGGGATAACTTAATCTTCACTTCCCCAAGGTGCGCCCGGCGCATCAATTTCTCTTGTTAGATCAAATTTAACTGTAAAAAGTCTATCGCTACCTATTGAGCGTAAATTGTAGGTTATAGAAGTATCATCAATAGTAAACCACCATACATTGTTTGCGGCGCGGGCAAGTATATTGGTTGTATGTTGATCTGCCGGGAAAAATTGAATATGGGGCATACCTGTATTGGAGCTCATTCCGCCGTATTGGGTAAGTTCTTCTTCAGAACCATCCTTATGGCGATGATCGTGTTTTAGAAGGATGCGATTGTCTTCCTGTAAAGAAAGAACCCAAGTTCTGGATTTATCTTCCCCTACAAAGAAGGGAATACGGATAATTTTCTCTTCACAACTTCTTACGTGCATTACCAATTTTTCGCCGGTGAAACCATCTCCTTCTTTTGCGCCTTCGATTATTGTGCCTTCATAAGCCTTGCCGCAGTGATTTTTCAGACTGTCCCAAAATTGAATTGAACCTGGAGCTTCCTGCGCAAATAGGTGTAACGGAAAAAGAATCAAAAGAAAAAAGAATTTTTTCATTATAAGAATTTTTGGAATTGAATTATTTTAGATTTTGATGGCAATATAAAGGATAATTCTGATACAAAGCCAATCCTTGGATTATGACCGTGATTTTTATTGCTTATTGATGTTTTAAAAAATCAATAATTTACATAAACCCAGCCAATAAAAGGCTTTGGATATTTTGGGTCGTTCAATACCAATACATAATAATAGGTTCCCACAGGTACTTTGTTGCCATTAAAAAGAAGACCCTTAGTAGTTGTTCCATCCCAGAAGCCATCTTCGTTGTGGGCGGTATGAATTAAATTTCCGTTTCGGGTGTAAATATTCAGTTCAAAGTTTTCGTAAATATCCAAGAGATTGCTGATTTCAAAAACGTCATTAATGCCATCGTCATTGGGTGAGAACCCTTGAGGGATAAAAGGCTTGCAATTTTCAAGTGTCAATTGAAAGGACGCAGTCGCAAAACAAATTTCGTTTTCGAGTCGAACATAGATTGTTTGAGGGTCTGAAATATTTTGATACTGGGTGGGATTCTGGATGGGTTCTATATTTTCCATCGCATGTTCCAAAGAAATGAAATATTCAATCACATCGTCGGGGCCACTTCGTATTAAATCATCCTGCATTCTGAGATCAAAACTGGCGGTATGAAATCCTTCGTTGCATTCCATCAGATTGGGTAGCATGGCAATAGGAGGGATGCTTTCAAAATTAATTTCCCTTGCAAAACTATTGTTGTCTTCCCGCAATTCTTCAATTTTTCCATTGCCGTAACCATCGTCGTCCACTACTGCTGTCAATTCAAAAACATCGGGCAAGTTATCAGGTAAATACAATTCCACATATCCATTTTCATTGCCATCAATGGGAATTATTTTCTCGGTCTGTGATAATCCAAGTAGCGAATCTTCCCAATAAAAAGCAATTGAAACACCAGCGGGTAAAGGGGCTGTGGCTTCAAGATTATACACTGTGAACGGCAAATGCAACAACCTATCCCTACAGGCGGTAATTTCCGGGAAATAAATAGTGGCATCTGGAAGAGGACAAGGGATGACAGTTATGGTGAAGTTATCCACCAGAAAACAATCAGGATTTGACACACGGATATAAATAGTCTGTGGGTTTTCAGTATTCTGAAATTTTTCGGGATTGACGATAGCATTTATATTGTTTTGGGCATCGTCTTCAGTTACGTGATAACTCAATTCGTAAATGGGATCTATTTCTGAAGTGGCTTCCGTTAGATCGAAATATTCTATACCGATGATCTCACAGGTCTCTAAATTTTTAAGACCCTTTATTACAGGATTGACCAATAAATGAAAAGAAATTTCATCTTCGTTATTATCTTCATTGGATTCCAAAATGATCCCGGTTCCATCGCCAACATCGTCAACTGCCGCTTTTAAAATAAAATCGGATTCGATGCTAAGGGGTACGGTGAAATTGATGTTTCCACTTTCTTGTCCGTCTATGGGAATTTCGGTTTGAGTAACAGCTTGGGCCACCAAAATTTCATCGGCATAGAAAGCAATTGGCGTTGCTATGGGCAAGGGTGCGGTGCTATTTACGTTATATACCGTATAGTCCACTTCAAGCTCCCGTTCGCCACAATTTTCACCACCAGTAACTTTATCGATGGAAATGGTCGCATCTGGAAGCTCGGTGTTCAGTACTGTGATAATATTGTTGATCATCACAAAATCCTGGCTGCTGGTAAGTTGGATTTCTGCGGAAGTATCACCCATCTTGATATAATCTGAAATGGAAAAATAATCGATATCCATATTGTAAAGCACATCGCTTCCGGTGAAGCTATTGGTACCATTAAAAACATTGTTCGCCGGATTTAAAGGTGGATTGCTCAAAATATTTCCATTGATTCTTAGGGTTTCATTTACAGCCAATTCGCGATCACCTTCCCACGCAAGAAAACCAATTTTTGCACCTGTGGGTTCCATGACCATCAAATTATTTAAACTGATATTCAAGGTTTGATTAGTACGTGAAACACTTTCCAAACCGTCAAAAATATTGATTTGGTTTAAGGGTAAAGCGTCATCCTCATATACCACGGTTACCGCCCAACCGCCAAAATTGGTACCTGAACCGGGAGGGCTGCAATAGGGTGGGATTACTTGAGTAAGATCCAAATCGGCTAAAGTGTAATTACCGTTTCCAGTGGTTTGGAGCTGCGCAGTAACATCAGCAAAGGCGGCAAAATAGATATATTCCACGCCACCACTGGTGTACCAAAGATTGAAGGTGCGTTCTGCTATGATGGGAACTTGGTTAAAAGTAACCTCAAAATCCCCTGGGCCAGAACCCGCCCAATAGAGATAAGCCGCGATTACTTTTTGTGTGGATTGCAACTGGAAATTGGCGCTGCTACTGGTAAGAATAAAACACTGTCCTCCTGAGCCATTTTCTTCAATGTTTAGGGTATTTCCAAAGGAGGTGTAATCGTAATGTCCATTAAATTGCTTAAAAAGACTTATCTCCTGTGAAAAAAATGCCGGAGAGACCAAAAGGGAGATTATGAGAAAATAAAGCTTCAAAGAAACAGCAAGTTGATTGTCTGCTAAATATAGGAAAAATCAACGGATCAGAGTTTTTACAAATCCCTTTTCTTCAGAATGGCATAGGACCAATAGACGAAAAGCGCAGTCCAGACCAGAACAATGACAATATTTAAAAAACCAACGTGGTAATCCTTTGAAAAACTTTCGCCTAATTGTGTAGCGGCCGATTGTATGGCACCTAAACGGCTTAACGGTTCCTTGATTAGATTTGCCATAGCGTTTAATGGAAAAAGGATGGAAACCTTATCTGCAATTTCGGTATCCCTAAAAAATTGCCATTTCATCAGGCCATAGAGAATCCATTCTATAATCTGCCAAACAATCAAAAAGCCTAAAGCGAAGGCCGAGCGTTTTACCAAAACTCCCAGAAACAGACAGAACGAGAAAAAAGCCACAAGCTTTATAAAATAAGCGCCTATGTATTCCATGCCACTAAAAATGATGCCGATTTCTTTGTAATCCGAAAAAATTAGACCGAGAATCAAGGATACGGCAAAGATGAAAATTGTTGATAATGCCGCAAAAAGCAGCACGGTAAGAAATTTTGAAAGTACAAACTCTTTCTTGCTCAAGCCGTCAATCAGGTTTTGTTTTAAGGTGCGATAGCTGTATTCGTTGCTCATCATCGAGACAATGACGATGGCGAGAAACAATTTTAGAATCGCCGCCATATAGGTGTTGAAATGCCAAATAAACGGAAAATTGAAGATGCCTTGGTCTGCCACCCGAAAGTGGAATTGACCAAAATTAAACTCTATGGAAGCAATGAGTGCGATAAAAGTGATAAGTACAAAGTAGATAATGGAAATAACCTTGGCCGAGCGATTATACCGTAATTTATGAAGTTCTATGTTTAATAATCTCAGCATCCCTTAATTTTGATTGGTTATTTCTAAGAAGCGTTCTTCAAGACTTTCTTTGCGTTTTACTAAATGTGAAAGGACTATTCCTTTTTCAAAAAGTAATTTATTTACTTCGGAGGCGTCCAAGGGCTCGTTGAGGAGAACTATTAAATATTCATCCTCCAGTTTTATATTTCCAAAAACCGGATTATCTTTTAAAACTTGCTGTAGCGCTTCCAGATCATCGCTTTTTAGGGTCAAGAATCCGTGGCTGGCTTTCATCGCATCCACACTTCCGGCATAAAGGCTTACTCCCTTTTGGAGCACGACTACATGGGTACAAACTTTTTCTACTTCGTCCAATAAATGTGAAGCCAGTAAAATGGTTGTACCTTCCGAGGCTATCTTTTTGATGATTTCTCGAATTTGATGAATTCCCTGTGGATCCAAGCCGTTGGTTGGCTCATCGAGTATCAGGATTTCAGGATTGTTAAGAAGGGCAGAGGCGATGGCCAAACGTTGCTTCATTCCCAGGGAAAAAGTACTGAACTTACTATGTTTTCTATCAAATAAACCGACGAGTTTCAGTTTTTCAGAAATATTCGTTTCCGGGACATTCTTTATTTTACAAACCAGTTGTAAATTTTGATAAGCCGTCATATAAGGGTAAAAGTTGGGCCGTTCAATAATGGCTCCCACCTTTTTTAAAGCGTCGTGAGTTGTAATGGTTCCGTCGAACCAACGAAAGTCGCCCGAAGTTTTGTTGACCACATTCAATACAATCCCCAAGGTGGTACTCTTTCCACTTCCGTTGGGACCTAGCAGGCCATATACATTTCCTTTTTCAATGGTAAATGAAAGATTGTTAACCGCAGTAATGGGACCAAATTTTTTGCTGAGGTTTATAATACTGAGTATATGCGACACTTAGAAGTTTTTAGAGGTTGTTAGTAAGACGAAGGGGTTTGGTTTTTGTTACAGACCTGGAAATTTGAAACGCTGTGAACAAATATCATTGGACAGTTAAAATCCCCGTTGTCGTTTAGCTTCAAATATAAGGATTCCAGCGGCTACCGAAACATTGAGACTGTCAATTTCCCCAGCCATGGGAATGATGATATTTTGAGTGCTGTTTTGTATCCAAGCATCTGAAAGCCCAGTATCCTCGGTGCCAACTACAATAGCGGAAGCTCCAGAAAAATTGACACTGTGATAAGGAATTGAGGCTTGTAGTGCTGCACAGTAAATATGAATGTTATTTGTTTTCAGAAATGAAAGTATTTCTGCGGTATTTCCAGTAAAAATGAAATTGGTAAACAAACAGCCTACACTGCTGCGGATGATATTTGGATTGAACAAATCAGTCTTTGGGTTTGCGATTATTACCGCATCTAATTTGGCTGCATCGGCCGTGCGGAGAAGCGCTCCTATGTTTCCGGGCTTCTCGGGGGCTTCCGCTATTAATATCAATGGATTTTTAGTTGAAAGATTAAAATTCGAGATGTCCAGATCCTTGGTGTCAGCAATTGCAATAATGCCTTCTGTGGAACTTCTATAGGCGAGCTTTTGATATATTTCTGTAGAAATTTCGATAAGTTCTACGGTATCCTTCAATGATTTTTTTAATCGGAATATTTCTTCTTCTGAAATAATTTCGGTGCAGAAAAGAAGATGGTTTATTTTGTAATTCCCTTTTACTGCCAAGGAAATTTCTCGAAGCCCTTCAATTATAAATTGATTCGACTTTTTACGTTCACGCGACTTCTCCTGAAGCAAAACAATTTGTTTTATAAGGGGATTTTGTAAACTGGTGATGGTTTTATACGTCATTTAAAAAGCATTTTAAAAACTGTGGTCCAACGGATAAAGGTAAGAGATAAAAGCAATTTTTCCGCTTAATGAAAATTCAATATAAGTAATTGAATCATTTAAATGTGATGCCGAATTGATGTACAGTCTTACAATTCTTTGTCTTCAAAATAATTCACCACCAAGGCCACCATATAATTGTAGCTTAAAATACCTTTACTTTGGTTACTCGCTTTGAGGAAATTGTCCCAAAATATTTTTGAAAAAACCTCAAATGGATTTTCATAACTCGTCCAGAAATCTCGCATTTCCTTATATCCTGCCAAGATTCCAGGATTAATTGTTTCGACCAGTTCGTAGTATTTGTCTTCGTCGTTTCGAGCCACTTCATTTACAAGATAGCGAAGTGTAAAAATATAACCGGAATACTGAATATAAGGGTCATCATTGTTTAAAGTGGCCAAGGCAGCAATGAAATTAGCTTCGTTTTCAGCGGCATAACCAATTTGATGTGCTTCCTCATGACAAGCTACAACGGGAAATTTATACGTTTTAATAAGGTTATTGACTTGGGCTTCCCCTGAAAAAGGATTCAAATAGCCGCTATATCCCATATAGGTGAGTCCTAAGCTCCAACCGCTTTTTTTTATGCTGCGTGGTCCATAAGACAACTTCGGAAATTCCTTTTCCAGATTTTGATAACCGTTCAAGGTTCTTTCAAATACTTCCGCCTGGGTATATGGCAAATCTATTTTTACACTATCCGGGTATCCAAGTTGTCGATGAAGTGAGTTGCTCTTTTCTATAAAACGCTCTGTGGTTTTCAATAGTTCCCCGTAGCTGTAATCACTGTCCAAATTCAATGATTTATGGAGGGGAAGGCGATAATAATTAAAGCCCCATAATATGTGGAACATAAAATACACCACCGAAACGGTGGCAGTAATATCAATCAGAACTCTTAGAGGCTGTAAGCGAAGTCTGTAAAAGTTTTTATAAATCCAACGAATCGCGACAATACCAATCAATAGATAAAAAACATCTCCTATTGAAAATGGTATCCATCCAAAAAGATAACGCGAGATTTTTGAGAGTATCGGATAAAGCCCTAGACTGTAATACTTTTCAACAAATTCAGGAAAATGTTTCAGGATTTGTAGAAAAACAATCTGAATGGGAAGTAGTAGCGCAAGGATAAGCGCAGTTCGTCTTTGCATAAATCAAACTTACAATGGAATTCTGATATTTTTGATAATTAGTGTAGTCTTTGGTACTTATAAATTTTATTAAAATGGAGGAATTATCCCAAAATCAATGAACCGCCAAAATCTTGACGGCCCATTAGATAATTATTGTTGTATAGCTGGCAGTAATTTGGTTCTGCATTCCCCAAATCCAATTCGGATATTATCTTTCTTGCAATAACCTTTTAAAATTACGGTGTCATTGTCTTCGATGAATTTTCGCTCCGTTCCATCCGATAGCCTAAGAGGTTTTTCGCCTCGCCACGTTAGCTCCAGCATGGAACCATAAGAATCGGGCGTAGATCCAGAAATGGTGCCACTGCCTAACATATCTCCACTGTTTACGTTACATCCGTTAACTGTATGGTGCGCCAATTGTTGAGACATATTCCAATACATATATTTAAAATTGGAGGCAGAAATTTTATTTTCTTCACCGTTTTCAGGTTCTATATATACCTCTAAATTGATATCGTAGCTCTTCTTGCCGTGAGATCTGAGATAGGGGAGTTGTTCAATTTCGGGTTTTGGACCTTCAACTTTAAAGGGATAAAGTGCGTCCAAAGTTACAATCCACGGAGAAATTGATGTAGCAAAGTTCTTGGCCAAAAACGGTCCAAGGGGTACGTATTCCCATCTTTGTATATCGCGGGCACTCCAATCATTCAATAATACTAAGCCAAAAATATATTCTTCCGCCTCAGTTACTGGGATGGGTTCGCCTAACGCGTTGGCGTCGGTGGTAATAAAAGCCATTTCGAGTTCAAAATCCAATAATTTTGAAGGTTCAAAAATCGGTTGGGTAGCTCCCTCCGGCATAGTTTGTCCCCAAGGTCTGCGAACGTTGATCCCACTGGGTATTATAGAGGAGCTTCTGCCATGATAACCTACGGGAATATGTAGCCAGTTGGGCATAAGCGCGTTTTCCTTGCCGCGGAACATGGTGCCGACATTGGTAGCGTGCTCCTTGCTGGAATAGAAATCGGTATAATCGCCTACCTGTACTGGGAGTTGCATTTCCACTTCGTCTATCGTAAAGAGTATATGTTTGCGGTGGTCTTTATTGTCTCGTAGTTTTGGATTCTCCTTGTCGAATATATCGGCAATTCGGTTACGGACTAATCTCCAGGTCTTTCTTCCATCGCTTATAAAATCGTTTAGGGTGTCCTGAAGGAATATATCGTCGGTAAGATCGATTCCCTTAAAATATCCCAGTTGATGCAACGCACCAAGATCAATGGCATAATCGCCTATTCGGGTTCCAATGGTAATAATATCATCGCGCGTCAGGAAAACCCCGAATGGTATATTTTGAATTGGAAAATCAGTATCCTGCTCGGTTTCGAGCCAGGTTTTTCTTTTGGGATCATTCGCTGTTATGGACATTTTAAAAAGTTTTTTGGGATTGTGAATAGAAATCGATTAAATAAATTGAAGTTATTAAAAATCAAGTAATTAATCAACTTTAAATTTTAATCACAAGCCTGTGATGTTAGTAAAATTCTGCATCAAATATATATATTTCATTATACTTTCCGAATGTAATTAGTATTTTTGGATTTAATTAACTTTTATACAAATATGCAACGCGACGGACAAATTTTTGAATTGATAGAAGACGAAAAACAACGTCAATTAAACGGTCTGGAACTGATAGCCTCAGAAAATTTTGTGAGCGATCAAGTTATGGAAGCCGCAGGTTCAGTTTTAACCAATAAATACGCCGAAGGCTATCCCGGAAGGCGTTACTATGGTGGCTGCGAGGTGGTCGATGAGGTAGAGCAACTGGCCATTGACCGTGCCAAAGCCTTATTTGGTGCGGAATACGCTAACGTGCAACCGCACAGTGGTTCACAAGCCAATACGGCCGTTTTTGCTGCCTGCTTAAATCCAGGGGATAAGTTCTTGGGCTTCGATCTTTCACATGGTGGACATTTAACTCATGGTTCTCCTGTTAATTTTTCTGGACGTCTCTATAATCCTGTCTTTTATGGAGTGAATAGAGAAACCGGAAGAATTGATTACGACAAAGTAGAAGAAATTGCCATTAAGGAGAAGCCAAAAATGATTATTGCGGGAGCTTCCGCCTATTCGCGAGATATGGATTTCGAGTGCTTCCGAAAAATCGCCGATAAGGTTGGCGCTATTTTGTTTGCTGATATTGCCCATCCAGCAGGATTGATCGCCAAGGGAATTCTTAACGATCCAATTCCCCATTGTCATGTGGTAACAACCACAACCCATAAAACCCTTCGCGGACCGCGTGGCGGAATGATTTTAATGGGAAAGGACTTTGATAATCCTTTTGGGATAAAACTAAAAAACGGAAACCTTCGCAAGATGAGCAGTTTGTTGGATAGCGCAATTTTCCCAGGAAACCAAGGAGGACCTTTGATGCATATAATCGCTGCCAAGGCCGTAGCTTTTGGGGAGGCTCTTACCGATGACTTTCTCCACTATATGGTCCAAGTAAAGAAAAATGCTGCTTTGATGGCAAAACTTTTTGTTGAAAAAGGATACAATATTATTTCTGATGGCACCGACAACCATATGATGTTGATAGATCTTCGGAATAAAAATATTTCAGGGAAAGAAGCCGAGGACACACTGGGAAAGGCGGATATTACTGTAAACAAAAACATGGTGCCTTTTGATGACAAATCCCCTTTTGTGACCAGCGGAATCCGGATTGGAACCTCTGCAGTAACCACTCGTGGTTTAATAGAAGCAGACATGCACACAATCGTAGATTTGATTGATGAGGCGCTCACCAATTATAAGGATGAAAGCAAACTCGAGAGCATAGGCGGAAAAGTAAATGAAATGATGTCCAGTCGCCCTCTTTTCAAGTTTTAGACAATAAATTATGCAACGATATTAAACCTTCGGACAACCCCGGAGGTTTTTTATTTTTCTGCGCAACTATTTTATGAGTTTCAGACTATTGGGTATAAAGACGAAACATTCATTTCCTTTTAAACAATAGCCATTATGAAAAACATATTTTTTCTTTTCGTGCTTTCAGTTGTATTTTATGGCTGTTCCACGGATGCAGACAACACAGATTCAGGCTTGCAAGATTTCATAGTCACCTTAACTATTGATCCCAATCATCATTTTGGAGGATTTACCGAAAGTGTACAAGCCTTTCTAAGCGATCAAAACGGAACAATTTTGGACAATGCCATTTTGGAAATAGGACAAACTGTAACATTAAGATTTTCAGGTGATCCAGCTACAGTGTTTGATTTGAGTATTATGACTTATGCCGACTTCGATTTTATGGGGGAAGAGTTTTATATGCTAAAGACCTTTACAGATATTGATCAGGGCAAATATACACTTTGTCGCTATTTGCTTCCTGAGAATTCCAACGATGAAATCTATCTAAATCTTGAAAATACTGGTTATCCTGTTGATGTTACTTCGGGAACCATAGGTATTGGAATATCGGGTCCTGAAAACGGCGGTTATTATAACTTTCGCGGAAATTTGATAGGTTCGCCCAGCAGTGACTTCTACATTTCCTTTAAAAGTGTAAATGATAATTTCGAGAGATATTTTTGGCAAGAAAATATTGTTGAAGGTTCTGTTTTTGATATAGATTACACTACCCTCCCAGAAATTCACAATGTGGTGAATGTAGAGACTCCCTCCCACGATATTTATGGTTTTTTGATCAAAGGTTTAATCGATGGGGATACCCAAAAAGTCCAACATTCCATCAGAGAGGGGAATTATCCAGAGGGCAGAACTTCTCTCTCCATTCCCTTGCCTTCCAATATTTTTGACAGTTATTTATTTCGTCTCAGTTTTGGCAATGGCAATTTGCAGTATTTTAAGAATTTGCACACTGCTACTATTCCAACCACAATTGCAACACCGGAACTCGACTTCAAAGTAAATAATCAATCTGCCGGGAATTTTAATATGACAACCAGTGGAGATGCCGTTATTTATAATGTGATTTTCCGTGAGTCAAATTCCAGTGAAACCGTATTTGTTTCTCATTCTATTTATGGGGAAGTCGAACCTGAGATAGTATTTTCAAAGGAAGTTCTAAGAATGAATATTCAGCAAGCCTATCCAGAGCTCACGGGTTTTGAAACATTGTCGCTGGGTTTTGTTTCGATGATGCATTATAGTTCAGGCAATTTATATAAGGACATTTTGAAATACAGAATACAAGAAAAAGTGTTTGAGGTTCCGTTGAACGGTTTTGAGGAGGCAGTAACCCAACAATTTGATTAGAGGAATTTGTTTGAATTTTTAGATTAAACCTTTGGCAACATGCCAAAGGTTTTTTTAATTTTTACAATAGGCAACCTACTATTATTTATCTTTGGTTTCTCTGAAGAATTTCTTGATTCTATTTAAAAATGAATACGGAAACCGACCGTCTAATAATTAGAGAATACACGCTCGACGATGCTCCTTTTATCCATAAATTGATGAACAGCGAAGGGTGGCTAAAAAACATAGGCGATAGAGGTATAAAAACGCTGGAAGATGCGGAGGCATATATACTCAAGAATTATTTGCGCAGTTATGAATTATACGGTTTCGGACCATATCTGATTTCGCTGAAAGATTCCGGAACTCCCATCGGCTCAGCTGGACTTTATAAACGTGATAATTTGGAGCATCCCGATATCGGTTTCGCTTTTCTCCCTGAATACGCCAATAAGGGTTATGCTTTTGAATCTGCTAATGCCGTAATGCAATTTGGCTCGGAGATATTGGGACTTCAAAAAATAACAGGGATTACTTTGCCCGATAATCTTTCGTCGATAAAACTGTTAAAAAAACTTGGGCTTTCAGAAATTGGTGTTTATTCTTACGGGGATGGAGAGGAGTTG
Organism: Aequorivita sp.; assembly: GCA_049646885.1. Taxonomy (GTDB): domain Bacteria; phylum Bacteroidota; class Bacteroidia; order Flavobacteriales; family Flavobacteriaceae; genus Aequorivita. The sequence continues at coordinate 52,248 of JBARWQ010000048.1, read as the reverse complement.
CTTCTCTTTTCAAATTGACGCTTAATAAAGATTCCTTATTATATTGGATTTGGAATTAGAAAACGTAGGTTTTTCCAAGCTATAATTGATTTATAATTAAATATTTAGAACGATGATTACAGAAAAAGACAGAGAATTTATAAACCGCGCCATACAGCTTTCAGAAAAGGGAATGGATTCCAATAAAGGAGGGCCGTTTGGAGCTATAGTAGTTAGAGATAATGTGGTAATTGCAGCAGGTGTCAATCAAGTCACCTCCAAGAACGACCCAACTGCCCACGCTGAGGTGGTTGCTATTAGAAAAGCCTGCGAAAAACTGAAAACTTTTCAGTTGGAAGACTGCGTTATTTATACCTCGTGCGAACCTTGCCCCATGTGTTTGGGCGCTATTTATTGGGCTAGGCCAAAGGCGGTTTATTATGCGTGTACGAAGGAAGATGCTGCGATGATCGGTTTTGATGATAATTTTATATATAACGAAATCAATAAGAAAATTGAAGAACGAAATATAAAATTCATCAACCTTAATAGGGAAGAGGGGAATGAAGTTTTTAAAAAATGGAAAGAAAAAGAAGGTAAAATTAAATATTGATAAAACTCCAAAGTATAAAAAAGCCCGTAATTTATACGGGCTTTTTAAATGTTTTATGTTCTGTTTTATCCTTGAGGAAATTCTATACTTTCATAAGCTCCAGCGTCTGATGGATTGCCGCGCATTGTTCCATTTAAATCAAATGGCACTGGGGGTGTTGTTGGGGTTATCCCAATATTTTCTGCTCCGGAAGTATCTTTTTCAATATTGAAATTGTTTTTGCCAGAATTTTGAAAAACCGGATCTAAATTGAAAACCACATTGGTGTAAAGACTTGGGTTTGAAAAATCGTATAGTGGGTTGTCCTTAAATTGTCCAGTGGTATCGTCAAAGCGCAGAAGGCTATTTTTAAAGTTAAAATTAAAATCAGCTTCTGTGTGTTTGTACAAGGAAAATTCCATCCTATCGCTACCATAAATAATGCAATTCGTGAAATCTGTTTGTAGCAAATCAGCCACAAAAACACCATCGTCACCTAAATCTAAACTGTTGTCCAAAGAAACCGTGGCCGCATTTCTAAATCCATCGGTCCAGTAATTGGCGAAGGTGCAATGGTTAAAAATATAACTCCCACCCAATTCGATTTTCAAAGATGATTGGCCGCTGTTGTTGATCACTACATTTTCGCCGTAAACGGTCCCAGTTCGTGCCAGAAGACCACTATTAGTATTGTTGTAAATCTGTACGTTGCTTAAGGTAAGGGGGCTGTCATGCGCCATAATCCCCACAATGCCATTTTTGATGGTGGTATGTCGAAATTCATTGTTTTTGCTTCCGCTCGTCAGCCAAATAAACCCCCATTGTCCTGGAATGTTGGCAAAAGCAGGTTCCAGTCGATCGCCTTGAAATATTATTTCTTTTTCCAATAATTTGGGATCTGCGCTTGGCTCTCCTATGGCTCGAATTGAGCCGTCGTTGGCCACCAAAATTCCACTTTCGGCATGAAAATGGACACGAGCCCCAGCTTCTACCATTAAAGTTTTATTTCCCGGAACTGCCGCAAAGCCATATATAACGTAGGGTTTTTCATTGGTGAAAGTAAGTTCGGTGTCATCCAGGAAAAATCCCTTTAATAGGACATCCTTTCCGTCGGGTCCTGGTCCTAAATTCAATGATTCAAAGGTGCCATCGGGATATTTTTCAGGATAAAGGAATACTGCATCTTTAACTAGGGTTACCAGTTCAACCTTTTGCTGATTTGCTCCTGAATCGAAAAGTATTTGGTCGGTGTAGAGAAAATCGTTCGCGTTTCCTGGAAGATTGTTGATATCCAAAGTAGTTTCGATAAAAATAAAAATACTGTCTTTAGCCAATATCTGAACATCCTGAAAAACCTTTCCTGGAACTCCGTCCACATTTAGACGGTAATGTGAGGCCTCGCCTAAAGCTAAACCAACGCTCGGAATATTAATATCCTTATTACTTCTATTGTAAACCTTTAGGTTGTAGGTACTGGAACCAATTTGGCTAAAAATAGTATCCAAATAAACTGTGTCTTTTGAAAATGATAATTCTCCAGAGCTTGCCACAGTTTCAAAATCGTTGCGGCAAGAACTCCCCAACACTAGGCAAGATAGAATTGCCAATCCGTACAGATACTTCATCTAAGTAAAATTTTGGTAAAAATATAACTTTTTATCACTCTTATTATTGTTGGCAGACTAATATTCAGCGGGAATATCATTTAGGATTAACTAAATTAGGATCAACAGCACATTTTGCGAAGATTTTATTTCGCTTTTTCCATTATTTCAATCTTAAAGAGCTTGTCCCAGTTTTTTCCAGTGATATACAAAATATTTGGTTCCCCTTTGTATGCAATACCATTAAGGACGTCCAATTTTGGGTGCTGGGTAACTTTGTCCTTTAGGTCGGTTAGGTCGATTACACCCTCAACTGCCCCATTTTTGGGATTGATAATGGCAATGGAACCTTGCTCATAAACATTGGCGTATATTTTTCCTTCCACCCACTCCAGTTCGTTCACACTTTTTATTTTACTGGTGTTGGTCATGATTTCTATATAATCCTTTTCCGCCAAGGTGTTGGAATTCAGTGTCCAAATTTTGTCGGTGCCATCGCTTTTATAAATGTTGTTTTCTTCATCATGTGCCAAACCCCATCCTTCGCGACTCTCGCCATAAACGAAGGTGCCCGTTTGTTCCATAGTTTCCAAGTTGTAGATAAATCCAATGTTTTCTCTCCAAGTTAATTGGTATATTTTATTATTGAGAATAGTAAGTCCTTCTCCAAAATATCTATCTGGTAGATTGACCATCTTCAGAATATCTCCAGTTTTGTAGTCGGTTTTTCTAAGCGAAGATTGTTTGTACTGGCCAGTGCTTTCATATAAGGTGTCGTTATGAAACTCCAAACCTTGAGTATAAGCTCTTATATCGTGTGGATAGCTTTCAAGAATTTTATAGGTATAAAGTTTGGGTTTAATAGAAGAGAGGATAGTAACCGTGGTAGTCGCTTCATATTCCTTTCCTTTGATATAGATTTTTGCTTTCAAAGTTCTTTCGCCTAATTTTTTACCTAAAAGAGAAAGTTCATTACCTGAAACATCTATACGATCATTATTTAAATAGTAAACAACTGAATCAGGTTCTGTCTGTTTTTTATCAATTAGCGAGACAGAAATTACATCTTCTGTAGAATAAGCTCGTTGTGGATTTTTGATTTCTAAGGAAAAACGTTCTTTTTCGTCGGCGGTATTGTTGCCGCAACCCGTTAAAAGCAATCCTAATGATGTAAGGATTATAAAGTTGTGCAATTTCATTTGAATGATATATTTTTCCGCAAGGTATTTATTAAAATCGATATAGGAAAATAGTTGCAGATGCTTTAAAAAGCCTGTATCTTTGCATCGGCAAGTCCTACACAACCAGCTCCCGTTGAATCCTCCAGGGCGGGAACGCAGCAAAGGTAAACGGTCGTAGCGGTGTGATGTAGGTAGCTTGCCATTTTTTGTGCGCTAATGTTTCGTATTGGTCCCAATAAACGGTCATTCTTTCTACACTTTAAGTGATCAACCTATGTCAGGGACGTGCAACAATCTTTTTTCTCTACTCTTTTTTAAATTCTATTTGGAAAACTAATCACATAGCCGCACCTTTGCGTTTCAACACTATTGTATGCCGAAAGTTGTATTTATTACAGGAGCCTCCTCAGGAATCGGAAAAGCCATTGGTGATTTTCTTACGGAAAAAGGATATAGGGTTTTTGGCACTAGCCGAAATCCTGAACGGATAAAAGACTCGCCTTTTCCCCTTTTGAAAATGGATGTGAATGACACCGCTTCTATTGAAAGGGTTATTTTGGAAATAATAGCTAAGACCAAAAGAGTGGATGTAGTTATCAACAACGCTGGCGTGGGCATTACCGGCCCCATGGAAGAAACTCCTGAAAGCGAGATAAAAATTGCTTTCCAAACCAATTTTCATGGCCCTCTAAACGTTATTAAAGCGGTGATGCCTCAAATGCGATTACAGGGTTTTGGGCATATTATGAATATTACTTCGCTGGCGGGATATATGGGACTTCCTTATAGAGGAATCTATTCAGCCACTAAAGCTGCTTTGGAAATTGCCATTGAAGCCATGCGAATGGAAACTTTGCAATTTGGAATTAAAATGACCAATTTAGCGCCGGGCGATTTTGCTACTAATATCGCTGCAGGCCGATATCACGCGCCTGTTTTAGAAAACTCTCCATATAAAAAGGCCTACGCCAACACTCTTAAATTAATGGATAAAGATGTGGATGCCGGTGAAGATCCCACCAAAATAGCTAAAATCGTTTATAGGATAATTAAGAACCCAAATCCGAAAATACACTATAAGGTTGGGGCACCGCTTCAAAAGTTCTCCATTGTTCTAAAGAGAATATTACCCGATCGGGTTTACGAAAACTTACTGCTTAAACATTATAAATTAAAGTAAAACGGAGTTGTTGGCAAGTTATCCCGAAAAGTTGAAACGTAAATTAGAAGAGAAAAGATGAATTCCAGACAAGATCAACTCAAAGCCTTTGATCGCCTGCTTACTATAATGGATGAGCTCCGTGCCCAATGTCCGTGGGATAAAAAACAGACCATGGAAAGCCTTCGCACTTTAACTATTGAAGAAACTTACGAACTTGGAGATGCTATTCTTGAAAAGGATTTAGAAGAAGTAAAAAAGGAATTAGGCGATATTTTGCTACACATTGTTTTTTATGCAAAAATAGGAAGCGAAACCCAAGATTTTGATATTGGGGATGTGTGCAACAGTATTTGTGAAAAGTTGATTTCCCGCCATCCCCATATTTATGGTGATGTAAAAGTTGCTGATGAAGAAGAGGTAAAGCGAAACTGGGAAAATCTAAAACTAAAAGAAGGAAAAATGAGTGTGCTGGAAGGAGTACCGAAATCCTTGCCAGCTATGGTAAAAGCGAGCAGAATACAAGAAAAAGTAGCAGGAGTGGGTTTTGACTGGGAAGAACCGCAACAGGTTTTTGAGAAATTGCAGGAAGAATTAGGAGAGCTCCAAAAAGAAATCAATGACAATTCCCCAGAAAAAATGGAAGCCGAATTTGGCGATGTGTTTTTCTCAATGATAAATTATGCCCGTTTTCTAAACATAAATCCTGAAAATGCTTTGGAGCGCACCAATAAAAAATTTATTGGCCGCTTTCAATATCTCGAAAGTAAGGCAAAGGAATTGGGGAAAGCACTAAAAGACATGAGCTTGGAGGAAATGGATGTTTATTGGGAAGAAGCTAAATTACAGTAGTCAGAAAAGATCATTGACGTTTCTATGCTCTATCCTCTCCACATTCAATATCAATCCTCCCGAATTTCCTTGATTTTTGACAGTTTTGCTTTCCAGACCTCGAGTTGTTCCTTGTGGCGCGTGATATTCTTATGCACCTCTTTCACCATAGGATTGTTTTCATCTACATGGTGGAAGAAACCTAGGTTGTTTTCCAACTGAAGGATTTCGTTTCTGGTTTCATCTATTTTTTTAGAAATAAAGAAATGCTCGTTTTGAAGTTTTCTGTCGTCCTCGCGGTTTACAAGTGTATTCAGTTTATTGTCAAATTTTATAAGCTCAGTTTCCTTCTTGCTTAAATCGAGTTTGGCAAAGAGGCCATCAAGAATCTTGTTGAATTTTTGTTCAATATTGCGTTTGTTATAAGGTACGCGGCCAAGTTTTTTCCACGCCCCAATTTTTTCCTTTATGGTTTTGATATCTTCCTTATGGTTTCCGGTGAGTTCAAACGAGGATAGTTTTTCAATTAAAGCTTCCTTGGCCTCAAAATGAACCATCTCCTCTTTGCTGGCTTCGTTTTTCTGGGCGTGTAATCTGTCAAAATATTCGTTGCAGGCCTTTTTGAACTGCTTCCACAATTTGTCGCTATCTTTTCGAGGCACATGGCCGATGCCCTTCCACTCATTTTGAATTTTCTTCATCAGTGCGGTTGTGACCTCAAAATCTTCACTGTCCTTATTGTCTTCGGCTATTTTTATAAGCTCGCGTTTTTTCTGAAGATTTTCGTATTGTTCTTTCTTCTGATTCTTGTAGAAGCTATTCTTTTGCTTGTTGAAGTTACCAGTAGCCTCTTTAAAAATCTTCCAGATTTCTTTATTGTTTGCACGTGGAACTCTTCCAATTGCAAAATACTTTTCACGTAGTTCCTGAAATGTTTTAATAGCATTTTGCCACCCTTGATGACTGGGCTTGGCCTCCTCAGCAATCTTGTTTATTTCCTTGACCAGTTGTTTTTTCTTTTCGTAATTGTCCTGAAATGTTTTCTCGAGCTCTTGTAGTTGCGCTTGGCGTCGGTCGTGTATTACCTTAGTGGCCTCACTGAATTTATCCCATACCTCATCGCGATATTCCTTCGCTACCGGTCCAACTTCTTCCTTCCACATTTTGTGAAGCATTTGGAGTTCGCGGAAGGCCTTGTCCACATTTTCTTCTTGGGCGAGTTCCTCGGCTCTGGCAATCAGTTTGAGTTTGCTGTCAAGGTTGTATTTGAAATCCAAATCGCGGAATTCACGATTTAAATGAAGGAAATCGTAAAAATTCTCAACGTGATGGTGGTAGGTGTTCCAAACGGTATTGTACTTGTCCCGTGGAATGGCACCGGCCACATGCCATTTTTCTTGGATTTCCTTAAAATGCTTATAGGTGGTATTGATATTTTCCTCTGCACTTAAAAGTCCTTTTAATTCCTCGATTAACTCCCAACGCCTTTCCAGATTGGCTTGTAAATCTCTTTTGAGAGTTCGGTAATGGTTGTTTCGTTTTTCTTTATAATCAAAATAAATCGAGTTGAACTCTTTTTTTAGGGGCGTGGTATATTGAAAATCGATAATATTTCCGCCTTCTGCTAAGAACTCTTCCTTTTTTTGTTCCATTTCTTCATTGAATAGGGAATGGAACTCATTACGAATTTCTTCTACATCTTGTTTTATCTCTTGTACTGGCTTGTTTTTTACAAGCTTTTCAAGTTCGGCAATCAATTCCTTACCCGATAGCGAGCTATAATCCTTTTGTTCGGCATCTTCTTCATCTTTTTCCTCATCTTCGGAAGAAGCTACTTCTTCTTCTTCTTCTTCTTCTTCTTCTTCTTCTTCTTCTTCACCCTCATCCTCTTCATCCGAACCTTTTGTGGTAGGTGTAATGTCCTTTTTCGGATCATCCTCGGAAACAACAGGAATTTCATCGGCCATTTTCTCTACCGTCTTTTTTTCTTCGACAAGAGATTCTCCAACTAGATTTCCAGATTCTTCTTGCGAATCATCACTTTCTTCTATAACGTCGGCTTTCTTTTCAGCATTTACAGCTTCTTCTGAAGCTTTTTCCAGTGAAGGGGGAGTTTCGGTTTTATTATCCTGTAATACCTCTTCTGAAGAAGAATCTTCTGACGAAGAAATGCTTTCAGTGTAAATAGTTGTTTCGGATTCATTTTCTTCTGAAGGTATTTCTTCTGAATTATTAGAATCCGTCTCGGTTCCGATTGTAGTGGGAGTTACTTTTGTTTCGTCGTTTGAAGATTGGATTTCTTCCTGAGGCAATTTTTCGTCAGACATTTGTTTCAATGTTAAGGTTCGATTTTTCTTGGGGTCAATATACTAACAACTGAGGAATTGTCAAAGCTTGTGGAAGATTTTTGAAAGTTTTTATGCGAATCTTAAGAGTTCCATATTTCCCAAGCCCTTTTTGCTTGCAGTTGTAACATTTTCAGGCCATTGCTGGTTTTCGAGTCCTGTATTCTTCCGCGTAACAAAAATTCCGACATCGCGGGATTATAAATTAAATCGAAAAGAAGGTGATCGGGAGTTAAAAATTGATAGGGTATGGGCGGACAATCCTCAATATTCGGGAAGGTTCCGAGAGGGGTACAGTTGATTATCAAAAGATTGTTTTCAATGATATTCTTATCGAGTTCGGAATAGAGAAGGAATTTTGAATTCTCTTTTCTACTGACAAAAGTATATTGAAATCCGAGTTTTTCCAAGGCATAAGCGATTGCTTTAGATGCCCCACCAGTGCCCAAAATTAAAGCCCTCTTTTTTTTGAGAGGCAAAAAAGGAGCGAGCGCTTTTTGAAATCCATAATGGTCGGTATTGAAACCGGTTAAGGTTTTATCTGATGAAATGGCAATGGTATTTACGGCGCCTATTTGAGCTGCTTCCCCATCAAGATGGTCAAGAAATGGAATAATATCTTCTTTATAGGGAATGGTTACGCTTAGGCCTTTAATTTCGGGGTTCTTCAAAAGTATTTCAGGAAGTAGGTCGATTGATGGAATATCAAAATTTTCGTAGGTATGCGGCAAATTTTCTTTTTCAAATTTCTCAGAAAAGTATTTCCTTGAGAAAGAATAGTCAATATTTTTTCCTATTAAACCAAATTTAGACACGATTTATTTTGTTTTGATGATCATACCAATCCAAACTCAGAACTATTGCCGCACCAACAAGGATAAACACTATTGCAAGAATAGTTTCTTGACCAAAATCCGAAGGGAAGAATCGGTTATACCCAATGATTATTTCTCTACCATTTGCGTCCAATTGGGGTTGTCCGAGTGCGTCCAAAGCGTATGTCTGATTCTTCCAAGGCCACACTACACCCAAAGAACCGGCTATAAATCCAATGATAACTGCATAGGTGGCTTTTTTAAAACGCTTTAGCACGAAGGCCAAAAGATGCGATAATGAAACCAGACCAACCAAGGAACCTATAGAAAACACCGCTAGAATCTTTAATAAACCGATACGTTCCACACTGTGGATCCAGCTGAAATCTCCTTGTAAAACATTGACAAAAGTATCGTAGAGCGCGTTTACAGAATCAACCAACAACAACACGTAATTTCCAAGTATCATTAAGATGAAAGAGCCTGAAAGTCCAGGCAAGGTCATTCCCGAAACACTGATAATGCCACAGAAAAATACAAAAAACAAATTACTGTTTTCCGTTGCTGGCTCCAAAAAACTAATTGCCACGCCAGCAATTGCACCACTGGCCAAGTATGCCAAATACTTACGGTTCCAATGGCCGAAATCCTTGGCGATAAAAAAAATGGAAGCGATTATCATCCCAAAAAATGCACTCCAAACATATAGTTCGAAATGGAAAATGAGATAGTCCAGAATTTTGGATACACTGAAATAGCTGATGACCATTCCAAAGATTAGTAAGGTCAAAAACTGTCCGTTGATGTACTGGTAAAAACTTCTGAAGCGTCCGTTAAAAAACAGTTTAAAAGCCTTTTTATTGACTTTTTGCAGTGAATAAATAAACTCTTCATAAAATCCGGCGACAAAAGCCACCACCCCTCCGGATACGCCCGGGACCTTATTGGCCGCACCCATGCCCAGACCTTTAAGGACCAACCACGTTTTATCGGAAAAGGAACGATTTTCGTACATTTTGGGTTTTAGCTTCAGGGTTTATTAATTGACGTTGCTTTTTAAAAGAGTCCGCCGCTATTACCTACGAATTCTTTTTATGCGCTATCATTTCCAATAAAAAAATAGTTAGGAATCCAATTATAGCAAAAAGAATCGCATAAAAAAAATAGGGATTACCATCATAGTTTTGGGGAAGGATACTTTTTTCGACAAACGGAATTTGATCCCCCACATGATTGGTTCGATATTGAAGAACCTGCTTCCAAGGCCAAATTTTATTGAGTGCGCCAATCATAAATCCTGTAAGTACCGCTAAGGTAAGATTTTTATGGTGTTTGAACATCCAGTTTAGCGCTCGGGAAAATATTTTCAAACCAACAATAGCTCCGAGAGCAAAAATTGAGATCTTACCTACAGCCCCTAAGATTTGTGAACCATTTAACGATGAAACTCCTTCAATCAGTTGGGTTATCAGACCAATAACCGTGGTATAAGCCCCAAGTAATAACAGGATAAACGCGCCGGAAATTCCAGGTAAAATCATCGCGATAATAGCTATAAAACCCGCTAAAAACAGAAACCAAGAACTTTCGGGTGAGGCTACTGGCTCGGCGATCGTTATAGCATACGAAACCGCTGAAGCTATCAAAAGTGCGGAAATCGTGGACAAGTGCCACCTTGCCACTTGTTTTCCTACATATACAATACTTGCGACCACCAGTCCAAAAAAGAACGCCCAGACCATTATGGGATAAACCTCCAACAACCAGGTGATTAGTTTTGCGAAAGAAAGTATGCTTATAAAAATACCCGAAAATAAGGCGAGCAAAAAGGAGAGATTGTAATGTCGCCACGCCATTAAAAACCCTTGCTGCCTCCAGATTTTAAAAAAACCGTGGTCAATTTTATGGATTGTTTCAATCAACTCTTCGTAAATACCCGATATGAAGGCAATTGTTCCGCCAGAAACTCCCGGGACAACGTCGGCAGCTCCCATTGCAAGACCTTTTGCCGTTATGAGCAAGTATTGGAGCAGATTTCTTTGAGGCATAGGTTTTTCTAGCTAAGCTTCAAAAATACACAAATTAAAGGGAAGGATTTTTGTGCTGGGCAATAATTTGTTTCACTCTTTTCATCCGGAATACCAACGGAAAAATTTCTTCTATAATCATAAGAAATTCCGGTTCGTTACGAAGGGCGTTTTTTAAGTGGAACTCGCCCTTATCAGCTTCGCGAAGGGAAAAATACAGCCCTGAAAGTCTGTATTCTACTTCGGGATGTCCTGGATAAAATTCCAAGGCTTGGTTGAAGTTGTTGATTGCCGCCTCAAACTCACCTAGATTGGTCAAGATATCTCCCCGGGAGAGCCAAGACTCCAATTCGTAATTACCCATTTCTAATGCCTTGCGATAGCCAACTTCCGCTTCTTCAAAATGCTTAAGTCGAGAGTTTATTTTGGCATAACGTTTCCAGTAAAGCACATTTTCGGCATCAATATTAATGGCTTTTTCTATATAATAAAGTGCTTTTTGATATTGCTTGTTTTTAAAATAAAAATCGGTAATAGCAATCCAGCCTTTATCCAAAAGAGAATCTTCTTCAACACATTTAGTGTAGAACTGCATGGCCATTTCGGTGTTGCCCAGTTTTTCATAACATTTCCCTATCCGCAATAGGGCATAGGAAGTTGGGTCGTCCAGACTCAATGTTATGCTATAGCTTTCGATAGCTTCCTCGTATTTTTTCAATTTTTCCAGTACCCTTGCTTTTTCCAAATAAGCGCCTATAAAGGTATCATCGCTAATAATGGCAAAGTCGAAAGCCGCAAGTGCTTTTTTGTAATCCTTCAGAGCACGGTATTGTTTCCCTAGTTGGCTCCACGCCATTTCGGAATAGGGATTTTTATTCAGATAATCGTTCAAATAATCTATTGCAGCCTCATTCTGCTCCAAATATTCAAAACAGTAGATAATATTGAAGAGAGCGGAATAATCCGTTTCATCCAGCTCTAAGCACTTCATAAAATAATATTTGGCGTTTTCAAAATCCTCAAGGAAGAGATACTCAACTCCTAATAGAGATAGAACATCGGCTTCATCATAGGTTATTTCAAGTGCTTTCTCTAAAAGTAGAATAGCCTCCTTGTGTTTGTCCCTACGAGAATAGATATTTGCTTTTTGAATAAAAATTTCTTCATTGCTCTGCTCGAGTAAAGAGAGATTGTCCAAAAGTTCTTCTGCCATTTCAAGTTTATTCTCGAATATGTATATTTCAATTTGAAAAAGCTGCAGATTAGTAGAAGAGGGGTGTTGTTCCAATCCGAGCTTTGTGGCTTTTTTTGCCAAGGCCATTTTGCCGTTCTCCAGATAATGATGTATAATATCTTCAAATTCCTCCGAATCAAAAAACAAGACGTTATTCGTCTTGAGCATAGATTCAAATCTTGCTATGGAGAAGTTGTGGCTATCGTCTGAACTTAGTTGCATATGCACGGTTTAACGGATTCTTCTATTTTAAAGATACTAATGTACACAGATGTTCAATAGTTATGCCGTGATTATTGTTAACGGACTTATCAACAAGAAATCGCTTGCTAACAAACTGTAAATCAATACAGTGTGATTCGGTTAATGGCTTTGTAGCCCATCTAAAACCTCTGTCAGTATTTTGCATCCCTCCTCAATTTCATCATCACTGATGGTTAGGGGAGGGGTAATCCGTATGGCTCGGCCTTCAAAAAGCAACCAAAACAGGACTAATCCGCGCTCTTTGCAGGCCAAAATAACCTTGGATGCAATCTCGGGCGTTTCCATCATCGCGGCCAACATTAATCCTTTGCCGCGTATCTCTTTTATTAGGGGATGGTTTAAGTGTTTTATAAATAATTTTTCTTTTCGAAGTGTTTGTTTTATTAAATCCGTTTCCATCAATTCCTGCAAAGTTGCCAAAGCGGCGGCAGCAATAACTGGGTTTCCTCCGAAAGTGGTAATATGTCCCAGCTTTGGATTATCTTGAAGCAAGGCCATAACTTCATGCGAAGCTACGAACGCTCCTATGGGCATTCCTCCTCCCATTCCTTTGCCCAACACCAGTATATCGGGTACAATTCCGAAATGTTCAAAGGCAAAAAGCTTTCCGGTGCGGCCAAAACCTGGTTGGATTTCATCCAAAATCAGGAGCGTGCCAGTATCATTACAACGTTGTCGAACTTTAACTAAATAATCATTTTCTGGTTGAATAAATCCGGCACCCCCTTGAATGGTTTCCAAGATAATTGCCGCTGTGTTATACGTGATCTTTTTAAGATCCTCAGTTTTATTGAATATGACCGGATGGCAGTCTGGAACTAAAGGTTTAAAGGCGTTTTTGCGTTCCTCAAAACCCATGACGCTCATGGAGCCCATAGTGTTTCCGTGATACGCGTTTTTTGCGTAAAATATTTCTGTTCTTCCAGTGGCTCTTCGTGCTAACTTTAAAGAACCCTCAACGGCCTCAGTGCCACTATTAACAAGATAGGTGGTATTTAGGTTTTTTGGAAGTTGTGCCGCGAGCAACTTTGAAAGTTCTACGGCACTTTCTTGAATGTATTCGCCATAAACCATTACGTGCAGATACTTTTCAAGTTGTTTATTAATAGCTGCAACAATTCTTGGATGGCAATGGCCAAGAGTGCAAGCTGAAACCCCCGCCACAAAATCCAAATGCTTTTTGCCCGAGGTATCATAAATATAACTACCCTTGGCGTGCGAAATTTCCAAAGCCAAAGGATGTGGGCTGGTCTGCGCCTGATATGTAAAAAAGTCTTCTTTCATCATCAAAAAATACTCACGGGGAGTTCGTTAAAATAATTAAATCAATTGAGGGAGTATGCGGCTTCGAGGGAGGTAAGGGAACGAATTGTCCGTTAATTAAAAGTTATTAAAGATATAAACATTATCATATTTAAACAACTAAATATTTTTAACCTCCAAATTATCCATCTCCTTGATTGGAATCGCGTTTCGCCTCACTTTCCTGTGTTTCGGGTTTCGGGTCGTCCGGACGGTTTTGTAAGTCTTGGGGACTTAGATTGGATTCTGGCGGCAAATGAATTTTATCCAAGGGAATATCCTCAAAAAACTCGCCTTCACCTCTGGGCAATGGAATTCCGGTTATTTTGGGAAGAATGGGTGCAGGTTTGCCTTTAAATAAGTCCTCAACCGAATATAAACGCTCATCTCCCCGCCATTGAAACCCTGGTAAAAGCCGAGCATTTTCAGGAAATTTGGAAGGGGGATACACTTTCCCTGGCACTTTATTTATAAATCGGATACCTGTTATTTGTTGTTCTTCCAAATACATTTGTATAGAGCTGGAAAGCGTGTGGTCTATGCCTACCAACTTGTCATCGTCATCTCGGGAATAATAGATAACCTGTGCGTTCTTATTGATGTTTACGGTATCTAATTCATTATTCGTAAATAGTCCGATGAGCCGTTCGCCTTTTACCTGATTGAAGCCCATACTGTCTTTCTGCACTAAAAACGCATTGTTGAAGACTTTAAGGGTGTCGAGTTTATCAGTAAGAGTGTCGGAAAGTATATGGATGGTGTCGCCAATCATTTGATTTTCACCGCTCCACAATACGGGGTTTCGCAATAGTTTTGTAATCCCCCGTTTTTCATTCATATAAATAGAATCGCATTTTCCACTGGTGGGTTCATCGCCATCTTTTCCTGGCTTGAACATTCTGGCCCTATAAAATCCTTTAACAATACGGTTTTCCGGTTTTCCTGTTACCTGTAATGTATCGGCATGGACGTAAATGGAGTCATTGTCCTTTACTGTAATAGCAACGGCCCTTTTTGTTATAAATACGGAATCCTTTTCTCTGAATACCTCGGCGTAATGACCACGGATGACGCTCTTGTTTATGGTGTCAAAAACCCTGATGTTATTGGTTGCCGAGGCAAAGCTTTTATTTCTATCAAAATAAATGCTGTCGCCATATAAGGTTCTGTTCTCGTAATCTACTTTGGAGTTTTTAACGAAATATCCTGTATCACCTCGGGTGTCGTAATATCCACGTTCACAATAAACAGTGCTGGTTTCACTTACGATTGTTGAAGGCCCGTAAAGATATGCCGCTCCCGTTTCGGAATAAAAATCCAATTGGTTACTGTTGACCGTATATTTTGGATTTACGATTTTAACGTCGGAAAGAAACTGATATTTCTTGCTTTCCGCAAAATAACGTCCAGATTTACTTGTCAGGACACTGGCAGTATCGCGAACGGTACCTCCAGTTCTGTAATATGCTTGTTGTTTTATTCTGTCGAAGTAAAGGGTATCTGTTTGTAAAGTAGTTTTTGGTTCGGTCAAAACCACATCGCCACTGGCAAAAGCGAATTGGGTGTTGCCGTTGTATTCCGCATATTTACTGTTCATAGAAACAGTATCGCCTTGCGAAATACGAACCTTGCCATAAGCTTTTACGAAATTGCTTTTGAGATAGACAAAGGCTTGATCGCACCACATTTCCACTCCTTCGTGGACGATATAGACCTGCCCGGTTTCGTCTTTGGTATAAATGGCCGCATCGGGAAATTCTGGCCGTATCTCCAGATAACCCGATTGAATATCAACCTTCTGTTTTTCTTGTGCGGAAAGATTTATTCCGAAGAAAAACAAGAGAATGGCAACTTTTAATTGCGACACTTTCAAATAAAATCTATTTGTCATTAGAACAAAAATACCAACAAAAAATTGGTTATCGATGAATGGTCTGCTTTCTATCCGGCCCCACAGAAACGATTTTGATAGGTATTTCCAATTCCTTTTCTAGAAAATCGATATAATCATTTAAAGCCTTTGGAAGTTGAGAAGCCTCACCCAAACCAGTCAAATCTGCTTTCCAACCTTTCATTTCGGTGTAAATAGGCGTTACGTTTTCAGCTTCGATATTGTACGGCAAATGATGAATGGTTTCTCCCTTGTAATTATAAGCAGTACAGACCTTAAGGCTCTCAAAGCCACTTAACACATCGGCTTTCATCATTATCAGCTCTGTTACGCCGTTCACTTGTACGGCATAGCGTAGTGCTACCAAATCCAACCAACCACAGCGGCGGGGACGTCCAGTTACTGCGCCAAATTCATTTCCGATTTTAGCCATTTTCGCTCCCACTTCATCAAACAGTTCGGTAGGAAAGGGGCCACTGCCCACTCGTGTGGTATATGCCTTAAAGATGCCAAAGACATTCTTTACTTTGTTAGGGGGAATACCCAAACCTGTACAAGCTCCGGCAGCAGTTGTGTTTGAAGAGGTTACGAACGGGTATGTGCCAAAATCAATATCTAACAAGGAACCTTGAGCGCCTTCTGCTAAAATTGTTTTTCCTTCTTTTTGAGCCTGATGTAAATACTCTTCGCTGTCAATGAGTTTTAAAGTCTTTAAAATCTCCACGGAAGCAAAAAACTCCGCTTCCAAATCGGCCAGATCGTATTGCACATCTACGTTGTAGAAATCTATCATTCCCTCGTGCTTATCGGCTAGGGCGCGATATTTTTCCTGCCAGTGATCAAACTCCAAATCGCCTAATCGAATCCCGTTCCGGCCGGTTTTGTCCATATAAGTAGGACCAATTCCTTTTAATGTGGAACCGATTTTCGCCTTGCCTTTGGAGGCTTCAGATGCTGCATCGAGCAAACGATGGGTAGGAAGAATAATATGGGCTTTTCTGGAAAGTAGCAAGTTTTTCCTGTAATCCAAATTGAATTTGTCCAGACCTTCCAGTTCTTTTACAAAAGCAACAGGATCTATAACCACTCCGTTTCCGATAAGATTAGTGGAGTCTTTGTGGAAAATTCCTGAAGGAATTGTGCGTAAGACGTGTTTTATGCCATCAAATTCCAAAGTGTGGCCCGCATTGGGGCCTCCCTGAAAACGCGCGATAATATCATAGTTCTTAGTGAGCACGTCAACAATTTTTCCTTTGCCTTCGTCGCCCCATTGCAATCCAAGTAGTAAGTCTACTGCCATAATTTTTGTTAATGAGAATTTGCCTCCTTATCGTTGGCGGGTGATTTTTTGTGTCCGTAGAAATAGAGAGAATGGTTGGTGATTTCAATATTAAAAACCTCCTCAATTGTTTTTTTGATCGTATAAATTCGTGGATCGCAAAACTCTATGACCTCCCCATCGGTGAGAATAACGTGATCGTGATTGCGATCGAAATATGATTTTTCGTAGTGTGCTTGGTTTTGTCCAAACTGGTGTTTTCTCACCAGTCCACATTCGAGTAATAATTCAATGGTGTTGTAAAGAGTCGCTCGACTTACCCTATAGTTTTTGTTCTTCATATTTATGTATAACGATTCTATGTCGAAATGGTCGTTATGGTCATAAACTTCTTGAAGGATTGCAAAGCGTTCAGGGGTTTTTCGATGTCCTTTTTCCTCAAGGAAATCCGTAAAAACCTTCTTAACAATCTCCTGATGCGATATGTCTGTTTTTGAACTCATATATTTAAGTGGTCAAAGTTACTTAAAGTTTTACACTCTACTAACTTTATCAATTCCGTTTATTTTTTTGATGTTTTCCATCAGGTTGTTGAGAATGTTCTTGTTTTTGACTATTACTATTATTTTTCCAGTAAATACTCCATCATTACTATCGAAGTGTACACTTTTCATATCGATGTGAAGGTTGCTGGAAATTACTTTGGTCACCTCGTTTACCAAGCCAATTGTGTCTATTCCGCTAATAGTTAAAACAGCTCTGAACTCCTGTTGGGTTGAATCGATCCACTTGGCCGGCATAATGCGGTAGCTGTAGTTGCTCTGAAGCTGCAAGGCATTTGGACAATTGGTTTTGTGCACTTTTATCCCTTCGTTTACTGTTACAAAGCCAAAAACGCTATCTCCTGGTATGGGATTGCAACAGTTTGCCATTTTGTAATCCAATTTGTCCTCGTCTCTGCCAAAAACGAGTTGATCGAATTTTTCGGTGATTTCTTCACGGTGGATATCTTCTGGCTTATCCGGTTTTCTCATCCGGTTTTTAAAGAAACTGATAAAGGCATTGCTCCGTGAAGCCACAAAATCCTTTAACTTTTGATTGTCGATTATGCCAGCTCCCACACGGTAATAAAGGTCGAGACTGGTTTTGACCTTGAAGAAAACCACCAATTGATTTACCGTGCTTTCATCAAGATTTATTTTCAAGGATTTCAATTTACGGGTGAGAACCTGTTTTCCTTCCTCTGCGATTTTTTTCTTGTCTTCTTTGAGAGAGGATTTGATTTTTGACCGTGCACGGCCAGTGGTAGCGTAATTTAGCCAGTTGGCTGTAGGTTGAGCGTTATCGGAGGTAATCACTTCTACTTGATCTCCACTTTTGAGTTCATGGCTCAAGGGCACTAGCTTTCCATTTACTTTGGTACCTCGGGTATGCATGCCAATTTCGGTGTGGACGTGAAATGCAAAATCCAAAGCGGTAGCGCCTTTTGGCAAAGAATAAAGATCCCCTTTAGGTGAAAAAACAAATATTTCTTTCGCATAAAGGTTTAATTTGAATTCCTCCACAAAGTCCACGGCACTTATCTCGGAATTTTCCAAAGTATCCTGTAGTTTATTCAGCCAAGCTTCCAGACCGCCATCATCTTTTTCCTTGTGTTTGTATTTATAGTGGGCGGCAAAACCTTTTTCGGCAATTTCGTTCATGCGCTCGCTGCGGATTTGTACCTCTACCCAACGTCCCTTCGGGCCCATAACCGTGATGTGAAGTGCTTCGTATCCCGTAGATTTTGGGGAAGAAATCCAATCGCGCAGTCGGATGGGGTTGGGTCTAAAATGGTCTGTAACTATGGAATAGATTTTCCAAGCATAGAATTTTTCGTTTTCGGGCGTACTTTTATAGATTATCCGAACGGCAAATTTGTCGTAAACCTCATCGAAGGTCACGTTTTGTGTCAGCATTTTTCTTCTTATGGAAAAAATCGATTTTGGTCGTCCTTTAATTTTGTATTGAAGGTCTTCGGCGTCAAGCGATTCCTTAATTACCTTATTAAAAGCTTTTATATAGGCATCCTGTTCTTCCTTGCTTTCTTTTATTCTACTTAAAATATCGTGATAAACTTCTGGCTCCGTGAATTTCAGGCCTAAATCCTCTAATTCCGATTTGATGTTGTACAACCCAATTCGATGGGCGAGGGGGGCGTAAATGTAAAGCGTTTCCGATGCAATTTTGCGCTGCTTGTCCAGTGGCATGGAGTCCATTGTTTGCATATTGTGGAGGCGATCGGCAATTTTTATAATAATAACGCGAATATCCTCGTTGAGGGTCAGCAGCATTTTCCTGAAATTTTCCGCTTGCATAGAAACATCCTCAGACATAGAGATGTGTGCGATTTTGGTCAGACCATCTACGATTTTGGCCACATTTGGGCCAAAAAGCCGTTCTATGTCCTCCAAAGTATATTTAGTGTCTTCAACCACATCGTGTAAAAGAGCGGCAGCAATAGAAGTGGCGTCCAAGCCTATTTCGGAAGCCACGATTTCTGCAACGGCAATAGGATGGAAAATATAGGCTTCCCCACTTTTGCGACGCTGATCCTTATGCGCATCAACGGCAACGTCGAACGCACTGCGAATCAGTTTTTTATCTTCCTTGGATAGGGTGCGATAACTAATCTTAAGCAGCTGTTTATAGTGCTTGGCTATTTCTTTATTTTCTTTTTCTAATGTGGCTTCAGTCATAAACCTAAAAGTACTGATAAGTAATTTAATTGGCAAAAAAATATGGGGGTACTTCTTTTGAGGATAGTTGCAATATCCATACCTTATTTGTGAAGAGTCAAATGCTTAGTTTAAATATAAATAGTAGTTTTCAAAACATTTCGAAGGATGGATTTCGAGCATTTGGATTCTATGAGGTTTGTGAGCCTATATGTGTCGCGCTCTGTATCAGATCGACCAATTGGGTGCTGTCGTCACAGCTCACCAAATATTTTTTGTGTGGAGTTTGGATTTGCACCATGTTTCTTTGGTCTTTCACATAACTGGTTGCCCCATCAACTGTACTTCCTATAAATCCGAAAACGCCCTTGCTGCCAACGGTCATTGGGAGCGCGGAATATTGCAGATTTTTTACCGATTTAATTTGGGAAAGTTCAATTTCTATTTTTCCCAGATGTTTTTGAAGGATTAAACTTTTGTCGGTGAAAACTATACTTTTTAAGGAATTCGCATAAAAGTAGAAAGCCACGCCAAAAATGATTATCCCTAGAATCCCGCCCAAAAATGGTCCAAAATCTTTTCTTATAAATATAACGCTTATCATCAAAAGCAGAAGGGCTGAAATTACACCAACGGTAATTATTTTAACTGATGTTGAACTGCGGCTGGAAAAAGTTTTCATTTTCATAGATTATTGAAATGGAAATCTACGAAATATAATTCCAAATATTCCTATACTTTACCAATTGGGTATAAGCATTTCTAATAGTTATATTTTCTTCGGAAGAAAGGTTTGGATCTGCTTTTAAAACTTGCATGGCATAACTTCTGGCGATTTTTAGAATTTCTGAATCTTTCACAATGTCAGCAATACGAAGGTTTAGCACGCCACTTTGTTGAGTGCCCATCATATCGCCCGGCCCGCGTAGTTTTAAGTCAACTTCTGCTATTTCAAACCCGTCGCTGGTACGTACCATGGTTTCCAATCGGGTTTTGGCATCGGCAGAAAGTTTGTGGCTGGTCATTAATATGCAATAGCTCTGTTCGGCACCTCTTCCCACACGGCCCCGCAATTGGTGCAATTGCGAAAGGCCGAAGCGTTCGGCACTTTCAATTATCATCACACTGGCATTTGGAACGTTTACGCCCACTTCAATAACAGTTGTTGCAACCATGATTTGGGTTTCGCCTTTTACGAAACGGTTCATTTCATAATCCTTATCGGTGGATTTCATTTGCCCGTGAAGGATGGAAACTTGATATTTTGGTAAGGGAAATTCCCGTACAATACTTTCATAACCATCCATCAAATCCTTGTAATCCATGGTCTCGCTTTCCTGTATTAAAGGGTACACAATATACACCTGCCGACCCTTCGAAATCTCGTCCCTTATAAAGTGAAAAACCTTTAGTCTATTTGTATCATAACGATGTACTGTTTTGATATCTTTTCTGCCCGGAGGAAGCTCGTCGATAACACTGATATCCAGGTCGCCATAAACGCTCATCGCCAGGGTGCGGGGGATAGGGGTGGCGGTCATTACCAAAACGTGTGGTGGGTACTCATTTTTGTGCCATAATTTGCTTCGTTGTTCTACACCAAAACGATGTTGTTCATCCACAATTGCAAGTCCCAAATTTTTGAATTTCACCTTATCTTCCAGCAGCGCATGGGTACCAATTAGGATATCCAATTCGCCATTTTCTAGTTTTTTGTGGATTTCTTTTCTCTTTGAAGTTTTAGTTGATCCAGTAAGTAATTCAATACTGGTGTTCAGTCCTTTACACATTTCAACCAAACCGGTATAGTGTTGGACTGACAAAATTTCAGTCGGAGCCATCAAGCAGGCTTGAAAACCATTGTCAAGTGCTATTAACATTGACATCAGCGCGACTATGGTCTTTCCTGAACCTACGTCACCTTGCAACAGTCGATTCATCTGGGCATTGCTACCTAGATCGTTGCGAATTTCTTTGATTACCCGCTTCTGTGCTTCCGTTAATTCAAAGGGTAAATGTTGTGAAAAAAACGTGTTGAAGTTGTCGCCGATTTTATCGAAAGTATAGCCCTTAATTTTGGATTTATGGAGGATGTTTTTACGGATCAATTGAAGTTGGATATAGAATAATTCCTCAAATTTTAATCGATACTGGGCACGCGCTAAATGTGACTGACTTTTTGGAAAATGTACATTTAAAAGTGCTTCCTTTTTTGGGACTAATTTCAACTGTTCCAAAAGTGGTTTTGAGAGGGTTTCTGCGAAGGCATTTTTGCTCTCCAAAAAGAGCTGTTGCATCAGTGTATTTATCACCCGATTGGTGATCCCGCTGTTCGCCAATTTTTCAGTAGATGGATAAACGGGCTGCATAGCCGAACGAATACTTTTTTCATGTGCTTCGAGCAGTTCCATTTCTGGATGTGGCATTGAAAAACTGCCATTGAAATAATTGGTCTTTCCGAAAATAACATAGGCTTGGTTCAATTTTAAGTTTTCACGGATCCACTTTATCCCTCTAAACCAAACCAGTTCCATGCTACCCGTTTCATCAATAAAAGTGGCGACCAATCTTTTGCCGCGCTTTTGTTCCACAGTCTTGATGTGGGTGATTTTCCCGATTAATTGTACTTCGGCATTGGTTTGCTGCAGTTGGACTATTTTGTAGTATTTAGTCCGATCTAAATATCTATTTGGAAAAAGATGAAGCAAATCCTGAAAAGTATGTATCCCAAGCTCTTTCCTTAGCAAACTGGCACGGTTCGGGCCAACGCCTTTCAAATAATCGATAGGAGTTTGTAGGAAGTTGGAATTCATAAGGTGATTTTATTTTTCTAAAGACCTTGCAGATTTATTTCCCTAGCCTTTTTATGTGATATCTTTGCAAAAGCATTCGCTAATTTAAACATTCTACGTGATGAAAAAAATGTACTTATTAGTTTCTCTTGCAATTTTGTCTCAGCTCTCTGTTTTTGCGACAAATCAGCCCTTGACCACGCCTGAACTCACAACTAGACTGTCGGAGGATTATCCTATTGAAATGCCGGTTCTAAAACCTTATCCTATTTATATGAACGCTACGGTTGATAGCCCCGACAGTATTTCTGAAGTAAAAATCACTATTAACGGCACTGAATATGACGCGGAGGCCGATACAGGTTTTTTCTATTATCTATGGACACCAGCCAATTACGGCAACCACGAAATAGTAATGACGGCAAAAACGACTGATGGAGACCAAACCTCCATTACCCGTAATGTTATAGTGTCAAGCACGGCGTCATCACAGACGGTTACTAGTTTAAAAGATGTTGTTATAGAATTCCAGGGCCAAAACAGTCGTTGGTATTACGGTACATATACTTTTCCACAGTTTGTAGGCGCTTATAACGACCTAAATGCTTTCCTAGCTGTGGAATGTCCTAATATCCCTGGTGGTTGCGACGATTGGGACCGATGGGCATTTATCGATGTGAAAGCACCTGATGGTAACTGGATTCAGCTTATTCGCTACATCACTCCTTATGGGGTGGCTTGTAATCATCAGTTGAATGTTACCGATTATATGTCCTTGCTTCAAGGTGAAGTGGAAATAAGGGTTTTTATCGATACCTGGGGAACGGGAGGCTGGCAGTTAACGCTGGACACTACCTATACAGCTGGTTTCCCTCAATATGCATACAGTAATGTTGTAGAAGTTTGGGATGATGAATTCCCTTTTGGTGATCCCGCCAATTTACAGCCCGTACCAACTTTCAATGTGGAGATTCCTCAAGCTGTGGAAGCTTCCCATCTTCGTATTTCTAATACCGGTCACGGCTGGGGAAGTAATAATTCCATGAATGCTGCCGAGTTTTTTAACGCCACCCACTATTTGGATATTAATGGGAATCAAACCTTCACCCAAAATCTTTGGAATATCTGTAATCCAAACCCCGACGGATGTACCGGGCAGCAAGGTACTTGGTATTACAATCGCGCTGGTTGGTGCCCTGGTGCTATTTCCCCGCCCAGTATTTATGATCTTAATTCTTATATGGGCACAAGCTTCGACCTTGATTATCGCTTTCATCCAAGTTACAAGGATTTCTGTCACCCTAATAACCCCGACTGTGTATCTGGTCAAACCTGTCCTGATTGCAACGATGGCTATAACCCCATTTATTATGTGGACACCCATATTATCAACTTTAGCAACAATCCCATGGTTTACGGAAATACTTTGGGAGTTACCCCTATAGATAATACACGGATTTATGATGTTTCAGTTTATCCAAATCCCGCAAAGGGAATTTTTAAAATATCCACCAAATATCCAGAAAGCACCACACGTATGACAATCAATACAATTGAAGGAAAAACAGTAAAGGTTTATTATTTTAAATCTTCTTCGGAATTGAACGATTTTTCTTTTGATGTTTCCAGTCTTTCAGGAGGGGTTTATTTTATAAATCTTGAAAACTCCTATGGGACAGGAGTGAAAAGAATTATTTTAGAATAAGAAATCATATCGCTTAGATTTTAAAAAGGTTATTTTTGATTGTTGGAAATAACCTTTTTTTATGCTTTTCCCTTTTAAAATCACGTTGAATCTTCGGACACAGGTTGTTTCCTTTTCCTTTCTTCTTTTTCTTCTTTTTTCTTGGAAAACTGCTGCCCAACAAACTGAAATCGTCGATTTTCTAAAAGTGAAAGCCACCGTAGATCCTGATTTCACACAGAAATCAATTAAAGGAACAGCTGAACATTCATTTAAAATACTTCAGAATACCGATTCGGTTTATTTAGATGCCAAGGAAATGAAGATTGTCGAGTTTTCCTTTAAAGATGGCAGGGTAGCGGCGGATAAAGACAAAATATGGTTCATAGGAAATTTTGAAAAGGAAAAATTATACACCGTCCAATTCACCTATAAAGCTGAGCCAAAACAAACCCTTTACTTCTTTCCTTTAAACAGCGATGGTTCAAATTCCGAAATCTGGACGCAGGGACAGGGAAAATACACTTCGCATTGGCTTCCTAGTCTGGATGATACAAATGATAAAATTGAATTCGATTTGACTGTAGTGGCGCCTATGGGTAAAACAGTAATCGCAAATGGGAAGTTGGCGGAAATAGAGAAAGCTGCACTTTCCCAAAAATGGCATTTTGATATGGAAAATCCAATGTCTAGTTATTTGGTTGCATTTGCAATTGGGGATTTCAATAAACAGGAACTAATTTCAAATTCAGGAATTCCAATTGAACTCTACTACAAACCTCAAGATTCCTTAAAAGTGGAACCGACTTACCGATATAGCAAAAAGATATTCGACTTTTTGGAAGAAGAAATCGGCTTCCCATATCCGTGGCAGAATTACAAACAAGTCCCCCTTCGTGATTTTCTTTACGCGGGAATGGAGAACACCAGCGCCACATTTTTTTCTGAAGCTTTTATGGTTGATTCCATCGGGTTTAACGATAGAAATTACGTGAATGTAAACGCCCACGAACTTGCACACCAATGGTTTGGGAATACGATAATCGCAAAAACAGATGATAACCATTGGCTCCAAGAAGGTTTTGCTACTTATTTCGCGCTATTGGCGGAAAAGGAAATTTTTGGTGCGGACTATTATTACTGGCAACTATACCAAAGTGCCGAACAACTTAAAGCCGCAAGTGACGAGGGCAAAGGAGAATCGCTGTTAAATCCAAAGGCCAGTTCGCTCACGTTTTATCAAAAAGGAGCTTGGGCACTACATATTTTAAGAGAATTGATTGGCGATGCCGCATTTAAAACTGCGGTGAAAAATTTTTTGGAAAAACACAAGTTCCAAAATGTTACCACAGATGATTTTTTAAATGAAGTGAAAGCTGTCGCCCAAACGGATATTTCTCCATTTGTAAAAGATTGGTTGCAACAAAGTGCGTTTAAAGCGGAGGACGCTTTCAATTCCTTATTGAAATCCAATTTCATAAAGAATTATTTTGAAGTTGCTGCCCTGCGAGAAATTCCTATATCCGATAAGAAAGTTCAACTTAAAAATGCACTCACTTTCCCAAACGATTTTATTGGACAAGAAGCGGTTTATCAATTGTTCGATGAAAATATTTCACAAACGCTTCCTCTTTATAGAGCGGCTTTTGAGAGCAATAACCTCTACGTTAGGCAAGAGGTGGCTCTATCATTGGAAACCATCCCCAAAGAGCTTCAAAAGGAATATGAAAGTCTATTAAATGATGATTCCTATGTAACTTTGGAAGCAGCGTTGTATCAAATGAGTATGCAGTTCCCCGAAAAAAGAATTGAATATTTGGAAAAAACGATGGGCGTGATTGGTTTTCAGAATAAAAATATTCGTCAACTTTGGTTGGCCTTGGCTCTGATAACTGAAAATTACCGCAATTCCGAAAAACAGAGTTATTTAATGGAATTGAAAAATTACACTTCCATGGACTACAGTTTTGAAATTCAGGATAAAGCATTTGAATTTGTTGAGCAACTCCAATTATGGGACGATGAAACACTTGCAAATTTGGTAGAGGCCTGTGTGCATCCTACTTGGCGCTTTGCGAAGGCGTCCAAAGAGTTGTTGAATACCGTTGTTCAGGAGCGGAAGTATTATGAAAAGTTAAAAATTATCAGCAAACAACTTTCTCCCAAAGCAGCAGATTATTTAAATTCAATAACTAAGGAATGAGAGCATTGGTCATATCAGGTGGAGGCAGTAAAGGATCGTTTGCAGGCGGGGTGGCCCAGTACCTTATAAACGAGATGAACCTCGACTACAACCTCTTTGTGGGCACATCTACCGGGAGTTTGCTCATTTCCCATTTGGCGCTGGACAAGGTTTCAAAAATCAAGGCAACATTTACGTCGGTTAATCAAAGCAACATTTTCAGTAGCTGTCCTTTTACCATTAAAAAAGACAAATTTGGCGGACAGCAGATTGGCATAAATCACTTTACGGTGCTGAAAAATTTCATTAAAGGGAAAAAAACTTTTGGAGAGAGCTTAAACCTTCGGAAATTAATAGAAAAAACGCTGACAGAAAATGAATTTGACCAATTGAAAGCTTCTGAGAAGGAGGTTGTAGTTACGGTTTCCAACCTTTCTCTGGATCAGGTGGAGTATAAATCCATCAACGATTTTGGCTATCAGGATTTTTGTGATTGGATTTGGATTTCCTCCAATTTCACCCCCTTTATGAGTTTGGTCAAAAAAGAGGGCTGCGAATATGCGGATGGCGGTTTTGGGAGCATGGTACCAATTGAAGAAGCTATCAATCGCGGAGCAACGGAAGTGGATGTAATAATTTTGGAAACCGAACTTACTTATTACAATAGGCTGCCTTCGAAAAATGCCTTTTCCCTACTCACCAATATGCAGAGTTATATGGCTGATAGGATTGAAAAACAAAATATTCGCATTGGAAAATTTGTTGCTGCCAATAAAAATGTGATTCTCAATCTGTATTATACGCCCACGGTGCTAACCACCAACTCCCTTATTTTTGATGAGGGAAAGATGTCGGAGTGGTGGGATAGAGGCTTTAGGTTTGCCCAACAGAAAAACAAGGATTTAAGTGAGATTAAGGATAAGGATAAATAAGATAGTGAAAAAAACCAACTCCTTTTTAGAAAAACTCTTGGCTTAAAAGAGTTCGGAGACCTCCTGTTTGATATAAGCCAATGCTTTTTGGGAAGGGGTCAATTCCTCCATTAGGTTTTGGAGTAGCCATTGTCGCATCTTGTCCACATTTCCTTCCTTTTCGTGCATACTTCCTTGTCGGATGATGTGAATAGTTGCATTCTTCGCGGCATTCACCACATTCCAGCATTCGGGGCTGACATACACCTGTTGAGTTAGGTTGTGGTCGTATTCCTGTTCTATATTTTTTATTAAAAGATTTTCATAATCATCCTTTGAATCTGAAAAGGGTTTAACACGCACCAATAATCGTTTTGGGTCTATTCTTTCAAGAAATAAGGTTAAACGCTCATAGGCTTGCATCCGTAAGGGCAGCAATTGTTTCTGCGCTTCCTTCTGTACCAAGTATCTCCGTCTGCCCTCCTCATTGGCCGTATGGCCCCTAAAAAAGTAATAGGCAACAATCCCAACGACTATTGCCGGCAATAGATAAGCTATATAACTAATAATCTGTGTTGCTTCTTCCATATAGATTCTTAAACATGAACAAACTTAATTCCTTTTTTGTGTTTCTATCGCAAGAGTCCACCGAAAAGTATTTTTAAATTTCTCCAGATAAACCTGGGAATTCAAAATTCGCTGGAATTAAAATCGAAATTAATTGCTTTAATATCTCACTAAGTTTTCCTTCTTCATGGCTTTTACATTCTTTTTGGCCTGTTTTTCGTGATAATTTCCGCCTAGATGTTCACATTTTGAAAGTGCGTGCATGCTTTCGAAAGGAACGGCGCATTTGTGGTACATAAATGATTGTGCCAAGGTTTTGATGAGGTTTTTGTCTCCCACCGTCAGGTCCACATCGTCCATGGTAAATTGACACGGATGCTCATAACCGCATGCATGTGTCATTTCGACCAATTCTTTTTTAAAGTTTTTGAAATAAAAATTAGCTCTTACCGATTTATCTTCAACGTTGATTCCACGCTGAAGCCATTTATTTTGAGTGGTGACTCCACTAGGGCATCGGTTGGTATGGCACAATTGGGCTTGGATGCACCCTATACTCATCATAGCTTCTCGCGCTACGTTAATTAGATCGGCACCCATGGAAAAAGCCATGGCTGCTTTAGCAGGGAAACCAAGCTTCCCACTTCCAATAAAAACTACTCTATCGCAGATGTCGTGCTTTTTAAAAATTTTATAAACTTCGGCAAAACCATATAGCCAAGGCAAGGACACGTGATCCGCAAAACTTGGAGGTGAGGCTCCTGTTCCGCCTTCCCCACCATCAATGGTAATAAAGTCCGGACCTTTACCGCTGGTTTTCATGCGTTTTGCCAACTGCTCCCATTCGCCCAGTCGCCCTACGGCTGATTTTATCCCTACTGGTAATCCAGTAGCTTGGGCAATTTCCTCCACGAAATCCACCAAACCTGTCACGCCTTCGAAAGCGGAGTGGTTGGGAGGAGAAAGTACATCTTTCCCTAATGGCACGTGCCGGATTTCTGAAATTTCCTTAGTGATTTTTGCTGCTGGCAGTATCCCTCCTTTCCCAGGTTTGGCACCTTGCGATAACTTTACTTCAATGGCCCTAACTTGAGGGTTGTCCTTTACCAATTGCACAATTTTTTCCATGGAAAAATTACCATCGGCATCTCTTACCCCAAAATATCCTGTTCCAAAATGAAAAACCACATCGGCACCCATTTTATGGTAAGGAGAAAGACCACCTTCCCCGGTATTGTGGTAAGCATAGGCCATAGCACATCCTTTGTTTAAGGATTCTACCGCCCTAGCGGATAGCGATCCAAAACTCATGGCCGAAACATTTATGACCGAAGCCGGACGGTAAGGCCTTCTGCGTTGGTGATAGGCACCCATTACCTTAGCGCAGGGCAGAAAGTATGGGTTTTTATAATTTGGGTTGCTTTTTTCTATTTTATAAGGGAGAAGAGCGTTGTTTATAAAAATATAATTTGGCTCATAAATATCTCGGTCGGTACCAAAGCCCTCATAGTTGTTTTCATTTTTTGCCGAGGCGTAAATCCAACTGCGTTCAATACGGTTAAAGGGCAATTCCTCTCTGTTGTTGGCTACAATATACTGCCGCAGCTCCGGTCCAATACTCTCGAGCATATATCGAATATGACCAACAACAGGAAAGTTATGGCTTACCGCATGGTATTTATTGAAGAAAATGTCACGAATGGCGACCAGTACCAAAAATATGAGAACCCAGCCCCACCAAGGAACCTGTCCTAAAAACGATAGAAACTCCTCCATGTATAGAATTTTCGATAAAGGTATTTAAAATAAAGATGGATTTAAAAATAAAAGAGGCCAAGCTTCGACCACTTTTACAAAGGGGGATTTCTACAACAGGTCAATTTATTTTTTTATAAAAGTTTTTGGCCTTTTCGGAATTGTAGGACTGTGTGTAAATGATGTTCCAAAGTTTGGTTTTAGATTTTTTGTTTTAAATAACAAAGTGCTACACACCAAGTTTATTTTCCTCTGTATTTCGCACTCCAAGGTGTATTGGCCAAAATCCGGGAGGTGTTTTCCGTTTCATTGACCATCATTAACTACATGGCATTGTAAAACAAAGCGTATTCCTCCTCAGTTTGATTCAAGAGATCATTAGATAGCTGTGAAGCTTTTTGAAAATCGTTAAGTTCGTAGGTACTAACCGAATCGTTTTTTATTTTTTTTGTGAAGAGCTTCAAACATGAAATGCCACGGTATTGGGAGATGGTCCAAAAAGACTGGCATACGGCTTTTAAAAACTTGTTGATAAGACACGATAAATTATTGAACCTATTTTTATAGTTGATTTAATACCCAAGAATTGTTAATCTTGTAAAAACAAATAAAATGAAATTGATTTATCTCCCGGTTTTTTTAGTCGTATTTGCCTTGATAGGCTGCCAATCCAAAATGGATAAACTATCCAATGGCCAAGAAGCAGAAATATCCAGAGATTCCTTGGAGCTTACAAACGTCCCATCTGAAGATTATTTTGATGAAGGTATGTCAATGGACGAACCGGATTACTCCGTCGATCCCACAACTACTCTTTACTTCGACTCCGCTTTTATTTATGAATACACCACCGAAGAAGGAGAGCGGGAGGAGTTTTGGATATATCACAATACTGAAAATGGGCAGTTGCTATATATGCCGGATGACCCGATGATAGAGTTTGTGGTTAGTGATCCGCTAGGCAATTATTATTTCTTTGGAGACGATGGGCACGGAACAAAAACTGTGGATGGTGTGAATGTAAGCTGGGTGAATGATCCAGAGTTGTATGACGAAAACGAAAACTATCCAATATCCGACAGGTATGTAACCATAAAGAAAACAGGAAAGACCAAAGTTTTATCGGACGATACAATTGATGGAGAAGGATATGCATGTGAGGAGTACAAATGGGATTTCCACCAAGTAGCTGGCAGTCAAAAAGTATATGTTACAGAAATGATTCCCGTTAACTTCTATCAGGTATATGGTTTCAACAAACTTGAAGGCGATATCCAATTGCCAGTCGTCTCATTTGATTTTACCGGGATTTTTGGAAAAAACCAAGTGATTACACAAGTAATTGATGGGGGGACTAACCTAGAGCTTAAGCATTACCAACACAATCCTGCATACGTCGAGGCGGGAGATTATAAATATTCAATACAACAAGCGGACGGAAGCTGGAAAGAAACACATTTTCCGTTGTTGAAAAAGAAGTGATTTTCGGTTAAGTACTCGAAATATCTCGAAGCGGATAAAATTCAACATATAAGTTTTTTACTTGTGCTTTCCTTGCGAAGGCTCTATTTGTTTTTGAAAAACTTCAAAAAAACGGTATGTTTGAGCGATAGTAAAACAACAGTTAGTCCCCAGATAAATAATGAAGTATTTTTACATCTTACTGTTTTTGAGGTTTAACTTTCATTTGCCCAAGTTTCATAATCTAAAAGCTCGAAAATCGAGAGATAAGGTTCTGCATTTAACTAAAGTACAATACTTGGAAAAGGTTTCGGAAGTGAAATTTATTCATCCATATTATTGGACTGGATTTGTGGTAAGTGGTGATGTGCCACCCTTAACAACCGGTTTGAATTTTTGGTGGTACGTTGGAATCGCGCTTCTATTGCTGCTGGGTCTTTTTCTTTATCTAAAGAAGAAGAAATACTTGTAAAGTATCATTTTACTCCCTATTTTTTCAGAAGAAAAATCGGGGGGAGTTAAACGAATTTTCACCTACTAAAGAAATATAAACCAAATTCAGACTCTCAGGTTGTCTTTGTTTATAATTTCTTTGAAATCCATGGGGCGAAAAATGGTGAAAATGGCTATTTTCACAAGCTTAAGAAATTGAATATTTTGGAATCCTATTTAGAAGAACTTAATGACGCCCAGCGGGCACCAGTGCTCCAAAAGGACGGAGCAATGATAGTTATTGCCGGTGCCGGATCCGGGAAAACACGGGTGCTTACCTATCGGATTGCATACCTCATGGCCCAAGGTGTAGATCCTTTCAATATCCTAGCGCTCACATTTACCAACAAAGCCGCCCGCGAGATGAAAAGCCGTATCTCGAAAATTGTCGGGGCCAGTGAGGGCAAAAACCTTTGGATGGGAACTTTCCACAGTATATTTGCCAAAATACTTCGGTATGAGGCAGATAAGTTGGGCTATCCCCCGAACTTTACTATATATGATACCCAAGATTCTCATAGCGTAATTCGCGCGGTTATTAAGGAAATGCATCTCGATAAGGATATTTATAAATACAAACAGGTGTATTCCCGTATTTCTTCCTATAAGAACAGTTTAATTACGGTTAAGGCATACTTCAACAATCCCGAATTGATGGAAGCCGACGCCATGGCCAAGATGCCGCGATTGGGAGATATTTACAAGGGATATGTGGACAAATGTTTTAAAGCAGGAGCTATGGATTTTGACGATTTATTGTTGAAAACCAATGAACTTTTAACCCGTTTTCCAGAGGTTTTGGCAAAATATCAAAACCGTTTCCGATATATTTTGGTGGATGAGTACCAAGATACCAATCACAGTCAGTATTTGATTGTAAGAGCACTTTCAGATAGATTTCAGAATATTTGCGTAGTAGGTGACGATGCGCAAAGTATTTATGCTTTCCGTGGTGCCAATATCAACAATATCCTAAACTTCCAGAAGGATTATGATGAGGTGAAGGTTTATCGTTTGGAACAGAATTACCGTTCCACTAAAAACATCGTCAACGCTGCCAATAATGTAATTGAAAAAAATAAAACCCGCCTTGAAAAAGTAGTGTGGACCGCCAATGAAGAAGGAAACAAAATCCTTGTAAACCGCACTATGACCGATGGGGACGAAGGAAGATTTGTGGCGAGCTCGATTTTTGAAAACAAAATGAACCATCAATTAAAAGATGGTGATTTCGCAGTATTATACCGAACCAATGCGCAGAGCCGTGCGATTGAGGATGCCTTGCGGAAGAAGGATATCCCGTATCGAATCTATGGCGGGCTAAGCTTTTACCAACGAAAGGAAATAAAGGACATACTTGCCTATCTGCGGCTGATTTTGAATCCGAAGGATGAAGAGGCTTTAAAGCGCGTTGTCAATTATCCCGCCCGTGGGATAGGAGATACGACCATGGAACGCTTAATCGTTGCTGCAAACCACTATAATCGCTCCATTTTTGAAGTGATGAAGCATATTGACAAGGTTAATTTGAAAATAAATGCCGGCACCAAAAACAAGCTTCAGGATTTTGTGGTTATGATTGAAAGCTTTCAGGTTTTAAATCAAGGATATAACGCTTTTCAGATTACCGAACACGTCAGCAAAAAAACCGGGCTTCTACAAGAACTTAAAAAAGACGGTACTCCAGAAGGAATTGCCAAAATTGAAAATATAGAGGAATTGCTCAACGGGATGCGCGACTTTGTAGAAGAGCAAAAGGAACTTGCCGATGCTACTGGCTCTCTTGAGGAGTTTATGGAAGACGTTGCGCTAGCCACCGACTTGGACAACGACAAAGGTGACGGGGATCGCGTTGCCCTTATGACCGTACATTTAGCTAAAGGTCTTGAATTTCCATTTGTTTATATAGTGGGCATGGAGGAAGATTTGTTTCCCAGTGCGATGAATCTAAATTCCCGTAGCGAACTGGAAGAAGAGCGCCGCCTATTTTATGTGGCCTTGACCCGAGCTGAAAAACAGGCGTATTTAACCTACACCCAATCCCGTTATCGATGGGGAAAACTTATCGACGCCGAGCCAAGTCGTTTTATAGAGGAAATTGACGAAAGCTTTTTGGAATACCTCACGCCCATCACCGAAAACCGATACAAACCCTTGCTGGACTCCGATATTTTTGACGATGTTGACCATAGTAAACTTCGCCTTAAAAGACCTATAGCCGGACGTCCACCAACCGGACCAACCCAAGAGCAGCTAAGGAAACTGCGGAGATTAAAACCCGTAAGCAGCGAAACAGATAAAAACTTCAATGCCCAAGACGCCAAGTTGGATATTGGTACAATGGTAGAGCACCAACGGTTTGGGAAAGGAAAAATTCTTAAAATTGAAGGTGTTGGAGCTGATACCAAAGCCGAAATCGATTTCGAAAACGGAGGTTTAAAAAAATTACTACTGCGTTTTGCAAAGTTGAAGGTAGCTGCTGATTAGAAAGGTTTTATTCTAAGAAGCATCTGTTTCAATTCACTATTTCCCGATTTTCAAATACTTATCAATATAAGTGCTGATTTGCGCAGTCATATCTTCTATGTCCTTTGGCTCCCAATCACCATGGCCACCGCTATATACAGTGTAGTTATGGTCAATTTGGAAGTTGTTCAATGCTGTTTGGAGAGTAATAGCATTAGAAATGGGAATAAGAGGATCGGCATTTCCATAGAAAAGTAGCGTAGGACTGCTCGATCTCGACACCTGCAAGGCGGGACTTAGGATTTCTGGATAATTTGCCCCTGGCGGATATGCGTTTTCATCAACCAATAATGCCATCAAAATCGGAAAATTAGGTTCGTTGCTGTAAAACGGATCTGTAAAATCGGTTGGGCCGACAATATCTGCCACCATTTTTACACGATCCTTAGTATCATATACATAATCATACATCAAAGAGATGTGTGCCCCAGCACTTACACCAACAAGAGCAAATTCCGGATTGATATGCAATTCACTTTTTTCTGTCGTCAATTTCTCGATGACCGAATCCAAATCCAAAAATTGATTGGGAAATGCGGGGGTGTCTAAATCAGCCAACACATAGTTTGTGTTTACAATGGCGTGATTAGGATGTCTTAATTTAATATAAGGAATCAGAAAATCCATATCAGTTTTATCGCCTGCTGTCCAGCCACCTCCGTGGATCAATATTATCAGTTTTGTTTTTTCAGTAGAGCGGTCGGCGGGTAAATAAAGATCATATTTTTGCTGCGGATTCAATCCGTAGGAAACATTTAAAAAAGTTTCCGCCAATAGGGGTTCTTGCGCTGTGTCATTGTCTTTTGAACAACTATAGAAAAGAAGTTGAACTCCGAGGAAGAGGGTAATGATAAGGTTTTTTCCCATAAAATAATTTAAGTTGCTTTCTCTAAACGATTAAATTTATAAGTTATGATATTGCTGGTGCATTAAGTTGCCAATTCTTATTAAATGGATTATATTTAAAATAAAAAAGTTAGTTATGGCAGAGTTTATCAAGATTTATGAGGAAAACCCAAATCCAAAGGAAATAAAACGGGTTGTAAAAATCCTGCGCGATGGGGGGGTGATTATATATCCGAGCGATACTGTTTACGCATTGGGATGCGATATCAAAAACGCCAGAGCTATGGAACGCGTTGCACAATTGAGAGGTGTTAAGTTGGAAAAAGCTAATTTTTCCTTCGTATGTGAGAATTTGAGCAACCTGAGTGATTATGTCCGTCAAATAGATTCGCCTACTTTCAAGATTCTAAAACGAAATTTACCTGGCCCATATACTTTTATCCTTCCTGGGAACAATAACCTTCCCACGGTCTTTAAAAAGAAAAAGGAGGTTGGTATCCGAGTGCCGGATAATGCCATAACACTGGCGATTGTTCGGGAATTGGGAAATCCGATTATTTCCACGTCAATAAAGGATGAAGATGAGGTAATCGAATACACTACCGATCCAGAGCTTATACTTGAAAAATGGGGCAAACTTGTGGACTTGGTAATCGATGGAGGCTATGGTGGCAATGTGGCATCCACGGTAATTGATCTCACTGGGGATGAGCCGTTGATTATTAGAGAAGGAAAGGGAGAATTGGAACTTTAGATATTATTTTAACAGATGATGTAAACCTCGAAAAATATTCTCTTCTAGGATATCTAGTTCCCCATCTGCAAGAAACATATTCTTTATGTTCTCAAATAAACGTTCCATTTCTACTTTGGAATAATTAGCCCGCTCAACGGTGTGCTGAATTTTTTGGATGCGTTGGTAATCATTGTCTTGGTCAAATTCCTTAAATAATTTTGCATACATTTCTTCTCCAACCTTGTCGATAATAAAGGCTCTTTCGGTTTGGGTTTCAACAAAATTGGCATATGCACAGTAAAGGAGGATGTAGGTTTTTAATTCCTCATGGCTCCAATTGGTTTTGAATTCTTCCATTTTATTAAGGTTTAAGCAACGGTTGGTATTTCTTCTCCAAGGTACAAAAAGCTTTTTAGAGATTTTCCGTGTCCAAAAATAAAAAAACCCAGTCGATTAGACCGGGTTTTTTCAAAGGGTTTTTGGAAATATTAGCTTCCTGAAGCTTCAAGGTTTTTCATTTCCTTTTCAATCATATCGTAGAACTGATCGATTTTTGGAAGTACCAGAATACGGGTACGTCTGTTTATAGCTCTGTTCTCGGCAGTAGTGTTAGGAACCAATGGATCGTACTCCCCACGTCCGGCAGCAACCAATCTGTTTGGGCTGATACCAAGATCCTGAAGGGCGCGTACAATGGCGGTTGATCTTTTCACACTCAAATCCCAATTGTCAAGTAACACTCCGCTTCTGTAAGGTACGTTGTCCGTATGGCCTTCAACCATAGCTTCGAAATCTGGTTTTCCGTTGATCACTTTTGCTACCTTCCCTAAGATTTCACGAGCTCTTGTTGAAATCTCATAGCTTCCGGTCTTAAATAATAATTTGTCAGAAAGTGAAATATAAACCACTCCTTTAAGAACATTTATTTCAATGTCTGGATCGTTTATACCAACTTCTCTTTTAAGACTGGTAACAAGAGCCAAGGTAACACTGTCTTTTTTGTTGAGTGCATCCTGTAGGCGTGTAATTTTAAGATCTTTCTCTTTCAAACTCTCCAATGATTTTTCAAGATTGGTTGCTCCTTTGGAGGTAAGCATCGTCAAATCTTTTGAACTTTGGATTAAATCTTCGTTGGTTTTTCTCATATCAGCCAAACGGCCTTCAAGTTCTTTGGCACGCACAGTGGCAGCAGCTCTTTCAGTGAGACAGTCATTCAGTTTTACAGTACACGTGTTCAAGAGGTCTTGGGTGTTTTGTTGTTTTGCTTCAAGTTCCGCATACTTTTTACTAGAAACACAGGATGTAAAAGCCAAGCTCGAACACACTGCTAAAATCAATAGTTTCTTCATAGTTTTAAATGTTATAGTTTAGATTGTTTACTTCAAAAATGAGTTTCAAAAATATCAAATAAACGCTCCATCCAAAAGCGATTAACAATAATTTAGGTTAATTTCATTAAAGCTCGTCAAAAAACTGTCTTTTTAGTATAAAATGCTGAAATACAATAGATTTAATGTGAAAATATTTAAAATCAGACGCCTGTGTTTTTCTCTTTCGAAGGGATTTTGGCAGAAGTTTATAAAAACTTAAGTGCGCTTTGAGCACGGCAAGGAAATGTTTTGGCTTTCCCTGAAACAAAAACTTAAAAGCCGCGACGCCGTCCAAAATCATGCGTACAAAAATAAACCAAAACGCCTTAGCTCCCCCAACATTTTTAAGGAGGTTCAGTAGCGAATTTCTGAAATTGTAAAATGTTTTTTGTGGACTGCTAGCATCTAAAGTTGCGCCACCTATATGAAAAACTTTTGAGCTTCCAACATATTGTATTTTGCCTCCCTTGGCTTGTAATCGCCAGCACAAATCAATTTCTTCTTGATGCGCAAAATAATCCTCGTCCAACCCTCCGGCATCCCAAAACGCTGTGGAACGCACAAAAAGGCAAGCTCCTGAGGCCCAAAATATCTGAATATTATCATCGTATTGACCTAAGTCTTCCTCCAAACTATCAAAAATACGACCCCGGCAATATGGATATCCATATTTATCGATAAAGCCACCACCAGCTCCCGCATATTCAAAGTAGGAAGGATTTTTGAAGTCCAATATCTTAGGTTGTGCTGCAACTACTGTACTATCTTTTTTGAATTTTGTTAAGATGGGTTGCAACCAGTTTTCAGTTACATTCACATCACTGTTTAGAAGGACAAAGATATCTTCAGAAAGATTTTGAAGCGCATCGTTATAACCTTTGGCGTAACCTCCATTTAACTTGTTTTTGATAATTTTTACGGTTGGAAAATGGTTTAAAACAAAATCGACGGAATCGTCTTCCGATGCATTATCTGCCAAATAAACGGTTGCTTCCTTAGAATGGGCCACCACTGATGGGAGGAACCTCTCCAATAATTCCCTTCCGTTCCAATTTAAGATGACAACAGCTACTTTCACGGCGTAAATTTAGTTAAAATGATTCTGGAGATATGGAATTGTTTTATGAAAGAGGTGACTTGATTACTCGAATTGTCCTTAATAAACATCTGCTTTTTATCGATTCGGAATATCCTTGAGGAAAACATAACGTTCATTCTCAAAATCCATTTGGCAATAATAATGATCCAATCCATTTGTAACCATTAGATATTCTGATTGTAAAGCTAGGTTGTAGCCGGCAATTTGGTCAAAAGTGAGCTGGGTGATAGGAATGGAGGGGGCTTTACATTCCACAATCAAATAGATGCTTCCGTCATTGTTAAAAACCACAACATCATATCGTTTTGTGGTTTGGTTCAATTTCAATTGTTTCTCAATGTTTATAAGGCTTTTAGGATAGTTCTTATCCTTTATCAGAAATTGTACGACATGAAGTCGCACCCATTCCTCGGGGGCCAGTACCACGAACTTTTTTCTAATTTCATCAAAAACCAAGGTTTTATTTTCGCTACTTTTGAAGCGAAAGGAATATTCCGGGAAATTGAGTTTCTGCATAGCGCAAATATCACTTAAATTTCAAACTTCAATATTCAATTAGGAAATAAATCGATTTAAACAAGAAACCTATTATGCCGCTTGATAAAGTAAAGACAATACTTACCGACATAAGGAATGGGAAAACCAAACCCGTTTACTTCCTGATGGGAGAAGAACCTTATTATATTGATGCCATTTCAAAATATATTGAGCAAAATGTGCTGTCGGAAGCCGAGAAAGGTTTTAATCAAATGGTGCTTTATGGGCGGGACGTTTCGGTAGATGATATTATTGCAAATGCCAAACGCTATCCCATGATGGCCGAAAAACAAGTGGTGATTGTTAAGGAGGCACAAGATCTTTCGCGGACCATGGAAAATTTGTTGAGCTATGTTCTCAACCCACAACCTACCACGGTATTGGTGCTTTGCTACAAATACAAAACCCTTGACAAACGGAAAAAACTTGCCAAGGCCGTTGCTGAAAAAGGACTTCTTTTTGAGAGCAAGAAGATGTATGACGATAAGGTGCCAGACTGGATAAGACGGGTTCTGGCAGGCAGAGGCTATACTATCACTCCAAAGGCTTCGCAGATGCTGGTTGAGTTCTTGGGCAACGATTTGGGTAGGATCAGCAACGAATTGGAAAAACTTCAGCTTATTATAAAGCCCGGAGATCAGATTACGCCTCAGCTCATTGAGGAGAATATTGGCATCAGCAAGGACTTCAACAATTTTGAGCTTCAGAATGCTATAGGTGAAAGAGATATAAGAAAAGCTTTTGCCATAGTTCAATATTTTTCACAAAATCCGAAAAGCAATCCGATGCCAATGACCATTGCATTGCTTTATGGTTTCTTTTCGAAACTTTTGAAATATCATGCGCTTTCCAATAAAGGTGACGCGGCAAAAGCTTTAGGAGTCCATCCGTTTTTTTTAAAGGATTATCATACCGCTGCTCGAAATTATCCGATGAAAAAAGTAAGTGCCAATATAGCCGTTATCCGTGAAATTGATATGAAAAGTAAAGGCGTAGGTGCTGCAAATCTTCCTCAAGGAGATTTGCTAAAGGAATTATTGGTGAAAATCTTTAATTAAATCTTCGTTGTAAAAGCTTTATATTATTCCTTATCAATCGAATATTTTCCTGCGCCCAAAAGTGCGATTGCGCTGAAGCCTATCAAATATAGAAAAGACATTTCCTTAACTCCGAAGGGGTCGTTAGCGTGCACAATAAAACCTGCAATTATCATGGTAAGGATTACCGGGATAGCCGCCAAACGAGTTTTAAAGCCAATAATCACCAGAATCGGGAAAACCATTTCTCCCATAACGGCCAATATTAGAGAAGCTGGGGCGCCGATGCCAATAGGATCTCCAAAAGTGAAGTCGCCCGAAATCAGTTTTAGAAATTTTGGAATGCCATGAGTGAGCATTAAGCCACCAAAACCTAGTCTAAGTAGCAGTAAGCCAAGGTTATTTACTGTGTAATTTTTCATAGACTTTCTGAGGGTTTAAATTTTAGGAAATGCGAATATAAGAAAATTTAAGAAAGTTGGTATGCGGATTTTTTAGATGTATTTTTACGCCGCAAAAAAAACTTGATGAGAAAACTAAGAGCTTGGATTTCCGCTGCCCGTTTGCGCACACTGCCTTTGTCAATAGCTGGGATTATAACCGCTGGAGCTGCTGCCAAGGAAGTTGATATGTTTTCTCTGCCCATTTTCGTTCTGGCTTTGGCAACAACTTTGGGATTCCAAATACTATCGAATTTTGCGAACGATTTCGGCGATGGCGTAAAAGGCACCGACAATCACGAAAGAGTAGGACCCATGCGCGCTATGCAAAGCGGGGTGCTTTCTGCGGGAGATTTAAAAAAGGGAATGATGATTACTTCCATCATCACCTTAATCATAGCGTGTGCGCTTATTTACGTAGCTTTTGAAGGTCAAAACATTTTGCACTCCTCTATCTTTTTTATCTTGGGAATTGCGGCTATTGTAGCGGCTATTACTTATACAGTGGGGAAAACCGCTTACGGTTACCGAGCACTTGGAGATGTGTTCGTTTTTCTGTTTTTCGGGCTTCTTGGGGTTTTGGGAGCTTATTTTCTCTTTACAAAAAACTTGGATAATTTTATTTTACTCCCGGCTATTATCATCGGTTTTTTAAGCACAGCAGTACTTAATCTCAACAATATGCGCGACCGTTTGGCCGATGCCAATGTAAACAAAAACACCTTGGCCGTTTTGTTGGGCGGCAAGCGAATAAAAAATTATCATTACGCCTTGATCGTGGTCTCCTTCGTTTGTGCCGTGGTTTATTTTGCGGTAAAGGAAGTAAGCTGGATGCAATACCTGCCATTACTAGCCTTCATTCCCTTGTTTATCCATCTTAAAAAAGTGAAAGAGAATACTTTCCCTCCACTTTTGGATTCCGAATTGAAAAAGGTGGCCCTGAGTACTTTTCTGTTTTCTATTTTGTTTTTTGTTTCGGCGTGGTTTTAATATCTTTAAAGGAAAAAGTAAATATTATGAAAATTACATTTTACGGTCAAAATTGTTTGGGACTTGAGATAGAAGGGAAACACATTTTAGTTGACCCATTTATCACGGAAAATGTTCTGGCTAAGGACAAAATAAACATCGAGGATTTAAAAGCCGATTATATATTTCTCACCCACGCCCACGGCGACCACACTTTAGATGCCGAGGCAATTGCAAAAAGAACGGGTGCAGTTATAGTGGGCAATTTTGAAATCACTAACCATTACGAAGCAAATGGAATTGAAGTTCACCCGATGAACCTCGGTGGTAGTTGGAAGTTTGAGTTTGGAAAAGTGAAATATGTTGTTGCGCATCACAGCAGTAGTTTTCCAGATGGTAGTTACGGTGGGCAGCCTGGCGGTTTCGTTATTGAGGGTGAACACAAAAACATCTATATAGCCGGGGATACGGCGCTTACAATGGATATGAAGCTCATTCCAAATTATACCAAACTGGATCTTGCCATCCTTCCTATAGGCGATAATTTTACTATGGGAATTGAGGATGCCATCATCGCCAGCGACTTTGTGGAATGCGATAAAGTTCTAGGAGTGCATTACGATACTTTTGGATATATTGAAATCGACCACGAAGAGGCTAAGCGTAAGTTTTATGATGCAG
Source organism: Aequorivita sp. (assembly GCA_049646885.1). Taxonomy (GTDB): domain Bacteria; phylum Bacteroidota; class Bacteroidia; order Flavobacteriales; family Flavobacteriaceae; genus Aequorivita. Next base: position 10,943 of record JBARWQ010000048.1, on the reverse strand, counting down.
GCAAAGATTTGATGTTGCTTGCAGTAGGGGAAAGTATAGAACTTTAAAAAAATTGCACAAGAAGTCGCATTTCCTCAAGTTTTTATGGAGAAATAATTGCGTCTTCATGCCTTTGCCAGAGAAAATGACAGCCCAATTTAAAAAACACGTCCTAAACTTTAAACGTCCTAGCGGAACTTCCCGTGGGGTGCTAAAAACCAAAGACACTTATTTTATTATTCTGAAATCCGATGAAGGGTTTGGAGTGGGGGAGTGCGGACTTTTACGCGGTTTGAGCGTGGACGACCGCCCCGATTACGAGGAGAAATTGCAATGGGTTTGCGATAATATTTTCTTGGGAATAGAAAAATTATATGAAAGTTTAGAAGAATTTCCTTCCATTCAATTTGGTATTGAAACAGCTTTCAAATCCATGGAAAGCGAAGATCCTTTTGTGTTGTTTCCTTCAGAATTTACCGATGGAAAATCCTCCATTTCTATCAATGGGCTGGTATGGATGGGCGATAAGGCTTTTATGAAAGCACAAATAGCAGAAAAGTTGAAAGAAGGCTTCAGATGTATCAAAATGAAAATTGGAGCTATTGATTTCAAAAGTGAATTGGAACTTTTAAAATCCATTCGCAAGGAGTTTTCTTCTTCGGAGGTCGAACTCCGAGTTGATGCCAATGGGGCTTTTTCACCTTCTGATGCTTTGGAAAAACTAAAGCGTCTTTCCGACTTTCAACTGCATTCCATAGAACAGCCCATCAAGCAGGGACAGCTTATGGAAATGGCGAGATTATGTGAAGAGACGCCCTTGCCCATCGCATTGGACGAAGAGCTAATCGGCATATTTTCTGAAGTGAAAAAAAATCGACTACTCGACACCATTAAACCTCAATATATTATTTTAAAACCTTCCCTGGTCGGCGGATTTAAGGGAAGCGATACTTGGATAAACCTCGCTGAAAAATACGGAGCTGGCTGGTGGATTACCTCGGCTCTGGAAAGTAATATAGGTTTGAATGCCATTTCACAATATACATTCACAAAAAGCAGTAAATTGCCGCAAGGATTGGGCACCGGCAGCCTATACAATAATAATGTGGAAAGTCCCTTGGAAGTTTCACAAGGTGCCCTCCATTATAATCCATTAAAGGAATGGGAAATTCAATTCTAAAGTACAATAATTTATAAAGGTCAACATCTCACGTCTCAAGTCTCATATCTCAAGTCTCACATCTAGAATCTAACATCTAAAAAATGTATATCCAACAAGCCTTTAAATCCCTTCACGAATGGTGGCGCTATTTAGTGGGGTTCATCATTATTTTTCTTGCTAGTCAAATAGGAACTATTCCCTTGGTATTGGCGGTGGTTTTCAAAGTTCTCACTGAAGGAGGGGACATAAACGCTATTCAGGACCAAAGTGTGTTATTGACCACCTTGGACTCTAATCTCACCTTGTTTTTGATGTTGCTAAGCTTTGCTGTTGGATTATTGGCGGTCTATTTGGTGGCGAAGTTTTTACATAAACAACCTTTTATTCAACTTACAACTTCCCGAAAAAAAATGGATTGGGGCAGGGTGTTTTTCGGATTTGGGTTAATTGCGATAACCACGACTGTCATTACTCTTATTGATTTTTACAATAATCCCGAGGGTTATGTAGTTCAATTTGAGCTAATCCCCTTCCTGATTCTTGCACTTATTGCCATTGTTATGGTACCCTTACAGACCAGTTTTGAAGAGTATCTTTTTCGTGGGTATTTGATGCAGGGAATCGGGGTTTTGGCAAAGAATAAATGGCTTCCCCTTATAATTACTTCCATTGTTTTTGGGGCGCTACATTTTGCTAATCCCGAAGTAGGTAAAATGGGAAATGTAATCATGATCTTTTACATCGGCACCGGTCTTTTCTTGGGAATTATAACCTTGATGGACGAGGGAATGGAGCTCGCCCTTGGATTCCACGCGGGAAACAACTTGATTGCCGCACTTTTGGTGACTGCAGATTGGACGGTTTTCACAACCCATTCCGTCTTAAAGGATATTTCTGAACCATCTGCGGGTTTTGATGTCTTGGCTCCCGTCTTTATTATTTACCCTCTTTTCTTGTTGATAATGGCCTGGCGCTATAAATGGACCGATTGGGGCGGGAAGCTCTTCGGAAAAGTGGAAGTACCCAATACAATGGAATTTGAAGAGGTTCGTGACGATTATTTAAATTGAGAAACAGTGAAAACTTTGCTTCATCCTGAATTTAAGTTGAATGGAAAGAGTTTCGCCTCTCCTGATATTTTAAGGAAGTATGCACTTAAATTATGTGAAACAGGAATTGGAGAAAAAATTGCCATTGGTAACTTTATTGTGGAATGGCTGAATGACAAAGATTTCATTCAAGTGAAAACTTCAGGATCTACAGGTACTCCAAAAGAAATCGATCTTAAAAAAGAACAGGTTTTCAACAGTGCTTCAGCCACGGTAAATTATTTCAATTTAAAGGAAGGCACTAAAGCATTGTTATGTCTTTCTTCAGAGTATATCGCGGGGAAAATGATGTTGGTACGGGCCATGACGGCAGGATGGGATTTATATACCACTTCCCCAGAAAAAAATCCGTTGGAAACATCAAATGAAGTCTTCGATTTTACCGCTATGGTGCCATATCAGGTTTACCATTCTTTGTTAGATTTCCATAAAGTGAAAAAACTGATAGTGGGTGGAGGAGCCGTATCTTGGGACTTAGAAGAAAGACTTCAGAAACTGGATACTCAGATTTTCGCAACCTATGGGATGACGGAAACCATCAGCCATATTGCCGTAAGACCTTTGAACGGGCCAGCACGCTCGCCGATTTTTGCAGCCTTACCTGAAGTTACTTTTTTACAAACAAAAGAGAGCTGCCTACAGATACTTGCACCAGCGATTTCTGATGATCTCGTAAACACTAACGATGTGGTGGAATTGGTTTCTCCTACCTCTTTTAAGTTTTTGGGAAGAATAGATAACATTATAAACACTGGCGGAATTAAAGTGCATCCCGAACTTATAGAAGAAAAATTATCACCCCATTTAAAACTTCCTTTTTTTATTGCTTCTGAAGAAAATGACGCTCTGGGAGAGCGAATTGTATTAATCGTTGAGAGTGAGCAGCAACTTCCACTTGAAGATTTTTCCAAAATATTTGAATTCCTTTCCTCTTATGAAAAACCTAAGAAGATATATAGCATTCCGCAATTTGCTTACACCGAAACTGGAAAGATAAAGAGGGGAGAAGTGTTGCGTAAACTTTCTGGAGATTAAACCCTGAAAATTCGTTTTGGATCAAATCCTTCTTCTTTCTAATTCATCCCCAAATTCAGCAATACCTTTGCACAAATGCATTGAGAAGCTTCATTAACGCTTCCCCAACAAAACTTTGTGAAAGGATTAGTACTCACTATATATCGATGATGAAAAATCCTCCGTTATCTTCAAACTACTAATTCTAACAAACAACAAAATGAACCTAATGAAAAATCTTAAATTATCTGTTTTTGCCTTGGGGCTGGCCAGTGTTTTTGTAGCCTGTTCCGACGACGACCCCGCACCGAACGTTAATGATGGCACCGGCCGTTTGAGCATTTCGGCTAAAGCTTCCTACACGCCTTTAAAATCTGGCGAAGGAGCCCAGCAGGCCACAATTGTAGAGCTTTCGAGCTTTAAAGTCAATTTCACGGAAATTGAACTCGAATTTGATGACATCATCGGCGATGATCCTTTTTATAACGGGGAAGATGATATTGAATTAAAAGGCCCGTTTGAAGTTGAGCTTTTATCCCCAATAGCTATTGAACTGGTTGACATCCAACTTCCAAATGGAAAGCTTGAGGAAATTGAATTTGAATTTGACAAGAGTAAAAATCCGCAAAGTAAACTTTTCAATCAAAGCATGAGAATGGAAGGAACAATAAACGCGGTACCTTTTGTTTTTTGGCATGATTTTGAAGAGGAAATAGAATTGGAATTTGAAGATGGAAGTTCCAATGGCGTTATTTTCAACGATGAAAATGGAATTATAATCAATTTTGATTTGTCCGCTGTTCTCAATGCCACTCCAACCGTTGATCTTTCCCTGGCCGTAGATGGCAATGGCGATGGAATTATTGAAATTAGCCCTAAGGACGAGGATGGAAACCGCGCTTTGGCCGAGGCTATGAAACAAGCTATAAAAGCTCAAATCGACTTGCTTGACGATTAGATTCAGGTATTAAGGATTAAAAGATTTTTCTCCGAAACCCAAGAAAGTTTGACTTTTTGAACTGCGGTTGTCGGGGAATTTTTTTGGATAAAACAGAGTTATCTCTTGAGGTATTATGATATTGATTCATCCTCTTTTAAGAAGTGGAGGTTTTTCAAGACTTCTACCGTTCGAAAGCAGAAACGGTAGATCGTTTGATTCCTTCAGTGGCGAGTATCTCCTTTTTATCTCCGCCATTTGCGCTACAGCTAAACAGACTAAAAGGAGGCGGATCAAACATTCCAAGTACGTGAAAAACCAATCGATTTGCATCGGGAGTCCAAGTTGGCACTCCATTGACCTTGCCATCTCGCAAAACCAAAACATCTTCTGATCCATCGGGTTTACATTTATAAATGTCGTGGTCAATTCCTATAAAAAGATTGATAAACGCGCCCTTGCTATAAGCAATCCACTTGCCATCGGGCGACCAAGCGGGGTCATAACAGTACAAATTATCGAATGTGAGCCGTATCGGGTTTTCCATATACATGGTCGTGGGGTTTAAACTCGCTTGAAAAATTTCGGCTTTTTCGGGATTTCCTGGATCGTTCAGGTCTGAGGGTCCCACATAAACCACTTTTTTACTATCGGGCGACCAAGCAGGATCGGCAACGTCATGTGTAAACTTTGAAACTATAATCGGGTTTTTTCCATCGGCATCAAACACTACTGTGCGTCCTCTCGATACCATATCGCCGATCTCAGGATCTTTACATTTTGCACTTGCCAGAATTTTAGTGCCGTCGGGCGACCATTTAGCGTGGGCTTGGAGTTCCCATCCGTAGGAGTTAAGTGGCACAATTACCTTTCCATTGGTGCCGTCCATATCAAAAGTCATCAGTTCCGCCACTGTATAGGAATTGACGCCCGCGTTTTTAGGAGAACGATAACACAGAAATTTAGTTTTGGCAGGATTTACTTTAATCCACCAATAGTCATAGATGGGATCGTTTACAAGATTGGTTTCTATTTTGCCATCATACGAATAAACTTGGAGCGCTGTAGAGTCTTGCCGTTCATAAAAATAGATCCAAATTTTATCTACCTCTTCCGAAGGACTCGGATCCTCCTTATTGCAAGATGACAAACCAAGAAGCAGCAGAAAGAGGATTTGCAGGAGTCGAAACATAATTTTCGCTTTTAAATATTTTGGGCAGTTGCTTATCAGTTATCTAGGAATAAATAAGCTAGCTTAAATTTATACGATTTCTATGAAGAACACTTTCCTTATAACGGTTTTTATTGCTTTCTACGACGAATAAGATGCACTTCCAACAGAATGTTAGTTTCTTACCGCCACTTGCTCTTGCTGTAATTGCTTTATAAGCGCAGCGCTTTCAGCAGTTTTGCCCTGTCCCTCATAAATTAATGCCAATAAATAGCGGTACTCACCATTTTGTGGCTCGATTTTTAAAGCCACTTTAATTGCTTTTTCAGCTTTATTCCATTCCTTGTTTTGGTAATAATAGGTAGCTAAATTGTAGCTGGCGCGTGTATTTGTTGAGTCTATTGCTATTGACTTATTTAAATCTGATATGGCAGCAGCGTCTCTATTCGCTTCAAAATTGAGCAGGCCTCGGAGGTAATAGGCTCTGCCGAAACTCGGGTCTTTTTTTATAAGTGTTTTCAGTGTTTCAAAAGCTGAATCCAAATCATCAATCCTGCTGAATGCGGGGGCTAGGTTGAGGTAAATAGAAGATAGAGATTGCTTGGCATAAAAGAAGCTAAAGGCTTTATGGAGCTAAGATAAAATTTAATTGCATTCTTGTTTTGATATGAAGGGATAAATCTAATTTATCCTTTTAATTCCCCTTTATCGGATAGCATAATTGCGATACCCTTAGTTTGTTCAAATTTTGAAAATATGATAACCATTATTACTGTTATGGGAACGCTAAGAATCATTCCTGTAACTCCCCAAATAATTCCCCATAATGACAATGCGAGTATTGTGACCAGTGCGCTAAGATTCATAGAATAGCCTACAAGCTTGGGTTCCAAAACATTTCCGACAACAACTTGAATGCTGCCTACTATTATAAGTGTTAGAATGGCAGGCGTTATATTGGGGAATTGAAGTAGGCAAAAAGCAACAGGAAATAATGTGGCAATAAGCGATCCTACTGTAGGCACATAATTCAAAAGAAAAATAATAAGTCCCCAAAAAACGGGCGCATCGACGCCAATTATTAATAAGGCCACAGCACTCAAGGCGCCAGTGATAAAACTCACAAGGGTTTTTACACCCAAATAATCTGAAATAGAATATTCTAGCTCTCGAAGTATTCCTGAAATACGGTGGTGATTTTCTTCGGTAGTAAATACCAATCTCAATTTTGAATTAAAATTAGTCTCTTCCAAAAATAAGAACAACATATATATTAGCACCAAAAAAACATTGCCTACCATACTTGTTAAGACCGTAACAACTGGATGAATTAGGTTGCTCAACAACATTCTTACATCCGTATTCTTTAAGAAAACGTCCAGCTCTATTCCAAAAGTGTCATTTATTTTATAAACCAGAGAAGTAAAGTTGGTTTGATAGACGTCATACCTCCCTATCATTCTAGTGATATTTGATGAAATAATAGAGCCAATAAAGTATATTAATGAAAAGATAAAAACAGTAAGAAAAATATTTTTTATCCAATTGGGAACATATCTGTCAATGACACCTATTCTATTCAATGTTTCCTTCATTCTTCTAATAAGTATCCAAAAGATAAAAGCGAAAATCAATGGTATAAGAAAAGCTTTGCCATAGACCAAAGCAGCGACTATTATTACTATTAAGATACTTGCCTGGGTGAATTTTGAAAGACTTGTCATTCTTTTTTTACTAATTCAAAATTAATTGTTTTGTTGGGAGCAATATACTAAGAACAATCTATTGGTTTTCGTCAATTAACTTGCAATAAACCATATCGTCTCCATAGGAGCTATAGACCTGCAACTTTCATTTCCGTATATAAAATTTGAGCAACCGCCTGTTTGTATTTTATTGGAGCAGTAGCTTTTTTTATGGCTTTGTATGTCTTTTGAGGATTGGATGTTGACTGGGAAAAGAATTCCCAAAAGCCTAACATCTTCATTTTTATAGGGGTTGGCCCAGATAAGTATTCGTCGTATTGTTGATAAATAGTATCGTGAAATTCGGAGAAAATAGTCCATCTGTTTTCGGGGTATTTGGAAGTATTATTTTTGATCATACTTGGTAGAAAGGGATCGGCAATTAAACCTCTGCCAATCATAAAATGATCAAGGGTTGGAAAGCGGTTTTCAATAGCTTTAAATGCAGCTACGCTAGTAATATCTCCGTTATAATATAACTTATGCTTGGTGCCACTGAGGCATTTCTCAAAAGCACCCAAATCTACGGGGCCTTTGTAGAGTTGCTTCCCTATTCTGGCGTGGATGGCAATGTTTTTGAGTGGATACTTATCTAAAATAGTAAAAGCATCCAGAATTTCTTCAGCGTGCTCATATCCCATTCGCATTTTCATAGAGACCAAGATATCTATTTCATTGTGCGCTCTATGTAAAATATCATCAATTTTTGAAGGATTGCAAATCAAACCAGAGCCCATTCCAGATTTAGCAACCATAGGGTAGGGGCACCCTAAATTCCAATTCAATTCTTTATAGCCTAAACTTTGCACGTATTTGGCAACGAAGATAAACTCGTCGGCATCGTTGGTGATTATTTGGGGAATCACTTCTATGGTTGTGTTGTTTTCTGGCGCTAAGTCGTTTTGAAAGGATTGCTTGATGTTCAGCTTTCCATTCAGCCTGATATAGGGCGCATAGAATGTATCAATCCCACCAAAGTAATGGTTGAAGGCATTGCGAAACCTGAAATCTGTAAACCCCTGTAATGGGGATGAAAGTAGAGTGGGAGCCATCTTGTTCTTTAGGGGGGTAAAGATAGTGTAAATGTGGGCTGGATTTCTGTACCACGAACCTTCCTTTCGGCAGGCAGGTACACGAATTATTTTTTTATCGTTTATGACTGAAGCCACCCCCAAAAGACATTCGTGTATTCGTGGTGACCCTAAAGAAAAAGCAACAAACTTCAAATAATAAATACAACAGATAAATAACCAACCCCTTACAATTTCCCCTCCATTAATGAGTATTTTTACCCGTTCTATTATTTATAAGTAATTATGCAGCATTTAAAAGAAACAACAAAGAAGAAGGACAAATCACAGCCAAAAGTTACTATGGCACAGGCTTTTAAAACGATCATTTGGCCCAGACGAAATTTAGTTTTTATAGGCTTAATCTTGATAGTTCTTAGAAGTCTGTCGGGTTTGGTCCTACCTTGGCAGAGTAAGGTATTGCTGGATGATGTAGTGCCGAATAAAGATATGTCCCAGCTCTATACCTTAATCATCATAGTAATAAGCGCCATAACCATACAGGCTTTCACATCATTTTTGCTTACCAGAATACTAAGTGTACAAGCACAATATTTAATCAGTGAATTGAGATCTCAGGTACAGAAAAAAGTGCTCTCACTACCTATCAGTTTTTTCGACAACACCAAATCTGGAGCGTTGGTTTCAAGGATTATGACCGATGTGGAAGGCGTCAGAAACCTTATTGGCACGGGCTTAGTGCAATTGGTTGGCGGGTCCTTTACGGCTGTTGTGTCCTTAATTATTTTAATAAAACTAAATGCTTGGATGACGCTTTTTGTGTTATTGCCCCTGTCCATATTTGGTTTGGTTGCATTAAAGGCATTTAAATACATTCGACCAGTTTTCAGAACGCGTGGTAAAATTAATGCTGAGGTAACCGGTAGGTTAACAGAAACACTGGCGGGAGTTCGAGTTATTAAAGCCTTTAATGCAGAAGAACAAGAGAACATTGTTTTTGAAAAAGGAGTTGAAAAACTATACCAGAACGTAAAAAAGAGTTTAACGGCAACCGCTTTAATGACTAGTTCTTCCACTTTTTTAATTGGAGTAGCCACCACCGGAATTATGGGAATGGGTGGCTACTATATGATGATAGGGGAAATGACTACTGGGGACTTTTTATTCTTCACCCTCATCCTCGGGTTTATGATTGCACCCATAGTTCAAATGAGCAATATAGGGAGCCAGTTAACGGAGGCATTGGCAGGTTTGGATAGAACGGAAGAACTCATGAACATGACTGCCGAAGAAGATAATCAAGACAGGGACATTCAGTTGAGCACCATCAAAGGCGATATTGAATTCAGTGATGTTTCTTTTTCCTATGAAGACGGCAAACAGATTTTGCACAACATCAATTTTAAAGCGCCGGCGGGTTCCGTGACGGCTTTAGTAGGAAGTTCTGGTTCTGGTAAATCCACTATTGCTGGACTTTCTGCTACATTCTTAACTCCGCAATTAGGGAAGGTAACTATTGACAATCAAGATTTATCGAGAGTTAAATTAAGTAGCTACCGTCAATATTTGGGAGTGGTTTTGCAGGATGAGTTTTTATTTGAAGGCACTATCCGTGAAAATATTATGTTTCCAAGACCCAATGCCACCGAAGAGGAATTGCAAAATGCGGTAAAGGCAGCTTATGTAAACGAATTTACCGACAGGTTTGAAGAAGGCTTAGACACTTTAATTGGAGAAAGGGGCGTAAAGCTTTCCGGCGGACAAAGACAACGACTAGCCATTGCCCGAGCAATTTTAGCAAACCCAAAGATTATCATCTTAGACGAAGCCACTTCAAGTCTGGATACCCAAAGCGAAGCTCTAATCCAGAAGAGTTTGGCTGAATTAATTAAAGACAGAACTACGATTGTTATTGCTCACCGTTTAAGTACGATTAGAAAGGCGAATCGAATTTTAGTCATTGAAGCGGGTCATATCGTAGAGCGTGGCACCCACGACCAATTGATTGCGAAAGAAGGTAGGTATTATGAGTTGTATACTTATCAGGCTAAGATTTAGGGAAATCGAAATCGAAAACGAAATTGGCCCTTTGGCTTCGCTTGGGAAACGGAAAGGGTTATTTCGCAGAGTTTCGCTAATGCATTTCCACTACTACAAGCCCAAAGCCTTTTTCACTATTGATAGGAATTGAAGAAACGCTGAGGTTTTCAATAATCATTATTTCTCCAGTTTCTAGAATATAATTATCATTCATTAGCTGCAGATGGACATTACCGGAAGTAGCGTATAGAAATAATTTCTTGCAAGTCTCTTTAGGTTTTAGGATATAATTGTTATCCTTCGAGCTTGATATATGATATAACTCGCAGTGCTGTTGGCCTGTAGTCATAACATTAAAATCTGTGCAAGTGCCAATAGCGGTGGTTTTCCAATCGCCATTAAATTGATCTATTTCAAAAGGTTTTAGATACTTGCTGTATTGGCCTTCGTGGGTAATGGTGATTGCTCCCTCCAAAATCATAAGTTTACGATTTACACCCGGCAAGGCTGTGAAGGTAGATTCTTCAACTTCTACATTAGCTGTACTTATCCGTAGCTCAAAATTTCGCGCTGCATAAGTAGCGTTGGCAGGGAATATATAAAGTTGTGTGGTGGTGCCCCCAGGCCATTGGCTTGTTTGGAAATGCGGAGTGGTGAGTATTGTTGTTTTCAAAAGGGAAGGATTGTTTGGTAAGGTAAAGATAGGGATTTCAGAAGGTTAGAGCGAGCATTTCATCTTACCGCCTAGTCTGGAC
>JBARWQ010000047.1:0-36904 GCA_049646885.1 Aequorivita sp. | reverse complement strand
ATACAGTTTAACAGCGAATTACGGTTACCCATTGAGAAAACCGCCTAATACGAGAGACGTACGTTGGGTGGTGTGAGAGGACAGCAAAGATAGGGGTAATTACCTACCTTTGCTTCCTACTCGATTTATTGATTATTACCTTTGGGGATTAACCTAAAAACGGATATCGATAATCTGTTGGGGAAACAAAAGTTTCCTTGACCAATCTCGGAGAAATCCAGCGGTAAAGGTTTTGTTTGCTTCCTGCCTTATCGTTGGTGCCACTTGCGCGTGCCCCGCCAAAAGGTTGTTGTCCAACCACGGCTCCTGTCGGCTTATCGTTTATGTAGAAATTACCTGCGGCGTTTTCAAGTGCCGCAACGGCTTCTTCCAAAGCATAGCGATCCTCACTAAATACAGCACCGGTCAATGCATACTCACTGGTGCCATCTACAAGTTGCAGCGTTTCGGCCCATTCCTTGTCCTTAAATACGTAAACGGTTAACACGGGTCCGAAAAGCTCGATACACATAGTGGTGTATTTTGGATCTTCGGTAACAATAACAGTAGGCTCAATAAAATAACCCTTGCTCTTGTCATAATTACCTCCGGCAATTATTTCCACATTCTTATCCTTTTTGGCCTGGTCAATATATTCGGCGAGTTTGTCGAAAGATCTTTCGCTGATAACGGCATTAATAAAATTGCCCATATCATCAGGGGAGCCCATTTTGAAGGATTTGAGATCGGCGACCAAATGTTTCTTAACATCTTTCCATATACTTTCGGAAATATAACAACGGCTGGCGGCACTACATTTTTGACCTTGATATTCAAAGGCACCACGTGTCATAGCTGTAGCTACTTGCTTTGGGTTTGACGTTTTGTGGGCAACGATAAAGTCTTTCCCACCGGTTTCCCCCACAATTCGTGGATAGGTCTTGTAATTATGGATGTTGTCGCCGATTTTTTTCCAAATTCCCTGAAAAACTCCTGTAGAGCCGGTAAAGTGGACCCCGCTAAAATCGGGACTCGCCATAAGCGTGTCGGAAATCATAGCAGGATCGCCCATTACCATATTAATAACGCCGGCAGGGACGCCCGCTTCTCGGAAAATATCCATTATAACCTTGGCGGAATATACTTGGGTATGGCTGGGTTTCCAAACAACCACATTCCCCATCAAAGCAGCACTTGCGGGCAGATTTCCGGCAATAGAGGTAAAGTTGAAAGGAGTAATAGCATATATAAATCCTTCCAACGGACGGTATTCCACACGGTTCCAAGCATCCGAAGTAGATTCGGGCTGCTCGGCATAAATTTCGGTCATATACTGCACGTTAAATCTAAGGAAATCGATAAGTTCACAGACGGCATCAATTTCTGATTGATAAATGTTCTTTGACTGCCCAAGCATGGTTGCAGCATTCATTTTTGCGCGATAAGGCCCAGCAAGCAATTCGGCGGCGCGCAAAAAAATACCCGCACGCTGTTGCCATGGCATAGCTGCCCATTTTTTTCTGGCTTCCAAAGCGGCGGCAATCGTCTCCTCTATATGTTTTTTAGTGGCTTTATGGTAGGTTCCCAATACATGTTTGTGATCGTGGGGAGCTGTCATGGTGGTGGTTTCTTTTGTTTTCACCTCCTTGCCATTGATAAACAATGGAACTTCCACTTTTTCTTTGTACATCTTCTTGTACATATCGAGTACTTCTTTCCTTTCAGAGGAGCCTGGTGCGTAGCTTTTTACAGGTTCGTTGACGGCAATTGGCACTTCAAAAAATCCTTTTCCCATAACTATATTTGTTTAATATTTATAAAGCGCAAAGGTACAAAAATGGAAGCACCAAATTCTAAATAAATTCCAAATAACAAGTACCAAATACCAAATACCAAATACCAAATACCAAATCCCAAATACCAAATCCCAAATCCCAAATTCCAAATAACAAGTACCAAATTCCTATTCGACCGAAAAACAAATTTGAAATTTAGTATCTTCCGTTTGCAGTTTCAATGAAAAACCTTTAGCTATGTGTACCATTACTTTTATCCCAAAATCCAACAATAATTTTATATTAACGTCCAATCGGGACGAAGCTCCGGGGCGAGAAACTTTTTCTCCCGCATTTTACACGGAAAATGGCGTGCAGCTTTTATATCCCAAGGATGCAGTTGCAGGTGGAACTTGGATTGGAAGCAGCGAAAAAAATCGAGTGGTTTCAATTATGAACGGGGGTTTTGTAGCGCATAAAAGAAAAGCTTCCTATAGAAAAAGCCGAGGTTTGGTGGTAAAGGATTTGTTGATTGCCGACGATGTGGTGGCTGAAATAAACAACTATAACTTTGAGGACATAGAGCCCTTTACTGTGATTATAGTAGATTGGAACGGGAAACTTCGATTGTTCCAATTGGTTTGGGATGGGGAAAAGGCGCATTTTTCCAATGAAAGAATCCAGCCCACAATATGGTCTTCTTCCCCTTTATATCCTTCAGAATTAAAAGCTAAAAGAGAGCAGTGGTTTTTAGATTTTCTTCATAAATATCCCGAGCCAAATTTAAAGGATCTTCTCGATTTTCATAAAAATGCTGGGGATGGAGATACTTTGAGTAATTTGGTGATGGATCGCGGTTTCGTAAAAACAAAAAGCATAACCCAAATCGTAAAAAATGAAAGTAGGTTGGAGATGCGTTACGAAGATTTGCAAACTAAGGAAATTGCAGTAGTTCGAGCGTAAATAGATTTTTTAAGTTTTCAGAAAAGTTTTTTCAATTCATAGAAAACGGAGCGCTCAGATTGAATAAAGGAATGGGAACTCTGAAAGACTTTGTAGTAACAAGATTTATCATATTGTAATGTCCGCGCATAGCACCCACTGGCGAATGAAGAAGGCATCCACTAGTGTAGGAATGTTTTTCGCCCGGCATTAAAATTGGTTTTTTACCAATTACTCCTTCTCCTTCTACTACTTCTGTTCGATTTAAGGAGTCTTTTATTTTCCAATAACGGGAGTTTAATTGCACCGTTTCCTTGCTTTTATTTTCTATAGTTACGGAATACGCAAAAGCATATTGCATTTTTCCGTCTTTGTAAAATGTGCCTTGGTATTCCGTTTTGACAGAGATTTTAATTCCTTGGGTTATTTGTTGGACCATTCTTCAATAAATTGCGGCACTCGCGACCACAAACAGCAGTGTGGCAACAAAAAAGCCGATATTAAAAATAAAGCTTAAAAGTACGAATTTTATTAGGGTTAGCAATTTGCCTTGTCCATAAAATTTTATCAACGCAAAATAAAAATAAAGAGGTCCAATTAAGAAGAAGAAAAGTTGCGTAAAAAAGTCGTCCAAAAAATAATCCGGCACTAAGAAAATTAACATTGCCAGAAAAATGAAACTAAAGATGTGGAAGATAAAAATCATATGCTCCATATAGGTGTATTTTTTTCTGGAGTATAGCAGCCAAAAGAAAACCGCATAGAAAGGCGTGAAAAAGAAGAGAAAAAATGGGATTTTGGAAATCACATAGCCTATAAAAGCGTTTGGATCCTTCAGTATTTTGTTCCAAGTAATAGATCTTGAGTACAGCCAATTATTTGTAAAAGTATTGGCGTGGCGTAATTTTTTCAAGGCAGTCTTGGAGTTCTCTGTTTTATGGTGATAGGCATAAAGCATATATAGAGAGCTTCGCTTACTGTAACTTTCAAGGAAGGACAATGAGTCCAATGTTTTTTCAGAAAAGTATAAAGGAATTCCCAATTGGATCGTCATAAGCGAATCCTGTTTGCTTATCGCAGTGAGCTGATCAGGAGAGTGGGCCAGAAGCGAATCCAGAGGCGCTTCATTTGCGGATTTGGTATTAAATTTTAAAAACTGATTGCTCTCTGAATTGGTTAAAGTAGCCATGAGTCCATTTATCAGAAAAAATATAATGGAAACACTTAAAAAGAAGCGAAATGGATTGGCGTATTTCAGCCGTTGTCCTTTGATAAAGTTTTTGCTGATCACCCCCGGTCGAAACAACAGATCTTTTAAAGTGTTGCGCAATCTGGAGTCATAAACCAGAATACTGCTGAGGAACTCGGCAAAGAAATCTCTGGCTGAAAGATGTTTGTTGCTGTTTAATTGGGAGCAATTAGGGCAGTATTTGTCACTTCTGTCCAAGGGATGCCCACAATTCAAGCATTCCGTACCTCTATAGTGGAGGGAAGTTCTGCTGGAGAATTTGGCTTTCTTGGATTTCATCTGCACTAAAATAAGAAGAAAAAAGATTCTCTTGATACCGTGGCGGGGAAATTTTATAAAGCGGTTACTAGGCTGATACTAGCCTTATACTAGGCTTTGAGTAGCCTCTGGAATGCCTTCAGCACGCCTTCAGGTAGCCTCTACCCCCCTTGAACCATACAGTAATGCGCCATGAAGCATACTATCTAGCTGGCGAACAACGCCTACTGCGGTTTGAACCACGCACTATGACGGATATGGTGGTTTTTTAATTATTAGTAATATTGACTGAAGTGGCATATCCAATGCCAATGATTCTATCGTACCGAGCGCCCAGGTCACGGAAGTAAACCACCACCGTATAGTCGTTTTCCGTTTGCCAAAAATCGCCACTAACCGCACCCCCGTCTATACTGCCATCGCGGTTTACCACTACGTATTTATAGTTGTAAAAACCTTGTTTGAAGAGGCGCTGATTTCTATATGAATCGCTTTTTGGATCGTAGGTCATATAGGTGCTGCCATCGATGGTCCAATTGTTGAAATTGCCGTAAATGTGCAGTTCCTTATCGCCTAAGTCGTCATAATATTGAAGGTTAAAATGCATTCTTACGTATTCCGCCTCAATGTTTTGGTTTTGGGCATCTATGTTTCTGACCACAAAATTTCCATTGATATCCGGGTTATAAGTATAAGGTCTGTTGTATCTGGGGATGTTGGTGTATAAATAGTTTTCATAAATATCCGTAAGTGATACAGAGCGTATGCCGTTGGTGGCAGAGCGTACATCTTTGTTGTCGAATGCCAGAAATTCATTCCCACCTCCAAAGGAAGCTTCTACATCATATTTATAAATTAGTTCGTTGCCCATAGTATATTGGGGAACTAGATTGGTGATCGCAGTTTTTAGGTTGCTGTTCTGAAGGACTAGTGTTTTAACGGTCTGCTTGGGGTTTATGAGCAATAGGTTTGGAGAATTCACGCTGAATTGCACTATTTGTCGCTGGTCGATTATTTTAAGGTCGCGGGCACGCTTAATTTCTACTCCCACCCCTGCGATGGTTTCTACCACTAAAAATTTTCTTGTAAAAACCAATTCTCCGTCACGGTCAAGAATGCTGAGCAGGTAGTTGCCACTTTTTAGGATTGCACGCGTATCACGATTTGGAATGGTAAGCGTGTAATGTGAATATATTTGAAGTGTATTTAAGGAGTTTTCATAACTGCTGATGCGCATCTCATCAAAACCGTTTAGGTATTCGCTTTTGGAAAGATCACTGGGCGACCAATCAAAATTGTGATGGGTTATGGTATAGTAGAAATCGGCCTCTTCCCCATTAAGAGCATCGAACGAAAGTTGTAACCGCTCCCCAAGCCTGATGATGGGCAATTGGCTAAAATCGGTCGCCCCGCTAAATTGGATGGTGCTGATATATGATGGCTCCACTTTTTCGTGGATTTGGGCAAAGCTTGTATAAGCAAACAAGAACAAAGAGATAGAAAGAAATAGCGATTTTGACATGGCGAAATTTTGAATGGCTAAGATAAACAAATTTTGTGCCTTTGATCAAAAGCTTCTTTTTTCCACTGGGTTAATGTTTGGGAAAACCAAATCCTTTCATGTCCCTTTTTTACAAAGAAAATTATAACCTTTTGTTGGGCATTGGCGTATTTAATTTATAAATTTGCACGCCCTTTTTCCCTTCCAAAGTGGTTTGGAGGGGGAAGGTGTAAAAAAGACATTCTTAATTTCCCAAAATTATGTCCAAAGACATTAAGATTAAAAAAGGTTTGAACATCCGATTAAAGGGAGAGGCAGAGAAAACACTCTCCAGCGCTCCCAGATCTCGCACCTTCGCCATCAGACCGGCAGATTTTCATCTTATCACCCCGAAAATGGTGGTTAAGGAAGGCGCAAAACTAGAAGTGGGAGACACCATTTTCTATTCCAAGGACAATGAGTTGGTGAAGTTTGCTTCTCCTGTTAGCGGTACACTTACCAAAATAGAGCGTGGTGCAAGGCGAGTAATTATGGAACTTCTTATTGAGGCCGATGGTAAAGATGCCTATAAGGATTTTGGTATTCTGAACCCAGAATCCGCAAGTCCGGAGGCTATTAAGTCGCGTTTGCTCGAGAGTGGATGCTGGCCGTTTATTACCCAGCGCCCCTATGCCATAATTGCCGATACGGAGATTGAGCCGAGAGATATTTTCGTTTCCGCATTTAGCACCGCTCCCTTGGCCAACGATTGCGATTATTCCCTTCAAGGTAAGGAAAAGGAGTTGCAAGCAGCTTTTACCGCTCTGAGCAAGCTTACCAAAGGACAGATTCATGTGGGCGTACAAAACAATGGCAGTTCGCCTTTCAAAGGGCTTGCGAATATTGTTCTTCACAATGTATCAGGACCGCATCCAGCGGGTAATGTAGGCACCCAGATAAATAAAATAAAACCTGTTAACAGAAATGAAACCGTCTGGACCATTTCACCACAAGATTTGGTGATCATTGGCGAATTGTTTCTTACAGGTAAATATAACCCAGAAAGAATTATAGCCCTTGCCGGGTCCGAGGTAAAGACTCCAAAGTATTATCGCACCCGAATTGGTGCTGAGGTTTCTACATTTGTTTACGATTCGGGATTGAAAGAAGAAAATGTACGGGTAATAAGTGGTGATGTGCTTAGTGGACAAAAAATTTCGCCCAAAGGACATTTAGGCTTTTATGCCAATACCGTTAGCGTAATTCCAGAGGGAAACGATTATGAATTCTTCGGCTGGACCAAACCTGTTTTTAATAAGATGTCCACCACTAGGGCACTTACTTTTTCCTGGTTGTTTCCCAAAAAAGTTTACGATCTCAATGCCAATCTCAATGGAGAGCATCGCGCTTTTGTGATGACCGGTATTTACGAAGAGGTTTTTCCGCTGGACATGTATCCTCTGCAAATGTTAAAGGCTTGTATGGTAAAAGATTTAGACCAGATGGAAGTGTTGGGAATGTTTGAGGTGGCACCGGAAGATTTCGCTCTTACCGAATTTGTCTGCATAAGCAAGCAGCCCCATCAGAAGATCATCAGAAACGGTTTGGATTTAATGTATAAAGAAATAGGATAAGTGCTATGGGATTGAAACAGAATTTACATAAGCTAAAGGAAAAGTATGCTGGCACCAAAATGGCACCTGCTTTTAACGCGCTGCATACCTTTTTATACACACCTAATGATACCACAAAATCAGGATCGCACATACGGGTTGTGGATGACCTTAAGCGTACGATGAATACGGTTATCTTAGCCTTGGTCCCTTGTTTGATATTTGGGATTTTCAATGCGGGATACCAGCATTACGCCGCTATAGACGTGGCCTTGAGATTGGATCCCTTGGGGAATTTCTTTACTTGGGACAACTTTATCCTCGGAGCTTGGACGGTATTGCCGCTGGTGATTATATCCTACGGGGTTGGGTTGGCAGTTGAATTTATATTCGCCATAATATATGGCCACGAAGTGGAAGAGGGATATTTGGTAACCGGAATGTTGGTGCCCCTGATTATGCCTGTCGATATTCCTCTTTGGATGCTAACGGTAGCGGTTATCTTTGGAGTTGTTATAGGAAAAGAGGTGTTTGGAGGTACAGGGATGAATATCCTGAACCCCGCACTTACCATTCGTGCCTTTTTGTTCTTCGCATATCCTACTTGGATGAGTGGGGACAAGGTTTGGGTGCACGGCGCCGTTGAAAATTCAAAACAACTTGCGGCCGGCGCAAATATAGATGCCATATCCGGAGAGACCGTCTTGGGAAGTTTGGCACAAAACCACGATCCTATTTACAGTGCTTGGGACATGTTCTGGGGTTTTATTCCCGGATCCATTGGAGAGACTTCTACCTTTCTGATCCTTATTGGAGGTCTCTTCTTGATATTTACCAAGGTAGGTAGCTGGAGAATCATGCTCTCCTCGGTTATTGGTGCTGTTGCAATGGGGTTCATATTCAATAAGGTTGTGGAATATGGAGTGATACAGCCTGGCAGTAGTTTTTATTCCTTGATGAGCGCCCCGTTTTGGCAGCATTTGCTAATTGGAGGCTTGGCCTTTGGAATTGTATATATGGCAACTGATCCCGTTACTGGGGCACAAACCAATCGAGGGAAATGGATATATGGGTTTTTTATAGGATTTATCTCCATAATGATACGGGTGTTCAACCCAGCTTACCCCGAGGGTGTGATGCTAGCTATATTATTGATGAACGTATTTGCGCCTACCATAGATCATTATGTAGTTAAGGGAAATATCAGGAAAAGAATGAAACGTATAAAAGTTAAAACGGCTTAACCATGACAAAATTCACCGATAAAAATTCATATACTATACTCTTTGCCGTTATCATGGTATTGGTAGTAGGAAGTCTTTTGGCGGGGGTGGCACAAGGTCTTCGCGGAAGAATTGCTGAAAATCAACGGTTTGAAAAGCAACAGAACATACTCTATGCAATGGGTGTGAACGACAATAAAGGAACCAGCGACGTCTCTTTTATTCCGCCTTCCGAAGTAGAAGAAGAGTTCCATACCTTTATAACAAAGCAATTGGTTTTTCAGGGCGACACCGTAACCGAGGATCCCAATGCATATTTGATAGATGTGAAAGCTGAAGAGTCCAAGGCCAAATCCGATCCGAATTATAAGCGAAGACTTCCGCTGTTCATCGGCGAAAAAGATGGCCAAACCCTTTATATTATTCCTATGAGAGGAAAAGGACTTTGGGATGCCATTTGGGGATTTGTAGCTGTGGACAAGGATTTTGTGGTTCACGGCGTATATTTTGACCACGCGGGGGAAACTCCCGGTTTGGGTGCCAATATTAGAGAGCGATTCTTTATGGACAACTTTGAGGGAGAGCATCTAATGAGTGGCGACGTCTTTGAAGGAATCAAGGTGGCCAAAGGAAACAACGATCCGGCCAATAATAGAAAAGATGATCAAAAAGTTGACGCCATTGCGGGATCTACCATCACCGGTGACGGGGTTACCAACATGATCAAGAAGGACGTGGGCATGTATATCCCATATTTAAAGAAATTAATAAACAATGGATCGCCAAAAACGGAGGCTATTGAAGCACAGAAGGTTTCCGATTCCATTGAATAATAGGTTTTAGGTAAAAATTTTAGAATATGGCACTACTTTCAAGAAAAGACAGCAGATTAATATTAGACCCTTTAGCGGACAACAACCCGATTACTATACAGGTATTGGGTATATGTTCGGCCCTGGCAATTACTGCACAATTAAAAGCTTCTATAGTAATGGCCTTGTCCGTCTTGGGCGTGATGGCTGTTGGCAACGTGGTTATTTCTTTATTGCGGAACTTGATTCCGGGTAAAATTCGAATTATAGCCCAGCTAATAATTGTAGCCTCGCTCGTTATTATTGTGGATCAAGTGTTGAAAGCCTTTTCTTATGAATTGAGCAAACAACTTTCAGTTTTTGTGGGTCTTATTATTACAAACTGTATTATTATGGGCCGCTTTGAGGCCTTTGCCCTAGGGAATGGCCCTTGGAGATCCTTTCTGGATGGAATAGGAAATGCTGCTGGATACGGACTCATACTCGTGATCGTCGGGTTTTTCCGGGAGCTGCTCGGTTCAGGAAGTTTATTGGGATACAAGGTATTGGGCGATTCCATCGAGAAGACCGGCCTTTATTCCTTAGGCTATGAAGACAATGGGTTTATGTTGCTTTCCCCAATGGCCTTGATAGTTATCGGGTTAATCATTTGGGTACAACGGGCTAGAAATAAAGCCTTAATAGAAGAAGATTAAAATAGGAGAGGGGGCTAATGTGGATGTCGATAATCCTACATCTTAACATTTCCTGAATACTTAATACTGAACAAATGGAACACGTAGAGTTATTTTTTAAATCGATTTTCATTGATAATATGATATTTGCCACCTTCCTCGGAATGTGCTCCTATCTAGCAGTTTCCAAAAAGGTAGCCACAGCTGTGGGCCTAGGTGCCGCTGTAATTTTTGTGTTGACGGTAACTGTTCCCCTCAACTGGCTTCTGGATCAATATATCTTGAAGGATGGAGCCTTGGTTTGGCTCGGTCCGGAATATGCCGATTACGACTTAGGATTTCTTTCCTTCATTCTCTTTATCGCTACTATTGCAACTATGGTTCAGCTGGTGGAGATTGTTGTGGAAAAGTTTTCTCCTGCCCTGTACAACTCCTTGGGGATTTTCCTTCCTCTTATTGCGGTAAACTGTGCTATTTTGGGAGGCTCGCTTTTTATGCAATCACGTGAAATCCCATCTTTGGCCTTAGCGGCCAACTATGGCTTCAGCTCTGGAATAGGTTGGTTTTTGGCCATTCTTGCCATTGCTGCTATTCGGGAGAAAATCCGATATTCCAATGTTCCCGCACCGTTAAGAGGCTTAGGGATAACTTTTATCATAACCGGACTAATGGCAATCGGATTTATGAGTTTTGGGGGAATGTTGACGGGTGGAGATGAAGAAAGCCCTGCCTTGGATTCCAATCCCACGAATGTGGGACTTAAAACCGAACAAGTTCAAAAGGAAAATTCTGAAGAAATCAAGGAAACGGCTGCAACATTTTCAGTTTCAGATGTTTCTACCTTAACCAAAGAATAGTATGTTTTTAGAAATAAGCACCCTTGGGGTTATAGCAGTAACGGTCATATCTCTCTTGATTTTGACCTTGGTTTTGGTGGCACTGCTTCTGTTCACAAAGGAGAAATTATCTCCGTCAGGGCCAGTTAAAATCACCATCAACGATGAAAAAGTTCTCGAAGTATCAAGTGGGGGCACTTTGTTGTCCACCTTGAGTGGAGAAAAAATTTTCCTGCCTTCTGCCTGTGGAGGAGGAGGTACGTGTATTCAGTGCGAATGTCACGTAATATCAGGCGGGGGAGAAGCTCTTCCTACTGAAACTCCACATTTTACCCGTAAAGAGTTAAAAGACGGAATCCGTTTGGCCTGTCAGGTAAGAGTGAAGCAGGATATGAATATTAGAATTCCCGAAGAGGTTTTTGGAATTAAGAAGTGGGAAGCTACAGTAGTTCGTAATTATAACGTAGCTTCTTTTATCAAGGAATTTGTTGTGGAAATCCCTGAAGATATGAACTATAAGGCAGGTGGATATATCCAAATTGATATCCCTCCTTGTGAGATCAAGTTTGCCGATATGGACATTACCGCACACCCTGATGAGCACGAAAGACCGGACAAGTTCCAGGAAGAATGGGACAAGTTTAAGTTGTGGCCCCTTGTTATGAAAAACACTGAAACAGTGGAGCGTGCCTATTCTATGGCATCCTACCCTGCAGAAGGACGCGAGATAATGCTAAATGTGCGGGTTGCCACACCACCCTTCGATAGGGCTAAAGGAGGATGGATGTCTGTTAATCCAGGAATTGCCTCGTCCTATATATTCAACTGTAAACCTGGTGATAAAGTAACTATTTCGGGCCCTTATGGCGAGTTTTTCATCAACCCTTCCGAAGCCGAAATGCTTTATGTAGGCGGAGGGGCAGGAATGGCACCTATGCGTTCGCATTTGTATCATCTATTCAAAACTCTAAAGACAGATCGCAAGGTTACTTATTGGTACGGAGGGCGCTCCAAACGTGAACTTTTCTATTTGGATCACTTTGAGGAACTGGAAAGGGAATTCCCAAATTTCAAGTTCTATCTTGCACTATCCGAGCCTTTACCGGAAGATAACTGGAAAGTGAAAAAAGATATTCATGATGAGGAGGGCGACGGTTTTGTTGGATTTATCCACCAAGTGGTGATAGACCAGTATTTAAACCATCATGAAACCCCAGAGGATATCGAACTTTATTTCTGTGGCCCGCCATTGATGAACCAAGCGGTACAAAAAATGGGAGAGGACTTTGGAATCCCCGATGAGAATATTCGATTCGACGATTTTGGAGGATAATTAATTCCTTTTAAATAACACAAAAACGTTTCAATTTTTATTGAGGCGTTTTTTTTTAAATGAAATTTAAATGTTTAAAAAAAATGCTTCTGTAATATTTTTTGATTCAATTAAAAACAAACTTAACCGCCGGTACGCATCCGCTAAATAATTCCGTAATTTTGAAGTTGATTATGAGTGAAAAACTTACCAAACAGGAACTGCACAACTTGGCTATGAACATTGTTGGCAAACTTCTGGAAGTTGATGGATATGAATTTTTGGGAGTCAATTCAAAATTGAAACGCGATCCCCAATTTGTGGCCTTAAAGGACAAACAGGTATATTTTATCATTGTTCGCGCGGTTACTTACCCCGAGGATGCCAATGCTTACGATCCTGTTCTTATGAAGACTATTAAGGATCACGCCGAAAAGTTTGACGCCAAAACCTTCTACGCAGGCGTGGGTCTTGGCCACGGAAGCGATTATGGAAAACCCGTATTGAAAGGTGAAGATTATACGTTGGTCTATAACGGTTTACAAGAAATTAAATAGGCATTATTATGAAACAGTCACTCTTTTTATTATCCATTTTCCTTTTATTTTCTTGTAACCAAAAGAAGGTGGAACCCATTTATTTGGAAGGAGAAGCATTTGGAACCGCTTATCATATTCAATTGTATTCAAAAGAGAATTTTGATGCCCAAAAGGGTATCGACTCAGTTATAGAATCCATTAACCATTCCCTGAGCACCTATATCCCGGATAGTGATATTTCAAAAATAAATAGCGGAGATTCCACAGTTGTTGTAGATTTTAATTTTCGGGAGGTTTTTGAGATTTCGGCTGAGGTCAATAAAACTACTGATGGATACTTCGACCCGACTATTGGTGTACTTAGAAATGCCTATGGGTTTGGGGATGTTAAACCTCTTAAGAATATCGATAGTAAAACTCTGGATTCCCTCATGCAATTTGTAGGTTTTAATAAGGTGAAATTAAATGAGGATGGCACAATCAGCAAAAAATTTCCCCAGATCTATTTTGATTTCAACGCGGTGGCAAAAGGTTTTGGAGTGGATTGTATTGGGCGTTATTTGGAATCGAAGGGAGTTACGGATTATTTGATTGAAGTGGGCGGTGAAATATTGACCAAAGGAATAAACCTCGCTAGCGGCCAGGAGTGGACAATCGGGATAGAAACCCCAGATTCAGAGCTTGAGGACCGGGAATATAAAGCAATTGTAAAACTGAAAAATGAAGGTTTGGCAGCTTCCGGGAATTATCGAAAATTCAGAGTTGATTCCGCTACGGGAAAGCGATATGTCCATACTTTAAATCCATTGACCGGTTCGGCAGAACAAAGCGATATAACCAGTTCAACGGTTATTGCGCCAACCTGTGGCGTGGCAGATGCTTATGCTACTGCATTTATGGCCTTAGGGATTGAGAAATCTAAGGAGGTTCTGAAAAAACTTCCCGATGTGGAAGCCTATCTTACTTATACCGATTCCTTAAACCAGGATCAATTGTTTGTGACCGAAGGATTCAAAAAGAGACTAGGCCAATAGTTTTTTACAAACTGGAATCAATTCTCCTTTGGGCAATCTGTATTTTTCTATTTTTGAATCAGATAAGCTGGTAGTATAATCTATAGCTGCTACTTCAAAACCAATACTTTTCAACTTTTCGAAATAATCCATTCCATAAACCCGAACGTGGTCGTATTGTCCAAAGATTTGGGCGCGTTCTTTAGGATCGGTTATGCTATTATCTTCAAAAGTGGTTTCCCGATTGGCCTCATAAGGCACTTGCAGAATCGCGGTACCTCCAGATTTTAGCACGCGATAAAGTTCCTGCATAGCTTTAGTGTCATCCGGGATGTGTTCCAAAACGTGATTGCAGATAATGAAATCGAAGGCGTCATTTGAAAAGGGAAGATTGCATATATCCGCTTTTACATCGGCTATGGGAGAATTTAGATCGGTGGTAGTGTAATCCAGATTCTCCATTTTTCTGAATCTTTTATAAAATGCCTGCTCAGGGGCAAAGTGCAGTACTTTTAGTTTTCCTGAAAAGAATTCGGTTTCATTTTCAAGATAAAGCCATAATAGCCGATGTCTCTCCAAAGAAAGCGTGCCGGGAGAAAGTACATTTTGGCGTACATTTTCATAGCCGTAGGGCAAAAACTTTCTGTATGATTTCCCATCGATGGGATCGGTGTATTTGTTTCCTCTTAGAAAAAATGCCAAGATAGGACGCCCTATAATACTCAATCGAATGAGCAAGGGCCTTGGGATGGTATTGAGGATTTGTTTGAACATTTTATTGCCGTTGCTGAACCTGTAGTTTCAGTTAAACGCAGAATATAATAGGTTAGGCTTGACGTCTGAATTCCTTTTCCTCATCGCTTTCAATTCCCAACGCCTCATAGATATAGTCAAAAGTTGAAAGCAACTCCGGTTTGCCATCAACTAGAGCGATATTGTGTTCAAAATGAGCGCTGGGCTGTCCGTCCAAAGTAACTATTGTCCAGCCATCATCCAATTGCTTCACTTTATGGGTTCCCATATTTATCATAGGTTCCAAGGCGATGGTCATTCCCTCTATAAATTTCTTGCCACGCCCTCTTCGGCCATAATTGGGCATTTCTGGATCTTCGTGCATTTTTCTGCCGAGTCCGTGACCTACCAATTCGCGCACAACGCCATATCCGTGATCCTCACAGAATTTTTGAATGGCATACCCCACATCTCCCACTCGGTTGCCGGCCTTAAACTCCCGTATTCCGATATAAAGCGATTCTTTGGTTATTTTAAGAAGTCGTTTTACCTCAGGTGAAACTTCTCCAACTTCAAAAGTGTAAGCATGGTCACCGTAAAACTCATTTTTAAGCGCCCCGCAATCTATAGCCACAACATCGCCCTCTTTTAAGGGAATGTCGGTAGGAAGGCCATGCACTACAGCCTCATTAACGCTGGTGAGTAAGGTGGAAGGGCAACCATAAAGGCCAAGAAATCCTGGAACCGCACCTTGGGAACGGATGTATTCCTCTCCCATTTTGTTTAATTGATTGGTGGTAACTCCGGGCTTTACCTCCTTCGCGAGCATTCCTAAAGTGCGCGACACCACTAGGGCACTTTCACGCATCAGCTCAATTTCTTCTCTGGTTTTGGGTATTATCATAAGGTTTATTTCAAAAAGGACAACCATCCTTTTCTTTGTTTCTTCATTTTTTCAAAAGCCGGTTTTTCCTCTCCAACAAGTTCTTGATATATTTCTCCCCAGCTCTTTAATCCGCCAATATTCCGATCATCTATAAATATATCGGCATGAATTTTTCGGCTGTGGGAAGTATCATATTCTTCTTCGGGAAAACTTTTGTTTACGGCGTAAAAAACAATGCCGTTCTCTTCACAAAACTTAACCGCCTCCTCTAACGTACTGCCCTTTCTGTAAGTCCATAAAATGAGTCGATGACCTTTTTCCTGAAGTTTCTTTAAAGTATCGAAAGCAAAAATAACAGGTCGTCCAATGCGAGGATAGGCATCCTCGACAATTGTTCCATCAAAATCTACAGCTATGGTAAGGGTTTCTTGCATCACCATCCAATTTTCCGATTGCAAAATTACAAAGAATTATCCCGATGCCAATATTTAATCGGCGTAAGCATGTTTATAGGCTTTGCCGCTTAAAATAGCGGTCATATCCTTTTCCAGAGTCTCAATTGGGTACTCTACTATGCGACCCAATTCCTTTTCATTTTTGATAAGGATAATGGTTGGAACATTGATTATGTCATTTCCTTTTTCCAAACCTTCCGGTGTGGTTTTTTCTTCCGAAACGGTGATGAGCGTAAGTCTATTTTCGTCGAAACCCGCCTTGTCCAATATTTTGTATAGATGTGGCACCTCCGCATGGCTGTCCTCGCACCAAGTTCCCATAAAAACAGTGATGTCAACGTCGTTTAATAATGATTTGAGTTGCTCAAGCGTGTCGGCATCCGGGGTATAGTCTTCATAGCCCGGATCAAACCACTTCTCAAACCCATCCTTCTGTAAACCTTGACGGTTGGCCATTCCCAAGAGCATTACCGCATCTTCATAAGGCACTGTCTTATTTATGCCAAGTTGGTTGGATGTTTCCATGTTCAATGTAGGGGAAATGGTTACTGTGTTTTGTTTTTCTTTAATTGAATTACATCCAAAAAAAGAGATAGCAATGATAAAAAGAAAAGTGTTTTTCATATAAAATTCACATAGGAGTAAAAAGCCACGAACATTCTAAGTAGAAGTCCGTGGCCTCTTGATTATTATTTATAAAGTCTCTTTCAACCAATCGTAAAACTGCCGTTGCCACACCAAAGCATTCTGAGGCTTGAGCACCCAATGGTTTTCTTCGGGAAAATAGAGGAGCTTGCTTTTTATTCCTTGTAGCTGCGCCGCTTGGAAGGCTGCTAAGCCCTGTTCGATCGGCACCCGGTAATCCTTTCCTCCTTGTATTATCATAATGGGCGTATCCCATTTATCTACGAAATTCACTGGATTAAATTCATTGTATCCTTTTTGAGCTTTGGCATTGCTTTTATCCCAATATGGACCACCTATGTCGTAATTCACAAAAAACACTTCTTCAGTTGTACCGTACATTGTTCGGGTATCGAAAACCCCGTCGTGGGAGATGAAGGTTTTAAATCGGCCTTCGTGATGTCCTGCCAACCAGAAAATGGAATAGCCTCCAAAGCTAGCGCCTATTGCACCTAATCGATTTTTGTCCACATAAGGTTCTTTTGAAACCTCGTCTATGGCATCTAAATAATCCTGCATGGCGCCACCGCCCCAGTCGCCACTAATGGCTTCGTTCCATTCAACCCCATGGCCGGGCATTCCCCTGCGGTTTGGAGCAACTATAATATATCCTTCTGAAGCCATCAACTGAAAGTTCCATCGGAAGGAATAAAATTGCGATAATGCGGATTGGGGACCACCTTGCGCATATAGAAGCGTAGGATATTTTTTATTCTTGTCAAAATTTGGGGGAAGGATAACCCACACCAACATTTTCTTGCCGTCCTTGGTAGTCACATAACGTTTTTCCACTTGTGGCAAATCGAGTTTTCCATAGAAATCCAGGTTCACTTGGGTCAAGGGTCTAAAGACTTTCTTTTTTAAATCGAAGGAGAAAATTTCGGATGCGTGGTTCATATCGGTACGGGTAACGATAAGCTGTCCATTGTTTTCGGCCACTATCCCAGTAACGTCGAATTGACCTTGTGAAAGTTGTTCAACCACAGGCATTTTCTTTGTTTTTCCAGGATAATCCACTTTAAAAATTTGAATAGTCCCATCCACAGCAGCAGTAAAATAGATGTCCTTGTTATTGCTCCCCCATTTAAAACTATTAACGGTGCCATCCCATTGCGCAGTCAAATTTTGTTTAATTCCATTTTCAAGGACCACTATGTCATTTTTATCAGCTTCGTATCCATCGGTCTTCATTTGAAGCCAAGCTAGAGCTCCAGTAGTGGAAAAAGCAGGATTGGTATCATAGCCTTTGTTGTCCTTGGTGACGTTTTCCGTCAATCGGCTTTGCATATTGTATTTGTAGATATCGGTATTGGTGCTGGTTGCGTACTCAGTTCCCGCCAATTTCTTGCTTACGTAATAAATATTTTCTCCTTTCGGGTCCCAGATATAATCCTCATCGCCCCCAAAAGGCGATTGGGGAGTGTAGTAGGGCTGCCCTGGGGTAATATCGGTTTCGGCACTGGTTGCCATATCCTTAAAAAATACGTGGTCGTATGTGCCGTCGTTGTATTTGTCCCAGTGGCGATAGTCCAGGCTGGTAAAAACGTAGGCATCGCTTTTAGGTAAATCCTTGTATATATCCTTGCCGGTAATATCTTCTACGTGAACTGGTTTGTGCATTAGAAGATACTTGCCGTCTGGAGAAAGATTTTTATCGAAAACTTTTGCCTCTTCTTTTGTAACTTCAGCGAAATTGCCACCTTCGGCCTTCATGGCGTAATATTTTGAATCGAAGCCATTCTCTTCCATATTGGGAATGGTTACTTTGTAAAATAGCACTTTTCCATCTTCGGAAATTCCAACCGGACTTACTCGTTTCACCTGCCATAAAAGCTCAGGTGTCATTGTTTTTTGGGCGAACAAAAAGCCGGCGCATAGGAAGGCCAGCAAGAAGGATATTTTTCTCATAAAATGTGTTTTTTAAAGCTTCGCAAAGGTACTTAAAAAAGTTGGCAGTACTTCGCCCAACTTTGTAAGCTTAACAGTTGAAGTTGATAGGATTCGACGTAGAACATTTAGATTTCAACTTGCAGAGTTATATTGGAGAGTTGATTGGTTTAGGTTTTTTCATCGTATCTTTGCACGCTTTTGGAATGTTCAATGTTCAATGTTCAATTTTCAAAGCTCATAATCAAGAAACAAATACATGCGCACTAAGACCTTAAAAAAGAACAAGATAAACGTAGTAACTCTCGGTTGCTCCAAGAATGTGTACGACAGCGAAGTGCTGATGGGCCAACTTCGGGCAAGCAACAAGGAGGTAGTCCATGAAGAGGAAGGGAATATTGTGGTGATAAACACTTGTGGCTTTATAAACAATGCCAAAGAAGAAAGCATCAACACTATTCTAGAGTACGTTCAAAAGAAAGAGGATGGCTTAGTTGACAAGGTTTTTGTTACAGGTTGTCTTTCTGAAAGGTATAAGCCGGATCTTCAAAAGGAAATTCCGAATGTGGATGAATATTTTGGCACTACTGAACTTCCTGGATTGTTGAAGGCGTTGGGAGCAGACTATAAGCATGAATTAATTGGGGAGCGGGTTACCACCACTCCAAAAAACTATGCTTACTTTAAAATTGCAGAAGGTTGCGACCGACCCTGTTCTTTTTGTGCCATCCCGATTATGCGTGGAAAGCACCGAAGCACACCTATGGAAGAATTGGTTATCCAAGCCGAAAAGCTAGCGGCCAAAGGTGTAAAGGAACTGATTTTGATTGCACAAGACCTCACTTATTACGGTCTTGATCTTTATAAAAAGCGGAATCTTGCAGAATTACTTCAAAATCTTGCAAAAGTAGAGGGCATTGAATGGATTCGAATGCACTATGCTTTTCCAACGGGTTTCCCTATGGATGTTTTGGAAGTGATGCGCAACGAACCTAAAATCTGTAAATACATCGATATTCCATTACAGCACATTTCCGATCCAATCCTAAAATCCATGCGCCGGGGCACTACTAAAGCGAAAACTACGAAGTTGTTGGAAGACTTTAGGGCTGCGGTTCCGGGAATGGCAATACGTACCACATTGATTGTTGGCTATCCAGGTGAAACGGAAGAGGATTTTCAAACTCTAAAACAATGGGTCAAAGATATGCGTTTTGAACGCTTAGGCTGCTTTACTTATTCTCACGAAGAGAATACGCACGCCTATAATTTGGATGACGATGTGCCGGAAGAAGTGAAAATGGATCGTGCTAACGAGATTATGGAAATCCAGTCACAAATATCTTGGGAATTAAATCAAGAAAAAATTGGCAAGAGCTTTCGAGTAGTTATCGACCGCAAAGAAGGTGGATATTTTGTGGGAAGAACAGAATTTGACAGTCCTGATGTTGATAATGAAGTTTTGATAAACGCTGAGGAAGACTATTTGCGCACGGGCGAATTCTTTAATGTAAAGATTACTGCCGCCGAGGATTTTGATTTGTACGCCGAGGTAAATTAAGGATATTTGCCCACTGTGGAAGTCTTTATTCTATTTTGAATTAAAATAGAAGTTTAAGCGCACTTCCGAGTGCACTCTTTCAGATATTGAAAATAAGTTTGTTATTTTAATCATATACCAATAAATCTCGGCAGGGGTTGGGCAGTGTGCATTATTAATACATCGTAACCTGCCAAGTTTTACTGGAGCTTTAGGGTTCTAAAAATAATCCTCTAATACAAATATGCCCATTTTTAAAATCTACTGATTACACAGGTTTAAACCTAACCATATTTAAGTATTTTTTTCAGGATATTTCTTTTTCTAACCATTAAAACAATTATTCAATGGTTTGCAACAACTTTCTTACCCTATGGTTTTAAACCACTCTTGGAATTTATCTCCTAATACTGGAACTAATTTTTCTTCCCCGTTGGCTGCTCCAATCAGTCCAATTATCCATAATACAAATATTAATAGGAATCCGACGCTGGAAATCAACCAACCCAAAATGGGTATAAAACTGATTATGATCGAGACTATACCAAAGGCTATTGAAATTAGAGCAATTCCGATAGATTGCCGAATGTGAAAGGCAGCAAAAGTATTTTTCTTGTCATTGTTCATTATAAAGGCAATGATAAGACCGATAAGTGTAATATAGGCTATTATTGCCGTCATTTTTCCTTCTTCCACTGACGAGGAAGGAGGGTTCGTTTCAAAAGATTAGTTGGTTTCGTTTGTCATGATTGTTTAAATTTTCATTAAAGCTAAATAATTTTTTCTGTTTTAAATAATTTACTATTTAATTAGCTTAATTATAAACGGATCTTCGCCTGGATCAGCATTGTCAAATGTCAAATGAGTTTCACTAATAAATAAGATTTCATAATAGGAATAACTCCCGTCTATATTATCCTTAACCCTTACCGTGGTGTCCGTAATTAGCTCCCAAGTTCCACCGCCCTCATTAAAAAAGATCACACAGTTTCCGTCAGTATTTTTCATGTACATTCTTAGAGCAACTCTTCCGGTGTCTAAAAATTCGTAATGGCTCGTTGCTTCGCACTCGTCCGCAGGAACTTCTCCATCTACACTTTCAATAAACCATTTGCCGATCAAAAGCTCTCGATTCGACCCTGTCATCGT
The DNA here is from genome assembly GCA_049646885.1 of Aequorivita sp. Lineage (GTDB taxonomy): Bacteria > Bacteroidota > Bacteroidia > Flavobacteriales > Flavobacteriaceae > Aequorivita. The sequence continues at coordinate 15,866 of JBARWQ010000047.1, read as the reverse complement.
CTTAAAACTGTGGACATTGCTAGCCGTTTCTCCATTTTTACCATCTTTGGCCACAACACTCCAATAATAGACAGTGTTGATTTCAAGGTTAGTATTTAGGGTGAAGGTAGTTTGTGTTAGATTGGAGCCTATTGAGGATGTTGGAGGGTTTGAAGTGCCAACGTACAAGTCGTACACCACTGCGTCGCCATCCGGGTCAACCGCTGCACTCCAATTTAATGTTGGCTTTAAAGAGACTCCAGTAGCTCCATCGGGTACTTCAATTAGATCGAAACCTTTTGGGGCTTGGTTAGCGGGAACTCCGTCATCTGTACTGCAACTAATAAGTGCAAGGCTTAAAAAGAATATTGGTGTTAATCTATTGATTTGGGATTGAATGGCTTTCATTTAAGTAATCTGATTTTTAGAGGGTTAGTTGAAAATATTTTGAGATTATTGCTGTTGTTCTGGACTTTCCATATAAATTTCGAAAGCTTTAGAAATCAGTCAAAACTATCGCTAATGTTGTAATCTGGAAATAGGTAATGAGAATTCTGCGGGTATCAGTTAGAATTCGGAAAAATTGAAAGAACCAGCCAATTTGTCTAAAATAAAAGTTTGCCCAATTTTGGATGATAAAGTTGGCTCATGTTTTATTTAAACCTGACTGTGCTTTCTAATATCTCCTCTATTAGATTTCGTTTTTGTCTGGAAACCGGTATTTGCGCATCATCGTTCATTATTAAACATCCGCCGTCCTGCCTCGAAACCCCCTTAACATATCGGGAATTTATTAAATGGGATTGATGGACTCGGAAAAATCCACGGTTTGATAGGATTCCCTCTACCTCTTTTAAAGTTCGACTGATTAATATTTTATTTTCGTCGGCCAGATAAAAACTGGTATAATTATCATCTGCCTTGCATCGAACAATGTTCTTAATTTCCACAATAGTATAGCCTACTCCTGTTGGAAGGGCTATTTTAATGGGTTCATCTTCTGATTCTAAATGCGATTGGAATAATTTCCATTGCTCATCACTTATTTTTTTTCTTCTTTTTTCCCAAGTTGAAAGAGATTCTATAATATTTCTTTCTGTAATGGGTTTTTGCAAGTAATTGATAGCGCTGTACTTAAAAGCCTTAATTGCATATTGGTCATAGGCTGTGGTGAATATTATGTCAAAGTCAATTGGAAGGAGTTTATCCAAAAGTGCGAAACCATTTAAATTGGGCATTTCTATATCCAAGAATAAAAGATCTGGGGGATTTTTTTGTATAAAATTTAATCCTTGTACGGGGTCGTTAAAAACTCCCGTAATAATGTATCCCGAATCCATCTTTCCTATTAAGTTTTCCAAAACACTAGTGCAGTGGACTTCATCGTCAATTATTATAATTTCTGTCATATTTTAATTGGTATAGGTTAGTATTATTTTAGTGCCTTTTGCAATATTATTCTCCTCAAGATCTATCGTTTGAAGATGTATAGACTCGGTATGAAGATGGTTGAATAATGTTATCCGCTCCTTGGTTATATCCATACCCATGGACTTATGGAGTTTTTGTTTTAGGTTGCTGGCTTTTCTGCCCACCCCATTGTCTTCTATTTCAATTTTGAGGTTTTCGGTAGTGTCAAACCGTATCGTTAACCTTTTTTGTTGTTTTAAGCTAGGTTGTAAACCGTGCCATATGGCATTCTCAACAAAAGGTTGCAGTAACAAGGGCGGAATTTTATATTCCCATAAGGCTTCTCTTGAGGAATACTCAATATAATACTTAAAATCAGAGTCCATTCTGTGGGATTCCAAGGTGAGATAGAGTTCCAAAATTTCCAGCTCTTCCTCCACAGAAATCACCTCTCGGGAGCTGTTTACCAGAATGCTTCTCAATAAGTTTGAAAACTTATCCAAATACAATTCTGCATCCTCATTGCGGGAGGTCATAATAAGATGTTTAATTGCATTTAAGCTATTGAATAAGAAATGCGGATTCATTTGCGATCGAAGTGCTGCCATTTCTAGTTCTCGAAGTTTTTGATTGAATGAACTCTTAATTTGCGCCTCCTTATTCTTTTCCATTTTGGTATACAATTGTATCAGTTCCTCGGTTTTTTCGTTGACCATTTTATCTAGTTCTAGATTCATGCCTTCTTGCAAGTGCCTGTTTTTTTGCAGTTGACTGATAAGTTGCTCTCGAGCTTTTTCCTTATCTTTTTGCAATAAGGAAATGTTTTCGCTTAATGCAAGCGAAAAGCAAAAGACCTCAATTAGCAATCCGATTTGAAAAATAATATTGGCAGAATGTGGAAAATTGAAGAAACCGCCTGGAACTACATGAAGCCCAGAGAATATAATATACGAACTCAAAGAAGCACCGATAAAAAAGGCCGATTGGCCCACAATGAAATATACAATTAAGGGATGTTTGACCTTATAAATAATCCAAAAAATAAGGAAAAGGTTAAGGGGAATGACAATAATTCTTACTGCCCTAAATAAATATCCGCGAAATTCCCAGTTTTCAAAATTAAAATCAACCCCAAATCTGGCTACGGCATATACAAAGCAGAAAGCTCCAAAGATTTTTAATGTTTTTGCTAAGAGCTTATCATATCTGTTTATTGTCAATAGGTGTAAAATGAAGAAAATGTAAAATCCGATAAAAATAAACTGTAAAGGTTCAAAAAGAGCCCAGGATATTTTGGGAGAATATTCAAACAAATTGCCAAAAGACGCCGAAGTACCCTGCAGTACAGCAAGGCCGAATGCGAGCTGAAATAGGAGGTATCCCAGATAGTATAGATATAGTTTTTTCCGCAAACGAACCCAAAAAACTATGGCGAATACCAAAATAGTACTTAGTGAAATAAGATAAAAGTATATGAACCCATGAGATTTGATGGATGTTTTTGAAAACTCACTTACGTATTTAAAATATGCAGTTTCAGAGAATAGTTTAGGCTCTTCCGGGTGAAAGCGTTTATAAGAGCGATCCAAAAACAAATAGTACAATGACCTTTCAAGAGGGGCCAATTTTATTTCAGTAAAATAGAATTCATTCTTGTTGGCTCTCTCGTTTAAGGGAATCTTTTTCCCGTTTTTGAAGGTTTCGAATCCATTATCAGTCGGTTTGTAGAGGTGAATGGCTAGGTCGTTGTTGTAAAGATAAATTGAGACCGTGTCCTCACTCTGGTTTTCAAGTTCAAATTTTAACCAAATTGACTTCTGAGAAGTAGCAGTGTAGGAAGTATCATATTCTTTCCAGGGACCATAGTTTTTAATATCTTCCAAGGATGTTATTGAATCGGTATGGATTCTTTGTACTTGAGTATTGTCCAATAACGACAATTCAGATGAAATATCATCTATCAGAATTTGACCATTTAAGTTGGCAAAAGTGACAAGGAGAAAAAAACTAAGGAATAAAGAGGCTTTCATTGGGTTGCTAAATTACTATTCTATTGCATATCAAAAAGCCTCAATTAGAATTTTGCATTTCTGGGCTAGTTTTTGGCGCTATTCCTTACTCTCTACTCATCGTGTTAATAGCAACAAATTGTTTGATAGTCTTTTCGATTACCATTGGCACTGAATTCTCAGTGGAGTCTGCTGAATACTCATTCGGGATTGTGGTAGCTTATCCTCCAAACTACATTTGCTCAAAAAGTCACCCTGTTTTATAAACCCCAACATTTTAAGCAGGTGCGAATGATTTCTTATTCGACACGCTGTGAACTTTTTTAACACTACTAATTAAAATGAAAAAATCTTTGACTATGAAAAAAATGATTACATCAATTATGCTGGCTTTTTTAGCAGTTCCATTAATGGCACAATCCATTACTGATGGAGAACAGCGTATAGTTCCCCAAAAAAACCAAGAACTGGAAAGGCTTTACCAACAGGAAAGACAGCTTGAGAATACAGGAACGCCAGAACAAATGAATGCACTTCGCTTGGCTATCAAGGACACTTGGGCAAAAGTGGATCCAGAACTAGCGGCCCTTTATAAGCCTATGGCGCCTGGTGTTCTTCCGGCAGTAAGGGAGGGAAATTATGAGATCCAAGATCTTCCCGAGTGGGGAAAAGACCTTCTTTTGCGGGAAGGTTGGATTGATTATGTGTCTATAGATGTTACTGCTGCTGGAGTTATCTATGTTGCGGCTACTGAGAATTATACGGGTGCTTCGGGGGATGACACATCACTTTACATATATCGATCCAGTGATGGTGGAGTTTCTTTTAGCCTTTGGAAAAATTTAAACATTTTGGGTGAGACAGGAAGAAAACTTAAAATTGTATCGATGGATGGGGCCGGAGATGAGTATTTATTGGCCTATATGGCTACTGAAGCCAAGAATTTTTTCGGAATACGAATCAATATGGCAGACGGGACTTTCGTGACCGGTGGTGGAATCGGTGGGGTAGAGGACTTTGATGTTGATAGAAACTTTCCTATAAACACTAGTTCACAATTAGTTATGTTAACGTATACTAAATTAGATGCGGCTTGTACTACAGGTGGTTCGACCCGATCTACCCGAAGTATGGGTGGTAGTTATGGCTTCGACTGGGTGGATGATCACGAAATTATCGGGTGCGGTCGTGACACCGCCTTTGCCTACGGAACAGGCGGTGCTACTTATGTAGCGTTTATCGGCGGAAATTCGGGCAGTATCCGGGCTGCTGCAAATCCTAATTTTAATGACCCTAACTCATGGGGCAGCTTAGCGACAGTAGAGCTAGGCACTGCGAAAGAAACAAAGGAGGTTCGTATTGTCGCAGCCAGAAATGAAATTACATTAGATGAAGTTTTAATTTTGGCATCTTCCCGTCCTACTGGATCATCTGACAATTGGAAAGGGCAAGGATATAAAAGAACAAATGGGGGTGCATATTCGCCGTTTACGTATCTAAATGCCGTTTCGACACTCAATGTTCGGCATATTGATAGCTGGGTACGAAGAGAGGTTGGCGCCAATACTATTCAGACTTCTTACGTTCGAGAGGTAATAGATGGTTCTTCCAATAATGCTAACCGTTCCATGCGTTATGTAAATGGCGCGTTGGAGAGTTATGATGAGGTTGCTGATTCTGATGTGAACGTTTTTCACAATATGCCATCTGCAATTGCGCAAAAAAGTGATGCCGTACCAATTATGGCCTTTGCCGGAACCGATGGAAATTTTGGGAAGAATCTATATTTTGATGCCAAAGACAATGTGCTGGCAATAGAAGAGAACAATCTGGAAGGCTTTTCAATTTATCCAAACCCAACAGACGGTATCCTAAATTTCTCAGCTGTCAAAACTATTGAGAACATGACTGTATATTCGCTATTGGGTCAAAAAGTAATGGAATTGGCTGTTAGCAATACTGTGGGCAGCGTAGATGTTTCTCCCTTGTCCACTGGGGTGTATTTAGTAAAAGTAGAAGTAGAGGGTCAAATTGGCACTTATAAGTTTATTAAGCAATAGCATTTTGATTAGCGATAATGGCATGAAGGTTTAAGCCAGCTGTTTGATTCTCCATTTTTGAGATGAGAACAAAAATCCTTCACTAATTAACCAAATTTTAAAACCTTTCCGAAGATTCATTTCTTTGGGGAGGTTTTTTTTTTGAATTTGCTTCTTCTTTTCATTAATTTATATGGTCGCCATTTATCACTCTATTGATTATCTTTGGATAAAATCCATAATTATGACAAATTCGCAGCGATTTAAATTTCCCAAAATGGTTCTGTTTGGCATTACTGTCGTTTACCTATTATTGATTATGGCTACCTATTTTTTATACTTTAAGGAGCCTATTCAAATTTGTGCAAAGCGAATGATGATCGCCCAATCAGTGGCTTTGGTTTTTCAGGTGGTTCTAAACTATGTCAACTATCGCTCAAACAATAAGATAGTCATCCTGACCAGCTTGTTTATTAGCTCCATGCTTCTGTTGGGTGCGATTTCGGCATTTTTCAATCTGGGATTGATGTGCGAGCTTTACGGATTTTAATAATTAAATGAAAAAGCTTCTTGTCATCGGCCATACCTTTCCCGAACCCAAAACAACGGCGGCGGGAATTAGAATGATGCAATTATTGGATTTATTTTTAGCTGAAGGCTTTGATTCTAATGCCGAAAACTTCCAAATTACTTTTGCCACTACCGCCACAGGTACTGAACGGTCTGCCGATCTTCAAGCACAAAACATTTCAATAAAAAACATTCTTCTTAACGATTCTTCTTTTGATGGCTTTGCTAAGGAACTAAATCCGGATGTCGTAATTTTTGATCGGTATATAAGTGAAGAACAATTCGGATGGCGGATTACTGAAAATTGCCCGAGGGCATTAAAAATTCTCGATACCGAAGATTTGCATTTTCTTCGGAAGGCCAGGGAAGAAGCTATCAAAAAGGGAGAGAGTTTTTCTGACACCGAACTATTTACTGAAACTGCCAAACGCGAATTGGCCAGTATTCTCCGATGCGATCTATCGCTGATTATTTCTGAATATGAAATGGATTTGCTTCAGAAAACTTTTGCAATCAAGTCTGAAATCCTCTATTATCTGCCTCTTTTTAGTGAAGATTCACCTAAAGAAAAACCAATTCCTTCCTTTGAGGCACGTGAAAATTTTCTAGCAATTGGCAATCTATTGCACGCTCCCAATGTTGATGCCGTATTACAGTTAAAATCGCTCTGGCCCAAAATTAAAAGTCAACTTCCCGCAGTGGAACTTCATATATATGGAGATTATGCGCCGCGACAAATATTGGAACTCGACAATAAGCAGGAAGGTTTCCGGATTATGGGATGGGCGGAAGATGTGGAAAGGTTGATGGTAAGCTACCGAATGCAATTGGCCCCAATTCGTTTTGGAGCGGGGCTGAAAGGTAAATTGCTAGATGCAATGCATTATGGTTTACCCTCCATAACAACCCAAGTGGGAGCAGAGGGCCTTAGTGGGAATCTGCCTTTTGGAGGGAAAATCGCCTTTTCCAACGAAGAATTTATTAATGCAGCAGTGCAATTTTATTCCGATGAAACCCTTTGGAAAGAAGCCCAGCAAAATGGATTCGATATTGTCCAAGCCCGATTTCAAAAGAAAAACTTCAATTCACCCTTCAAAAAAAGAATTAAATTCCTTCTGGAAAACCTTGAGCAACATCGCCGCAAAAACTTCATAGGGCAAATCCTTCAACATCATAGTCTGCAAGCTTCAAAATACATGAGCAAATGGATTGAAGTCAAGAATACGCTGCCTCAAAACGCTTCTCCCGTTTGCTATGCCAATAGTGATGAGGTAAGGGAAGAGTATAAATAATTACGGTTTCAAAGTAAAAATTTCCATTTATCCTATCTGTCCGGAATTGTGTTCCAGCTGATCTATGTCAGTGAATACGGGCGCCTAAGTTGTTATATTTGATGGAATAGCCTGAGCAAATGCTGATAATTTAACTGCTTATTTTTTCTACTTATAAATTCAGATTACTATGACTCATCAAAAAAGATTAATTGTTATAACCGGCGGCGCTGGTGGAATTGGAATGGCTTGTGCAAGAGCTTTTAAAGGAAGGGAATTGGTGATTACCGATTATTCCCAGGAGATAGTTGACAAGGCCCTCGATACGCTCAAAAAGGAAGGTTTCAATGCTTCTGGAATTGCGTGTGATATAACGGACAAAAAGGATGTTGAAAACCTAAAAAACTATGTCGCCGAACGAGGTAGTTTGGGCGCTTTGATCCACACCGCTGGCGTAAGCGGCACAGTACAGGATTTGAAAAAAGTATATACTATCGATTTGGTTGGAACGGAGATTTTGATAGATGCATTTTATAAAATAGCAATTGATGACTCTGTAGCTGTTCTTTTCTCTTCCATGATGGCCCATGCCGTCCCAGCCAATGCTAAATATGATAATGCTCTTGAAAACCCGTCTGCAAGTGGTTCTTTTGAAACCGTTAGGCAATTTGTTGGCGGCAGTTCAGATACCATGTACAATTTCGCAAAACGCGGGGTACAGCTACTGAGTATTAAACACGCCGATGCCTGGGGTGCGAAAGGTGCTAGGATTGTAACTATTTCTCCTGGGGTGATTGAAACCCCAATGGGTCTAAAGGCTGCAGAAGAACATCCAGAGCGCATGGAATTGATAAAAAAGGCAACTCCCTTGGGCAGATATGGTAGTCCACAGGACGTGGTAGGTGTTGTTAAATTCTTGGTAAGCGATGCCGCTAGGTTTATAACTGCTACTGACATATTAGTGGATGGTGGCGTTATTCACAACATAAAGAATATGGGGTAAATAGCCTCGAATAAGGGATTCAGGAATCGGATTTCAAGATTTAAAGAAAATATTGTGGGGTTTATGGAGTAAATTCCATCATCTTTTCCACCTAAATTCCCAAAAGTGTTGGGGTATTCATATCTTGCGCTTGTTATAAAAAAATCCCTATTATGAAATTCTTACGCCTTCTATTTATCTTTTTATCCGTTCCATTATTTGCCCAACAAGGGGGAATGTGGATTCCTTCGCTTTTGGAGGGAATGAATGAAACCGAAATGAAAAACCTTGGCATGAAAATGTCCGCCAAGGATATTTATGATGTCAACAATGCCAGTCTAAAAGATGCAATTCCGCATTTTAACAACGGTTGTACGTCTGAGGTTATTTCCAATCAAGGTCTTCTTCTTACCAATCATCACTGTGGTTATTCACAAATTCAAAGTCATTCCACTCTTGAGAATGATTATTTGGAACATGGCTTTTGGGCAAAAAGCTTAAAAGAAGAACTTCCAAATCCTGGGGTGAGCGCTACTTTTATTATTAGGATTGAAGACGTAACTGAGAAGATTTTAAATGGAATAACTTCAGATATGTCCGAGGCCGATAAGCAAAAAAAGATTGAGCAAAATATTGCCGTTACTACACTGGCTTCTCCCAAGGAAAGTTGGCAAGAAAATAGAATTAGAACTTTTTACGAAGGCAACCAATATATGCTTTTTGTGGTAGAGGTTTATAAAGATGTTCGCTTGGTTGGCACACCGCCTTCTTCCATCGGAAAATTTGGAAGCGATACCGACAACTGGGTTTGGCCACGCCATACAGGTGATTTTGCCCTTTTTAGAATTTATGCCGACAAGGACAATCGCCCGGCAGAATATTCCGCCGAAAACGTACCTTATACTCCAAAACACTTCCTTCCAATTTCTTTGGATGGGGTAGCGGAAAATGACTTTACTCTTGTTTTTGGTTTCCCGGGAACTACCGACGAATATTTACCATCAATTGCAATTGAACAGGTAATAAACACCTTAAACCCCGCCCGTATCGCTATTCGTGATGCCGCTCTAGCCGTGCAGGATAAATATATGCGTGCCGATCCTCAGATTAAAATTCAATACGCATCCAAATTTGCACGTATTGCCAACTACTGGAAAAAATGGAGAGGGGAGACGCTTGGCTTGCAAAAATCGAATGCTGTTGGGATTAAAAAGCAACAAGAACGCGAACTTACCGCACAGATCAACAAAAAAGGAAAACAACAGGAATACGGACAGCTTTTGCCACAGTTCGAAACTTATTATAAGCAGCTGGAACCTTATGCTCTGGCAAGGGAATATTTTATGGAAACTGTTTTGCGAAATGTGGAACTCCTGCGTACCGCATACCAAACCTATCAGCTCGCAAATGTTTATGACGACAAGGGAGCCCAATCCTTCCAAGATCGGAAGAAGAATTTATTGAACTCCTTTGAAAGACACTATAAGGATTACAATAATCAGGTTGACCGGGAGGTTTTTGAGGCGGTGATAGCGTTATATCCTAAAAATGTTCCTGCACAATTTCTACCTGCGTCATTCAATAATTTAAATGTTCCGGCACTTACTGAAAACATTTATAAGAATTCTGCTTTTGTGGATTATGCTTCAGTGCAGCAACTGTTAGAAGGCGATGCCGAAACTGTTCTTTCAAAATTGAATGCCGATCCAGCTTTTCAGTTGGTCAAGGAAATGGCAGATACCTATTTTACAAAAGTAGCTCCCGATTATGATGCTTTGAATTTACGGATTTCGGGTCTTCAGCGAGATTATATGGAAGCTTTATTGGAACTGAGTCCAAAAGGAGCGCGTATCTTCCCAAATGCCAACAGCACTCTTAGAGTAACTTATGGGCAGGTAAAAGGGTATTCCCCAGCAGATGCGGTTTATTATGAGCCTGTAACGCATCTGGAAGGTGTTATGGAGAAATATATCCCTGGCGACTATGAGTTTGATGTACCACAAAAACTGGTTGATTTATATAAAGCTAAAGACTACGGCCAATATGCGGAGGATGGAAAAATTGCCGTCAACTTTATTGGAACAAACCACACCACGGGTGGTAACTCCGGAAGTCCTGCTATAGATGCACACGGTAATTTGATAGGAATAAACTTCGACCGTGTATGGGAAGGCACCATGAGCGATTACTATTACGATCCTGCTTTATCCAGAAATATTATGGTGGATATTCGTTATGTACTTTTCATTATGGATAAATATGCCGGTGCCCAGAATTTGATCGATGAGTTAAAACTCGTACATCCGAAAAAAGGGAGAAAGGCGAAGAAGAAAAAATAAAGGATATTTTCCAAATTGAGTAAAAACAAGGATCCACGAATATTATCGAAATATTCGTGGATCCTTTATTTTAAATTGAAATTACTTAAGCCCGCGAGCTTTTAGCAATGGTCCGATTTGTGGGTCGCTGCCTCGCCAAGTCTTGTACATTTTCTCGAGGTCTTGGGTATTTCCTCTAGATAATACCATATCGCGAAATCGCTGTCCATTCTCACGAGTAAGACCTCCGTTGTCCTCAAACCAATTATAGGCATCGTGATCCAACATTTCTGTCCATAGATAAGAATAATAGCCAGCCGCATAGCCTCCTGAAAAGATATGTGCGAAATAAGTGGAACGGTATCGTGGTGGGACCGCATGGACTACATCCAATTTGGTTTTATGAAGCGCATCCTTTTCAAATACATCTACATCCTCTATTCTTTTATCGGCAGAAATAGTGTGCCATTGCATATCGAGATTGGATGAAGCCAAGTTTTCGGTAAGACTGTATCCTTGGTTGAAGGTTCCTGACTTTTTGATCTTATCTATCAGCTCCTGCGGAATTTGTTTCCCGGTTTGATAATGGACGGCATAATTCTTTAGAACCTCAGGATAGAGTGCCCAATTTTCGTTGAATTGAGAAGGAAACTCTACAAAATCCCTTGCCACGTTTGTACCTGACAATGAAGGATATTGTTGGTCCGCGAAAAACCCGTGCAAGGCGTGTCCAAATTCGTGAAACATGGTGGTCACTTCGTCAAAGGTCAAGAGGGCTGCTTCACCATCTGCGGGTTTTGGGAAATTGCAGACATTATAAATTACAGGTTTCTTATTATAAAGTTTGGATTGGGTTACGAAGTTGGACATCCAAGCTCCCCCTCGTTTGCTTGGACGAGCGTAAAAATCGGCATAAAACAAGCCCAGTGGATCTCCATTTTCTTCAAAAAGTTCATATACCTGAACATCTTCCTGATAAACCGGGATGTCGGTGCGTTTTTTAAAAGTGATGCCGTATAATTTTTCAGCTGCATAAAATACGCCCTTTTCCAAAACATTGTTTATCTCAAAATACGGTTTGATTTGGTTCTCATCGAGATCGTATTTTGCCTTTCGAACCTTTTCAGCGTAATAGTTCCAATCCCAAGGTTCTAAGGTGAAATCCCCTCCCTCTGAATTTATCATTTTCTGAATTTCATCTGATTCTGCCTGGGCCTTTGCAGTTCCTGCAGGGATGAGACCACTAAAAAACTTGTTTACGTTTTCAGGGGTCTTGGCCATGGTTTTTTGAAGGCTCCATTCGGCATAGTTATTAAACCCCAACAACTTGGCTTTTTGGGCGCGCAGTTCCACTATTTCCTTAACTATCTCCCTAGTATCGTTGGCACCTCCATCCGCACGCAACCAAGCTGCCTTAAAGAGTTTTTCACGACTTGCTCTGTTGTCCATGGATTGTAACAAAGGTTGCTGGGTGGTGTTTTGCAAGGGAATCGTCCAGCCCTTTCCGTCCTCATCGGCTCTCGATTTAAGAAAATCCTCATCAACACCCGCCAAATCTTCTTTGTTTGTAAAAGTGACGGCACCTGCATTGTTTGCAGCCAATAATGTTTTTCCGAATTTAGTAGTAAGGGTCGCTAATTTTGAATTGTACTCTTTTAGTTTTTCCTTGTCTTCCGATGGGAGATTGGCACCTGCGATTTTAAAATCCTCATAGTACTCAGTTAGTAATTTCAGAGATTCAGGATCTAGATTCAGAGTTTCTCTTTTTTCGTATAAAGTTTTGAAACGCTGAAAAAGGTTTTCATTCAAGTAAATGGCATCTCTCTGTTCAGCAAACTTCGGAGCCATAGCATCATTGATTGCCTGTAGTTTTTCATTGGTATTGGCCGAGATCAAGGCACTGAAAACCTGTCGGGATCTTTGCAGTAATTCTCCACTTTTTTCAAGGGCTATTACCGTATTTTCAAAAGTTGGCTCTTCCTGATTATTTGCAATTTCTTCCACGGCGGCTTTCTGCTGCTTTATTCCTTCCAGCATAGCGGGCTCATAATGCTCGTCATTTAATTTTGAGAAATCCGGGGCGCCATAGGGGAGCGTACTTTCACTCAAAAGAGGGTTTTCTTGGTCCATCTGTTCTTTTTGGTGGGTAGAGTTGTCTTTTTCTTTTGAATCCTTGCAGGCCCCAAGAATTAAGGCCAATGCAATAAAAGGTGTTACTAATCTCATTATGAAGGTTTTTAAATTAGGATTGTAAATATAAGCATTTAGGCGCTGATTGTTTTTTCATCTGAACAAGCATTTGCGTTAAAGCTCATTTTCTGACTATTACTGGAACCTATTTTTTGATATGTTTCACGTCCATGATTCAAAATGGCCTAGCATCTAGCAGCGAAGCGGCCTGCCTGCCTGCCTTATGGCAAGCCTATTCCCCCAAGACGCCCTGCCTTCAAACCACAAAGTGCTATGTTCAAAACACAAGGTGCTACTTTCAACCACACATAATGCTATGTTCAACCACACATAGTGCTATGTTCATGCACACTTAATGTATCGTTCATGGGGGTCTAGTGCTACTCGAGTGCTACGTTTACTCTACTCGAGTGCTACTCATCCCCTACTATCAGCCTACTATCAGCCTACTATCAGCCTAGTATCGACCCTATTTTTACCCCTAAATAGTCAATGAATTGTTAAAATTTTAACATACATCATTAGTAAAACGATGGGGAAATTCAAAAAAACCCACCATTTCCCAAAAAGAACGCTACCTGCTAAAGTTGTGACTTACCCCAAGGATATCCTTACCTGTGTGTAGTACATTTTCGCTGGGAATGAAAAATAAAAAACCATCCCAATTTAATTATTGAGACGGCTTCTTCATATTTTGGTTATTTGTTGGATTTATTGAATAATCAAGCGCTTTACGGTGCTCGCTTTATCACCAACAATCTGTACAACATAAACTCCAGATGCAAGTGATGAAACATCTACTGCTTTTTCACCTTGCGTAGTGCGAAGGTCTATCTGTTTAACAAGTTTTCCGTTTATGGCATAGATCGTCATAGTCTCCAAGGACAAGTTGGTCTTGTTCACGAGGTTAACTAAATTGCTTGCAGGATTAGGGTATAACGCCAAACCTTGATCCAATGGGCTTTCATTGATTCCAAGTACAATATTATTACTGTCTAATGTAACCGCCGTTTGTGCAAGTGCCCTACCGTCAAAAGCTGCTCCTGTCTGCATATCTATCTGTGTTTGGCATAATATGATTCCACTAAAATCGGATGTTGTTCCAAGGGTAGCCTGACCGGCCACCTGCCAGAAGATGTTGGATGCCTTTGCGCCTCCAATAAGATTTATAATGGCTCCGTTGGCTACAGTTAAATTCTGTGCTATCTCGAATATCCAAACATCAGTTGGGCTTCCGGAGATAGTAACCCCACCAGCAGAAACCAGGACATTGGTACTCCATTTATAGACACCGGTAGTTAAGGTCTGTCCGGTAAGATCTCCAGCGTACAGTTCAGTGTAATCTGGTGTTCGTCCGGCAGCATCGATGTATGCAGTTTCCATATCGCCCACAGCCGTAGTCAACATTGTAGGAGTTGGGGGCGCGTAGTCTGACGCGAATATCTTTCCATCAACTAAAGATGAAGTTGCAAATTGGCCTGAGGGATCTAATATTAAACCAAATCCAGTTATGGCAGTATGGTCTATAGGGCTAACCCCAATATCTCCGACAATGGAAGTGGTTCCCGTAGTTGAAATTCCTGATTTTGCCAAAACTGCGAAATTGCCGGAAGTTCCAAGATCCACCGGTGCCGGGGATTGTGACACAGCCGTAGCAGATATCATTAAAGCGATCATCAGAATCGTTCCAAAAAAGTATCTCAAGTTGATTGAGGCTGTCTTGGAGTTATGTGTAAAATTCTTCATAATAATTTCTAATGCAGGGAATATATAAGATCAGTATTGGTCTAACATGTACCGCATTGGAACAACAAAATTAAACTAATAAAACCCGCAGCTTAGCCAATGTTTCGCCAATGTGTAAAAATAATGGTTAAAGCGACATTTATCCAAGCCACTCGTTTACGTTTAAACCATTAATTTAAAAATTTATGTTAAAATAATCTATAATTAATTTTATTGTGAAACCCCGCGGTAAGGCATTAAAAAACCATTCCGTTTTTTAGGAATGGCTTTTTTGCAATATGATTTAGAGAAAAACTTATTTAATCATCTCCGCAAATGCCGCTTAGCATAACCATAAAACTATGAGCGGGAATATCCAAAAGCCTGATGTGCTCAGGCAGTTTTGGTTTTCTCGAATATACCGTCCTACATGCACCTAAGGAACTCCCATTAAATATTGATACTAGAATAACATATCTTTTCTTAGATATTTTAGAAGATTTTGCTATACCTTAATCTATCTATAATCAAAAAAACCCCTTCAGCTATGCTGAGGGGTTTTCTTTTTTGGTTGGTTACTTGGTGAGTTTATTTAATAATCAAGCGCTTCACAGTGCTTGCATCATCACCAATTATCTGTACCATATAGACACCGGAGGCAAGTGCTGATACATCCACCGACTTCTCACCCTGCATAGAGCGAAGGTCGATCTGGTTGATCAATTTACCGTTGATGTCATATATTACCATCTTATCCAAAGATAGGTTGGTCTTGTTAACAAGGTTTACCACGCTTGAAGCAGGGTTTGGATATAGAGTAACTCCATTTTCCAAATTATTCTCTTCAATTCCGATAAGCGACTCTACTGTCAACTGGAAAGTACAGGTTGAGACGTTGCCGTACTCATCTTCCGCGGTAAGGGTAACCGTGTAAGTGCCATCAGGTAGTGCAGTTCCCGCTGCCGGGCTCTGGGTGGTGATGGTCACCGGATCTGTACAATTGTCGGTAGCTGTTGCCTCGCCGGTTGCGAAATAATCAGGAACTATATAGTACAGGTTCCCTACGCCCGGATCTTGGCTCTGGTCAGCTGGACAGCTGATAACGGGGGCCAATCTGTCCACCACATTGATCTGGGTAGTACAAGCGGTAATATTGCCGCTCGTATCACTGGCAAAAATGGTGACAGTTATCGGGGCGCCGATATCGGCACAGGTCACGATGGGCACGTCAATGGCCACGCTGCTAATTCCGCAGGCCTCATCAATACTTTGGATCAGGTCATAAGGATCGATAGTGGTCGTGCCGTTTGGCCCAAGCTCTATATCTATTGCGGAAGCGGTTACCACTTCGTAATTCAGGATGAAATTATCCA
>JBARWQ010000046.1:0-19171 GCA_049646885.1 Aequorivita sp. | reverse complement strand
ATCGAAAAAACCGACATTCAAAGAGCGAGCAAAGTCAGGTCAACAAAAGGATTGTTGGTACATGTCTTTGGGAAATTAGCAGCAGCCCTAATTCCCCTTGCTTTTTAACCCTTGATTCGCATTACTAGTAGAATACAACCCGAACCACCACTCTCACTAAATTTTTAAAAAGTGCGATAAAGCACACTTTTATTTATATAATCATATATTATTTATTGAATACTCTAATTAGTGCATTCTAACACACCTTTTGTTAGAATATAATAATTTATATTATATTCGTATCAAATAGAGCTTTATAATGCACTTTAATAAACTAATAGCAACTATAAAAGAACGCAGGGAAATGCTTCAGGTAACCCAAGAAACCTTGGCACAACTCTCGGGTGTGGGGTTGCGAACTTTAAAGCAATTTGAAAGTGGAAAGGGCAATCCTACGCTAGCCACTTTACAAAAACTTGCTGATGTTTTGGGAATGGAGGTGGCTTTAAAAATTAAAGACTTACCCGGTAATTCATGAGAACAGCCAAAGTGTTATATAAAGATGTGGAAGCAGGGGTATTAACCCAGCACGATGATGGTTCATTCACATTTAGATATCTTGATTCGTGGATGAAAGATAGCAGTAGGCCGGGAATCAGCCTTACATTGCCGAAATCTCATCAGGAATATAATTCCAAAACCTTGTTTCCCTTTTTTTACAATATGTTACCGGAGGGTTCCAACAAGCAAATGGTGTGCAAGCACAATAGAATTGATAGAGATGATTATTTTGGACTGTTAATGACAGTTGCAAAGAACGACAGTATTGGTGCTGTAAGGATTCTTAAAATAAAAAACACATCATGAGCTTGCCAAAAATAACGCATTGTCCTGGAACATTAGTCGAAGGATTTAACACCTACAGCAGAACATGTTTGAATAGGGTATTCCATGGCAGGAAAGTTGACCATGTACTGCCTTATGATTCCCCAGCATGCAATCCAGAAACGGACGAGCTTTTTGAGGAAAATCGAAGACGTATGTCTATTTCGGGAGTACAGGAAAAATTCTCTGTCCTGTTGGATAAAAACAATCTGAGGCTTGTCAATGAAGGCGAGAGTGGAGGCTATATACTAAAACCCATACTGGGAACTGGGAAAAAACCTGATCAAATGCCGGCCAATGAGCACTTGACTATGCAAGTTGCGCGTCAAATATATGGAATCGAAACTGCAGAAAATGCTCTGATATTTTTTAAGGACGGCACCCCAGCATACATCACCAAGCGATTTGACGTAAAAGAGGATAAAACGCTCCCTGTTGGAAAAACAATTAAATTGGCACAGGATGATTTCGCTTCCCTGGCAGAAAGGACCCCTCAAACCCATGGCGAACATTATAAATATTTGGGTAGCTATCTTGACCTTTTTCGGTTAATGGAGAAATTTTTACCTGCCTACAAGCTCGAATCGCCCAAATTACTGAAGGTCCTTATATTCAATTATCTATTTTCGAACGGCGATGCCCATTTTAAAAATTTTTCCGTATTGGAAACTCCAATGGGTGATTTTCGATTGAGTCCCGCCTATGACTTACTGAATAGCCGTATCCACATAGACGATAAAGATTTTGCTCTTGATGATGGTCTGTTGCCCAAAAATCTTGCTCAAGGAAAAATATGCAATCAGTTTCGTGTTTTGGCAAAAGAGACTGGTATCAATGAAATTACCTTTAATGGTATTTTATCACTGATGTTGGAAAAATCAAGCTCCGTTGAAAAAATGGTAGCAGCATCTTTTCTTGACCAAAATACAAAAATAAATTATTGGCAAGCTTATCAGGAGCGGTTAAAGCAATTGTCCAAAGTTTAGAGCTATATTATAAAATACAACCAAGAACCAGGAAGCAAAAGTGTATTCGCGAACCTTTAAATCAACATTAAACCGTATTCTATGATATTCCTAAAATCAGAAAACCCTGCTAATCACTTAATTAGTAGGGTTTTGGTGGAATTTGATATTCCTTCAAGTGACCTGGCTGGGGCTCGAACCCAGGACCACCTCCTTAAAAGGGAGGTGCTCTACCAACTGAGCTACCAGGTCATTCCTTGGAATTGGTTTTTATAAGATAACCGCGAGTGTTCTTCTTATGAGGGTGCAAATATACTATCATTAAATTTATATTTCAAAATGAAAATCAATTAAATTTGAATAAAATTCAAAATCCTTGAGATTCAGGGCCTGAGGATTGAAGTTTTTGTTTTCTCAACAGCCAAGTTCCTTTAAATCATCAAATTTATTAGTGAGAGAGGGTGTTTTCAAAGCTTTATCAAATATGAAAATTGTACTTATTGGTTATATGGGAAGTGGAAAATCCACTGTAGGCAAAATACTTGCTGCCCGATTGAATTATTCTTTTATGGATTTGGACGAACAAATAGAACTGTCTGAAAATCTGCCGATTCCAGAAATATTTAAGAAGAAGGGGGGAATATATTTTAGAAAACTTGAAAATAAGGTACTCAAAAATCTTCTTTCCAGTCCCGGTAGCTTAGTTCTCGCTACTGGAGGTGGTACGCCATGTTACGGCGATTCTCTTGAGTTAATGTTGAACTCTCCGGATACGGGAGTTGTTTATTTGAAAACTTCCATACCCGTTCTTTCAGAGAGGTTGTTTGAAAGTAGAAATCGACGCCCCTTGTTGGAACATTTAGAATCTATGGAGGAAATGAAAAACTTCATCGGTATCCATTTGTTCGAGCGCTCCCATTTTTACAACCAGGCGGATTTCATTATTGAAACCAACGAAACTCCTCCTGCGGAAGTTGCGGAAATAATTATTGAAAAACTATTCTAGGATTGCTCGATCCTTGTCTTTTTCAAAAATCACCTTTACATTTTCATTAATGGAAGTGGAAAGCGAAATACCCTTAAAGTCGGCCTTTATAGGATATTTTTTATGGTTCCGATCTACTAGCACAGCTGTTTTGAATTGCTTAAGCGGCACCTCAAGAAAGTGTTTTACACCATAGATCAGAGTGGTGCCTGTGTGAAGAACATCATCTACAAGTATGACCGATTTGTTTGTATATTCTTCGGGTTTTAGGGAGGTTTTCACCGTATTGATAGGGTTCTTCTTATCCATGGCCACTTCACAAAGTATTATCTTTATTGGGGAAATCTTTTCAACTTGAGCCTTGATTTTTTTGGCCAATACATAACCGTTTTCTTTTATTCCCGCAAGCACTACCTCCTTTTCTTTTGGATTTGTTTCATAAATCTGATAGGCCATGCGTTTTATTTTGTGGGCTATTTGTTTGTGGTCAAGTATGGAGGAGCTAATCTGTTGCATTGGTTTTTGTTTTTTCAAAGTTAATTATTCCGTGGGATTTTCCTCTTCGGGATTGACGATAAAGTCATCCAGATCCCGTCTGTCTTTCTTTGTGGGTCTTCCTTCCCCTTTCTGACGGTAATACTCCTGTGCGCTACGGCAAAGCTCCTGCGCCTCAAAGGCTTCCCTGGGAGTGATGTCCTTGCGATAAATATCGACCAGTTTCGCTCCCAAACGACTGTCAGGAATATCAAGAACCTTTATTTGGTATTTGATTTGGTTCTTTCTTAACACGATTTCATCTCCAGGATATACCTCGCGAGAGGGTTTTACTGTATCGCCGTTTACACGCACCGCACCCTTCTTACATGCTTGGGTGGCCATACTGCGGGTTTTTAAATAACGGACACACCATAAATACTTATCCACTCTCATAATCGCGATTCTAAAAACAACGTTAATTTGATATACAAAAATAGCCGAAAATTGTATCTTGCGACCACAAAATTCAGATGATGATTAAATTAAAATATACTCTTGCGCTTTTGGTAATAACGACTTCCGTTATAATTTCCTGTAAAAAGGATGATGACGACATTCCTCCACCAATACCTCCAAGAGATAGGGGAATAGAGTCAATAAGGGCACAAGATGAAATTGAAGCCTTCCTCAAAACACACTTTTATAATTACGAGGAATTTGAAGCAAGTCCGGATAACTTTAAAATAAAATTCGACACTATTGCAGGCGACAATGCCTCTAAAACCCCCTTGATCGAGCAGATAACCTTTAAAGAGGTTACAGATGACGTTGATAAGAACGTGGTGTATAAGATGTATTTTCTAAAAGTCAGGGAAGGATCGGGAGATAGGCCTCATTTTTGCGATTATACAATCAATACTTACGAAGGTAGGACCCTGGAACTCGAGTTGTTTGACAGTGCCGTGACGCCTATCAAATTTGATTTGGTCGGTGATGGTACTTCTGGCAATTCTGGGATTATTAAAGGCTATCAACAAGCTATTATCGAGTTTGGGGGAGCGGCAAATGTTATTGAGAATCCTGACGGCAGCTTAACCTTTGAAGATTATGGTATTGGAGCAGTATTTATCCCTTCCGGGTTGGGGTATTATCAATATCCACCGAGTTCGTCTATTAAGCAATATGAACAGCTTATTTTCACTTTTGGGTTGTATGACTCGGAAATCGCAGATCACGACATGGATGGAATTCCATCCTATATGGAAGATCTCAACAACAACCAGGATTTAATGGATGACGATACAGACGGCAATGGAGTACCAAATTATTTGGACAACGACGACGATGGGGATAAAAGGCTAACCAGAGATGAGATTATTGTCCATCCCGATGGCACACTAGAGTTTCCCGATACCGACGGAAATGGTATCCCGGATTATCTCGATCCAAATATTTGATAAAACTGATTGATATTTCATAAAAAAATGCCTCCTTCAAACGAAAGAGGCATTTCTTTTTTTAGCGATGTTGCTTTATTATTTTCGAGCAATTACTTTCTTCACGGCATTTACTATTGCCACGGCATTTAAGCCATATTTATCCATCAATTGTTCTGGGGTGCCCGATTCTCCAAAAGTATCCTGGGTAGCCACAAATTCTTGAGGGGAAGGATGTTTTGTGCTGAGCAAACGTGCCACGCTTTCGCCCAACCCACCTAAGAAATTATGTTCCTCAGCCGTGACGACGCATCCTGTCTTTTTCACACTGTTCAAGATGGCATCATCGTCTAAGGGCTTTATGGTGTGGATGTTTATTACATCGGCGGTTATACCTTCTTCATATAAGGTTTCTGCCGCTTGCAAAGCTTCCCAAACCAAATGTCCGGTGGCAATGATGGTTATATCCGTTCCTTCTTGTAATTGCACTGCTTTTCCGATTTGGAAATTTTGGTCGGTAGGAGTAAAGTTGGCAACTTTTGGGCGTCCGAAACGAAGATATACAGGTCCCTGATAATCGGCAATGGCTAAGGTGGCAGCTTTGGTCTGGTTGTAATCGCAAGTATTGATTACGGTCATTCCTGGAAGCATCTTCATCAAACCAATATCTTCCAGAATCTGGTGGGTTGCACCGTCTTCTCCTAAAGTAAGGCCAGCGTGGGAAGCACAGATCTTAACGTTCTTACCACTGTAAGCTACGCTTTGTCGAATTTGGTCATATACCCTTCCGGTAGAAAAATTCGCAAAAGTTCCTGTGAATGGAATTTTACCTCCAATGGTCATTCCAGCAGCAATACCGATCATATTAGCCTCCGCAATTCCCACTTGGAAAAAACGCTCAGGATGGTTTGCTTTAAATTCATCCATCTTTAATGAACCGGTAAGGTCGGCGCAAAGGGCAACGACATCTTTATTTTTTTTCCCCAATTCGGTCAGCCCATCGCCAAAACCTGAACGGGTATCTTTTTTTCCAGTATCTGTGTATTTTTTCATAGTCCTTCCCAACCCCTCCGAGGGAGAGGTTTATATGGGTTGTATTTTATATTAATAGATATATCATTTAAAATTCTGAACTCCCTTTTACAAGTTAAGGGAAATTTAATAGTCTCCTATAGTAACCGGATTCTGCGAAAGTGCATTTTCCAATTGCTCGTCGTTTGGAGCTTTTCCGTGCCATTCGTGGGTGTGCATCATAAAGTCAACGCCGTTCCCCATTACGGTGTGCAACAAAACACAAATCGGTTTTCCTTTGCCTGTTTTTTCCCGTGCTTTCTTCATTCCAGAAATAACTGATTTTAGGTCGTTGCCATTTTCAATTTCCATTACATCCCAACCAAAAGCTTCAAATTTAGCTTTTAAGTTTCCGAGGGGAAGTACATTGTCAGTGGAGCCATCAATCTGCTGTCCATTCAAATCTACGGTTACAATTAAATTGTCCACCTTGTTTCCTGCGGCATACATAATGGCTTCCCAGTTTTGTCCTTCCTGCAATTCGCCATCACCGCAAAGGGTAAAAATCAAATGTTTGTCCTTATTGAGTTTTTTGGTCAATGCAGCCCCGATCGAAACTGAGATTCCCTGTCCTAAGGATCCCGAAGCCATACGGATTCCCGGTAAACCTTCATGTGTAGTAGGATGGCCCTGAAGGCGAGAATTCAAAAGTCGAAATGTATTCAACTCTTTCACCGGAAAGTAGCCAGCTCGTGCCAACACGCTGTAAAAAACAGGGGAAATATGTCCATTGGAAAGAAAGAACAAATCTTCCCCAATCCCGTCCATAGTAAAATCTTCCTTTCGATCCAGAATCCCGTGGTAGAGCGCGACAAAAAATTCGGTGCAACCAAGAGATCCTCCAGGATGCCCTGAATTTACTTTGTGTACTTGTCGAAGAATATCTCTTCGAACCTGAACTAATAAATCTTCAAGTGCTTTGTAATCTGCCATAATGCGTTTTGATTTTCAGGCTCAAAAGTAAGGTATTGAAGGAGCCATTCAAAATGGAAAGCCAAGGTTTTATTAACGATTTGGGAGTTTTGTTAACATGCGTAGAAAATTCAGAAATGTGAATTCAGAAAACCGAATTAATAACCGTTATCTTTGCCCCCTCAATAAAAAATATAGAATGCAGTTTAAATTAGATGGCGTTGATGCCCAAAGCGATGCTAGAGCTGGGACACTTACAACCGACCATGGAGTGATAGAAACGCCTATTTTTATGCCGGTAGGCACTTTGGGAACCGTTAAGGGGGTTCACCAAAGGGAACTTAGGGAGGACATCAACCCTCCTGTGATTTTGGCCAATACCTACCATCTTTATTTAAGACCACAAACTGCCGTTCTGGAAAAAGCGGGAGGGATCCATAAATTCATCAATTGGGATAGAAATATTCTAACCGATAGCGGTGGATATCAGGTGTATTCCCTTTCTACAACCAGAAAAATAAAGGAAGAAGGAGTGAAGTTCAAAAGTCATATAGACGGTAGCTATCACCTTTTTACTCCAGAAAAAGTGATGGAGATACAAAGAACCATCGGCGCCGACCTCATTATGGCCTTTGACGAATGTGCCCCCTATCCTTGCGATTACAATTATGCCAAACGCTCCATGGATATGACACATCGATGGCTGGATCGCTGTATAACACATTTGGAGAAAACTCCTTTAAAGTACGACTACAATCAGTCATTTTTCCCCATTGTTCAAGGAAGTACTTATAAAGATTTAAGAAAACAATCCGCTGAGTATATCGCTTCGGTTGATGCGGTAGGAAATGCCATCGGTGGACTATCCGTAGGGGAACCTGCAGAGGAAATGTATGAAATGACCGCAGTGGTCACCGAAATTCTTCCCAAAGAAAAACCCCGTTACCTAATGGGAGTTGGAACACCAGTAAATATTCTGGAGAATATCGCCTTGGGCATAGATATGTTCGATTGTGTCATGCCAACCCGCAACGGTCGTAACGGCATGCTCTTTACTTCTGAGGGGATTATTAACATCAAAAACAAGAAATGGGAATTTGACCTTTCGGAGATTGATCCCATGGGCATAACTTGGGTCGATACGGAATACAACAAGGCCTACTTGCGGCATTTGTTTACCGTGAATGAAATGTTGGGCAGGCAAATAGCCTCCATTCACAATTTGGGCTTCTATCTATGGTTGGTTCGCGAAGCCAGAAAACATATCTTAGCAGGAGACTTTTTAACGTGGAAAAATGGGATGGTCGAGAAACTAGATCGTAGATTGTAACATGCTAACTATACTGGATAGATACATATTGCGAAATTACTTGGGTACATTTATACTCTTGCTCATACTATTCATTCCTATAGGTATCACCGTACATCTCGCTGAAAAAATAGATAAAATTCTCGACAACGAGGTGCCGCTGATAGAGGTGATGAAATATTTATATGATTTTACCATCTATTTTGCCAATCTGCTGTTTCCCTTGTTTTTATTTCTATCGGTAATTTGGTTCACTTCCAAACTGGCAAACAACACCGAGATTATAGCCTTTTTGAGTAGTGGAGTTTCATATTATCGATTTCTTCGACCTTATCTTATAGGTGCCACAATTGTATGTTTGGCTGCGCTTGTTTTCAGTATGTACTTGGCACCTAAGGCGAGTGAAGGATTTAACCAGTTTTCATATACGTATCTGAAAAAGGGAAAACAAGATCGCGAGCAAACAAATGTCTATACACAGATCAATGAAAACGACTATATTTATGTGAGTTATTTCAACGTACCTGAAAAGATAGGAAGCAATTTCACTTTGGAACATTTTGACGGCAATGAAATGAAATACAAGATTTCGGCGGCCCAGATTAAGTATAATGATAAGGACAGCACTTATACCCTCAGCAATTATACCAAACGAATAATAGGGGAGCGGGGTGATATTCTACAGCACAAGGTGAAGCTTGATACCGTATTTTCTTTTGAAATGGAAGATCTTACGCCGGTAACCTATATAGCCGAAACCCTTAATTTCAATGAATTAAACGCTTTTATTAAAAAGGAAAAAGCGCGTGGCTCTTCCCATATCAATAAATATGAAGTAGTCCGTTATAAACGCTGGAGTTTGCCGGTATCTGCCTATATTCTAACCATTATTGCCGTTGCGGTTTCCTCTGTAAAACGAAGGGGTGGGATGGGAGTCAACCTCGCTATTGGTATTGGTATCGGGATGGTGTATATTTTCTTCGACAAGATTTTTGGCACTATGGCCGAACAGAGTTCTTTTTCTCCCTTTATCGCTACTTGGTTTCCAAATATTGTTTTTGGAATTTTAGCAATTTATCTGTTGTGGAATGCGAAACGATAAACTGCTAAATTATCTACACCTTCATTTTATAGTCTTCATTTGGGGCTTTACCGCGGTGCTGGGGGCATTGATTTCCTTGGAGGCCATCCCTTTGGTTTGGTATCGAATGTTTCTTGCTGTCATTATTATTTTCATATATCTCAAGATTAAAAAGGAAAATCTCCGATTTTCCCGTAAGACTTTGGCAGGTTTCGCCATAGCGGGCGTGATTATCGCTTTGCACTGGTTGACTTTTTTTGGAGCCATCAAAGCTTCCAACGTCTCGGTGACCTTGGCGGTGCTTTCCACAGGGGCTTTCTTTGCTTCTTTATTGGAGCCGCTTCTCTATGGAAGAAAAATTATTCTTTATGAGGTTCTTTTCGGACTTCTGGTAATCGCTGGGCTTTATATTATTTTTGATGTGGAAGCTTCGTACACCATGGGAATTGTGCTGGCTCTGACTTCCGCTTTTTTAAGCGCTTTATTCTCCGTGATCAATGGAAAATTCGTTTTAAAACACAAAGCCTCCGCTATTTCGTTCTATGAATTGATGTTTGGGGTGATGGGGATAAGTATTTATTTGACCTTCTCCGGCAGTTTCACGGCTGAGTTTTTCACTGTATCCTCGCACGACTGGATGTATCTGCTGATCTTGGCTTCCGCTTGTACAGCTTATGCTTTTATCGCTTCCGTTCACGTAATGAAATGGATTAGCCCCTATACCGTTATGCTCACCATCAACATGGAACCGGTTTATGGTATTATTCTGGCCCTTATGATATTAGGGGACTCCGAAAAAATGGGCTCCCAGTTTTATTATGGTGCTATTCTTATTATATTGACCGTTGTGGCAAATGGCATCATAAAAATGACTCTGGAAAGAAAACGAAGGAGATTGCCTAACTCATAGGAACAAAATTTTATCTTTGTAAATCAACCAAAACTTTAAGAAAGGTAGTTATTATGGAATATCTCGATTTTGAATTGCCTATTAAGGAATTGCAGGAGCAGTACGATAAGGCCTGTCTTATTGGAAAGGAAAGTGATGTGGACGTTAGCAACACCTGTAAACAGATTGAAAAAAAACTCAAGGAAATAAAAATAGAAATTTATAAAAATCTTACTCCTTGGCAACGTGTCCAGCTTTCAAGGCATCCCGATCGTCCCTATACTTTGGATTATATCAATGCCATCTGTGGTGATTCTTTTCTAGAACTCCACGGCGATAGGGGATTTAAGGACGACAAGGCCATGGTCGGCGGATTGGGAAAACTGGGCGATCAGAGCTTTATGTTCATAGGACAGCAAAAAGGTTATAACACCAAAACCCGTCAGTTTCGTAATTTCGGAATGGCCAATCCTGAGGGGTACAGAAAAGCACTTCGTTTGATGAAGTCAGCGGAAAAATTTGGGATTCCAATCGTTACCTTTATCGATACCCCCGGAGCCTTTCCCGGTCTAGAAGCCGAGGAAAGAGGTCAAGGGGAAGCCATTGCACGAAATATTTTGGAAATGACCCGACTTAAAGTTCCCGTCATTGTGGTAATCATCGGGGAAGGTGCCAGTGGTGGTGCCTTGGGAATCGGTGTTGGCGATAAAGTATTGATGCTCGAAAATACTTGGTACTCCGTTATTTCGCCCGAAAGTTGTTCCTCCATTTTATGGCGTAGCTGGGAATTTAAGGAACAAGCCGCGGAGGCCCTAAAATTAACTGCCACGGATATGAGCAAGCTTAAGCTGATCGATGAGATTATAAAGGAACCGCTTGGAGGCGCCCATAGCGATAGGGAAAAGATTTTTGTAACCGTCGCGGGAGCCATCGGAAAGACTTATGCTTCATTAAAAATGTTATCCCCAACCGATTTGGTCAAGAAACGAATGGATAAATATTTGGAAATGGGAGCCTATAAAGGGTAAAAGTAATCATAGCATACCCTGAACGAAATCCGGGCTCGTCGCTTCGGATTTTTTTATGGGTTATCAACACAAAATTGAAGTTATCAACAGTTCAATTGTTGACGACCTGTTAATAGAGAAGTTGAAAAAAGACTTCCACCATCATATCATTTTTCTTATTTTCGCTTTATGGAAAAATTAAAACCTCAAACTAACTTTTCAGCTCGAAGTGGGCACGTCATATCTCTTGAAAAAGGTAAGATTCCACCGCAAGCCATTGATTTAGAGGAAGTTGTTATCGGGGCTTTGATGATAGACAAGAAAGGGGTGGACGAAGTAATAGATATCCTACATCCTGAAGTTTTCTATAGACCAGCTCATCAACATATTTTCGGAGCTATTCATCATCTTTTTGAAAATGGCCAACCAGTGGACTTATTAACCGTTTCCGCCCAATTAAAGAAAGAGGGGAAACTCGAGCTGGTTGGGGGGGAGTTTTACTTGATCCAATTGACCCAAAAGGTGTCTTCTTCGGCACATATCGAGTTTCACGCCCGTATAGTTCTTCAGAAATATATTCAGAGAACCTTGATTAAAATTTCCAACGAAATAATTGAAGCTTCCTATGATGAAGGCACCGACGTGTTCGACCTTTTGGACAATGCCGAAGCAAAACTATATGAGGTTACCCAAGGCAACATAAAACGTTCCTCACAAACCGCACAAGACCTTGTAATCGAAGCGAAAAAACGAATTGAGGAGATAGCCAACAAAGAAGGTCTTTCAGGAGTGCCATCAGGTTTTCCGAAAATTGACCGACTTACTTCAGGTTGGCAGCCCAGCGATTTGATTATCATAGCTGCCCGTCCGGGGATGGGCAAAACAGCCCTTACCTTATCCATGGCCCGAAATATTGCCGTGGAACACAATATGCCCGTAGCATTCTTCTCTTTGGAAATGTCATCAGTACAGTTGATCACCAGATTGATTTCGTCCGAAACACATTTGAATTCTGAAAAACTCAGAACAGGAAACCTTGAGAAGCACGAATGGGAGCAATTGAACGTAAAGGTAAAAAATCTGGAAAAAGCTCCTTTATTTATCGACGACACCCCTTCCCTCTCGATTTTTGATCTCAGGGCAAAGGCCCGCAGACTTTCCTCACAACATGGCATAAAATTGATAATTGTGGATTATTTGCAATTGATGACCGCCGGTGGAAGTCAAAAAAGCGGCAACCGGGAACAAGAAATCGCATCAATTTCACGTAACCTGAAAGCTCTAGCCAAGGAACTTAACATTCCGGTAATTGCCCTATCCCAACTTTCACGGGCGGTGGAAACCCGTGGAGGCAGTAAAAGACCCCTGCTATCCGATCTTCGTGAATCCGGTGCAATTGAGCAGGATGCCGATATTGTATCCTTTATTTACCGTCCTGAATACTACAAAATTGATGAATGGGATGACGACGACCACACTCCAACTGCCGGTCAGGCCGAGTTTATTGTAGCCAAACACCGTAATGGAGGTTTGAGTGAAATACGTTTGAAATTCATCGGCAGCCTAGGTAAATTTGAAAGCCTTGATTCAATGGATCTTCCAACCGAAATTCATTCCAGAATGAACGATGCGGCCAACGACGATACCTTTAGAACCAAAGGCTTGCCATCGCCCCATGAAGCTTTTGGAAGTTCTATGAACGATGATTTCTCAATTGCCGATGATAGCGATGTGCCGTTTTAATTCCCGGCTGAATCAGAAACATCCTTTTCTTATTTTAATTCTTGAAAATTGATTTTCTTGAACGGAGTACGTTGACTGCAAAATAGTCGTTATCTTAGCAGCATGATGATGAGAATTCTTATAATTAGTTTTATTTTCCTTGCATCCTTTAACGCTTCGGCTTCCTATATTTTAATTCCAATGGATGCCAATAGCCAAAAAGAGCATCTTAAAGCTTACGGCATAACGTATTGGGTGCTTGAAAAACAACAAAAAGTAAAATGGCTCCTCAATTATAGAGGGGGATCTTTTCTAATGGCCGACGTTCCCGATATTCGAAAGGAATGTCAAATCCGCGGAGTTTCATTTGAAGTGCTTTCAGATAGTAAAACCGAGCAGATCTTAAGCGAAATCAGTAGCCCTTCCAAAAACATGGATGCAGTTTCCTTGGAGAAAGCCCCGAGGATAGCTGTTTATTCTCCCAAGACCAATCTCCCGTGGGATGATGCGGTAACTATGGTTTTAACCTATGCTGAAATCCCCTACACCGTTATTTACGATGAAGAGGTATTGGGCGATCAATTGATTCTATATGATTGGCTACATCTGCACCATGAGGATTTTACGGGGCAATATGGGAAATTTTATCGCGCCTATCGATCGGCACCTTGGTACATAGAGGCCAAAAAAGATGCTGAAGAACTTGCGGCCCGATTGGGATATTCAAAAGTTTCGGACTCTAAACTGGATGTGGCAAAAAAAATTCGGGATTATGTTGTGGGCGGCGGATTTATGTTTGCAATGTGTAGTGCCACCGACAGTTTTGACATCGCCCTCTCCGCCGAAGGAGTCGATATTTGCGAACCCATGTTCGATGGCGACCCTAGCGATCCAAATTACCAAAGTAAAATAGACTACAGCAAGACCTTTGCCTTTACCGATTTTATTTTGGAGCGTAATCCTATGATTTATGAGTTTTCGAGTATTGATACTACCGATAAACGTAGAATCGCCAAAGAATCGGACTATTTTACCTTGATGGACTATTCCGCAAAATGGGATCCAATTCCCACTATGCTTTGCCAAAACCATACAGCACTTGTCAAAGGTTTTATGGGACAGACCACGGCATTCGATCCTACCCAAATAAAATCGAACGTGTTAATTATGGGCGAAAACAAGACCAATGGCGAGGCACGCTACATACACGGCATAAAAGGAAAGGGTTTTTTTACTTTTTATGGAGGTCACGATCCCGAGGATTATCAACATAGAGTAGGGGACGCACCTACAGAATTGGCGCTGCACCCCACATCGCCCGGTTATAGGCTTATTTTGAATAACGTTTTGTTTCCCGCGGCGAAGAAAAAGAAGCAGAAGACCTAGGATTTAATTCCAATCACAAATTGTTCTTATGAAAATTATTTATGTTTTTTGGATAAACTTTCATAATAATCTTTAGGTGGCAATACCGTAATCTCTACCCTTCGATTTATCTGTTTATGGGCATCAGTGTCATTCGGCACCTTGGGTTTGCTTTTTCCATAAGGAAGCACTTCATAATCATAACCCGAATCCCCTCCTAAAATTTCGGATAATCTTTGTTTTACGGATAGGCATCTGTTTTTGGAAAGTTCCATATTCATTTCCTCACTGCCATCACTGTCGGTATGTCCTTCAATTAAAATAGTTGCCTTATCTACTTTCTGTATGGTCTCTGCCAATGAATCAAGGCTCATTCTAGCGGTTTCCTTTAAATCATATTTTGCGACATCGAAAAGTACATCGGCATTGATGGTAAGTTTAATTACACTGTTGATGGCCCCAATAGCGTCGATATCGGCACCGGCACTTATGCTCCTGCAAAGGTCTTTCAGGTCGGTTATCCGTAGAAAGTAGAATACAATATCCGTATCAATTCCCTCATCACTCAGATCAATCGCCGATTTGCCGCCTGATATGGTGCCGGCATAAAGCCAATCTGTGCCGTTTTCCGAAATTTCAATCTTGGCAGATTCTCGGGAAGGCCCTACCTCAAAAATGTAAAGGTCGTCCCCTGGGAGGTTCATAAAGCCGTTGTCGATAAATTCCACAACTAAAATCCCGCCACAGCCCAAGGAAACGAAATTCGGAGTCTGATAGTTTTTATAATCTGGTTCGTGAAGGCACTGTAAACTGTCCCTGTATTTCTGGATAGGGGCAGGGGAGCCCACCTTGAACTCTACAAGTTTATCAGCGAATGAAATTTTTCCCAAAGGGAGATAAACCGACTCGTAACGGTCTATCTTATAAAACTTCCCTGTGGCCTGCTGAGCTCTCACAGTATTTGCGGAAAGCAATATAATGGATATAAAAAGATGCCTTAGAAATAGCATTTTATATGGTTTTGAAACGAAGATAACGAATCTTTCTGTGTTGAATTTATTCCATAAAAAAACCGCCCCAATATTGAAGCGGTTTTTGAGCGAAATAATATAGTTAATGTCCTATTTTACTTTTGTTACAATTGCGGCAAATGCCTCTGGATGGTTCATCGCCAAATCGGCCAAAACCTTTCGATTAAGTTCGATTTGATTATTTTTCAAACTACCCATAAATTGTGAATAAGACATTCCATGCTGTCTTGCGCCCGCGTTAATACGGGTGATCCATAGGGATCTGAAATTTCTCTTCTTGGTGCGACGGTCGCGGTATGAATAAAGCATGGCTTTGTCCACAGCATTTTTTGCTACCGTCCAAACATTTTTACGACGTCCAAAGTATCCTTTGGCCTGTTTAAGAACCTTTTTTCTGCGGGCTCTCTTCGCTACTGAGTTTACTGATCTTGGCATAATTTTTATTTTTTTGTAGCAGGCGGTCCATAAGACATATTAAGTCTGAACACTTTTATCTGCGCTGCTCCAGGGTTTAAATAATTGTTTTAACCAGTCATTAATTTATTACTTCAAACGAAGCATAAATTTGACATTGTCTACATCGGCCTCGTGGACTAATCCTGTTTTGGTCAATGCTTTTTTGCGCTTTTTGCTCTTCTTGGTCAAGATGTGGCTTTTAAACGCATGCTTCCTTTTAATCTTTCCTGTAGCCGTAAGCTTAAAACGCTTTTTGGCACTGGAGTTTGTTTTTTGTTTCGGCATGTTTCCTACTTTTTTATTTATTACTTCGCTTTATTATTAAATCTCCGATCCCGAAGGGAGTCGAAGGATTTTTGTTTTTTTTACTGAACACTGAACACTGAACACTGAACACCGCTACTGCCTACTTCTTTTTTGGGGTAATGAACATAATCATTCTCTTTCCTTCAAGTTTTGGCATTTGCTCCACTTTTCCGAACTCTTCCAAATCTCGTGCAAGACGGAGTAATAAAATTTCCCCTTGATCTTTATAGATTATGGATCGCCCCTTAAAGAATACGTATGCTTTTAATTTGGATCCATCCTGTAAGAACTTTTCTGCGTGTTTTTTCTTGAAATCATAATCGTGATCGTCCGTATTGGGACCAAAGCGAATTTCCTTGACGGTAACCTTAGAGGCTTTGGATTTAATGGCTTTTTCACGTTTTTTCTGTTCGTAAACAAACTTTTTATAGTCGATTACCTTACAAACAGGTGGATTGGCATTCGGTGAAATCTCAACTAGATCCAATTCCTGTTCTTCGGCGATTTCGCGGGCTTTCGCTATTGGATAGACACCTATCTCTACATTGTCACCCACGAGTCGCACTTCTTCCGCACGGATCCTTGAGTTAATATTATGCTGGTCTTCTTTAATGACCCTGGCGGGTCCTCTACTTCTTTTTCTTCTTATTGCTATGGCCTAATATATTTAGTTAAACATTAAATTCTATCATTTCATTTTTTACTCCCTGTTGAATCAGGGCTGAAAAGGCCTCCAGAGCCATTGCTCCAAGATCGCCTTCCCCGTGTTTACGTACAGAAACCGTTCCATCTTTTTCTTCCTGCTCCCCTACAATCAACATATAAGGGATTTTATTCATTTCGGCATCCCTGATTTTCTTGCCAATTGTCTCGTTTCTGTTGTCAACAAGGGCGCGAATTTCGTCATTTTCAAGCAAATTTAAAACTTTTTGGGAGTATTTTTCATATTTTTCGCTTAATGACAGTATTGTGACCTGTGCTGGGGTGAGCCAAAGTGGGAAGTTCCCGCCTGTATGCTCCAGTAAAATAGCGATAAATCGCTCCATGCTCCCAAAAGGCGCCCGGTGGATCATCACTGGTCTATGCATTTCATTATCGCTGCCTTTGTATTCCAGCTCAAAGCGCTCCGGCATGTTGTAATCTACTTGGATAGTGCCTAATTGCCAGCTCCGGCCGAGGGCGTCCTTTACCATAAAGTCGAGTTTTGGGCCGTAGAAAGCTGCTTCTCCATACTCTATTTTATAATCCAATCCCTTTGATTCCGCAGCATTGATTATTGCCTTCTCAGCTTTCTCCCAATTTTCAATACTGCCGATATATTTTTCGGGGGTGTCCGGATCGCGTAAGGATACTTGTGTGGAAAAGTTTTCGAAGCCTAGGGAGCCAAAAACATATAACACAAGGTCAATTACATTCTCAAATTCCGCATCCAACTGATCGGGGGTACAGAAAATATGGGCATCATCCTGAGTAAACCCACGTACGCGTGTTAATCCGTGAAGCTCCCCACTTTGTTCGTAGCGATAAACGGTTCCAAATTCCGCAAAACGTTTGGGCAGGTCTTTATAGGACCAGGCCTTGCTGTTGAATATTTCGCAGTGATGGGGACAGTTCATGGGTTTCAATAAAAATTCCTCCCCCTCACTTGGGGTTTTGATGGGTTGAAAACTATCTGCTCCGTATTTGGCATAGTGGCCAGAGGTAACATATAGTTCTTTTTGCCCTATATGGGGGGTTACTACCATTTCATAACCGGCTTTTTTTTGTGCTTTTTTCAGAAAGTTTTCTAGTCGCTCCCGCAAGGCGGCGCCTTTTGGCAGCCATAATGGAAGACCTTGCCCCACTTTTTGGGAGAAAGTAAATAGCTCCAGCTCCCTACCGAGTTTTCTGTGGTCGCGTTTCTTTGCCTCTTCCAATAGTTGAAGATATTCCGTAAGGTCCTTTTGTTTTGGAAAGCTGATTCCATATATACGGGTCAACTGTTTGTTTTTTTCATCTCCCCGCCAGTAAGCCCCCGCTATGTTCATCAGTTTTATAGCCTTGATTATTCCAGTGTTGGGTATATGTCCTCCCCGGCACAAATCGGTAAAAGTGGCGTGATCGCAAAAGGTAATGGTTCCATCCTCGAGATTTTCTATAAGCTCCACTTTGTATTCGTTTCCCTGGTTTCGATAATAATCGAGAGCTTCAGATTTGGAAGCTTTGCGCATGCTAAACTCATACTTTCCTCTTGCTATCTCCAGCATTTTATCCTCGATCTCTTTAAAATCCTTTTCAGAAATACTGTGTTCCCCGAAATCGACGTCATAATAAAATCCGTTCTCAATAGCGGGACCAATAGTCAATTTTATTCCGGGATATAATTCTTCCAAGGCCTGGGCAAGGATGTGTGCGGAAGAATGCCAGAACGCCTTCTTCCCTTCTTCGTTGTTCCAGGTATAAAGTATAAGGTCGCCATCGTTCAATAAAGGCGTGCTCGTTTCAATGGTCTCTTTGTTGAAAGATGCCGAAAGCACGTTTCGTGCAAAGCCTTCGCTTATATTTTTTGCAACATCCATTGGAGTAATACCTGCATCAAAGTGCTTCACGCTTCCGTCCGGTAGGGTAATGGCTATCATATACTGTAAAATTTTAGGGTGCAAAGATACTATTAGTTATGGGGGTTTGCAATAACGATTTCAGGGTTTCTCATTTTTTTATTGAAATGACTTGCCGTTATTATTGATGGCATCGGATGCGATTTACGGTAGTGCTTATATTGATGGCTGGCCTATTTGTGAATGAAATATTTTCAGGGCATATATATTAAGGTATAGCAACACCTGAAAATCATTTTTGAACCCAAAACTTGATGTTTCAATGGCTTACGGTAGGCAGTTAAAAATATTGTGAAAAAAGAAGGTGTAATGTTTGCGGTATTGGAAAAGCATTCTATATTTGCACCCGCTTAGAGAAACGGACGATGGAGAGATAGAGTATCGGAGCACAAAGTTCTTGATTTCAAAATATTTTTTAGAAAGTATTGCAGGATCAAAAATAAGTTGTACATTTGCACCCGCTAAAACAAGGAGTGATTTCAAAACACGATCTGGGAAAGCGGAGAAAAATAGAAAAAGTTCATTGAGATATTGAAATTGACAGCGTAGATACCTTCCCTAAAGGGTTTGTATCGACATTAGAAACTAAACTAAGTAAGAACCCTGAAGTTTGAGATCGAGTGACGCTCTTTGTTAGTGTATGGTCGCAATATTATTGAAGATTATACGATGAAGAGTTTGATCCTGGCTCAGGA
>JBARWQ010000045.1:0-31344 GCA_049646885.1 Aequorivita sp. | reverse complement strand
AGCCTATCTCCGTTTGACTTTACAGGTTAAAATTAAATATAAGAAATCGATAAAGTAAAATATGTTATTAACAAGAAGTTCAATAAACTGGATATAGTGTCAATCAAATATATGAATGGACAAACCCACAACCCACAACCGATAACCGACAACCGATAACCGATAACCGATAACCCACAACCCCTCCGTGGTGAACCCAAACAACATTTAACCCCACTTTAACCCTTAAAACCGCCCGTTTATCGATAAGCCTTCCGTATATTTGCACCTCAAAAAATTATTGACCTGCTTTCTTCTCCCCGAAGCGGCCAACAAATTGAAAACTATCACATTACATTAAACCACAGAAAATGCACACGACGTACGCCCCCAAAACCAAAAAGCCGCAACCAACGGCCCCAACAGAAACCCAAACAATTAAAATCGGCATCATCGGCCTAGGCTATGTAGGCCTGCCCTTGGCCAGATTGCTCGCTACCAAGCACCCGGTTGTCGGGTTCGACATTAACCGCCACAGAGTGGATGCCCTACAAGAAGGTATCGACACCACCCTTGAAGTTGACGAAACTATATTAAAGGAAACCATCCTACAGCACAACCCGCTGGTTCCCTTGCCCGCCCTTGAAACAACCGACTTTTCAGAAAACGGCGGCCCTACACTTAAAACAGGCCTTTTTTGCTCCCCAGACGTTATGGACATACAGAGCTGTAACCACTATATTATCACCGTCCCAACACCTATCGACAAAAACAACCGTCCCGACCTTCGTCCTCTTTATGCCGCCAGCGAAACCGTGGGCAAAGTATTGAAAAAAGGCGATATGGTTATCTATGAATCCACCGTTTACCCCGGCGCTACCGAGGAGGAATGCGTCCCGGTGCTGGAGAGGGTCAGCGGACTTAAATTCAACGCCGACTTCTTCGTAGGCTACTCCCCGGAGCGTATCAACCCAGGCGACAAGAAACACACCGTAGATAAAATATTAAAGATCACCTCCGGCTCCACGCCCGAAGCTGCCCAGCGCATCGACAGCCTGTATGCCGAAGTGATCACTGCCGGCACCTATATGGCGCCCTCAATTAAGGTGGCGGAAGCGGCTAAGGTGATTGAAAACTCACAACGCGATATCAACATTGCCTTCGTCAACGAACTGGCAAAAATCTTTAACCTATTGGAAATCGACACCCAGGAGGTGTTAAAGGCTGCCGGTACCAAATGGAACTTCCTGCCTTTTACCCCCGGCTTGGTAGGTGGCCATTGCATAGGCGTAGATCCGTATTATTTGGCGCAAAAAGCCCAACAACACGGCTACCATCCCGAGATCATTCTGGCGGGACGACGGATGAACGACTCCATGGGCGAATACGTGGCCTCCCAAGTGGTCAAGTGTATGATCAAAAAAGGCATTGCCATCGGCGGCGCCGAGGTCTTGATGCTGGGCATTACCTTTAAGGAAAACTGCCCCGACGTGCGCAATACCAAAATAGTGGACGTTATTCACGCCCTCCAGGACTACGGCATTAAAGTAACTACTTTCGACCCCTGGGCCACCCCAGAGGAAGTAAAACACGAATACAACATAGAAACCTCCAATACCATCCCCCAAACCACCTTTGACGCCATCGTTTTAGGCGTGGCTCATAATGAGTTTTTAAACTTGGATTTGGAGCCGTTTAAGAAGGAGCAAGCGGTGGTTTATGATGTGAAGGGGGTTCTTGAAAACACGACGGGGAAGCTTTAAATGATTTACAGTAGGGATTCCATTTTAAGATCAGCAGTTTTATATACATATACATTTATATATATAATAAGTAGAAAATAATTTTTTGGGAATTATTGTTGAAAATTAAGCACTTTAAAATTAGCTTGATAACATGGCGGAGTGAGCGGGCCACCTTTAATTCAGCTTACTGAATTGCTTAAAAAACAATTAAGTGTCTTTGACTCTGAAATTGCAGAGGTAGAAATTACCCACGGTCCAATCAAAAAACAGATATTTCAGATTCCTTATCTTCTGTGAGGGCGGGGGAAATTTACCTGAGATATAGGTTTACTCATACTATTGATTATGGTACTGGAGAAGCGTTGGAATGATATTGGAAAAATTTGAGTAAATAAACTTAAATGTCTTTTTACATGGATAGATTGTAAAAAACATTTCCCAACTTTAATTAGAGGCTCATAAAATTGAAAAGTTAATATTGGAAGATTCTTCAAATAAGCGGATAGCTAAAAATACAATGTTCCTTTACTTTAGGATGCTATTGGTAATGGCTGTATCCCTTTACACCTCAAGAATTGTTCTTAGGGAATTGGGGGTTTCTGATTATGGTATTTATTCATTAGTAGGAGGATTTATTTCATTATTTGGATTTCTTAATGCGGCTATGTCGAGTGCTACTCAACGATATTTGACTTTTGATCTAGGGAAAAATGATCCTATTCGACTTGGAAAAACTTTTAGTGTATCCCTGACAATTCACGTAGGTATTGCTTTATTAGTGCTTGTTTTAGCAGAAACAGTAGGTTTGTGGTATGTAAATTATAGAATGATATTCCCTCCCGAACGTGCATTTGCCGTTAATTTCGTTTATCAATTTTCTGTTGCGGCAGCTTTACTCGGTATTATACAGGTACCATACAATGCACTTATTATAGCACATGAACGTATGGGTATCTATGCTTATGTTAGTGTAGTGGAAGTAATATTGAAATTAGTTATCGTTTTTTTGTTGGTTTATGTAGGAAACGATAAACTGATTACTTATTCTGTTTTAACATTTTTAGTTGCGTTAGGCATTCGGTTATTTTATCAATTCTATTGTCGTAGGCATTATAAAGAAAGTCATTTTAAATTCGAATGGGATAAACCTTATTACAAAGAGTTAATAAGTTTTTCAGGTTGGAGTTTGTTTGGAAACTTAGCAGCAATAGCTAGAGGACAAGGGAATAATGTTCTCCTTAACTTATTTTATGGTACAACTGTAAATGCAGCCTATGGAATTGCTCTTATAGTTCAAGGTGCTATATCTGGATTTGTTCAGAATTTCCAAGTCGCAGTTAATCCTCAACTCGTTAAAAAATACGCTCAAGGAGATTTAAAGCGAACGCAGTCTTTAATTTTTCATTCTGCGAAATTCTCTTTTTATTTATTACTCGTTTTATCAATCCCTGTGATAATTAATACCCAGTATATTTTGAGTCTCTGGTTGGAGACTGTACCACAATATTCTGTAAATTTTGTTAGACTTTCTTTAATCTACATCTTGATTGACAGTATTTCCTATTCTCTAATAATAGCCATACAAGCAACAGGGAAAATAAAAAAATATCAAATAATTATAGGCACATTAATATTTATGAATTTACCTATATCATATGTGCTTTTAAAATTAAACTATCCTCCTGAATCTGTATTTATAGTACTAATTATAGTTACGCTTTTGTCATTAATATTTAGAATGTTTTTTGTTCAAAATTTGCTTAAAATTAGTCCTCTTGCGTTTACACGACAAGTAGTAGTGCCAATAATAGTTGTGAGTTCCCTTATTTACGGTTTATGTGAGATTTCGGAAAGGATATTAAATATTGATTTAGTAGTTAACAGCTTTCCAAGTTTAATTTTGAGTTCCTTGTTTTATATAGGTATTACCTTGCTTATTGTCGGGTTTATTGGAATTGCTTCAAAAGATAGGGCAATTATAATTAATTTCATAAAATCAAAAATCTATGGAAAAGATTAAAAAAATATTTAGACCCTATTACATCAAATTGTTTGATTATAAACGTACTATGAATAATCAAGTAGAATTAATTAAGAATTTTATTAAAGATTATAATCTATATAAGAAATATTCAATCGTTTTTAAAAAATCTGATATAAAAAATAAAGAGGCTGATATCATTTTGCAATATCATTCTATAGAAAAAGGAATGTTATTTTCTTCTATGAAAGAAGGTTTTGCAAAATACCGAATTAAAAATTTACATAAACTTTTAACTGATGAAGAAGTTCTAAATCATAATAATCGAAGCCAAATTCAAGTAGCCTATAAAGTAATGTGTCAGTATTATGATTTACATAAAACAAAAGGTTTTGATATAGAAGATATCTATAGCCAAGAACAATACAACTTTTATAAATCACAAATAATCTCAACGGATGTTGAAAGTTTCAGCGGTTTTGTAGTCTGGACATTAGATGATTTCTACAATACAAATGATAAGGATTTTCTCCATTTCGCTCATTCCCGAAAAAGTACTAGAGAATTTACAGGAGAGGTTTTCTCAATAGAACTGATAGAGAAAGTTGTACATCTTGCAAATACTGCTCCATCCGTTTGTAATAGGCAAGCATCAAATGTGTATTTATTGGAAGACAAAACAAAAATAGATGAAGTTTTAGAAATACAAGGAGGTTTTGCAGGATACACTGAAAATGTCAATCAACTATTAATTTTAACAAACGACCGGAAATATTACTATACAGTAGGGGAACGAAATCAATTATATATTGATGGAGGTGCCTATTTATTGAATTTGCTTTACGCGCTTCATTATTATAAAATAGGGAATTGCCCAGCTAATTGGGGAAAAATTTTTAAAGATGAAGAGAGACTATCAAAAATCATCACTATACCTAAATCAGAAAAGATAATTTGTATGATTCCAATTGGAAAATTATCTAATAAATTTAGGACGACACTTTCCCAACGACGCATTATAACTGAAAACTTTATAAGATTAAACTAAAACTATAGTTTTTGCTAATATTATTGCGATAAAGCGTAATACACAAAAGCATTATCCTTTTAGAAAGATTAAATAAATATGAAAGATTATCAAATAAAATATTATAAATAC
The DNA here is from genome assembly GCA_049646885.1 of Aequorivita sp. Lineage (GTDB taxonomy): Bacteria > Bacteroidota > Bacteroidia > Flavobacteriales > Flavobacteriaceae > Aequorivita. The sequence goes on along the minus strand of JBARWQ010000045.1, from coordinate 26,480 downwards.
TTTAAATATATTGAAGCGGAATGGAATGACTTACTGAATAATTCTGATCTGAGTTACTTCTGTTCACCTGAGTGGCATAAGTTAGTTTTATCTTTTTTACAAAAAACGACCCTTACCAAACGATTGTTTAAAATACAGTATTTTACGGTTCATAGCAGAAATAGTGAGTTGATGCTTTTAGGTTTCTTTTATATTAACCGATTCGGGAAAGAAAAAATGATTCAGTTCAGTCATATTTTAGGCCCTTCAGATTATTATGATTTTGTCTATAATGACAAATTGGATTGCTCCTGCATAAAGGAAATTATAAACGAAATTGAGAAAGAATATCGGGCCGATAGAGTATCTTTTTCAATGCTCAAAGAAGATTCGGTTGTAACAAAAAGCTATTTGAATAGTAACTTAACTAGTGTAAGAGAATTACCTGCTGTGGCAATTTCACTGCCTGAAGAATATGATATTTACTTAAAATCCCTCTCGAAAAGCGTAAGACAAAATATTAGAACCGCCTATAATCGGTCAAAACGCGATAATCTAGAAATACGGTTTTCCGTTTTTACAAAAAGAGATACAAATAAAATTAATTTTAAGGCATTAAGAGATTTGTATGTTGTTCGCAATGCATTTAGAAAAGATGGACAAAACTGGAAGTCAAAGGTCTATCATAAAATAAATAATTTATTTAGTGGAGAGATTGATATGTTTGATTTAGAAGAAATAAAAGAAACGGATTTTACTTTAGGCATACTTTATTTAAACCAGAATATAGCTTCCTATTTTTTTGGATTTGAAAAAAATGGCAAAATAGAAATTAATCGAGTTGTTTTAAATCCCGAATATAAATTCTACTCCCCAGGTATGATTTTATTAAATGAATATATTAAGAAAGGAATCGAAAATGGTTTAAAGGTAGTTGACTTAACGAACGGTGATGAAAAATATAAATTCGATTTAGGAGGACAACTCCATAGGGTTTATAACTTTAATTTAAACTAATGAAAAACACTGTTAATAAAATCGTTGGCAAAATTGATTACCTAAATCGGAAAATGTCTTTTTTTTTCCGCTGCGGGAATATGGATCAAGAATTTACAATTTCTGATAATGTTATTTATAAGGAACTTAAAAATGATAAAGACGTCAAAAGGTTAAACTTCGAATATGATCAGAAAGAATACGGCAAGAGATTTTTTAATAAGAATGTTTTTTGTTGCCTAGTGAATCAGGATAACCAATTATTAAGTTATGGTTGGATTAACCCTACCGAAAATCATCTTTTAGGGGAGCTTAATCTAATGATGCACATAACTAATTATGAAGTACTTTATGACTTCAATACTTTTGAAAAATACAGAGGTCGAAATTACTATCCTTATTTGCTTCAAAAAATTTCCGAAAGAAATAATAAATCTAAATTAATTTATTCTTTTCCAGGCAATGTTGCTAGCGTGAAAGGAATTACTAAAGCTCATTTTAAGTTTATTGGTAACATAAAGGGATATAACAAACACAATTACTCTAAATTGATAAATAGATATGCGAAGAATTGTGTTTAATGCTGATGATTTTGGTCTGTCTAATGGAGTGAATCAGGGTATTCTTAAATGCTATCTAGAAGGAGTCCTTAACAGTGCTACATTATTAACGAATTTTGATTATTTTGAGGAAGCGGTAGAATTAATAAACAAATATAGACTAGCAAATATAGGACTGCATTTTAATTTGACAGAAGGAAGCCCACTAATTAAAAATCATAAAACCATTGTAAATGACCAAGGTGTTTTTATTAGAAATGTTCATGAATTAGTGGGCATTGATAAGGACGAGGTTTATATGGAGTTAGAGGCTCAATTACAAAAAGCTGTTAATGCAGGAGTAATGATAAATCATATTGATAGTCACCATCATATTCACATGACTTCGGCACTAAGAGAGGTCTTTTGTAGGTTGTCGAAAAAATATAAACTTCCCTTACGAAAAATAGAAAACACTAGCCGCAATCCCTTAAAAATAATTCAATTTTACATAGATACATTTTATGTGCCATATTATACTAATAACTTCCATTCAGATTTTTATGATGATAATGCTACAGAAAGTAATTTAATAGACATCGTTAAAAGCTTTAAGGGAAGTAGTCTTGAAATAATGTGTCATCCTGGATATGTAGATAAAGACAATGGAATATACAATGAAGAAAGAGAAAATGAATTGGCTGTTTTAACAAGTAAAAGCCTAAAGGGAATTCTAAAACAAAACATTAAATGAACGACAAGATTAAGAATATAGCAATTTTAACCCAGGCTCCTGTGGGAACAAATTATGGAAGTACAATTCAAGCGTGGGCATTACAAAAAATATTGAAAGAAAAGGGTTTTAATCCTACAACCATTGATAGAGTAAGAGAGAACAAAAACCATCCGCTGAAAATAATGTTAAGTGAATTCAAAGATAATTTTAAAAATAGATTCACTAATGACTTAATAATTACCGAAAAAGTATTTAATAAAATATTTGAGGAACAGTTTCAGTTTGTAAAAGAAAATATTCAAATCTCTAAACGTATCCATACCGACAAAGAGTTGAAAGATCATTTTAATACTTTTGATTATGAGGCTGTTATAGTTGGTAGTGATCAAACTTGGCGACCAAGTTATTCTCCAAATATTTATAATTATTTTTTAGATTTTTTAGAGGATAACGATAACATATTAAAATTGGCTTACGCCACATCTTATGGAACTTCAGAATGGGAATTTTCTGAAAATGAGACCAAAAAATGTACAAGACTGATTCAACAATTTTATGCTATATCAGTGCGTGAAGAATCAGGAGTAGAATTAACTAAAAAACACTTAAAAAAGGATGCAGTTTGGGTATTAGATCCGACTATGTTGCTTAATAAAGAAGAATATCTAGCTATTGCAAATACTAGAAAAACACCTAAAAGAAATGGTGTTTATTCATATATTTTGGATGAAACTCCTGGGATTGTTAATGTTATTAAACAAACCAAAGAGATTTTAGACTTAGATAGTTTTATCAATCAGCCAAAATGTAGAACTAATGTGAAGACATCCAAGCGATTAGAGGATTATAAATATCCATCGGTTGAGGGTTGGATAAAATCATTTGAAGATGCAGATTTTGTGGTAACCAATTCATTTCATGGAACAGCTTTTTGTGTGATTTTCAACAAACCTTTCTTGACAATAGTAAACAAAGAGAGAGGCGCATCTAGATTCTATTCTTTATTAGGAAAGTTGGGATTAGAAAGTAGAATTCTTGATTCCACGGATGTGAATAAAAGTCAATTAAAAGAAATTATTCTAAAAAGTATTGATTTCAGCAATGCAAATCAGAAATTAGAAGAAATGAAAAAGGAGTCATTGGCATTTTTATTTAACGCACTAGATAGAAAATAGTATTTTAATGACAAAAGTATCAATCATCATTCCTTCCTATAATATTGAAAAGCATATTAAAAAATGTGTTGATAGTATATTGTGTCAAACTTTTATTGATTTTGAATTGCTTTTAATAAATGATGGGTCAACCGATCAAACTCTACCAATTTTACGGGAATATGAAAAACAAGATCGGAGAGTAAAAATCTTCACACATCCTAATAGAGGTGTCAGTTATACACGAAACCGAGGCATAGAATTAGCTGTTTCTGACTATATTATGTTTATAGATGGAGATGATTATGTGAAAACGGATTTTCTAGAAGAACATTTAAAATATGCAGCACCAGGGGTTTGGCCTATATCCGGAATGGTATATGTGAAGAACGAAGTTATAGAAAATAGTATTTATTTTGAAAAACTACTGGAATTTTTTCCTGATCACCAAATTTCAAAAGAAATGATATTGAAAGTTTTTCAATATTATTCTTTAAGTTCACCTTGTTCTAGAGTGTATTCAAAAAGAATAGTTGATGATTATCACATAAAGTTTAATGAAAATGTTTCATACCAAGAAGATTTATTATTTAATCTTGAGTATATAGAGTATATAAATTACGTTCAACTAATTGACTACTACGGGTATTATTATGTTCAACATAATAATTCTTCTTCGTTAAAGTATCATGATAATTTTAATTACAGTCTTGAGTTGTTTGATAAAATCGTCAAAATGATCAGAAACCAAGATGATAAAAAAATTATAGATGAGTTTATATTTCATACTTATATGAAAAAAATTTCAAATATCTTTCATAATGATGCTCCGTATACCAAAAGGCAAATTTCTTTTGAACTTAAAAATATTTTTAATGATAATTATTTCAACTCAATTCGTTTCTATATTCTGAAATCACCTATAAATTTATTGTTAAAAACATTATTATATTTTAAGAAAAGAGATCTTCTTTATTATTATTTTAAAATTAGAAAATAAAGATATGAGTTCTTTTAAACAAGCTTTAAAGTATATAAGGAGCGATTTAACTAGATATGGTGTAGTACCTACTAATTACAATCTTTTTAAGAACCTGCTCTTCGGTAATCACGCATTTAAATTTTCCTTTTGGCTTAGGATGTGTACGTGTCGAAATCTTTTTTTTCCAATATCACGTGCTATGTATTTTTATTACCGAAATAAATATGGCTTGCAAATTCCATATACAACTAAAATAGGATACGGCTTATATTTAGGACACGGCTTAAATATTGTTTTAAATAATACTGCCGTGATTGGGGCTAACTGTAATATGAGTCATTCAATAACTATTGGCTCTAATATAGATAATGCCGCGAACATAGGTGATAATGTTTACATAGGGCCAAATGTATGTATTATAGAAAACATTAAAATAGGTGACAATGTAACTATTGGCGCAGGAGCGGTAGTTGTAAAGGATGTATCTTCAAATTTAACAATAGCAGGTAATCCCGCAAAGATGATTTCTGAAAAAAATCCAGGAAGATTTATAATTAATAGATATAAAGACGACAGAATTTAAATGAAAACTAAACTTCTTTTTATATACGGACCATTAGGAGGTGGCGGAGCGGAAAGAGTGCTGATTGATATTCTAAATAATTTAGATAAGTCTAAGTATGATGCGGATTTGTGCTTAATAGTTAATCAAGGAATTTTGTTGTCTGAAGTGCCATCTAATATTACAATTATTCCATTGTGGAAGAGTTACAATAGCTATTATAAGTTAGCATATAGACTGTCGAAATGGGGCATAAGTGATTATTTGTTTAAAAGAGTATTATCAAAAAAACTTAAAAAAAAATATGATGTAGAAATCAGTTTTTTGGAAGGTATGCCGGCGAAATTACACGGAATGACTAAGAGTTCTGGCAAAAAAATAAGTTGGGTGCATTGTGATTTATATAATTTTCCATACGAAAAGCAATTGTATAGTAAAGGGGATGATTTGAAAACTTACAATAGTATGGATAGAATTGTATGCGTATCAAAAGATGCCTTAGGTGCGTTTAGCAAAAGATTCCCAGACTGTAAAACACCTATAGAGGTGATTTATAATCCTATTGATATTTCTAAAATTTTAAAAAAGTCGCACCAAGAAATTGAAGTTAACAATAAACACTCTCTTACAGTTATCACCGTGGGGAGATTGACACTACAAAAAAGAATAGATAGAATTATCCGATTAGCAAAAAGAATGAAGCTCGAACAAGAAAATATTCATTTTCAAATTATCGGCGATGGCGAACTTAAAGAGGAGTTATTATTGTTAAGGAAAAAACTGGATGTGGAAGACTATGTAAGTTTTAAAGGGTTTGTTAATAACCCCTATCCATATATTGCAGATGCAGATATAATGCTTCTCCCTTCAGGATATGAGGGCTTTGGTTTAGTAGTATGTGAAGCAATGGCCCTAGGGATTCCTGTTATTTCAACCAAAACAGCTGGTCCCACTGAAATTATCGATAATAATCGTTATGGATTACTTTGCAATCATGATGACCATTCTATTTATGACGCGGTTATGAAAATGTATCGGCTCGAACAAATGCGTCAAGAATATTCAGATTTGGGACGCCAAAGAGCCGAGGATTTTAGCGTACACCATACCATGGAAAGCTTATATGCCTTAATAAATAGACTTGTGATGTGATGAAAAAGAAAATACTTTTTATCATCAGCAATATGGAGAGTGGAGGCGTATCCAAAAGTATGTCCAGTCTATTGAATGTTATAGACACAGCTCGTTATGACATAGACTGTTTTATTTTGCACCCAAAAGGTATTTTCATAGATAGTATTCCAAAGCAAATTAATATAATAAGTGATTATAAAACAGCTTTGTTTTTTTTAAAATTCCCTAAGAATATAGTGGATTTATTAAAGAACGGATATTTTTATGATGCTCTAATAAGAATGGTTGCGGGACTTCTTATGCAAATTAATAGGGGGTGGGGTGGCTATTTGCTTTCGAAAAGGATTTACAAAGTAGAACACGAATATGATTTGGCAATAGATTATAATGGTCAACATCAATTATATTATTTGATTGATAGTATAAAGGCCAAAAAGAAAATTACTTTCTTCCACAGTGACTATGAAAAATGGTCTTATTATTATTCCATGGATAAAAAGTACATGCCCAAAGCAGATTTTATTTATACCATATCTGAACGATGTTTGGAAAGTTTAATTAAGTTTTTTCCTGGGGAAAAAAGTAAGATGGGGTGTTTTAACAATATTTCACCACTTCAAACTATTATAAAAATGAGTTGTGAAGCTATTGAAGATAAGCTAGACCCTTCAGTAGTCAAGCTTATCAGTATAGGACACGTAAGCATAAATAAAGGTTCTGACCTAGCCTTAAAAGCGGCTCAAATATTAAAGAACTCAGGAATTCAATTCAAGTGGTATTTTGTTGGGAAAAAGCAGGATGATCCTATATTTGACCAAATTATTTCAAAAGGAAATTTAAGTAATGAAATTGTGTTTTTGGGTTTAAAGAGTAACCCATACCCTTATATTGAGCAAGCGGATATTGTGGTGCATACTTCTTTATTCGAGGGAAAGTCAATTGCATTGGACGAGGCGAAAATATTAGCTAAGCCAATAGTTGTTACTAATTTCTCGACTGTTTATGACCAGTTTACGGATCGAATTAATGCTAGTATTTGCACAATGAATGAAGATGATATCGCATCTAAAATTAAGGAGCTAATTGTGGATTCGGATTTGCGAAAAAAATATATTTCTAATTTAGAGGTAAATAGAGTTGATAACTCCAACGAGATTGAGAAATTATATAAACATATAGATAACTTATAGGTTAGTGATTATCCATTTTTACATATTAGCTCTTATAGGATTATTTACTATACTCTTTTTAAGTACAGGCTCCCAAAATAAAAAATTACCTGCAATTTCAAAACATTGGACTTTTTCGCTTTTAATTTATGTGATTTTAATAATAGCTTTTTCTCCCACCGATCTTTGGAGTGATAAATATGCTTACTTACGTCAATTTAATTCAATTACCTATAGTGATTTATTAGACTTTAAGGATATTGGCTGGGGGTATTATAATTATCTAGTGAAAATTATTACAGGGAGTTCGGTTGCTTTCTTTTTAATAACAGCAATAGTCTATTTATTGGGTTATTATATTTTTGCTAAAAAATTCATTTCTGCACAATATCATTTCATATTCCTTTATGCCTGTATCATGTCGATGAGCTTTTTTGCTTATGGCATAAACACTATTCGGGCGGGTTTTGCTTTGTCATTATTTTTAATTGGTATAACAAAACACAAAAATAAATTAGTGTTTTTACTTTGGGGGTTGGCCGCAGTCTCTATGCATAAATCAATAATACTACCTTTCCTTGCCTTTATTCTAACTGGATTTTATGACAAACCTATAGTTTTTTTTCGGTTTTGGTGCATTGCCTTGATTCTTAGCTTTATTAATGTTTCTTTCATTTATGAGTTTTTTCAATCTAACCTTGGAAGCTTCGATGAAAGGAGTAGCTATTTGGATATAAACGCGGAAACACATTACAAAACAGGTTTCCGTGTTGATTTCATTTTATATTCCTTTGTGCCAATAGTATTCGGTTTGTATTATATTTTAAAATTAAAAATCAAGGATATTATATATTCTAGACTTTTTTCTAGTTATTTAATAGTCAATGCAATATGGTTATTAGTAATTCGGATGAATTTTACGGATCGATTTGCATATTTAAGTTGGTTCTTAATACCGTTTATTATTCTATATCCATTGATTACCTATAGGTTAGCCTTAAATCAAAGAAAGTTAGTTGGGATTGTTCTATTAGGGATGATATCTTTTACTTTGTTAATGAACTTTATATAAGCTCTCTATTCATTATGTTTTTGACAATATTTACTCCTAGTTATAATAGAGCTCATTTATTACCAAAATTATTCGAAAGTATTTTGGCTCAAAACGCTAAAAATTTTGAATGGATTATTGTTGATGATGGCTCCATTGATAATACAGAGGAGGTAGTTGAGGGTTTTAGGAGAATCGCAGATTTTTCGATTATTTATTTTAGAAAGAAAAATGAAGGAAAACATTTGGCAATAAATAAAGGAGTTGAATTAGCTAAGGGAAAGCTTTTTTTCATTGTAGATAGTGATGACTATTTGGTTAATTCAGCCTCCGAATTAATTCAAAAATATTATTTGCAAATACAAAATGAAAATAGCCTTGGTGGTATATCCTTTCGCCGAGGTTATTCTGTAACAAAGCCTATTGGCACGACTCGCAAATTTAATGATTTTATTGCAGATATCTTTACCTTTAGATATTATGAAAATATAAAAGGCGATATGGCAGAGGTTTATAAGACTGAAGTAATCAGGGAATTCCCATTTCCTAAAATTGAAGGCGAAAAATATTGTCCGGAATCCTTGATTTGGAACAGGATTGGGCTTAAATATAAGTTGTTGTGGACTTCCCATATAATTTATATATGTGAATATTTAAAAGACGGTTTAACTGATAGAATTGTCAAAATAAGGACAGAATCTCCTCAATACGCTTCATTATATTATTCTGAATTTTGTAGTATGAGGACTCCTTTGGTCCAAAAGATAAAAGGAGGTATTAATTTTTGGCGGTTTGCTTTTAATGACGAGACTAGAAGTCTAAAAGAAAAACAAAGACAACTACCTAATAAATTATTTATTTTTTTAATCCCTTTAGGATATGCCTTGTATCTTAATGATAAACGGGTGCATCTATGAGAATATTACAGATTATTAACAGCCTTTCAATTGGGGGTGCAGAAAAACTTATTGTGGATACTGTGCCACTATATCAATTGAAAGGTATAGAGACAGATGTTCTACTGCTACAAAATAAAAAAACCTCCTTTTGGGACGAACTAAAATTAATTTCTAAGGGCTCTATTACTGGGCTAACAACAAATTCCATTTATAATCCTTTTCTGATTTTTAAAATCATACCTTATTTAAAGAAATATGATTTAGTGCATTTACATCTATTTCCAGCATTGTATTGGGTTGTATTGGCAAAAGTTTTTTCATTATCTTCTGTTGCGTTAGTCTATACTGAACATAACACGAATAATAGAAGAAGAAATTCCATTTTCTGGCGGGTTTTAGACCGGTTTATATATAGTAAAATTTCAGTAATTGTCACTATAGCGGAAGAAGTAGATGAGAATTTGAAGGAACATTTGAACTTTCCTGGTTCAAAATTTAAATTGATTAACAATGGTGTAGATGTTAGTCTCTATTCGAATGCTGTTGCATATAATAAACAAGACTTTTTTTTAAATAATGATTTTCTATTAATTCAGGTTTCAAGCTTTCGTTGGCAAAAAGATCAGCCAACATTGATAAAGTCCTTAAAATTTTTGCCTCCAAATGTGAAATTGCTTTTAGTTGGAGAAGGAGATTCAAAAAGTGATTGTATCAATTTGGTAAAAGAGCTAGGACTTGAAAATCGCGTAAGGTTCCTTGGAAATAGAAATGATGTACCCCAACTCTTAAAAACAGCAGACGTGGTGGTTTTATCATCGAAACACGAAGGATTATCCCTCTCTAATATTGAAGGAATGTCAGTAAAGAGGCCATTTATTGGCTCCAATGTACCAGGAATTCGAGAGGTTGTTAAGGGACATGGTTTGCTTTTTAATCAAGGAGATGAAAAGGAATTGGCTAATTTGATAACAACTTTAATGACAAACCCAGAGTTCTACCAAGAAACTGTTACCACATGCTTTGAAAGAGCTAAAGAATTTGATATAAATAAAATGGTCGCTGAGTATATAAAACTTTACAAAGAAGTTTTAAATGTCTAAACCCAAACTCATCCGCATCACCACCGTCCCCATCTCCCTCCAAAAACTCTTGGAAGGACAGTTGGAATTTATGCAAAACCACTTTCAGGTCACCGCCATTTCTGCAGATAAAAATGCTCTGGAAGTTTTGGGTAAAGAAAGAGGCTATTCCACTTACCACTTGGAAATGACACGCCAAATAACACCCTTTTCAGATATAAAAGCAGTCTATAAGCTTTACAGTTATCTAAAAAGAGAAAAGCCAACCATTGTCCACTCCCATACCCCCAAAGCGGGTATTGTGGGGATGATGGCTGCTTGGATGGCAAAAGTGCCGCACCGATTACATACCGTGGCGGGTCTTCCCTTAATGGAGGCTACCGGCAAGAAAAGAAAGCTGTTGGACTTTGTGGAAAAACTAACCTACAGGTTTGCTACTAAAGTCTATCCCAACTCCAAAGGTCTTTATGACTTTATAGTAACCGAGAAACTTGCCAAACCAGAAAAACTTAAAATAATAGGGCAGGGGAGTAGTAATGGTATCGACACCCAATATTTCAATCCCACACTTTTTGCATCCACAAGAAACACGCTTCGTAAAGACCTCAATATTCCTCCAGATAGTTTTGTCTTTGTCTTTGTTGGACGGCTAGTAGGGGACAAGGGGATAAATGAATTAGTAGCTGCTTTTAAGAGACTTGATGTTGAAGATGAAAGAATAGAGAATAGAGAGAAGAGACTTTTGCTTGTAGGGCCTTTGGAGACTGAATTGGATCCTTTAAAAGCCGAAACACTTCAAGCCATAGAAAACAACCCTAATATTATCTCCGTGGGGTATCAGCAGGATGTTCGGCCTTATTTTGCCGCTGCAGATGCCTTGGCTTTTCCAAGTTACCGGGAAGGCTTCCCCAATGTTGTAATGCAGGCAGGAGCTATGGAATTGCCTTCCATTGTTACGGATATTAATGGCTGTAATGAAATTATTATTCCCAATGTAAATGGCTTAATTATTCCCCCAAAAAACACAGAGGCTTTGGCAGAAGCGATGCAAGTATTGCTAAACGACCCAAAATTATACCAACGCTTAAAAAGCAATGCCAGAACACAAATCACCACTCGTTTTGAACGGCAGCAGGTTTGGGATGCGCTTTTGGAGGAGTACCAGGAATTATTGAGGGGAATGTAACAAAGGGTTTTTCAAGCATAAGGACACCGCTCAGTTTGAACCGAAACGCTTTCCACTATTAAACCGAAATCCCTGTCACAAATTGAACCGTTATAGCCAACGAGTTCTGAAAAAAATAAAAATCCATTAATTATTTCCCCTAATAAGAAGCTATATGACTTATATTTGTGAACTGGAATCGAGAAATATTCTTATTTCGAGTTCACGAAATGAAAAAAGAGGATTTTATATTAACCTTGTACAAAGACAGACGATCGGTATTTCGCTTGTCAGATGTCGCCATGCTTTTCCCGGAGGCGGCCGGGAAAAATTTAAGCGGACGCATGGGCTATTACGTGGATACCGGCAGATTGTTGAAATTGCGCAGGGGTATTTATGCAAAACCCGATTACAATCCGCTGGAATTGGCCAATATGCTCTTTACGCCTTCCTATATTTCATTGGAATATGTGTTGCAGCAAGCGGGGATCGTTTTTCAATACGACTCCCGATATACCAGCATCAGTTATTTGTCCCGCGAAGTGCTGATAGACGGAAAAACATACAGTTACAGAAGGATAAAAGAGACGATTATTATGGATACTACAGGCATCATCCGCAACAAAAAACAATGCAATATGGCCACTCCCGAAAGAGCTTTGCTGGATATGCTATATCTTAATAAAGATTTTTATTTCGACAATCTAAATGCCATAGACCAAGAGGCCATAGCACAAATCCTTCCAATTTATAAGTCGCTTGCTTTAGAGAAAAGAGTGGCTGAGCTTTTTAAAAAATGATCGATAGCAACCAACATAGATTCTTCCTGTTTCAAATCCTCAAGGATATTTATGAAAATATAGAATTGGCAGGGAAACTCGGTTTTAAAGGAGGCACGGCACTTATGTTTTTCTATGATCTACCGCGTTTTTCAGTTGACTTGGATTTTAATCTTTTGGTACCCGCTGAAGAAAAGTTGGTGTATAAAAAGCTAAGGGAAATCGTGTTGAAATACGGCAGGATACACGATGAGGCAATAAAGCATTACGGCATAATTTGCGTGCTGGATTACGGAATGGGAGAGCGAAAATTGAAAGTGGAAATATCCAACCGCAATTTCAATGATAGTTACGAAGTAAAAAACCTGTTGGGTATTAATATGCCAGTAATGGTAGATCACGATATGTTTGCCCATAAATTATGTGCCCTGCTTGACCGCACGGCGATCATCAACCGGGATATATTCGATTGCTGGTTTTTTATGGACCGTAAAACAGCGCTAAACCAGGCCATCGTCGAAACACGCATGGAGATGCCCTTAGCCGATTATCTGCAAAAATGTATTGACGCACTTGAAAAGAGAAGCGACAGGGGCTTGCTCGACGGGCTGGGAGAGTTGATGGACGACGAGATGAAAAAATTTGTCCGTACCAAGCTCCGCCGAGAAACCATCAACCTGTTGAAGTTTTACAAGCACTATCCGATATTGGCATAAAGGAGAGCGTAAATCGCGAGCCGCTTTGAACGCCATCAGGTTTGGGATGCGCTTCTGGAGGAACACGAAAGATGGATGGGAGAATAAAATATGGGTCTTAGCCCTATGCTGGGGTGTTATCTTCCTTTAAAGTAAAAAGGGTGCCAGCTACAATGCAATGCATACTCCACTTCTGGAAAATATTTTACCTTGTCCCTTTGTCTCCGATGGGGTTTGTCGGTAGATTTGGCAGTTCGCTTGGGTCCAGTTTTGATTCCCATGATAAAAGTTTTTATTGTTGATTTATTGAAAAATTACTAGATTTAAAATCAAATACCTATTCTTGACGGCAATACTTATCCAATTGATATTCACGATTTATAAAATTTGTCCTCCCCGGTTTTCAATTTTAACTTTTCCTAATATATAATATTATGCAGCCCGCTATTCTAAAAAATGATCCCGAACTACACAAGGCTTTTCAGATACTTGCCAACGAACCCTCCTGGGGAAAACCTGTAAAATCCATTGCCCATCTTATTGCCACCTCCCATTTGAACGAGACAGCACTAAAAAGTGCCCTTCACGAAAATGGGATTGAGAAAATAGGACTGCTAAAATTTGAATTGCTTGATCTTTTGATATCCTATATCCACATTATTTTGGACGATCATTTTATTTCCGAAAAGGAAGGAGCCAACTTCGAAATACTAAAGAGATATTTTAAAATAAAGGAAGGTGACTTTTTTACCTTTCGCCGCCACCAAGTGGAAAAAATACTTCAGCGGCAGTTTAGAATAATGTTTTCCGATAAAAAGGTGGATAGGGAAGAAGCCCTTCAGAACGTCTCCCTCCAAAGACTATTCGATTTGGGCTACGACCAGTTCGAGCTCTTTAAACAACGCGAAATCGCACTAGCCATCGAGCGCGGTGCCGATATTTCCGATCTTGATACGGCCACCTTGCCCAAAAGAAAGAAAGACGAAGAAAACCAATAATCAAGCACTACATTCCAGTCGTAATCTAAGATTAGTAATCTGCGTATTAGATCAGCGTATATCTGCGAGAAAATTTACTTCTGCGTAACAGATTCCGAAAAAGTTGTGATTTTTTTGGATTTGATTCCGAGAAAGCAGTAATTTGAAAGGAAGAAAGGTAAAATCGTCAAGGCAAATTGTTTGCTCCGGGATGGCGCAGAGAGAAATTTCCGCATCTTGGGAATTTTATACTTTAGAAAACTTTCTCCAAATTTCAATGAAGTTTTCCTCCGTTAAATTTAAATTTATGAACTGGTTATCAAATTAGATTATCGGTGTTTAATATTTATAAACATTAATGGGAAATCAAAATATTTAGCTATACCTAAACATTGCGCGAGAGTTTTCCATATCTTTGTCCCCCTACATTTTACTACTACCATTATTAGTGTCTATGAACTTAATAAAAATGGAAGCAGCCTTTTTGGGGAATTCGCTGAAGAAATAGAAACGCATGGGAATTTATTCAGCGATTTGGCAGGTGCAGTTAGAATAATAGAGGAGACTTCCAACTTGAAGCGCTATCCAAGAACTAAGTTTCGGGAGCTAAAAGGGCATAATTTACAATGCAAGGTATATGAGGCAAAATTTAGATCAATTCGGATTTATTTGTTCCATCAAGAAAAATCAGGCCGTATTATAATCACTGGAGGCCTTAAGGACAATCAAAAGCAGGATATAAAATTCATATTGAAAACTATAAAAGAATATAACGATGAGCTCACAAAAGACTAAGCGTTTAAAAATTCTCGACCAACCTTCCTATTGGGTGGAAGGAATAAACAATTGTCTGTATAATGCCATTATGGAATTTATGGAGGTCAAAGGCATGAACAGAACGCAATTAGCCGAACATTTGGGAATATCAAAAGGCCGGGTGTCCCAAATTTTAAATGATGGGGAAATAAATTTCAGCATTGAAAAAATTGTACAATTATCCCTACTGCTCAATAAGTATCCTCAATTTGAATTGATTGAAAAAGAAGATTATATAAAGGAGCAGGAGGGGCCGGGCTCAAAAACTATTACTATCGACTATTTGAATACGGAATTCTAAATATTGTGGAAGAAACCTATGATGATATAAGAGCCTCCAATAATAAACAGGCCATCCCTCCTTATAAAGAAATTACCATCACCCAAGAATTGGCACTGCAATTATAATGGCACAAAACGAGAAACAAATAAACCTGGCATATCGTATTCTTCAAATTTATACTTTGGAGTTCTCTTTCAAAGATTTGGATATGGCAACCTTAGAACATTTTTTCAATACCCCCAATTCCTTGGCTTTGCACACCAATACGAAATTGGATATCAATAAGGATAATTCTACAATCAACATTGATATTAAAACCAAATTATTCGAAAAAGAGAAGGAAAATAATGTTTTCGTGAACCATGCTGGAAGGACTGTTTTTAAAATCAAGGATTTGGAACAGGTTTTTAATATGGAGGATGAAACCTATGAGTTGCCCGATGCTTTGTTGGGACAACTGTTTGGGTTATCCTATTCTCATGTACGAGCACTATTGGCAATGGAAACCAGCCCTACAATCTATAAAGATAAATATATACTTCCAGTAGTCAATCCCACAACATTCTTAACCAAAAGGCGAGAAGGGGAATAGTCCCCTTGAAAAGCAACCATTTACTAATCGTCTTTTGTTTTACCCCTTCTATTGCCGGTCTGCCAGTCGACTGCAGTAATATCTAACGAAGTTAATTAGATGTTACTTTATTATATCCAACGAATCCAAGATAGGCCCAAAATTCATTTCAATTCGCTTGCGGTCTTTTTCACTGGTGAAAAACGTCACCATTCCAATATCTTTGTTCTCTGGTATAAGGAGCGTAAATGATCCCTTGTCCAAATGAATAATCGCAGGTGCCTCTCCCTCGTCACAACTTCGCAGTATTCTGGGATCTTCCATGGAATATTTATCAAGAGTCTTTCCGTTGCTGTCCAAAAATTCAATCTTAAACGGAAATTGTCCGAAGGGAGCCGCTATAAACTTCCCCGGTCTTTTTGAAAACGAATTCGGCTCGACCGTAAAGCCCGTATTGTCAAAATTAACATCCGCCGCATAATGAATATTTCCTGGGGCAGCTTGCAAGGCTGAGGGCACAAAAACCCCCACTTGCTCTTCTATTTTAATATTTGCGTTCTCAATGGCTTTCTTTCGTTCTTGTTTTTGACCGTTGCATCCAATATTGAAAAACAAAATGGCTGCTAGAATAATATATATGGTTTTCATCTGCTGTATTTTTTAAATCTGTTAATTAATTTTAGTTGCCCGAAGCTTTGTTGAGAATAGTATAAAGAATCCTATTTTGACATGGACTATCATACGGATGGACATATCGGCCTGTTCTAAGCATAATACATTCATCAAAGCATAGTTTCCACCAACCATCGTCTCCCATTTCCTTGGCATCAGCGGCTGTCTTCCCCCGACTTGGAGCATCGGTTTGCGCCCCGGCCAAGGTTCGCCAATTGTTTGGCAGATCCTCCGCTTGCCAATGACTTCCTCCTCCATATTCATCTGCCAGTCCATATAATAAATGTCCTGTTTCATGGAGAATAGTACCGCGGTTAAAATATTCTGTCCCTACATACCGGCCGTTGCTAAAATCCCTGTAATTGGCAGCATGAAGTATAATTCTCCCCTGGGCGAAATCTAGATTCCCGTCGTTGCTTGGCGGAATATGCCGTGTACGTGGCTCGGCACTAGCATTCCCTGCTTTGGCCGTTAGCGGGTTTACATAAAAATTATACGATCTGCGGAACCGTCGTACATATTCTTCCTCATGAAAGGAATCGTGTATATTTTCCCCAACATTGTCGTAAAAAAGAGTAAGGTCTTCGGCCATATCCTCATCGGGAATAAAAACTACATTCAATACCTTTTCCACTTCTCCCACGGCATATACGGGAATAGCAGCATCGGTTACAGGATAGGGATTGGTGGCATAGCGGATTTTATGGGTATAGGTCCTATCGTTGCCAACTACCTCAAATCTGTATTCTACCAATTTATTGGTGCCATAACCCGAGGTTGTAGTAAAACTAAGAGGAAAACTTGGATTGCGCCATTCCTTTAACAAGGTTTCCGCTCCCGAAGTGGTAATGCTCCCCGAACTATTAATATTATGGGTAGTGGCAAGCAATCGCACCTTCTCCACATCCCCCTCAATCTTCCTTAAGGTATAGGTAACCGCATCCCCCGATTTCGGATAGATAGGAGAGTGTATGGCAAAGGTTTCGGGATTTTCCTTGCAGGACATCATTAGCATTATTGTGATGATGCAACCTGCCCAATACTTCACGTTACTGAGAATTTTAATCATAATTTTTGGTTTTAGTTAATTTTATCCTCCAAACGTACTTTATCTCGTTGACTATTTCCACAGGGTTTTTCCTGAATCTTTTATGGGTTTTCCCTTAACATCTAGGAAATAAAGATGGCATATGCCATAATTTTTCATTTATTTGTTTATTCTTTGTCGCTTTTATAATAACCAGAATTTGATTTAAGACCTTTTAAAGATTAAAAGGAAATGCCCTTAGAGTAATGATTTTTTGGAATCCCATTAAATCTATTATATCTCTCGTTCTTTCTGTACTTTTGTCAAACACTATCCGACGTATGTACCCCCGCTGGTGCGCGATTGCATCGCGTTCCTCTCCCGCTTATTATCAGTATCCACCCCACCAACTACATCCTGCGCAGCAAGATATTATTTTCTGATGCTATTTTTCGGCTTGCATCTTTTTATAATTCTGCGGATAAAGATCCCTGAGGTTCTTGTGGTTTATGGTCAGTATGTTTTCAAGGGTGTATTTTAGCCACTCGTATGGATTGACCTCGTGTTTTTTGCAGATGGCGAAGAAGGAATAAATGCCGGCGGCACGTTCAGACCAACACCCATACGCCAAAGGCAGGAATTGTTGAGATGATGGCCACAAAATATAGTCCTTACAATTTTGGAGTTCAATTCCAAAATTGCAAATTCGGTGGTAACAAGACAAGCAGAGCCGAGTTTATCGAGGCATCTGCGTGAAATATTACGCACAAAAATATCGTATCTTCCTCCAATGCAAGAAAATGAACTTTCATATCGCATTCGGGTGCTTGGTAAATCTCTCGCAGATTTCCGCGGATAACATTAGCGAAAATCGGCGTATCTGCGAGAATGGCTGTTTGGGAAGGGCCGTGCCACCTTTTCGGTCAATTGGTGCCACTTTATAAAAATTATAAAATCTTACATTTTTTGGTTAGAAGGTTTTTGGAAATTTAAAATATTGGACCGAACATAAGCTTCCCAAAACGGAAATTGGCTTAAGCTGAAGATTGTAGGAACTTTAAGTTCGAAAGAGCAATTTCCTTTCTATCTGAAAAAAAAGGAGTTTTATACTGAAATAATTAAATAATGCCTAAATTTAATCTATCCTCATTCTTCCAATAATTTTTTTACTCAATTAATCTGTTAACTCGGGACCTATGGAAGATATTCATGATATTATAAGTAAGACTATTCAAAATGAATTAAAATACCAATGGTTATATATACTTTTTTCTACTGTGGTTGGTGTTGTTTTAGCTTTCATCATTACATATTTCAGAAAGAAAGCAGATAACTTAGCTACCAAACAAGATATTCAACAAATTACGGATAAAATAGAGGCAGTCAAAACTGAATACTCCAAGCAGTTAGAAAAATTTAAAGGAGGCCAACAGCTTAAAAGCAAACGTATTGAAATTTTGTATAATTTACTTATCGACCTCAGAAAACTCTCAATTGAAGTGAGCAATATTAGTAGTCCCGATAAAAAGCCTGAGTTTATAAAAAAAACCCAGGAATTACTGACTTTTATGCATTCAGAAACTCTTTTTGCGGAAAAATTTAAAGATGAAATTTCATTGATGGTAAAAGAATATAATTCATGGATTTCAGAAATAGAAAGAGCAAAATTGGAAAATAGAAGCCAATATCACATTACCATTGTTAATGTCACCAATTGTTTAAATGAACTCCAAATTAAACTCTTTGATTTATGATTCAGATGGGTTCTCGCAGATGGGTGCAGATATATCAGCGAAAATCAGCGTATTAAATCAGCGAGCACCTGTGCCGAGTTTATCGAGGCATCTGCGATAAAAATCTTCACGTAGTCACCAAAACATTTTCGTATTTTTGCCCCCACATATGTACCAATCCACCCTAAAGCCCCTTATAGATTTCCTCGCCGCCCTAATAGGTCTGTTGGTATTAAGTCCGGTATTTCTGGTGGTATGGATAGGCCTAACAATCGCCAACAACGGCAAACCCTTTTTCTATCAACGTCGTCCGGGCAAAGACGAACGTATTTTCACCATCATCAAGTTTAAAACCATGAACGACAAGCGGGATGCCAGTGGACAATTATTACCCGATGCCAAAAGACTAACCGCCGTGGGCAGTTTTGTTCGTAAAACCTCCTTGGATGAACTGCCGCAACTATTAAATGTGTTAAAAGGCGATATGAGCTTTGTGGGGCCAAGACCTTTATTGCCGGAATATTTACCTTTGTACAACGAAAGACAGCGCAAAAGGCATGATGTAAAACCAGGCATAACCGGTTGGGCACAAGTTAACGGCAGGAACGCAATTTCTTGGGAGCAGAAGTTTGAATATGATGTATGGTATGTAGAGAATCAAAGTTTCACTTTAGATTTGCGCATTCTATTTAAAACTGTAAAAAAAGTATTTAAAAGCGAAGGTATTGCTCAGGATGGGCAGGTTACAGCGGAAGCATTTAAAGGTAATTAGATATGAAAGATATTGTAATAATAGGGGCAGGAGGGTTTGGAAGAGAGGTGAAAGTATTACTTGATGATATTAATAAAATCCAACCAACATATAATTTTAAAGGATTTTATGACGATGGCTTTGAAAAGGGAACTTTAATCAATGGATTTAAGGTTCTAGGCGGCATTTCCGATTTAAATAACGTATCTCCTTCAATTCAGGTGGTCGTAGCAATCGGTGCCCCAGATACCAAACGAAAAATCATTAAACAATTAAATAATCTAAATCTAGAATATCCCACCCTTATCCATCCTTCGGTTATTCGTAGCGAGGATTTCGTTTCAATAGGGAAGGGGTGTATTATTTGTGCGGGGAATATCCTTACTTGTAATATAGAAATTCAAAATTTTGTCATATTAAACCTTATGTGCACTGTGGGGCACGACACTACCATTAAAAGCTATGCATCCTTTATGCCCTCGGTAAATATTTCGGGAGAAGTTATTGTTCATGAAGCCGTTTATGTTGGAACTGGAGCTAAAATAATTAATCAATTGGAAATTGGAGAAAATACAATTGTTGGTGCTGGAGCCGTAGTTTCCAAATCCTTACCCGCTAATTGTACTGCAGTTGGAATTCCAGCGAAGGTTATCAAACAAAATTGAAATTCACCATAAATACTTCTCCGAAGAAAAGATTAGATTTGCAAAATTAGGCGACCTTACAGATAAAAAACTTTTTTGATAGCGAAACCTTTTAAAAAATGAATTCTTAAATAAACATGCCCCATAACCCACAAATAGCTGCTACAGCCAACAAACTAAATATGTTTGCTGATGCTGAGGAGGCATCTACCTACGTAGCGCAACAGATAGCCGCGCTTATCCGCCAGCGGCAAGACCAGGGCAAGCCCGCGGTTTTGGGCTTGGCCACCGGCAATACCCCTAAGTTGGTCTATAAGGAACTGGTGCGAATGCACCAGCACGAAGGCCTGAGCTTCTCCAATGTCATCAGTTTTAACCTCGATGAGTACTACCCAATTATCCCCGAGGACAAGCACAGCTACACCTACTTTATGCAGAAGTATTTGTTTAAGCATATAGATATAAAGCCCTATAATATATACATCCCAAACACCGACAGTTCTGCCGACCGCATCCCCCAGTACTGCAGAGCCTACGAACACAAAATATCCGGCTTTGGCGGTATCGACCTGCAATTGTTGGGCATTGGCCGCAACGGCCATATAGGCTTCAACGAACCCGGCACCAGCTTTCATGCCACCACACGACTGGTCAATTTGCACTCCGTAACCCGCGAGGACGCCCAAAACGATTTCGGCTCCATCACCAACGTGCCCCATCAGGCCATCAGCATTGGCATCCACACCATCGTGCAAGCCAAAAAAATCCTCTTGCTCGCCCTAGGCCAAAAGAAATCCGACATCATCTACCAAGCCATCAAAGGCCAAATCACCACCCAAGTCCCTGCCTCCATCCTCCAAACCCTCCCCCAAGCCGAATACGTCCTCGATCGGGAAGCAGGGGCGATGTTAGACGTGAGACTTGAGATTTGAGACGTTAGACTACAGACTAAAGAACAGACTCGATCTGATCACCAACCACCAACCACCGACCACTGACCACTGACCACTGGTCGGACTACCATCTAAAACATTTCTTTAAGTCACAATGCCACTTCCCCTTTAGGGGTGCAGGGGCAAGACGAAAGCCAAGGTGGCTGAGCCCGTCCGTAGGAGGAGCTTGCCCGCCGTAGGTGGGAATTAACCAATTCCCAATTAACCAATCCCTAATTAACCAATCCCCAATTAACCAATTAACCAATCCCCAATTAACCAATCCCCAATTAACCAATTAACCAATCCCGAATTAACCAATTAACCAATTCCCAAAAATCACTATCTTTACCATAGAAAAAGGAAAACATTATGGCAATCATTGATTTAAGAAACACCGTCAAGGAGTATGTAAATACGGCCGATATACGACTTTTAAAAATGATAAAGGCTTTAGCGGAAAGTTATCAAAGCGATGAGCAAGAACTCACATTGAGTGAAGAGCAATATCAAATGATTGATAAGCGAAGAGAAGCACATTTAAGAGGTGAAAGCAAATCTTTTACTAGGGAAGAAGTCAAACAAAATGCCCGAAACGCCAGCTAACTAATGGCATATATTTTAGAGTTAAAAGAAGAAGCCAATTTAGAAATTACTGAAGCCTATCTTTATTACGAAGAAAATCGCAAAGGCCTAGGCGAAGAATTTTTGGAACATCTAGACCTCTATTTTGATAGGATTACAACCCATCCAAAACACTTTCCTCAAAAACGGAAACCCTATCGAGAGGCCTTTATAAAGCGTTTTCCCTTCTTGCTTATCTACGAAATAACCAAAGAAAGAGTGATCGTGTATTCCGTTTTCAATACTTGGCAGAACCCAAAAAAAAGACATAAATAAATCTGATCAATCACAATCAAAGGAGAATGCGTTCCACCCACACTCCCATAATACCATAGGACCGCACCCTATGCTGATATTGCCCTCCTTCAGAGCTTGTGAAAGAAAATGCTCTCGAAAAACAAGATTCCGTTTAACTCCGGGATCTTCAATCCACGGCAACCAACGACCAAAGACCACTTCCCCTTCAAGTGCAGGGGCAAGCCTGAAGCAGTTTTCATTTTCGATTTCCCCCCTGCCAACTGCCAACTGACCTAAGACGTAGGTCGGCTCACAAAACTCCCTCACCTCCTCAACTCCTCAACCCTTCAACTCCTCAACCCTTCAACTTCTCAACTTAAAACAAGCCGGCCCTTCGATACATCCGCCTGGGGGTTTACCTGCCGGAGGCACGGCAAACACTCAGGGACCTGTGTGTACGTCATTAAAGCAAACTCACCCATTGTGGTCGGACTGCCATCTAAAACATTTCTTTAAGTCACAATGCCACTTCCCCTTTAGGGGTGCAGGGGCAAGACGAAAGCCAAGGTGGCTGAGCCCCCATCATAGGAGAGCTTCTTTCAAAACCACCCGGCCGACACTCAGGGACCTGTGTTCACGTCATTAAAAACACCCTCGCCCATTGTGGTCGGACTGACATCCCAAATATTCTTTTCAGTCAAAATCAAAGGTAGCTGAGCTTCTTTCAAAAGCAGCCGGCCCTTCGATACATCCGCCGAAGGCGGACACTCAGGGACCTTTGTTTACGTCATTAAAATCACACTCGCCCCTTGTGGTCGGATTACCATCCAAAACATTCTTTAAGGCTAAAATCAAAGGTGGCTGAGCCCGCCCGCCGTAGGAGGAGCTTTTCCGCCGGAGGAGGATGAATTTGAAAAAGGCGTTAGCCGTTTCAAATTTGTATCGAAGCCCCGGCTGCCCAATCAAGCCGATTGAATAACGAACTTATCTGCCGAAGGCACGATCCCCAATTAACTAATCCCTAATCCCTAATCCCTAATCCCCCAATTCCCCAAACCAAAAAAAGAGGCCCCCTGGTAAACCAAGAAGCCCCTCTCCACTCAAAAATCATCCCTACCGGTCAGGATCCAGCAGCGGATTCGGTCCCGGTGCGACAAACGCTCCCGCCGAACCCTCACCCGGATCTTCCCCGTCTGTGATAAGCGCCTGACAAATAATACTAGTCAATAAACCACTTATCATCATATAGCCCGCAAAATTTGTCAAAGTTTCGGGCAATTCGACTGGCGATGTCAATATCGCCCCGCCCGCAGCGGCCATCCCCATCCCAACATTTCGCAACATCCGCAAACACTCCGGCCCAGGCCGCCCATCTTCTCTAAATAAATACATAAGAATCATTTTTAAGTTAAACACCTTGCTCGCGCAGCGAAGCAACCTCCAGAACGAACCAATCCGCCCAATCAAAACTACCTGCAAGTCTAACATCCCCCCGCGAATCAATCCCCCGTCTCCCCGAGAAACAATCTCACGCCTGCCTGCCGTAGGTAGGTCTATCAGCGAAGCGGTCTCAAGTCTCCCAGCGCAGCGGTCTCCCGTCCCAGAGAAGCAATCTCACGTCTATCAGCGAAGCGGTCTCAAGTCTCCCAGCGCAGCGGTCTAGCCTCATCTCCCCGCATGCTCCGACCCCACAACCAAGAACACCGCCTCCCCAGGCTCCAAAACCCCTTCAATCCTCAGCATCACCTTTTGCAATGCTTGCCGTGAGCTAAGGCCTTTGGCGATGCCAGTAAGTTGCATCACCGGCGCAATACATCCGTTCAGTTCCTTCTCCGCGTCATTCGCGGGGTGGATAAGAATCCCCATTCTGTCCGGCACCCCTTTAACCAATAGGTGGTGACCAAAAGTGGGGGAGTGGAACCGTTCCAGCTCATACACCCCATCTGGGATACACGAAGTATTCGGTCGGTTCGCCCGCCAGGGCAGTTCTATACAGAAGCACAGGAAATGTTGTTTATGAAACAAAACCCCAATCGTTCCCGCTCTGTAGTGTGTTCTATGCAAGTGTAAGTCCATAGCCTCGGTTGTTTAAGGTTACACCTGATCCACGCCCACTATTGCCAGGGCGTTAAATGAACCGTTTCTCAAGGAGTACATTTCCCCGTTCACCTCTTGGAAAAAGCTCACCCCGATCACTTGGATAACAGGGAGAGTCAAACCCCCGGTCACCGTCGCACTGAGGTTCAATGCCGCCTGTGGTTGGTGGTCCCAAGGAATGATGGGGGAAGCCACATGATCCTCCTCAAACGCCCTTCCGTCAAAGTCCAGGGCACACACCCCAGCATTGATCTGAATATGCGTAGTTCCTTTCGGCGCGTCTATGGTCTCATCGGGCAAAAATGCGGCGATAGCCACATCAAATGCTCCCGTGGCCCGGTTAAAGGCGGGGGTATAGCCGTTAAAGAAAACGGTGTTCAACTTTCCCTTTTTGTTAAAGTCAAACCCGTTGAGCAACTCCATGTCCCCGTTCTGCACGTTGCGTTTGCCCCGTGGGTTGACGGGATCGGACTTGATCACGATCATCAACTGCTGCACCAGTCTTCCAATCACGCGGTTGTCACTCGCTTGCCTGATCAAAAGGCGCTCCGCCTTCCTGATCAACTGTCCCGCTTTCCCCGCGGTCCCAAATTCAGCCCCGTTCTCCCGGGTTCTTTTAAAAGCCGGATCATTCATAATTCGGTTCTTGTCAATTCCGCCCTTCTCCCGGGCAATATACCCGTCCTGGCTCTTGTAAAAGGTAATATCTCCCATAGTACCTTTTAGCTTCAAAATACTCTTCTGCTTTGCCATTACATCACATTTTTAATGTTAAACAATGGCCCAAACCTACAACCCAAACCCCCCAAAACCCGCGCCCCAAACACAAACAGACACTTTCTGCACATTTCTGCACATTCCTGCACAAAAAAACCCCACCATTAAAAGGAGGGGTGGTTCGACGGCGAACCGAGGTGGTTATAACCCCCCCCCAAAAAAAAAATTCCTCACCAAAGGAGGAATAAAAAAAGCACCAAGCCCCAAAACCTAATTAACAAATCCCACCCCTAGGAGGGAATCCCGAATTAACGAATTAACCAAAACCCGTCTGCCGAAGGCACGATCCCCAATTAACCAACCTGTCTGCCGAAGGCACGATCCCCAATTAACCGATCCCCAATTAACCAATTAACGACGCCCCAACTAACCAACCCCCAATTAACCTCCAAGGTTACCCGATTTCTTGCGATTACAACTCTGACATAAAAGTTGAATATTCCGATAAGTATTTGACCCACCCTTTGAAAACGGGATAATATGATCAAATTCCAATTGTTGGTTGCTATCACATTCTCTACATTTTCCATTTTCTCTATTCCAGACCAAATCTTTTACATCTTGTGATATGTGGCGACCGGGAACTATACTTTTTATGCTTGCCGATTTAGGATATCTCGCTGTGTCTAGTTCAGTTATGTCAGCACCTCTTTCAAGTGCGCTTACTATTTCACGCTCCTTAAATTTGTCAAACTGGTCATAGCTTAAATCAAATATTTCTTGAAGATACACATTGTGCATTGATTCTAAATTGTCGATTTTGTTATCGGAATATTGTCTTTCAAATTGTCTTTGTAAAACGTCCTCTATTTCAGAGTAGCGTTTTTCTATGAAATCTCCTTCTTTTATTTTGAAATAAGTTTTTAAAAGTTCAATATTATTTCTTTCATTCTCGGAAATAATATGGTCATTTAAAGCTAAGTTTATATACACAATAACTAGGTCCAGAAGTTCCTCATTTATATTTCTTATGTTGCTTATCTTATATTCCCTAAGAACAGAGTTCAGATTTTCTGAATTGAGAGAACCATTGTAGATTATTTCTGCTATATCCGAAATATAATTGCTGAATGTTTTTATGGAAAGAATTATCTCAAAAGCTCGATGTAATTCTAAGTCGTTTTTCGGTAATGATTTGTCCATTGGTTCTGATTTTTGGTTTTAGGTGGTGTATAACGGTCTCGGCTATGAACAGTAGCGTGGATTACCACGAACTTTTGCAAGTACACGACAAGCTGAAAATTCCGCAGGAATTTTCAGGATAAGCCTGAAATAGCAATTGTTTATAGCCAATGTTGAACTAAACCTAAAGGTAGCTTCACGCGACGTTTCCATCACGATTCACTACCTTTAGGATCAAGGTTTAATGTAATACTCAATATTATGAAAAAAAAATGACACCCTCATTGAAAGGGCTATT
>JBARWQ010000044.1:0-46499 GCA_049646885.1 Aequorivita sp. | reverse complement strand
GTTGTAAGCTTGAAAATTAGTATTCATATCATTGATTATCAGTACTTAAAGATAAGAAATAATCAACTTTTAAGCAAATAATTTAATAGAAAAAGCCGCCTCAGGTTTTGAGACGGCTTCTTTTTTTAATCTAATTTATAGCAAATGGAAAATACAAAAAGAGCAAGCTTCTCAATCGAAAGGTATTATTTTGATCAAGTTCATATAGATATGGACCATCATGAAGGCGATAAGCTATTTATCGACTTTCAGCCTTCGGGTATATTTGATGAGAAAGAGAAAAAATACAGTTTATCTTTTATTTTTTCTGCGTTTTCATCAGATGAAGAAGGAGCAAAACCTTTTGTAATGATAAAATGTGTTGGTGTTTTTCATTTCAAAGAGGTAAATTCTCTGGAAGATATTCCCGAATTTTTCTATAGAAATAGTATTGCTATTCTTTTTCCTTATTTACGGGCTTATGTGAGTATGGTAACCAATCAGGCCAATATTGGACCAATAATGCTTCCCACCTTAAACTTGACTTCTTTGGAAAAGCCACTTAAGGAGAGGTCTACAACTAAATAAGACAACCCGAAATTTTGCAGGAAACAAAAATTTATCAAACGTTACAGGATAAAGAGAATCCCGATGAAGTAGAACATCAGGGACCTTTTCCTTGTAATTGGAAAAACTCTTGGTTAGGTGACGGGTACTATTTCTGGGATACATTTATAGAAAATGCCCATTGGTGGGGTGAGGTACACTGTAATAATTCCTATATGATTTGTGAAGCAAAAATAGACTGGAATAATCAAAACTGTTTGGATTTGGTCGGTAATACGCAACACTTATTAGACTTTGACAACAGCATTCAATTTATGAAGAAGAAAAGACTTCTTAAGAATGATACCACAGTGAGTAGAGTCCTTAAATTTATGCAAGATCAAAATCTTTTTCTAGACTATTGTGCTATTAGAGCTTTTGGAATCAACTCTAAAGGAAAAGATTATATCCCAAATTATAGAGTTGTCTTTGAACCACATAAAAACTTTCAATACCTTCAGTATAAACCAGAAATACAATTTTGTTTACTAAAGTTGGCTCCACTAAAATTTAGAGAATATAGAGTTGTATTTCCTGATATTTACAATCCTGATTATGCAGTCTAAATAGAATAGTGTGTCCGTACAACCAGAACAAATATTAGAAAATCAATTAGTAGCACAGCTATCAACTGTCGGGTACGCAAAAGTTAATATTCCGGATGAAGCAGCTCTAATAGCCAATCTAAAAACCCAATTAGAAAAACATAACCAAACAACTTTCACTTCAAAAGAGTTTGATCGTGTCCTCAATATTCTAAGCAAAGGTTCTGTCTTTGAAAAAGCCAAAACGCTTCGCGAAAAACAACATATTATCCGTGATAATGGCGATAATCTTTATTTCGAGTTTCTAAACACCGAGCATTGGTGCCAAAACGAATATCAAGTAACCCAACAGGTTACTATGGAAGGCAGTTACAAAAACCGTTATGACGTTACTCTATTGATCAATGGCCTGCCCTTGGTGCAAATAGAACTGAAGCGGCGAGGCTTGGAAATGAAGGAGGCCTTCAACCAAGTAAATCGGTATCAACGGCATTCCTTTGGTGCTAAATCTGCCCTCTTCCAATATGTGCAAATCTTCATCATCAGCAACGGCGTAAATACTAAATATTACGCGAACAACCGGAATCAATCCTTTAAACAAACATTCTATTGGACCGATAAAAACAACAAGCGTATAACGAATATTCTCAATGGTTTTACCAGTGAGTTTTTAGAGCCTTGCCACGTTTCAAAAATGATCTGTAAGTATATTGTTCTTAATGAAGTCCACAAAATTTTGATGGTGCTAAGGCCATATCAATTTTATGCGGTAGAGAGCATTATCGACAAAGTGCAAAACAGCAATCACAACGGCTATATATGGCATACCACAGGATCGGGAAAGACGCTTACTTCTTTTAAGGCAAGCCAAATCATAATGAAGTTGCCCCAAGTAAAAAAGGTGGTATTCGTGGTGGATAGAAAGGACCTGGACTATCAAACCATCAAGGAGTTCAATAGTTTCTCCAAAGGCAGTGTTGACGGTACCGACAACACCAAAGCTTTGGTAAAACAGTTCAGTGACGATACACGGCTTATTGTAACCACTATTCAAAAGCTAAATACCGCCATCAGTAAAAAGAAGTATTTGGCGAAGATGGAAAAATTAAGGGACGAACGTATTGTCTTTATTTTTGATGAGTGCCATCGCAGTCAATTTGGAGAAACCCACAACCGAATTAAAGCCTTCTTTAACGACCACCAGATGTTTGGTTTTACAGGCACTCCAATTTTTGCGGATAATGCCGTTAAAAATGAATTGGGAAAACGGACTACCAAAGAATTGTTTGGGGAGTGCTTGCACAAATACGTTATCACCGATGCCATTAAAGATGAAAACGTTTTAAAGTTTTCGGTGGAATATGTAGGCCAATACAAGCATAAGGAGTCCGCCACGGAGATAGATATAGAAGTGGAGGACATTGACCGCAAAGAGTTGATGGAATCGCCAAAACGGTTAGAAAAAATTGTTGATTATATTATTGCCAATCACGATCGCAAAACGCACGCCAGGGAGTTTACTGGAATGTTTTGCGTCAGTAGTACAGATATGTTGGTGAGTTATTATGATATTTTTCATCGTAAAAAGCAGGAAGGCCGGCACAATCTTAAAATAGCCACCATCTTTAGCTATGTAGCCAATGAAGAAGATGCCGATGCCAACGGCTACATTCCAGATGAAATGGCAATGGCCGCCGAGCCAAATGCGATGTACGATCTAAACCCCCACAAAAGGGATAAACTGGAAAGCTATATCGGACATTACAATCAAATGTTCGGCTCCAATTTTACAACAAAGGACAGTCAGTCATTCTATAATTACTATAACGATATTTCAAAAAAAGTCAAGGAGCGTAAAATAGATATTCTTTTAGTAGTCAATATGTTTCTTACAGGTTTTGACAGCCCAACGTTGAACACTCTCTACGTTGATAAGAACCTCAAATATCACGGGTTAATACAAGCTTATTCGCGTACCAACAGAATTATCAACGAACTTAAATCGCAAGGAAACATTGTAGTTTTCCGAAACCTCA
The DNA here is from genome assembly GCA_049646885.1 of Aequorivita sp. Classification (GTDB taxonomy): domain Bacteria; phylum Bacteroidota; class Bacteroidia; order Flavobacteriales; family Flavobacteriaceae; genus Aequorivita. The sequence continues at coordinate 43,333 of JBARWQ010000044.1, read as the reverse complement.
AAAAAGTTACCGACGAGGCCATCACCTTATTTAGCAACAAAGAAGCCATAGACGTAATCATCATGGAGCCCTATGAGGATTATGCTGAAAAATTCAATGAGGCTTATGCAGCGCTACTGGAAATAACGCCAACAGTAAACAGCGTAAACGATCTTGTGAGCGAGGAAGACGAACTGGAATTTATCAAGGCGTTTAGAGAATTGATGCGCCTAAAAAACACCATGACCACCTTTGCCAATTTTGATTGGGAGGACCTGGACATGCCAGAACAATTGTTCAATGACTTCCGTAGTAAGTATTTGGATTTATGGCAAAAGGTAAAGCAAGATCACAGTAAAGAAAAAGTTTCTATCCTTGAAGATGTAGATTTTGAATTGGAGTTGATCCACCGGGACGACATCAATGTTTCCTATATCCTTAAACTCTTAGCAGATCTAAAAGGCACCAACAAAACAGAACAGGAAGCCAAACGCAAAGAAGTAGTGGACTTGCTGGCCGGGGAAGCTAATTTACGCAGCAAACGTGAATTGATTGAAAAGTTTATCCAAGAGAATTTACCCATTATAGAAGATTCCGACACCATTCCCCAAGAGTTTGATAAATTCTGGACAGAAGAACAACAAAAGGCTTTTGAAGCTTTTGTAAAAGAAGAAAAACTATCATCCGAAAAAACCCAAAAACTTATTGAAGATTACCTCTATGCCGAACGCGAACCATTGCGGGATGAACTGCTGGATCTAATAGAAGGGGACAAACCATCGGTATTAAAGCGAAAATCTATTGGAGATCGGCTTTTAAACAAAGTTGTGGAGTTTGTGGAGACTTTTATTAATGGGATGGATGGTTGAGATAGAGTTCAAAATTCACAACACTGTTTGTCAAAAATTTATATTTATCTAAATTATTAAAGGGCATTTTCAATAGATCAGGCTTTTAAAGGTGAGGTATAAAATGATAGCTATATGAGAAAAGAGGATATTATAAAAAGTGAAGTTAAGGAGTTTTATGACTACGGGAATTGGAAAAAGAAACAAATATTCCCAACGGCTCAAGATCTATTCGATGATCTTAAATTGGAATTAATTAATCATCAAGTTGATGGTCAGATTATTTATTTAGGAGAATTGATTCGATTAATTGACCTTGATGCTCAAAAGCACCTCAAAACTTGTCCTAAGAAAGATAAGCCAAACGAATGTCAGGAAAACCAATTTTACTCAAAGAGCAAATATTATGTGGAGCAAATTTTGGATTCGATTACTGTCAAAAATGAATCTCCTAACACAAAATATGAGTTAAATAAGAATCTTTCCAAAGAAACCTTATTCGTAATTGAAGATTTAATGGATGGTAAAAGATATACCTTAACCAAAGATAGGCCTGAGGAAATTTCCGAAATTATTAATAGGTTAAACAACTTTGGGTTTCTTAACAAAGTGAGGCAAAATAGCTATTCAATGAACTACGGCAAACGTAAGTACCTAGCTAAATTGATAGAATTGCAATCTTGGGATAATTTTAAAAACTGGCTTAATAAAGATGGAAATGCAATCGAAATAGGCATAACAAATAACTTTTATGAATCTTCAGTTGGGCAAATAAATCAGGCTAATAATAATGGTTTTGTAACCAACCCAAAATATCAAAAATCCTCTAAGAAAAGCAAGTTGAAAACATGGGCTTTGTGGATAGGAATTATTGGGACTATTATACTTATTATCATTGGTTTATTTCAAATCATTTAGAGAGAAATAAAGCGGTTATTTGGATTGGCCTTAAGTAAAGAATTGTAGAGTATGGATTATAAAATACTAAAAACCTTATTCAATGACTCGGGAGTTATTGTAAAAACGCATCTCCAAAATATGTGTGAAAAAGGCGAAGACTTTAATGTTTTTTCAATATTAGGTATGGAGACTAATGAAACCAAAACGCATTCTGCAATGTTGGTCGCATTATTAGATCCAAGAGGTAATCATTATTATGGAAAGCGGTTTTTAGAATTTTTTCTGGAAGAAATTGGCTATAAAGACTATCAAGATGAAGATCTGATGGGGGTAAGGGTAAAAGCAGAATATCATTTAGGTAAGATTTCTGAAGAAGACGAGAGTGGTGGTTTTATAGATATTCTAATCACCTTTCCTTCAGGCAAAGCGATCATAATTGAGAATAAAATTGATGCTAAAGATCAACCAAAACAAATGTATAGATATAGTTTGTTTAAAGGTGGTGCGAGTGCATTATATTATTTAAGCAAATTAGGTGAGCCACCAACAAAAGAGAGCCTCTTTAATTTAACTGACAAGGATTATGAAGTTATTTCCTATAATAGAGAGATTGTAAGCTGGTTAGAAAAGTGTCTTTCAATTACCAGAGAAGGCTCGATTGTAGAAAACGCTATTAAACAATATCAAATTTTGATAAAAAACCTCACAAATACAATGGAAAAGCCATTAGAGAAGGAATTAACTGAACTAATTGTAAATAGTCTTGAAGAGGCGAAATACATACATTCTCATTATCAAAAAGCAGTAGACAGTATCAGAGAAAAATTTAGACTTGCTGTTTTAAAAAAATTAAACAGTATGCAATTTGTTGTACAAGCCCGTCTAGGCAATCCTATTAACCACAATTATTCTCAAATATGGCTGACTTCAGAGACTCTTCATGAAAAAGAACTACAATTTGGAATAGAATCATTTTCTGGAAAAGGCAATAATAATGGACGCGTCTTTATTGGAATTTTTGACAGGAAAAATAAATATAATGCTATTAGAGATGGTGATTACAGATTAAGTAGCTATTGGCCTTTAGTTTGTGATATTACCACTCCAGATAAAAATCCTTTAAATCTTTCAAGCACCAAAACTTTAGAACGATTAAGTAAGGACAGTGTTTATTTTGAAGAGATTGTAAACGAAATTACAACTCAGATTATAGATTTTGTGAAAGTCTATCATGCTCTTTTTGTTTAAGTAGAACTGATTTTATAAAAAGAATAGGGCTGGTTATTGATCAGATATAGAAAGTAAATACTCTAATCAGCTTGTATAATTTTTACCCTTAAAATCATATTATTTGTTTGGCTAAGGTTTTCCGTTAAAGCGATTGGTAGTCTTTCTATATGTTTGGAGAGCACTTTTGAATTTAACATTGACGAGTATATGCAAAAACTTTTTTGCATCATTTTATTAAAATAGAAATAAATTATAAAATAATGAGTAAACAAGAAATTATTATAGAAGATCTTAGGAAGCTGCTGATCTATTTGGAGAAGTTCTTTTAATGATACCTCTCCCTTAAAATGCATTAATGAAATGATTCATACAATATTTTAAATGAAATTAGTCAAACAGATATTCTCAAAACATTGGACAAAGGAAACATCTTGTTCTGATAAATGGGAAACTAAAAATCCCCTGCTGGCGCGGGCGTCCCGCCCGTGTCCCCATCCCTGAGCGCAGCCTATCATTTATCCCTCAAACGAGGCCCTCGTGTTACCTCTGTGAATCAACATCCCATAAAGTTTTTGATCTACATCCTATCAGGTAAAGGTCCTACATCCTACGTCTTACCGTCTTACGTCCTTCCATACGTCTCACGTCTCAAATCTCACGTCTCAAATCTCACGTCTCAAATCTCAAGTCTCACGTCTCCCACTAAAGACTACCTTTACACCCTAAAATAAACCAATTATATGTCCTTTAAATCCTTAGGCTTAGCTCCGTATCTATTAAAATCCATTGCCGATCAAGAGTATAAACAACCCACTCAAATTCAGGAGAGTAGCATCCCCGTTATCTTGGAAGGTAAAGATCTTTTGGGCATCGCGCCCACAGGTTCGGGAAAAACCGCCGCTTATGCGCTCCCAATTATTCAAAATTTAGAGGGTAAAACCACAACAAAAAATAGACATATCAACGTATTGGTCTTGGTTCCCACAAGGGAATTAGCCATACAAGTTGAAGAAGTATTTCGTTCCTTTTCTCAGGATCTACCATTTCGTTTTAAATCCATGGCGGTCCACGGAGGGGTTTCTATCAATCCCCAAATGATGGGGATGCAGCACCTAAATGTATTGGTGGCCACTCCCGGACGTCTATTGGAGCTGTCGGCATCAAATGCACTACATTTTGATGACCTCACAACCTTGGTATTGGATGAAGCCGATAAGATGCTGAACCTTGGATTTAAAAAGGAAATGGATCAGATTTTTGAGCTTTTGCCTTCCAAGCGTCAAAACCTTTTGTTCTCCGCAACTCTAAGTCCGGAAGTAGATGTCATTAAAGCTGTTTTATTACGGGACCCCGTTGTTGTAAAGGTAGATGCGGACAAGGTAATGGTTGAATTGATCAATCAAGTGGGATATTTTGTTTCTTCAGAAAGGAAAGGCCCTCTGCTGCGTCATTTAATCCAAACCAATGATTGGCAACAAGTTTTGGTATTTACCTCCTCCGTTTACCAAGCCGATCAAGTGGCGGATAAATTGCGTAAAAATGGCATCGATGCCCAATCTATCCACAGTAAGCGAAGTCAAGGCAGTAGGAAAGATTCTCTGACCAAATTCATATCCGGAAAATTACGTGTGTTGGTGTCAACCGATCTCCTTGCCAGAGGAATCGACATTGCTTTTTTGCCGCACGTAATTAACTATGAATTGCCTCGGTCTCCAAAAGATTTCGTCCATCGTATAGGACGCACCGGCCGAGCAGAAAACCCAGGTGATGCCATTACTTTTGTTACTGAAGAGGACAAGCACCACTTTGGAGTAATTCAAAAAAAGATGAAACGCGCAGTCGTCATGATAAACTCCGACAATCTTAATTTTTGATAATTTAAAATGGCTTACCTAAAGCGTTCTTTCTTGTAATAACGGACTCCAAGTCTGTCCCTTCGTGGGAGTCCGACCCGATACTATTCACGTATACATTTTCACAGAAACGATGGAATGTGCAAATTTGTGGTATTCGTGCTAAAAATTTCTGTCATACATTCCAAATCCCATAGTGACGCTAGTTCTATCAAATGTCAAACATAGCTCCCATCCGACTCCTATATGTTAAAATTTTTCAAAAGTGTCAATTAAAAACCGGAAATGCTTGTAAATTAGATCAATGCCAAAGAAACCTCAGTATACGGTGTAATCGTCTTGCTGCTATGGGTTTCGATCAAAATTTGAATTATGAAAATAAAAATACAGTTGCTCCTGGCCTTGTTGTTTTTAGCTCTGATTGGTTGCGACAATAATAATGAGGCCACCGACCGCTTACTGATTAAAGTAGATAGCCTACAAGTTCAGAATGATTCCTTGATGGAAATTCTAAACAAAGGAAAAATTGAGCCAGAAGCTTCTGAACCCCCACAATGGTATTATCCAGAAACAGATTCAAGAAAACTTCTCGAATTGGGTATTGGCGATCCGGAAGCTTATATTGAAAATGCGCTTCGCGAAAGGATCGATCTTATCCCGATGGACGCCGTATTGGGCGGCACCATGCGCTACAGCAATATTCAGCTTTTGGGAGGCAAATGGCTGATTGCCGATTTTGAGGATGGCCATGTTTACGGGAGAGCCATTTTTGAATATACCATAAAGGATAATGATAAATTGCATTTTAAAATTATCGCCTTTAGCGAAAACTAAGTCCCTTCCCCAAAATGCATTTTAATGCTGGGGTATCTTATCAAGTCTAAAGTGATGAATGCAGATTTTTAACATAGATTTACTGAAAAACAATCCTCTAATGCCCCAAGCTAGGCAGCTTTTGAGTAAAACCGAGCCAACAACCGACCAACTAATCTTTAATCCATAAACTCCTTGAAAAAAACAACAGATCATATTCGGAAAAAATTAAAACGAAAGGAACTTAAACGTCATATTCTCAAGATATCTAAATTGTTTAAAGTCCTAATAATTGGGATTTTGATGATTTTTATAGGAGTAGTCGTATATATGGTCAAACCGGAGTTGTTCCCTTTCAATAAGAAGCTAGCTCGGGAGTGGCAACCAAAAGATGTGGAAACGGAAATGTCCCTGGGCTTTTTGCCTCAGGAAATTCAATATGGGTACCAGCTGTTATCCGAAACGCAGAAATATTTAGGGCCGCAGGCAGATGATCCGCAAATGCAAATCTCGGGCAATAACCTATCCTGCACCAGTTGTCATTTACAAGCAGGAAATCAGGCCGGAGCAGCCTCTTGGGCAGGGGTGACCACACGCTATCCGACGTTTAGAGGGCGCTCCAATGCTATAGGCACTATCGAAGATCGGATTAATGGCTGCTTGGAGCGAAGTATGAACGGTAAAAAGCTCGATGTAGAATCCCGACCAATGAAAGCCATGGTTGCGTATATGGAATGGCTCGGAGAAGATATGCCCAAAGAAAAAAGGGATTACTATACGGGCTTTACCGACTTGAAGATTCCGGATGTGGCAGTTGATTTGGAATATGGGAAGCGGGTATATGTCAAGGAATGTATGGTTTGTCATCAGGAAGATGGACAGGGCGTGAAAAAAGCTGACTTTAGTTTGGGCTATGAGTTTCCACCCGTGTGGGGAGAGGATACCTATAATGACGGCGCCGGCATGCACCGCGTGCTTACGGCAGCAGCTTTTATTAAAGCAAATATGCCTTTTGAGGAGGCTACCAAGGAAAATCCCAAGTTGAGTGACGAGGAGGCATTTCACGTAGCAGGTTATATCAATAGTCTGGCCCGGCCGGCCAAGAGCAATTTAGAAAATGATTTTCCGGATAGAAAGTTAAAGCCCGTTTCTACGCCTTATGGCCCCTGGGATGACGATTTTTCTGCCGAACAGCACAAGTACGGACCCTTCCCGCCGATCATAGCCTATTATAAAGAAAAGTACGATATGGAAAAGACGAATTGATATAGTCATTTGCTAATTCACAAGGAGTCACCGGAGCCCATCATTAACCGCCCCATCGAGACCCTCACGCTAACTCTGTGAATTAACCTTACACAAAGTTTTGATCTTATCCAACCTAGCAAAGGTCTCAAATCCCACGTCTCAAAATAGCAAAATAAACCCAGACTTTAAACTATTCGGTCCGCCGTTCATTCTCCATATCAATAACCTTCGCAACCGTCCTCACCAAACGGTCGTGGTTTTTGATAAAGGGATTGGTCTCATCCCAAACGTACCCTGCCAAAACGGAACAGATTTGTTCTTTAATTATGGGGTTTTCAGGTCTGTGGAAAAATATTTTTTGAAGATTCCCAGTGTACCATTCACTTACATAGGTTCTAAACACATCTACCCCTTTCATAATGTATTCGGAGTAATCCGTTTCCCAATCCACGGTCTCGCCTTTTAATTCCTTGGCTACCAGTTTGGCTGCTTTTAATCCGGATTCGGTGGCAAAGGTAACCCCTGAGGAAAATATTGGATCCAAAAATTCGGCACTGTTTCCCGTAAGAGCATAGCCTTTTCCATACAATTGCTTCACAGCTTTGGAGTAGTTTTTTATGGTATAAGGCTCAAAGAGAAAATCTAAATCCTTTAAGCGCGGATAATAATAAGATGAGATTTTCAGCATTTCCCGAAGTCTTTTGGCATTTGTGCCCTCAAACGATTCTATGTACGTGGTAGGCCCTACAAATCCAATACTTGTATTGCCATTTGAAAAAGGAATGACCCAGAGCCATACATCGTCTTTAACAACATCAAACGTTATAAGGGTGCCTTCCACCCCTGAAGGTCTATTGGGTTCATGTACGTGGGTGAAGATGGCTGAATTGGGACTTAATGATGAAGGAGTGTCCAAATCTAAAAACCGCGGTAGCACCCTTCCATAACCACTGGCATCTATTATGAATTTAGCCTTAATTTGGTATTCTTTTCCCTCCGGATCCTTTATGGTGGTTGTTGAGTGCCCATTTTCATCAAAATCTACCGCTGTCACTTCGTGGCCGAAGGAGACATCCGCACCCATTTTTACGATTTCCTTGGCCAAGGTATCGTCAAAATCCGCGCGGGGCACTTGCCAGGTGTAATCCCAGCCCTTGGTGTGTTTTTTGGAGAAATCGAAGTTGCATACAATATTCTCCTTTAGGAATCGGGCACCGGACTTAATTTCATAGTTTTGGGCCATCAGGCAATCCAAGAGCCCGGTTTCTTCAAAGTGATCCATACATCGCGGCAAAAGACTTTCGCCTATTACAAAGCGGGGAAAATAACTTTTCTCGACCACTTTTAAACTTATCCCTTGGTTGACCAAATGGGCTGCCGCGACAGCGCCAGAAGGGCCAGCACCAATAATTAACACATCGGTAGCAATATCCTTCATCTTAATAATAAATAGATTGTTAAAAAACTCTAAATTTGCACCCTAAGTTAACCAATTTTTTAGGTTGCTTTAAATTTCATCATAACATTGAGCCAGAAATAAATGCCAATATTAAAAGGAAATCTGGAAACCGGGGATTTTGAGAAAATAGTCTTCCAAAAAGAACCCGTCCAACTCCACAAAGATATATTAGATAGAGTTCAAAATAGTTTTGATTTTCTAAAAGATTTTTCAAAAAACAAGATTATTTACGGGGTCAACACCGGGTTTGGCCCCATGGCCCAATACAGGATAAGGGATGAGGATTGTCTGCAAATGCAGTACAATCTTATCCGAAGCCATGCTTCAGGAACTGGCGGAATAATTACGGCACCCTATGTGCGAGCTAGTATTCTGGCACGATTAAACAGCTTGAGTCTTGGGCATAGCGGCGTGCATCCTTCGGTTATAAACCTTATGTCGGAGTTGCTGAATAAGGATATTATCCCCCTCATTTTTGAACACGGAGGCGTGGGCGCCAGTGGCGATTTGGTCCAGTTGGCACATCTCGCATTGGTGTTGATTGGCGAAGGGGAGGTCTTTTATGGAGGTGAACGCCTGCCAACAGAAAATGTCTTCAAATCCTTAAATCTTCTGCCCATAAATGTTGAGTTGCGTGAAGGATTGGCGCTAATGAACGGCACCTCGGTGATGACGGGAATTGGGATGGTAAATGTTCTCCATACCAAAAAAATAATAAAGTGGATGATAAGAGCTTCTGCTGCTATCAATGAAATTGTAAAAGTCTATGATGACCATTTGAGTTTTGAGCTAAACCAAGTTAAAAAACACAATGGCCAGCGAGAAATAGCAAAGAAAATGCGAGAGCATTTAAAGGATAGCAAACTTACCCGTAAACGCGAACCGCATTTATACAACGGCGCCCAGAAAGTGGAAAAATTTGAGGAAAAAGTGCAGGAGTATTACTCCTTGCGATGCGTGCCCCAAATTCTTGGCCCAGTATGGGATACCTTACAAAATGTAGAAAAAACACTCTTGGAAGAAGTGAATTCTGCTAACGACAATCCCATTGTCGATGTAGAAAAACAGAATGTATATCATGGTGGGAATTTCCACGGCGACTATGTTTCCTTGGAAATGGATAAATTGAAGCTTGTAGTTACAAAAATGACCATGCTTGCCGAACGACAATTGAATTATTTGCTCAATCCAAAACTCAATGATATCCTTCCACCTTTTGTGAACTTGGGTAAATTGGGACTCAATTTCGGAATGCAGGGAGTACAGTTTACTGCAACCTCCACCACAGCTGAAAACCAAATGCTCAGCAACCCAATGTACGTCCATAGCATTCCCAACAATAATGACAATCAGGACATAGTGAGTATGGGAACCAATGCCGCCCTAATAACCAAAAGGGTAATCGAAAACTCTTTTGAGGTAGTGGCAATTGAATTGATAGCTATCGTCCAAGCCATCGAATATTTAAAAGTGCAGGAGGAAGTTTCTACGGAAACAAAACGAATGTATGACCAAATTCGTGCGATAGTCCCAGTCTTTAAGGAAGATATGGCGATGTATCCGTATGTAAATGCCGTGAAGGAATATTTGATAGATTCACAAATCTGATTTGTGTGAAAAAATCATTAAATTGTTTACTCAATTCAATCAACTTAAAATAACCTGATCATGAAAACGAAATTTAATTTCTTGTTTCTCATTCTGATGGGAGTTTCTCTAGCTTCCGCACAACAACTCGCCTTGGTGCGGGAAAATGGAAAGATCGGCTATATCACCAAATCCGGTAAATATGCCATCCAACCTCAATTTGATAAAGCCGACAGTTTTTCTGGCAACCTTGCCGCGGTTATGAAAGATAAAAAATGGGGGTTTATCAACACTTCCGGCGATTGGGTAATCCAACCCGAATACGACAAAGTGAAGGCATTTAATTCGGGTCTCGCCCTTGTGTACCAAAATAAGGAATGGAAATATATCGATACAAAGGGAAATACGGTGAGCACTCCCGCTACCGATAAGTATTATGATTTTGATAACGGCGTTGCCTTTATTCGCGTGGGAGGCAAAATTGGTCTGATCGACAATCAGGGCAAAACAGTGCTGGAACCAACCTATGACGAAATTAAAAGCTTTAAAAACGGTTATGCCAAATTTCTGAATGGCACTAGCTGGGGTTTGATTGACACTAAAGGAAAAGTGTTGGTGCCGGCCGAGTATGACGAGATTAGTAACTATAGCAAAAACGGAGTTTGGGCAAAGAAGGGAACTGATTTCGGAGTCATCAATAACGGAACATTTTCAGCCATCCCAGGTATTGAGAAAATATGGGACTTCACCGACGATTCCAAACTCACTTACGCCAGAAGCAATAAATTAATGGGTTTCATCAATGGTAAAGGCGAATGGGTAATTCAACCCACTTATGACAAAGCCCGCGCATTTAACCAAGGCCTGGCGCCTGTAACCCAAGGAAAATATTGGGGATACATCAATGAAAAAGGAGACAAAATAGTGGATTTTAAATATGCCGATGCCGAAATATTTTCTGATAATGGCTTGGCTCCTGTCAAGGACAAGAAGCTTTGGGGTTTTATCGATAAAACGGGTAAACTTGTTATCCCTATGGATTACGATATTTCGATCTCCATGTTCGGATTTTTACAAAGTGGTGCCGATAAAGGCTTCATTGATGGCCTCGCTAGGGTTAAGAAAAATAAGAATTGGGGCTTTATAGATGATAAAGGTCAAGTAGTAGGTACCTGGTACCAAAACGCAGAACCCTTTGTGGATACTTCGAAGTAATAGATTTTATACTAAGGAAAAGGTGATTTTTCCAGGCTCAGTTCTTTTTTCAGAATTGAAGCCGAATGAATATTAAATGGAAAACAAGACAAAACAAAAATACGCCCTAATAACAGGAGGTTCCCGCGGTATCGGCCGTGCAGTCTGTATTCAACTAGCAAAAGATTTGGATTACAGCCTTCTTATAAACTATAACAGTAACAAAGAAGCAGCCCAACAAACCCTAAAAGAAGTTGAAGCTCTTGGTGGAAAAGGGGAAATAATGCAGTTTGATGTCGCAAAAGCCGAATCGGTAAATAAGGCATTTGACTTATGGCACGAAACGAATAAAGACGCTATCATTGAAGTGATAATAAACAACGCCGGAATAACCAAAGACGGCTTGTTTATGTGGATGAAACCAGATGATTGGCACGCGGTTATCAATACTAGCCTGAACGGCTTTTACAATGTAACCAATGCCTTGATCCAACAAATGTTGGTAAACAAATACGGCCGGATTATTAATATGGTTTCGGTTTCGGGCCTTAAGGGCACTCCAGGACAGGTAAACTATTCCGCGGCAAAAGCGGCAGTTATAGGAGCCACGAAAGCATTGGCACAGGAGGTCGCCAAACGCAACGTTACAGTAAATGCCGTAGCCCCAGGATTCATAAACAGCGATATGACCGCTGAGCTCGATGAAAAGGAACTGAAAAGAATAGTGCCCGCCAATCGTTTTGGCGAGCCTGAGGAGGTCGCGCATTTGGTGAGTTTTTTGGCCTCGTCCAAAGCTTCGTATATTACCGGGGAAGTCATTAATATAAATGGCGGGATTTATTCATAAACTGTAGCGAAAATGAGAAGAGTGGTAATAAGCGGAATGGGGATATATTCCTGCATAGGTAAAAACCTGCAGGAAGTTAAGGACTCATTGTACAATGGGAAATCCGGTATTATTTGTGACGAAAAGCGAAGAGATTTCGGATATCGATCTTGTTTAACGGGATGGGTTGAAGAGCCTAATTTAAAAGAACAACTTTCACGGCGCGAGCGCATCAGTATAGGGGAAGAAGGCGCCTACGCTTACACTGCTACAATTGAAGCCCTTAAAAATGCCAAGATAGATCAAGCGTTTTTGGATGCTAACGAGGTGGGAATTATTTATGGAAATGACAGTACAGCTAAATCCGTCATCGAATCCGTCGATAAGATCCGCGAGAAAAAAGATACTACTCTAGTAGGTTCAGGCGCCATTTTTAAAGCGATGAACTCCTCCGTAACCATGAATTTGGCCACAATTTTCCGTCTTAAAGGAATCAACTTCACAGTTAGTGCAGCTTGTGCCAGTGGCTCACACGCGGTTGGAATGGCATATTATTTAATAAAAAGCGGCTTGCAGGACTGTATTATTTCGGGTGGGGCTCAGGAGATTAATGAATTTGCCATGGGCAGTTTTGATGGCTTAGGGGTTTTTTCAACAAGAACTGAGGCTGCCAAAGCCAGTCGTCCGTTTGATAAAGATAGGGATGGCTTGGTGCCAAGTGGAGGTGCCGCTACGATTGTAATTGAAAGCTATGAAAGTGCAATCAAACGCGGCGCGCCAATTCTAGGTGAAATAATAGGCTATGGTTTTTCTTCCAACGGCGACCATATTTCCACCCCAAATATCGATGGCCCCGCAAGAGCCATGAAAATGGCTTTGGATCAAGCTGGAATTCCGGCCTCGCAAATAGATTATGTAAATGCGCATGCCACCTCCACCCCTGTAGGCGATGCAAATGAAGCCCGCGCAATTACTGATGTCTTTGGGGAAAATGGCCCCTATGTTAGCTCTACAAAATCCATGACAGGACACGAGTGTTGGATGGCAGGAGCCAGCGAAATCATCTATTCTATGTTGATGATGCAACATTCATTTATAGCCCCCAACATCAACTTGGAAAGCCCGGATGAGGCTGCCTCAAAACTTAATCTTGTTAACAAAACGTTAAACAAAAAAATTGATGTATTTTTGTCCAACTCTTTCGGCTTTGGGGGAACCAATTCCGCATTAATTATTAAAAAATGCAAACAATAGCAATGAATAAAGAAGTTATAGTTGAAAAGATAAACTACTTTTTGGTAGATGAATTTGAGGTGGAAACCGACGATATTCAGCCAAAGGCAAACCTAAAGGAAACCTTGGAGTTGGATAGCTTGGATTTCGTAGATTTAGTAGTTGCCATTGAAGCTAATTTCGGAGTGAAATTGACAGGAGAGGACTTCTTGAAGGTAATTACTCTACAAGATTTTTACGATCTTATCGAAACCAAAATGCGTTAAGTTGCGAAATATCCAATTATGGCTGGGCAGTGGGAAGGAAAAAGTAAAGGAACCGTCCTTGGGTATAAAATCTTTATCTTTTTTATAAAAAATTTAGGGGTGTCGGCGGCCTATGGCCTCTTGTATTTCGTTGCGCTCTATTACTTCTTTTTTGCCGGATCAGGCACCTCTTCCATTTATTATTACTTCCGTAAAAGACTACATTATTCACGGTTTAAAAGTGTGTTGGGCATCTATAAGAGCTATTACACCTTTGGTAAAACCATTATTGACAAGGCCGCAATATCTTCGGGTTTGATAGACTTTTTCACCTACGAATGTGATGGAGCAGAAACGATAATTGATTTATTGGATAAACAACAAGGGGGAATAATGATAAGTGCCCACGTGGGCAATTTTGAAATCGCTGAATTCTTTTTTGCTGAAATAGATACCCGCTCGCAAATAAGCCTCGTAACCACCGATGCCGAACGAAGAAATATAAAGGAGTATATGGAAAAGGTGACCACGCGTTCCAAAATCAAATTTATCCTGGTAAAGGACGATCTTTCCCATATTTTTGAAATCAACAATGCACTATCAAATGGAGAGCTGGTCTGTTTCACAGGCGATAGGTATATGACAGGCACCAAAGTGATGACAGAATCTCTATTGGGTAAGGATGCCAATTTTCCAGCCGGCCCTTTTGTATTGGCGAGTAGGCTTGATGTACCGGTACTTTTTGTATATGTAATGAAGGAATCTAATAAACATTACCATTTGTACTCCCGGTGTGCCGTGTCCAAAAACAGGGACGCCCAGGGTTTATTGAAGGAATATACCCAAAGCGTGGAGTGGATGCTGAAAAAGTATCCCTTACAGTGGTTTAACTATTTTGATTTTTGGGAGAAGGATGAGTAGCTTCATCAACATTTCGCTCAAGACGCATAAAATTCTAAATTAATGAAGGAAGTACTCGTAATATACTATTCACAAACCGGGCAACTTACCGATGTTTTAAAAAATATTGCCTCGACGATCGCCGGGGATGAAATAAATATATCCTATTTGGAAATTGTTCCTGAGAAACAATTCCCATTTCCCTGGAAAGAAGAAGAGTTTTACGGCGCATTCCCAGAAACATTTCTTCAAATACCAACCCCCTTAGAAGCTATTCCACACGAAATTCTTAAGACCCACCAACCTGACGGACAGAAAAAATATGATCTGGTTATTCTGGGATATACCGTGTGGTTTCTTACGCCTTCTATTCCCATTAACTCATTTTTACTTTCGCCAGAAGCTCGCCTCTTATTAGTCGATACTCCAGTGGTAACAGTTTCCGCTAGCAGGAACATGTGGATTATGGCCCAAGAAAAGATAAAAAGATTATTGGCGGACAATCACGCAAATCTTGTTGGAAACATTGCTTTGGTTGACAAAAACATCAATCATTTAAGCGTAATAACAATTGCACATTGGCTAATGGGCGGAAAGAAAACCCGTTTGTTTGGCATTTTCCCAAAACCGGGAGTATCGGACAAGGATATCCTCGAAGCCTCCCAATTTGGCCTCCCAATTAAAAATGCTCTATTAAAAAATAACTTTCAAGGTTTGCAGGAAAACTTATTGGCCATAGGAGCCGTAAAAGTAAATCCATCTTTGATAGCTACCGACATTCGGGGCAATATAGTTTTTAAGAAATGGGCTACACATCTCATTAAAAAAGAGGGCGATAAAAGACGAAAATGGACGGTGTATTTTAAATATTATTTGTTATTTGCAATATGGATAATTGCTCCTATTGTATTTATTGTATTTTTGCTCACCTATTTTCCAATGTACCGTAAAATACAAAGAGATAAAGCTTATTATTCATCAATTACTTTAAGGTAGGATTAATGAAGAACGTTTATATTACTAGGGTTTCTAAGTTTCTGCCCAATGACCCTGTCGATAATGAAACGATGGAGGAAAGACTGGGAATCATCAATGGCAAAACTTCCAAGGCTCGCCGAATCATCCTCCGTAACAATCAAATCACAACACGATATTACGCGATTGATAATGATGGCAATGTTACCCACAACAATGCTCAGTTAACTGCCGAGGCCGTGAATGCTTTATGCGACGAGAGCTTTACAAAATACGATATCGAATTGCTGTCCTGTGGCACCTCTAGCCCCGATCAAATACTGCCGAGCCACGCAGCTATGGTCCACGGTTTTCTAAAAAATGGAAACCTGGAAATCAATTCTCCCTCCGGCGCCTGTTGCAGCGGAATGAATGCCTTAAAATACGGTTATTTGGCCCTAAAATCCGGACAGGTAAATAATGCGGTTTGCACAGGTTCGGAACGTACATCTACTTGGATGAAATCCTATATTTTTGAGGAGGAAGTCAATCGATTAAAGGAGGTGGAAGAAAATCCGATCTTGGCCTTCAATAAAGAGTTTCTTCGCTGGATGCTCTCGGATGGCGCGGGTGCCGTTCTTTTGGAAAACGAGCCTAAAGGAAAAACCCCTTTAAAAATAGAATGGATGGAAGGCTATAGCTACGCCTTTGAGATGGAGACCTGTATGTACGCAGGTGCCGATAAATTGGAGGACGGGAGTTTAAAATCATGGAGTGAATATCCATCCAATGAGTGGGGAAGAAATTCCCTGTTCGCAATGAAACAGGACGTTAAATTACTGGGCGAAAACATTCTCCAAAAAGGAGTGGAAAGCATGAAAGATGCCTTGGCAAAGCACGGAATTGTTGAAGCCGATATAGACTATTATCTTCCCCATATCTCTTCGTATTATTTCAAAGAAAGTCTTTATAACGAAATTGAGCGCCAAGGTCTGCACCTCCCTTGGGAAAAGTGGTTTTTGAATTTGACCAAGATCGGCAATATAGGTGCCGGCTCAATTTTTCTTATGCTGGAAGAATTAGTGGCTTCTGGAAAATTAAAAACAGGCGACCGAATCTTTCTTCAAGTACCCGAAAGTGCTCGATTTGCATATTCCTATGCTTATCTAACTGTCTGCTAACTTTCTCCTTGTGAGATTATATTGGCGTTCGTGCTCTAAAAAACTATAAATTTACGCTCCCTTTTATTTATGAATCTACTCCCACAAATAATAACCGACTCAGATTTTATCGGAAAATTGATTCCGCAGACGGAACCGTTTGTTATGGTTGATAAACTGCTTCATTTTGAAGATAAGAAAGTGGTGGCGGGTCTTAGTGTTTCAGAAAAAAATATTCTAACGCAAAATAAAAAATTTACAATGCCTGGCCTTATTGAACACATGGCCCAAACAGTCGCACTTTATACAGGATATCAATATTACTTAAAAAAACAAGCCGCCCCAATCGGTTATATTGGCACCATAAAAAAAGCGGAAATCTTTGAACTTCCTTCCGTGGGGCAAGAACTTACAACCACTGTTGAGATACTTTATGAAATTATGGGCGTTACCTTATTAACAGCCGAAACACGATGTGAAGGTAGAGTAATCGCTTCATCGGAAATGAAAACCGTTTTGGCCAATAGTTAAAATCCATGGACGTTTCAAGTATTGACATCTCAAATTTCTTACCGCATCGGGAGCCAATGCTGATGGTAAGCTCAGTTCTTGAAACCAATGAAAATTCAATCGCAACCCTGTTTTATATCTCCGTAGATTGTATTTTTTTAAAAAATGGAAAGCTTTCCGAACCCGGCCTTATTGAAAATGCGGCCCAAGCGGCTTCTGGTGTTGTGGGTCAAAGTTTTTTTAAAAAGGACGATTTTGAAGGAAATGGCAACAAACTGGTGGGCTATATCAGTTCAATAAAAAAAATAGAGATTTTGGAACTTCCAAAAGTTGGAGATACCATCGTTACAAAAGCCAAGCTCATCTCCAGGTTCGACACAGGTGTAGCCACTTTGTGTAGTCTATCGTCGGAAACGTTTCTCGATGGAAAATTAATCGTATCTTCTACCATGAATTTTTTAATACATGAAGTCTGATTATGAAGAAGGAAGAAGTTCCACAGGACAAAAGTAATCTGGAATCGGCAAATTTCAGGGAATTATGCTACGCCGTGGACGAAGATGGCCAATACACTACGGAAAGAAGTACCGGATGGGAACCCAAAACCGTTGCGCTAAACAATGCCATTGAGGAAATAAATGAACGTATTGAAAATGCCAAGAATCGTGTGGAGGCTGGAAAAACAAGTCCTATAGAGTATTACATGGAACTCCACAAAATGGATATCGGGATTTTAGCCAGTTATGTCGGGTTTTGGAAATGCAAAGTAAAACATCATTTTAAACCCTCAGTATTTAAAAAATTGAGCATGAAAACCTTAAACAAATACGCGGAAACTTTCGATATTTCAATTGAAGAATTAAAGAAAATAAAGTAATTACTCTTTTTTCCCATCCATATATTTGTAACCTTTAAAAATAATAGAAACTAATTACCCCAGCCCTAAAGGGTGAGAATAAGTCACCCCTTTAGGGGCCGGGGGAAAAACCTGAAACTTGAAACCTGAAACTGTCATAGATTTTACCCATCACCAAGCCGCACATTGTGAAAATGGTGTAGTTTCCAACTTGATGAAACACCATGGATTCAACATTAGTGAACCTATGGTGTTTGGCATTGGCAGTGGTTTGTTGTTTTGTTATATCCCATTTTTAAAAGTAAACCATGCACCCGTAATGACCTATAGAGCATTACCTGGCCATATATTCAAAAAATTTGCGAATAGAACAGGGGTGAAAATGAAACGCGAGAAATTCAAAAATCCGAAAGAGGCAAAAGCTCGATTGGATGAAAATCTCGCAAAAAACAATCCCGTCGGGGTCCAAGTTGGGGTTTATAACTTAGTCTATTTCCCCGACGAGTACCGCTTCCATTTCAATGCCCATAATATGGTTGTTTATGGAAAGGAAGGGAATAGATACCTTATCAGCGATCCCGTAATGGAAGATGTTACTTCCCTGTCGGATAAGGAGCTCGAAAAAGTGCGTTTCGCAAAAGGTGCCTTCGCTCCCAAAGGCCATATATATTATCCCATTTCCTTTCCTGAAAAACTGGATTTGGAAGGAGCGATTATAAAAGGTATAAAAAACACCTGTCGGCAAATGCTTGCACCCATTCCTATTGTGGGCGTAAAAGGAATCCATACCGTGGCTCGATTAATCCGCAAATGGCCCAAAACAAAAGGAATTAAAAAAGCAAATCATTACCTTGGCCAGGTAGTGCGAATGCAGGAAGAGATCGGTACCGGCGGAGGAGGGTTTCGATATATTTATGCAGCATTTCTGCAAGAATCGGCTACATTGCTGAACAACCCAAAACTAATGGACTTATCAAAGGATATGACAGAAATTGGAAACTTGTGGCGGGATTTCGCTTTGGAAGCGTCGAGAATATATAAAAATAGAAGTGCAAAAACCGATGCCTACAATAAAATTGCAGACCAATTGGACCATATTGCAGATTTAGAAAAAGTATTTTTCAAAAAATTGCGAAAAGCTATTTGAGAAACTTTAATTATTCAACTGTCTAAAGTTAATCCAACTTCTGCTTTTTGTCTTTTTTTTTTGAAGCATTGTATTATGATTGAAATAGAACAACTTTCAAAAAAATATAAAACTGCCGATACCTACGCGCTTAAAAGCCTCGATTTAACCATTGCGGAAGGAGAGATTTACGGTTTGTTGGGGCCAAATGGAGCGGGGAAAACTACGCTTATAGCTATCCTTACCTCTCTTTTAAAGCCTACTTCCGGCTCATTTAATATAATGGGCTTAAACTTTAAGCAGCACAAAAACCAGTTGAAACAACTTATTGGGATAGTGCCCCAAGAATATGCGCTTTATCCAACGCTAACGGCTTTTGAAAATCTGAATTACTTCGGAAGTATGTATGGCTTAAAAGGCGAAACTTTAAAGAAATCTATTCACGAGCACTTAGAAATAATGGGGCTTTCAAGATTCGCAAATAAAAAAACAGCTACTTTTTCCGGGGGAATGAAGAGGCGTGTCAATCTAATTGCTGGAATCCTGCACCGTCCCGAACTTTTGTTTTTGGACGAACCCACAGTAGGCGTTGATGTTCAATCCAAAATGGTTATTATTGATTATTTGAAATTGCTCAACAAAAAGGGGACGACAATTGTTTATACTTCGCACCATCTCAACGAAGCTGAGTTTTTCTGTTCCCGGGTCGCTATCATAGATCATGGTGAAATTGTGGTAGAAGGCGTACCATCGGAATTGATAGAAAACAGTCCGGACACCAAGAATCTCGAGGACGTATTTTTGTCGCAAACGGGAAAATCATTACGGGATTATGCTTAAACTTAGAGCCTCCATCTATAAGGAAACGCTTTTATTGATTCGCGACTTGGGCGGAATCGCCATACTTTTCATAATGCCTTTGCTTCTGCTAATTGTCATTACCTCTGTGCAGGACAGCACTTTTAAAACTATAGCAGATATAAAAATTCCCGTATTGCTGGTAAACATGGACCAAGGTCCGGTTTCAAAAAATATCATCGAGAATCTTTCCGAATCCAATTCCTTTGAAATTATTCAAGAGAAATCTGAGGAAGTTGCAAAAGAGGCGGTTTTTGCTGGTAAATACCAATTGGCAATCATAATTCCTGAAAATCTTTCCTCTTCGCTTCAAAAGAAAGTAAATCAAAATGTGGAGGGTATCTTATCCAAATTTGGTTTGGAAAATGAAGATTTGCCATTGGAAAAGGAAATTATTTCCCCCAGAGAAGTACGGATGTATTTTGACCCCGCCACCCAAATAAGCTTCAAGTCCTCGGTGAAAAATAGCATCGACAAAATGATTTCAAAAATCGAAACGGAAAGTATTTACAAAGCTTTTCAGAAAGAATTGGGGGAAGGAGACGAACAATCTGAAACCATCTTTGATACTGAGAGTTTTATAGTCTTCACCGAAATTCTTCCCACTAAAAACAACAGAGAAATTATTCCCAATTCCGCACAACACAATGTGCCGGCATGGGCCTTGTTTGCTATTTTCTTTATCATTGTTCCACTCTCGATCAATTTGGTGAAAGAAAAAAATCAAGGTACGTCCGTTCGATTGCGTACCCAGCCCGTAAGTTATGCCATCGTCTTAGGAGGTAAAACGATTGTTTATCTAGCAGTCTGTTTGGTCCAGTTTACCCTTATGCTACTCTTGGGAATGTATCTTTTCCCCATCATAGGATTACCGAGTATTGACGTTGACGGCAAATTGCACCTGCTATATTTCGTGGCCTTTTTCTCTGGTTTGGCTGCTATCGGCCTAGGACTTCTCCTAGGAACTATTGCAAAAACCCAGGAACAGGCGGCCCCTTTCGGTTCTATTTTGGTAGTCATTTTGGCAGCTATTGGTGGTATATGGGTTCCGGTTTTCGTAATGCCTAAATTTATGCAGGGTCTGTCTAAATTTTCTCCCATGAATTGGGGTTTGGAGGCGTTTTATGATGTATTCTTAAGAAATGTGGAATTCGTTAAAATTCTCCCTGAAATTTCTTTATTATTGTTGTTTTTCCTGCTTACAATTGGTATTGCCATAATTTACAATCGAAACGAAAATGCCGTCTGATCAAAATGAAATAAGCTTAACATCCAAAATTCGCGTGCGGTTTACAGAAACGGACCCATTGGGAATTGTGTGGCACGGCAATTATATTCAATATTTTGAGGACGGACGGGAAGCTTTTGGGCGTGCGCACGGGATTTCCTATCTAGAGCAAAAAGCAAACGGATACACTTCACCCATTGTAAAATCGGAATGCGAGCACAAACTTCCACTTCGATATGGAGATGTGGCCACAATTAAAACTACATTTATAAATTCCCCTGCGGCAAAAATGATTTTTCGATATCGAATTTTTGATCCTAAAGGAAGACTGGTATGTCTGGGAGAAACTACCCAGGTATTCTTAAATAAAAACGGGGAGCTCTCGCTCACCATGCCCGAGTTTTTCCAACAGTGGAAGAAAAAAATGGGACTTTAACCATGATAAGGAGCTATTTGTCATATAACAATATTTTATCGAATCTCGGTTTCGATAGTGAGACCGTGGTTGACAATATTTCTAATGACATTTCCGGCTTGGAAATAATCAATAATCCATCCTTAGTGCCGGGAACCTTCTGTGCAGCCACAATCCCTGCGCAAAAAATACAAGACGAATTCACCAAAATTGACGACGCTTCAAAGTTTACCAAACTGGAGCAAATGATGATACTTTCATTGAAAAGTGTGATAGATGCGTCAAATCTTAGTCTCAATAATGAGGTTGGTTTAATAATCTCTACCACAAAAGGAAATATTGATGTGCTGGAAAAGGAGAGTGACTTTCCCGAAAGCCGCACTTATTTAAGTGAGTTGGGAAGAATTCTTCAAGTTTATTTCGGATTTGAAAATGACCCTATTGTTGTTTCCAATGCCTGTGTTTCTGGTGTTCTGGCAATTTCTATAGCAAAGCGCTTTATTGTTCAAGGCAAATACAAACACGTTTTTATTTGCAGTGGCGATTTGGTTTCAAAATTTACTTTGGGAGGATTTTATTCATTTCAAGCTTTGGCATCGGAACCTTGCAAACCTTATGACCAAGACCGGGCAGGCATTAATTTGGGGGAGGTTGCAGCCAGTATTTTGGTTACTTCTTCTGCTGTCAATCTTCCTGCAGAGGCAGTTGAGATTCTGGGAGACTCCACCTGCAACGATGCAAATCATATCTCCGGGCCATCCCGTACAGGTGAGGGTCTGGTTCGCAGTGTGAAGAATGCCTTGAAGGAAGCCAACATGAAAGCCGCAGAAATTGACTACATTTCTGCCCACGGAACGGCCACCCCATTCAACGACGAAATGGAAGCCATTGCCTTTAATCGATTGGGAATGGAAACCATCCCGCTGAACAGTTTAAAAGGCTACTTTGGCCATACCTTGGGCGCTTCAGGTTTGTTAGAAACCATTGTTGGAATGCATTCATTGAAACAGAATACTATTTTTGCTTCCAAGGGGACAGACCGCTTGGGCGTTTCGAAACCTTTGGCAGTTATAAAACACAAAACAACCAAAACTTTAAATAATTTTCTTAAAACCTCATCTGGTTTTGGGGGATGCAATACTGCAGTTGTTTTTAAAAAAGTTAACACCTAACCAATTATTCATCACATGTCCACCAAAATCATAAATGCCGCGGAAGCTTTAGAAGAGGCACACAGAATTGCCTTTGCGCCTTTTGTATTTCAAGCTTCGGTATCTTTAAAGAAACTAGGGATATTGGATTATATATTCGCCCTTAGAAATGGGGGAGGCCCGACCATAGAACAGATTTCAGAAAATCTTTCCGTTAGTGCCTACGGGGTAGGTGTTTTGTTGGAGATTGCCCAAACATCCAATATTGTCAGCAAAAATTCAAAGAATCAATATGAGCTCACAAAAGTTGGATACTTTCTGAATTTCAATCCCACAGCTACAATCAATTTAAATTTTACCAATGATATTTGTTACAAAGGTCTGTTCCATCTAAATGATTCCATAAAATCCGGAAAACCTGAAGGTCTTAAAGAATTGGGCGAGTGGGACACTATCTACGAAGGTTTATCGCAGCTGAAACCTGAGCAACAAAAATCTTGGTTTGATTTTGACCATCATTATTCAGATGATATTTTTGATGAGGCCATTGAAAAGATTTTTCAAAAACAACCTAAAAAATTGTTCGATATAGGTGGAAATACCGGCAAGTTCTCAATCAAATGTTGTGATTTTGATGAGCAGGTCCAAGTGAAGATCATCGATTTACCCGGACAGTTAAATATAGCCCTGACCAACGCAAAAAGTCGTGGATTTAGTGATAGAATTAAACCTTACCCCATAGATTGGTTATCTAGCAATCCACAGATACCCACCGGTGCTGATATTATCTGGATGTGCCAGTTTCTAGATTGTTTTTCTGAAGAAGAAATTCTCTCGATTCTCAAAATTTGTGTTGATTCCATGGACGATAACGCTCAATTGGTTATAGTGGAAACTTTTACAGACCGACAATTGTTCAAAGCTTCACAATTTATTTTGGAGGCAACGTCCCTTTATTTTACCGTCTTAGCCAACGGAAACAGTAAAATGTATCCTGCCAGCGTCTTTTTGGATATCATAGACAAAGCGGGTTTGTATGTGGAGGAAGACGAACAACTGGGCATTTACCACACCATGTTGATCTGTAAGAAAAAGCTCCAATAAAATACTTTTTATATCCCGCCATTATTGGCATTAATTTATAAAACCAAGGTATTGTCACCAAAATATTACATACAGAACTACATTCACATTAAGGATCAAATGATCTCGCTTAATGGAAAAATTCTTTATCGGGATGAGGCAGAAGATTTCACCTCCTTTATAAAAAATGCCTATAAATTTTTGGATACGGCTTATCCCAAATTTTTCAAAATGGACAACCTGAGCAAACTTGCGTTCCTCGCTGCCGATGTCCTGTTAAAAGCTGAAGATTTGCTCCTGGTATCCGAAAATGAAACAGAAAACCAAAACAACATAGCCTTGGTTTTTTCAAATCGCGCCTCGAGCTTGGACACCGATCGGAAACATCAAGCAAGCATTGAGAAGATTGATGAATACTTTCCGAGTCCCGCTGTTTTTGTTTATACATTGCCCAATATTTGCCTAGGGGAGATAAGTATCAAATTCAAACTGCATTCTGAGAATAGTTTTTTTATCTTTGAACGCTTTAACCCAGACCATTTGTATGAATACGCAGCCTATTTATTACGATTTGGCAAAGCTGAAAAAGTACTCTGTGGCTGGGTTGAATTTGACAATAATGATTATGAAGCCTTTCTTTATTTGGTTGGAAGTGAAGGAAAAATTGACCACCAAGTAGAGGAGATAAACCGATTATACCACTTATTATGAGCGAATTAAAAGAAGAATTAAAAACCAAAATAATTGAGCAATTAAACCTTGAGGATATTTCAGTTGCTGAAATTGCAGACGACGATTCTCTTTTTGGTGATGGCCTCGGGCTAGATTCCATAGATGCCTTAGAACTAATAGTGATGTTGGATAAAGATTATGGAATTCGTTTAAGTGATCCAAAAGAAGGCCGAAAGATTTTTGAATCTATTCAAGTAATGGCTGATTATATAGAATCACATCGCACTAAATAAATTTCCGTCGACTTCCTTTAGAGCTCTTTTTCTTTGTGCCAAACAGAGCGGACTTGCTCGAAAATCTGTCATATCAAAAAAATGAACAAAAGTGTAGCCATAACCGGAATGGGCATCATTTCTTCCATTGGCAACAATGTGGCGGAAAACTATCAGGCCCTCATCCATAAAAGAATAGGAATTTCCCGCATTGATAATATTGAAACCATTCATCGCGATGAGATTATGGTGGGCGAAGTAAAATCCACCAATGATGAATTGATTGCCCAACTCAATCTAACTCCTGAAAACAATTATTCCCGAACAGCTCTTTTAGGCGTTATTGCTGCAAAGGAAGCTATTGCGGATGCAGGTATTTCAAATATTAAGAAATACAAAACGGGTCTTGTTTCCGGCACCAGTGTGGGGGGGATGGATATGACCGAAAAATACTATTACGAATATCTTGTTGAGAAATCTTTGCAAAAATATATTGAAAGTCATCCCGCGGGAGATTCCACAAAGAAAATTGCAGAACAGTTAGGTATCGAGGAAAGTTTGGTCACTACCATAAGTACGGCTTGTTCCTCGGCCGCCAATGCCATAATGTTTGGTGCGCGCTTGATAAAATCAGGCAGATTGGATCGCGTGGTTGTAGGTGGATCCGATTGTCTCTCTAAATTTACGATCAACGGCTTTAAAACCCTAATGATTTTTAGCGACACCTACAGCACTCCTTTCGATGAAAATCGAAAAGGCTTAAACTTGGGAGAAGCAGCTGCTTATTTGGTTTTGGAAAGCGATGCAGTAGTGAAAGCAGAAAATAAAAAAGTGCTTGCCTACCTCAGTGGTTACGGCAATGCCAATGATGCTTTTCATCAAACGGCTTCTTCCGATGATGGTGATGGGGCAACCTTGGCGATGGGAAAAGCATTGAAAGTGGCTGGTTTGGATCCATCACAAATCGATTATATAAATGCCCATGGCACCGCCACGGGCAATAATGATCTGTCCGAAGGGCGAGCATTGCAGAGGATTTTTGGGAAGGATATTCCTGAATTCAGCTCCACCAAAGCCTATACAGGCCACACTTTGGCGGCTGCGGGGGCTATTGAGGCGGTATATTCCATCTTGGGCCTGCAACACAATGAAATATTCCCGAATCTGAATTTTAAAACCCCGATGAAGGAGTTTTCATTAATTCCCCAAACGGAATTGAAAAAGAAAGTCTTGCACTCTATACTCTCCAATTCGCTTGGTTTTGGTGGTAATTGTTCCACCTTGATATTTTCAAAAAGTGCAAAATGAAAAAAACTTATATAAATAGCCTAGCTTCCATTTCACCCCAAAAAACGTATGACAACACTGTCTTTTTGGATGAAATTTATGAGTATGACGAGACGGTTATTTATGCGTTGGATCCAGATTACAAGCAGTTTATTCCGCCTGCCGCAGCGCGTAGAATGGCAAAGGGCATAAAAATGGGCGTAGCGGCTGCATCAATCGCCTTGTCCGAAGCGGGCCTCGAAAACGTTGATGCTATTATTACCGGCACTGGCATGGGCTGTATGATAGATTCTGAAAAATTTGTCGGTGCCCTCATCGATAATGAGGAACAGTATTTAACACCTACTTCTTTTATTCAAAGCACTCACAATACCGTAGCGGGCCAGATCGCTTTGGGAATACAGTGCAAGGCCTATAATTTTACCTATGTTCATTTGTCCATTTCTTTTGAGTCTGCTTTGTTGGATGCCAAGATGCAACTCGAAAACGAAGAAGCTAGCCATATTTTAGTTGGGGGAGTGGAGGAATTAGGGGAACATACCACCAATGTCAATCGTGTAATCAATCACATTAAGGCTGAAGCTATAAAACTATCCAATGTCTTAACCTCCCAAACTCAAGGCGCTGTTTTTAGTGAAGGTGCAAACTTTTTTGTGCTTTCAAATATTAAAAACAAATCCTGCTATGCCGAATTGAAAGCAGTAGAATTCTTTAACACTTTACCAAAAGAAAAACTGTCAGAGACTATCGTCAGTTTTTTGAATAATAACGGATTGGATATTAACGAAGTAGATGCAGTGGTTTTGGGTAATAATGGCGATGTGGAGTTTGACCATTATTATCACGAACTTTGCCAAGGTATTTTTAAGGAAACCCAACAACTTTATTACAAGCATTTAGCGGGAGAAAATCATACGGTCTCTGCTTTCGGCCTTTGGTTGGCCTCGAGAATTCTGAAAGCACAAAACATTCCTCAGATTGTTAAGATCAATGATCTAAAGGTTTCCAATTTGAATACAATTTTGTGCTATAACCAATATCGTGGTCAAGATCACAGTTTGCTTTTACTTCAAAAATGTTGAGATTCTATACTATAAACGCTCTTGTTTTAGTGATCTTTTCGCTCCTATTGATGTCGGGATTTTTCGGCTATGTTCCCGTCTGGATGTATGTTTTGTTTGTTTTAATTTGGATTGCAATTACCACTATTGGTTCTTTTCAAATTCAATGGAACTATCATCTACACTCCTTAAACCATAACCATAAAATTTCGAATAATTATATATCTATCACTTTCGACGATGGGCCACATCCTGAATTTACTCCGAAAGTATTAAGACTTCTAAAAGAATTCAACGCAGAAGCCAGCTTCTTTTTAATTGGAAAAAATGCAGAAAAATATCCTGAGTTGGCAAAGCAGATTGCGGATGAAGGACATCTTGTGGCCAATCATTCGTATTCCCATTCCAAACATTTTGGTTTTTTTCCTTCAAAAAAAATAGTTCTTGAATTGGAACAAACCGATGCTGTTTTAAAGACGATTATTGGAAAAAAACCTCAATTTTTTCGTCCTCCTTTTGGAGTTACCAATCCGGCTATCAAAAAAGCCCTGCGAACCACAAAACACCATTCTATCGGGTGGAGTAAGCGCAGTTTCGATACCACAAGTCTTTCCGAAGAAAAAATTTTTCAACGAATTACCGCCAATCTAAAAAAAGGAGACATTATCCTTTTGCACGACAGCAGTCAGAAAACCATCGCGGTGTTGGAACGTTTATTGTTATCTCTGCAGTCAACTAACCTGAAGTCCGTGACTTTGGACCGCCTACTCGAAATTGAAGCCTATGCGTAAGTATGTTTTGTCGTTGATTTTTATAGGTTTGGGTTTTTGTCTAAAAGCCCAGGAAACCAATATGGATGCCCAAGAAATTACTTCTTTTAAGGATAAAGTGATTGCCAGCGCTAAAACGACGAAAACCATAAAAACTGATTTTGTGCAATACAAACACCTCGACTTTTTAGCGGATGACGTAAAAACTTGGGGAAAAATGGTATTCAAAGCGCCCAATTTGGTGAAATGGGAATACACCAAGCCCTATCAATACAGTATTATATTTAAGGAGGATCAGCTGCTCATAAACGATAGCGGCACTAAAAGCAAAGTTGAAATTGGAAACAGCAAACTCTTTCAAAAACTCAACCAACTCATTGTGAGTAGTGTGAGAGGTGATATGTTTAACGACTCCGATTTTAATGTGACCTTTTTAAAAACAACCAAATACAACAAAGCCGTTTTTATTCCGAAGGATAAGAAAATAGCAGCTTATATTGCTTCCTTCGAGTTGCTGTTCAACAAAGATGACGCCCAGGTTTTTGAGGTGAAAATGATAGAGCCCTCACAAGATTTTACCCGAATTGTTTTTAGTAACCGAGTATTAAACAGTATTGTGGATGATACGGTTTTTAGCAATTAGTTCTTTGTACTTAACATTGTTTTTAACTTCCTGCTCTCTTAAAACGACCGAAGGGTTGAGAGAGATTCCATTTTTGGAAAAAGAGGTAGAAAATCCATATTTTGCGAATCCGAAAATTGATTATGTTTATAAAGCTAAAATAGATGTTTATGGCAAAAACTTTGGAGGTATATTAATTGTAAAAAAGATTGCGCCAGCTATACATCGCGTAGTTTTTACTACGGAATTCGGCAGTAAATTGTTCGATTTTCAATATGAAGGAAATTCGTTTACAAAGAATTTTATAATCGAGGATTTGGATCGGAAGTTTATTGTGAATGTTTTAAAAGATGATTTTAAATTATTGATAAATGAAAGTGATGAGGTTGTAGGTGTATATGAAAGTGAAACCCAAAATATCTATAAAACCAAGACTGAATCGGGATTCAACTTTTATTATATAGGAAAGGATTCAGAACAGCTCGAGAAAATCATCAACACCTCAAAAACCAAGGAAAAAGTTGAAATTGATTTTTCTATTTCTCCAGATTCACCTTCTGATATTGCGGATGCAATAGTGATAAAACACAACAATATCAAGTTGAAAATAGATTTGCAAAAATTTAAAGAAAATTAAAAGGACTATGTTAATAAAAGGATTGTACAAAGTGATTCAAGTTGACAAAACCCCCGATGGAATTTTGGCAAAGGTGCATCTTAATAAAGATCACGAAATCTTTAAGGGCCATTTCCCTGGAAATCCAGTAATGCCAGGAGTTTGTATGATTCAAATGATAAAAGAATTGACCGAAGATGCCATCGGAAAAGATTTGTTTTTAACTGTGTCCTCCAATATAAAGTTTATGGCAATTATCAATCCGGAAATTAATCCTGATTTAGAATTGGCAATCGATATTACTGAGATCGATGACGAAGTAAAGATCAAAAACACGACAACTTTTGATGAAACAGTGGCATTGAAATTGAATGCCTCGTTTAAAGTTATATAAAAAAGATGATGAAATTGAAACCTCTTGCTTTACTAATTTTTCTTATCTCCTTTTTGGGAAATGCACAAGATTTGAATAAAATCCGCTTGCAGTATCCAAACGCGGTAGAGAATAGCGAACTAGTTTCACAAATGGATGAAATGTTCGCAGCTACCGGGTCAGAATCTGAAGGGGTTCTTTTGGCATATAAGGGTGCTGTCTCCACTTTGAAAGCTAAATTTGCCAAACAGAAGGACGAAAAAAAAGAGTTTTTCAAAACTGGCGTTGCCTTAATTGAAGCTGCATTAAAGTCCGATCCCGATAACATTGAAATCCGTTATATCCGTTTAAGTGTCCAACAAAACTCTCCGAGGTTTTTGGGATATCACAGGAATATTGAAGAGGATAAGGCGTTTGTTTTAAATAATTACGAGAAGATTTCGTTAAAGGATTTACGAAATGTCATCTTGGACTTTGTTATGAAATCAGGAGAAATTTCTGATATCGAAAAAATAGAATTAGGTAAAGGATAACTTTTTTGACACTATTCTTGGCGTCCACTTTATCTAATTCTTAAAAAGTTATATTTGTTCATCTTTCTATCATTCTGCGTGGCGATATTGGCCGTAAATTTGTCAAGAGAGACAAGCATAAAAATCCCAAATGAACCAAAAACTACTTTCAGAGAAGTTTCGAAACCTGAAATGTTGCGTGATTATTCCCACTTATAATAATCACAAAACCTTGCAAGGGGTTGTTGAGGGAGTTTTAACTTATACCGATCAATTGATTTTAGTTAACGATGGATCCACCGATCGTACTTCGGAACTATTGGCCCAGTTCCCACAAATTTCAATAATTGACATCCCCAAAAACACAGGAAAAGGCAATGCCTTGCGGCAGGGTTTTGAACTTGCAGAGAATTTGGGATATGATTTCGCAATAACCCTCGACAGTGACGGGCAGCATTTTCCGGAAGATATTCCTTCTTTTATTGAAGCTTTAAAAAACGAAGAAAACAAAAAAGTTCTTTTTATTGGGGCTAGAAATATGGCTCAAGAAGGAGTGCCGAAAAAGAGTGGTTTCGGCAACAAGTTTTCCAACTTTTGGTTTTGGGTTGAAACGGGGATACGGTTAAAGGACACCCAGTCTGGCTTTAGGATGTATCCGCTTTGGGCAATGAAGGATCTTAAATTCCATACCAATAAATTCGAATTTGAAATTGAAATCATCGTCAAGTCCGCTTGGGCTGGGATTGAAGTGAAAAACATCCCCGTACGCGTGCATTACGATATGACGGATCGAGTATCGCATTTTAGACCTTTCAGAGACTTTACACGAATCAGTATCCTAAACACTTGGTTTGTCTTTCTTGCGTTCGTTTATATTAAGCCTCGAAATTTATTTAGAAAATTAAAAAAAAAAGGATTCAAACGCTTCCTCTTGGAAGACCTCTTGGGAAGTGAGGATTCTAATGAAAAAAAAGCTTTCTCCATAGCCTTAGGCGTATTGATTGGATTATCGCCGCTTTGGGGTTTTCACACCGTAACCGTAATTTTTTTGGCAGTGCTTTTCAAATTGAACAAGGTTATAGCCTTTGCTTTTTCCAATGTCAGTTTACCGCCTTTTATTCCCTTTATTATATTTTTCAGTTTAAAGTTGGGCAGCTGGATACTAGGAGAAAACTTTATGCTATCAATGGCTGAAATAGACCCAAATATGGAATTGGTGAAATATTTAGAATTCTATATTATTGGCAGTTTGATGCTTTCTGTTATTGGAGCTATTAGCATCGGGATTTTAAGCTACCTTTTCTTGAATATAATCGAGAGAAAAAAGATTCTAAATAATGGGTAACTGGTTTTTCAAATTATATCTGCGTTTGCAAAAAAATAGAATTTGGACTGCCGCGTTTTTTATATTGTTGTTCGCTGTCCTTGCTTTTATGGTATCCAAAATCCGCTTTGAAGAAGATATCTCGAAGTTGATACCTATTAGTAGCGAAAACAAGGATCTTCAGAAAGTTTTAAAAACGGTAAACTTCACCGATAAAATAATTGTTACAATCCATCGAAATGAGACTGCTGAGTTGCGGGATTTATTTCAGTACGCTACCGAGTTTCTCGATAGTTTGGAATTGCATTCAGGAAAATACATCAAATATATCCGCGGCAAAGTGGAAGAAGAGGATTTGATGCGTACAATGGATTTTGTTTACGATAATCTTCCTTTATTTCTGGACGCAGAGGATTATAAAACAATTTCTGGCAAACTACAACAAGACAGTATTTCCGCTAGAACTGAAGCCAATTATCGCACCCTCATATCTCCATCGGGAATTGTTTCAAAAGATGTTATTTTGAAAGATCCATTGGGTCTTTCCTTCATAGCACTTAAAAAATTGCGACAATTGGGCGTAGCGGAGGATTTTCATTTAAAGGATGGATTTCTGCTAAGTAAGGATGAAAAAAACATCCTGTTATTTATTACTCCTAGTTTTGGCAGCAGTGAAACTTCGGAGAATACCAAGTTTGCAGAACAGCTTTACGGCCTTCAGGGTTTTTTAAACAACAAATACCAGGGAAAAGTAAGCAGTGATTATTTTGGCGCGGCCCTCATTGCGGTTGCCAATGCACAACAAATAAAAACTGATATACAATTTACCGTGGGCATAACGCTCTCCTTTCTTATCTTGATCTTTATAGTCTATTACCGAAAACTATACGTCCCCTTAATTCTTTTTGTGCCAACCTTATTCGGCGGATTGCTGGCTATGGCTTTGCTGTTTTTGATCCGCACCGAGATTTCTGTGATTTCTCTTGGGATTGGCTCTGTCTTATTGGGTGTGACCTTAGATTATTCCCTACATATCCTAACGCATATTCGGAATAATGAAACCCTGCAAAATCTATATAAAGATGTTACGGAGCCTATTTTAATGAGTAGCCTTTCAACTGCTATGGCGTTTCTGTGTCTTCTTTTCTTGGATTCGCAAGCCTTACAGGATTTAGGGATTTTCGCCGCAATAAGTGTTCTGGGGGCCTCGGTTTTTGCATTGGTATTTATTCCGTTGGTTTATAAAAATACTAAGGGCAGAAAAGAGCAGATTACAGCTTTGGATAAAATTGCAGATCATAATTTCCATAGGAATAAATGGCTGTTATTCGGTCTAGTGGCTGTACTCATTATGAGTGTTTTTACCTACCACCGTGTAGAATTTGACAAGGATATCTCCAAATTGAATTACGAGCCAAAGGAAATTAAAGATGCAATGCAGCGGCTGGATGCTTTGACGGATATTTCTTCGAAATCAGTATATCTGGCTACCTATGGCAAATCGGTGGAGGGCACCTTGCAGTTGAACGATTCCATTCATGAAAAACTGGAACTTCTAAAGGAGGAAAACAAAATAAGTAGTTTTAGCTCTGTGGGCGCCTTGGTGCATTCGCAACAGAATCAACGCAAGAAACTAGCGGAATGGAACCGATTTTGGAATGCCGATAGAAAGGAGATCGCAGAGAACAGGCTTATAGAAAGCGGCAGTAAAATAGGTTTCAAACCTCAGACCTTCGAGAAGTTCTATCGGTTTTTGGATAAAGATTTCAAACCCCTAAGCCCTGAGGATTACCAACAAATACCATCCATGATTTTGGAGGATTTTATCAGTACCGAGGCCAACTTTACCACCATTACCACCCTAGTAAAGCTGAATGACGATAATGCCGATGAAATTAAAACCTATTTCAGCGATATTCCAAATACCCTCGTTATCGATCGTCAGGACATGAATGAAACCTTTTTGGGGAATTTGAAGAACGACTTCTACAATCTGATAGGATACTGTATTTTGGCCGTTTTACTAATCCTTTTTCTTTTCTTCCGAAGCTTTACCCTTACTTTGGTTACCGCTACGCCCATTTTTATTACCTGGTTTTTAACCATGGGCATTATGGGATTACTCGATATTAAATTCAATATTTTCAATATTATAATCTCCACTTTTATCTTTGGTTTGGGAATCGATTATAGCATTTTTATGACAAAAGGGCTTTTAAAGGAATTGCGAACAGGAGAAAAGGTAATCGCAACTCATAAAACTTCGATTATGCTTTCGGTGCTGACCACCATTTTAGGGGTTGGCGTCTTGGTCTTTGCCAAACATCCTGCACTGTATTCCATTTCCATTGTTTCGATTATTGGGATATTTTCGGCCATGCTCACTGCTTTTTCAATTCAACCTTTATTGTTTCAGCTCTTTATTGGCAGTTCCAAGAAACGTCCCATCAACCCACGGATGTTTGTGCATTCTGTATTTTCCTTTGGCTATTTTGGGCTGGGGGGAATTTTGCTTTCGTTATACAGCATGATCATTATGCCCTTACTGCCTTTCAGTAAAAAGAGAAGGGTAGCCGGTTTTCACAAAATGATTTCGGCATATATGAAATCGGTACTTTATACCAATCCCTTCGTCAAGAAAAAGGTTGAGTACAACCAAGAAGACTTTTCAAAGCCGGCGATAATAATAGCTAACCATACCTCCTTTCTCGATATTCTGGCAATGGGAATGTTATATCCTAAAATCTGCTTCTTGGTAAACGATTGGGTCTATAACTCTCCGATCTTCGGCAAGGCCGTGCAAAACGCCGATTTTTATCCAGTTTCCAGCGGTATCGAAAAAAGTTTGGAACCCCTCGGAAAAAAAATAGAGGAAGGGTATTCCATTATGGTATTTCCGGAAGGGAGTCGCAGTTGGAACAATAAAATCCGAAGATTTCACAAAGGCGCTTTTTATTTGGCGGAACATTTTCAAATGGACATCCTGCCAGTTTTGATTCACGGCAACAGTGAAGTAAATCCCAAGGGAAGTTTTATAATTAAGGACGGCAGTATTACTGTAAAAATTTTACCTCGAATTAGTCCAGAAAACACTCTTTTTAAAGGAAATCACACCCAAAGAGCTAAGAAAATAGTTCTTTATATGAGGGAGGAATTTTTGAGAATGCGAGAAAATATTGAAGGCACTAATTATTTTCATCACATCGTTCTACAGGAATACCGTTATAAAGGCGATAAATTATATCGCACCGCTAAAAGAGACTTGAAGGAACAAGCGGAATCTTATTTAAAATTAATTTGGAAGGTCGATAAAACCGTGAGAATTGCACATATCTCAGATGGTGCCGGGCAAGTAGATATGTTACTTGCCATGGATGGACCCGACAGAAGGATTTATAGTCTAATCGAAAATGAGGAACTAGCAAATTTGCTGAACAATAGCTATTTGTCCAAAAAGTTTGGAAAGCTTTATTTTTCCCCTTCCATCACCGAAGTATTACTTCCAAAAACAGATACCCTGATCGTCAATTCCGAAAGAATGCATAAGGAAATTATGGAGTTTCTCGTGAGTACAAGAGTTAAAACCATTGTGTTAATGAAAAACTCCCTTATTGCGGAGGAAGAAAATATTCTTAAATTAGGCTATCAAAAGTATTTTGAAGATACTGATTTAAGTGTTTTTAAATATTCTGGAAATTCCGAAAATGATTGAAAAGTATGATGTAGTAATTATCGGTAGTGGTCTTGGAGGACTGGTCTCTGGCACAATTCTAGCCAAGGAGGGATATTCGGTTTGTATTCTGGAAAAGAATCAGCAGTTCGGGGGCAATCTTCAAACCTTTGTTCGGAACAAAACCATTTTTGATACAGGCGTACATTATATAGGCGGTCTTTCCGAAGGACAGAATCTTCACCATTATTTCAAGTATTTGAATATTTTGGATGATATTCCCCTAAAGAAAATGGATGAGGAGGGTTACGATATCATCACTTTTGATAACGACCCCATAGAATATCGGCATGCCCAAGGTTATTCCAATTTTATAGACTCCCTTATTTCCCAGTTTCCAGAGGAAGAAGTAGGAATCAGAAGTTACTGCAAGAAAATGCGAGCAACTTGTGACAACTTTCCTTTATATCGCTTAAAAATTGGAAAATCATATTATGAAAATCCTGAAGTTTTTGAGGAAAGAGCTAAGGAATTTATAGAATCCATAACCGATGATGAAAAGTTAGCTGCGGTTTTAGCGGGAAGCAATCTGCTATATGCAGGCGAAGGCAAACGCACTCCATTGTATATGCACGCACTTTCGGTAAACTCATATATTGAAAGCTCCTATCGCTGCATCAATGGCGGTAGCCAAATAACGAAAGCCCTCTTAAAGCGTTTTCGTGAGCACGGAGGAAAGGCATATAAGCGCCATGAAGTAAATGGCATACAAACCGAAAATGGAGTGGTAACCTCCGTAACCACTGCTAATGGTAAAACCATTAAAGGCGACATTTTTATATCGAATGTCGATCCAAAACTGACTCTTAATCTGGTTGGACCAGAACTTTTTCGGAAATCCTATGTCAGCAGAATCCAAGATATTGAAAGTACTATCGCAGCATTTAATCTTTATTTGGTTCTCAAGCCTAAAACATTTAAGTACCTAAACTACAACTATTATCATTTTAAAAATCCAGAAGCTGTTTGGAATGCTTTGGACTATACCGAAGAGGACTGGCCAAAAGCTTATATGATTTCTATGGGCATAAGCAAGGAGGACGAAGAATGGGGAGAAAGTCTTTCCGTTATGACTTATATGCGTTTTGAGGAAGTAGAGGCGTGGGGAGACACCTTTAATACCGCAGCGCAAAAGAATGATCGCGGGCAGACTTATGAAGAATTTAAAGCACAAAAAGCCGAGGTGATTATAGCCGATCTGGAGAAGAAATTTCCGAATATTCGCGAATGCATTGAAGCAGTTTACACTTCTTCTCCCTTGTCATTCAGAGATTATATTGGCTGTAATCGAGGCTCAATGTACGGCTATGTGAAGGATGCGGCCAATCCCTTAAAATCGTTTATCTCGCCCAGAACCAAGATCAAAAATCTTTATTTTACCGGCCAAAGTTTAAATATGCACGGAATTCTCGGCGTTACCATTAGTGGAGTAGTAACCTGCTCCGAAATACTTGGAAGGGAATATTTGCTGAGTAAAATATTGGAAATCCCTCAAAAGGAAGAAATCAAATAAATATGGAGGCCGATATGCTACACTCCTTCAAAAAGTCTGGAATGTTACTAAATTTGATTTCTCTGAGAATTTTGAGAAACCCCATAAATCTGGATAGAATGATAACTTTTCCGAAAAATGGCAAGTTTGAAAAACCAAAGATTATAAAATGAAAAGAAATTCTGGATATTGGTTGTGTCTCCTTCTTTTGGTTCTTTTAAATTCTTGTGGAATTAAGAAATCAATCCACGACCGCCCGGATATTAGCGTTTTTTCTGATAGCATACCCGAAAGAGAAATAATAAATGATTCAACCTTTGCGGCAGGCAACAATTTCTTACTTAAGAATAAACAAGGTCAATGGGAAATGTACGTCGAGGGCGATGCGCTTCAAATTGGAGAAATAACAGGGAGCTTGACAAGGGAATTGATGCAAAAGCAGGAAGAAAGCTTTTTCAAAAAAGTGAAAAAGCTTGTGCCTTCAAAAAGACAACAGCGATTGCTTCAGAAATTCTTAACCTGGTACACGCGCAAAATGTACCTCCATATACCTGAAGAATACAAGACTGAAATTTATGGACTTTCGCAATATTCTTCCTCCGCCTACTCCGAGTTGGGCGATCCGTATTTGCGGTTGCTCTATTTGCACAGTGCGCACGATATTGGGCACGCGATGAAGGATTTAATGTTGGTAGGCTGTTCTTCCTTTGCAGTTTGGGGCGATAAAACCGCGGATGGAAAATTGCTCGTCGCCCGTAATTTTGATTTTTACGTGGGAGACGACTTTGCGAAAGACAAGATAATTGCATTTATAAATCCTTCCACAGGCTATAAGTTTGTTTCTGTAACTTGGGGTGGAATGGTCGGGGTGGTTTCCGGGATGAATGAACAAGGCCTGACAGTTACCATAAATGCAGGCAAGTCGAGAATTCCCTTTAGTGCAAAAACGCCAATTTCTATTGTTGTACGTGAAATTTTGCAGTACGCTTCAACTATTGAGGAGGCCGTAGCAATTGCCAAAAAGCGGGAAGTATTTGTTTCGGAAGCTATTTTAATTGGAAGCGCAAAAGATAATAAAGCAGCTATAATTGAAGTTTCCCCTGAAAACATGGATGTTTTTGAAGTGAAAAATTCCAATGTTTTGATTTGCTCCAATCATTTTCAAAGTGAATCCTACCTAGAGGATAAAAGGAATATAAAGTGGATTGAAGAGAGCCACTCGAGTTATCGTTTTGCACGTATGAAAGAATTAATTTCGGAAGCTGCACCGGAATCTAACAACAATCTAACGATCGATGTTCCCAAAGCAATTTCAATTCTTAGAAACAAAGAAGGTTTGGGAGATAAGAAAATTGGATATGGCAATGAAAAAGCCTTAAACCAATTGCTG
This sequence comes from Aequorivita sp., assembly GCA_049646885.1. Classification (GTDB taxonomy): domain Bacteria; phylum Bacteroidota; class Bacteroidia; order Flavobacteriales; family Flavobacteriaceae; genus Aequorivita. The sequence goes on along the minus strand of JBARWQ010000044.1, from coordinate 5,556 downwards.
GCGCACCATGGCATTGTTTTTAGGCCTGAGGAAAAACAACTTTGGATTTCCTCCAATCCGTATCAATTAGGCGAATTTGTAAGTTATGATCTCGACGAAATATTTTCGAATAGAGATGGAAACCCTTCCCGAACAAGTGTCTCAAATTCTAAGTTGAACGTGCCTGAAGATCCATTTGTCCACTCCATGGAATTTCGTGATTACGAAGAATATCGCGTTTTGGAGTCAGAGATGGAAACGGCGATTAGGAAGCGGGAAACCGTTTCTCCAGAAACCATTAACGCCTTGTGGAGAAAAAACCCAGATTACTGGAAGGCCTATTATTTAATTGGAAAGTATTACTTTGGAAAAAAATATAATGCTGCCGCGAAAAAAGCATTTGAAACGGCGTTGACCAAAGAAATAACAACTGTCCCCGATAGAAAGAATATTGAAAAATACCTTAGACAATTGAAAAGATAGATGAAAGAATATAGAAAAGAGAATGTAGAAAAGAGAAAAGAGAATATAAAAGGTATTCAGAAAAGGGACAATTTCATGGATTTTAGTTCCGTCCTGATCCATGTTTCCCTTAAGTCCTGATCCCAAAAAGATATGATTCCAGAAATAGAAAAGACTTCCATAGAAGAAATAAAAATCTTTCAAGAAGAAAGGTTGAAAGAGACCCTTCATTATTTGAATAAAAAATCTCCGTTTTACCAACGTGTTTTTGCAGAGAACAACATTCAAATTTCAGAAATAATAACTTTGGACGATCTTCATAAAATCCCAGTCACTACAAAGGATCATCTTCAGCAATTCAACGATGATTTCATCTGTGTTCCCAGGTCGGAAATAATTGACTACGTCACCACATCCGGTACTTTGGGTGATCCTGTAACGTTTGCACTTACAGATAAGGATTTGGATCGCTTGGCGTACAATGAGGCTATTTCATTTGCGTGCTGTGGTGTGGGAAAGGAAGATGTTCTCCAGCTTATGACCACCATGGACAGACGATTTATGGCAGGCTTGGCCTATTTTCTGGGAGCACGAAAACTTGGTGCGGGTATTGTTCGTGTGGGTTCTGGTATCCCTGAACTTCAATGGGATTCAATTTCAAAGTTTAGACCGACGTATCTTATTACCGTTCCTTCGTTTCTTTTAAAGCTGATAGAATATGCCCAAGAACGTGGAATAGATTTAGAAAAAACCGGTGTAAAAGCTGCAATCTGTATTGGAGAACCGATTCGCGAGGCGGGAGGTTCACCTAATATACTGGCAAATAAGATCAAAAAGGATTGGGACATTGAGCTGTTCTCCACCTACGCTTCCACAGAGATGAGCACTGCCTTTAACGAATGTGAATTCCATCTAGGAGGACATCATCATCCTGAGCTTATCATCGTTGAAGTTTTGGACGAAAACAATCTGCCGGTTTCCGAAGGCGAAGTGGGTGAACTTACCATTACTACTTTAGGAGTAGAGGCCATGCCTTTGTTGCGCTTTAAAACTGGCGATATGGTTCAAGCTTATACAAGCTCGTGCGGTTGCGGTAGAAACACCTTGCGATTGGGTCCCGTTGTCGGGCGAAAAAAGCAAATGATAAAATATAAGGGCACTACTATCTATCCGCCCGCCATGTTTAATATCCTCAATGGCTTTGATGATGTAGAAACCTACGTTATTGAAATTTATCACAACGACCTGCGAACCGATGAGATTACTATAAAAATCGCTTCAGAAAATCATTCTGAAGACTTATTGCAATTGATAAAAGACCATTTTAGGGCAAAACTTCGGGTGGCACCCAAAATTGAATTTGCTTCTTTTGAGGAAATCAAGTCACTCCGTTTCCCGACTTTAAGCCGGAAGCCGGTTAGCTTGATAGACCATCGTTAATAATTCTTTTGACCGTATTTGAAATAGATACGAGACCTCAATAAACTTGTTATTAAATGAAAAAAAGATGTTTTTATCTTGGAAAGGATAAAAATTTTACATAATTTTAAGAGTTCAATTAACTTTAATCGACCAAATTATGAAAACACAAGCCCACAAGCCCACAAGCCCACAAGCCCACAAGCCCACGTGTCTACCGAGTCTTAATCTGTCTTATGGTAGCCTTTTCCTCTCTATTTTTGAATGCCCAAAATACTAAACAGTATTATCTTGAAATAAAACCGGGATATGAATTGGGTTCTTTCCAACTTTCGACAAATTTAGATCAAACCCTCGTGATCACTATGGCGAATCAAGATTTCGCTAATGTCTTAAACAATAATAGCGTATATACATTTGAGAAGATGTATCCTACCGCCCCAACACCTCGGCTAAAAAGAGTTTATTTTGTAGAAATTTCTGAAAATTTTGTTGACGAAACTATTATTTCGCAACGTAATGAGGTTGAAAGATTTTTTTTAATAGAGGATGAAAATCTAATAGATGAAGGTGATCATTTATTACTTCCTTCTACTCCACCATTTGTACTGCCCAATGATTATGATGACCCTTTTACGGGGGAAAGGTACACAGCCTACGACTTAATAAAACTGCCTTTGGCGTGGACCATTACTACGGGAGATCCAAGTGTATTAATTGGAGTCGACGATGTTGCAAATCCTCTTGAACATCCCGATTTGGAAGGGCAAATATTTGATACTATATTTATTAGTGAATATAATGGATCTCTCTGGGATCACGGTGTAGCAGTTTCGGGAAAAATTGTAGCTAAAGCCAACAACAACCAATATATTGCGGGGATAGCACACGATTCTAAAGTAGTGTTTGCATATACAAATGGAGGTGCAAAAGATCTAATTAAAGGATTATATGAGTTAGCCGAATATCCTAATGTGAGAGTAATAAATTGTAGTTGGTCAATGTTTGCCAATAGCTATTTTAAAACTGATCTCGATGAAGTAATAGCCGCTATTAATGAAATGTCTAATCCCCCCTTAATAGTTGGGATAGCCGGCAATGAAGGGGTGACAGATTATAAATATCCCGCTTGTTATGATTATGATAATGTTTTGGGAGTGACCAATGTTGGCCATCGCTACCCTATAGGAGAATTTTCCCCTTATCCTTTTTGGGAGGATTCATGGCCCGATTGTCATTATTACAGACCTTTTTATGGGGAAAAAACTAATAATCATAATGATAAATTGGATGTAGTTGCACCTGGCATTCTTGTGACCAACATTACAAATAAATTTGCCGAGCATCCCGAAGGCATCAGGCTTGCATCCAATACTTCCAGTACTGCACCCTATGTAAGTGGTGTGGCCGCATTGGTGTTTTCGGCAAATCCAACCCTTTCTGCCGCTCAGGTAAAGGATATTATCAGAAATACAACTGACGATGTGTATCATATTCCTTATAATGAACCATTCCTTGGACAATTGGGAACAGGACGGATTAATGCTTTTCGTGCTGTTAAAACGGCTGATTGCATGATGAATCCTTCCACTAAGTTAGATTTAGCCATGCAAAACTCCAAATTGGATTATTTTGTTGAACCGGATGTTAACACCGAATACCCCTGGCGCAGTGAGGACATTTGGGTTCGAAACCAAAACGATGGTCTGTATGTTGATGTGCACCAAAATCCAGAGTATGATGCCAACAACCCTAATTATGTTTACGTTAGAGTTACAAACAACAGTTGTGTTACATCATCGGGAAATGACTTGCTGCACCTCTACTGGGCGAAGGCTAATACATCCCTTAATTGGCCTGACTATTGGGATGGTTCAATTAGTATGAGCGGGGTATTAATGGGTGACCAGGTTGGCACGATTACAATCCCTCCTCTTGCCATTGGGGAAACCAAGACTTTGGAATTTGCATGGAATGTGCCGAACCCCGCCGATTATATTGAAATTTGTGCTACAAACCCCTGGCATTTCTGTCTCTTGGCCCGGATTGAATCAACCGAAGACCCCATGACCTTCCCCGAAGGTGAAAATATCACAACCAATGTACTTAACAACAATAACATTGCTTGGAAAAACACAACGGTAGTAGATATTTATCCAAATTCTCCTACCCCTATTGCCATTGGGGGTACCATTGGAGTTAGTAACCCTTTTACTAGCCAAAGAACTTTTACCTTAGAACTTCAGCCGCATCAGGGGGAGCTAGGAAAAGCATTGTATGAGGAAGCGGAAATAACCATTGCCTTAGATGATGTGCTGTACAATGCTTGGAACAATGGCGGTAAAACCAAGTCTCAGGCAGAAGAGATAAAACCAAAAACATTAAAGATAACAGGAAACAGTGCCAGTATTGGTAATCTGAGCCTTGAAGCCGGAGCCTATGGTACTGCCTTTGTCGCCTTTAATTTCCTAACTAAGCAATTAACCGAAAAGCGGAATTATACCTATCATGTTTTTCAAAAGGATGTGCTAACCGGCCAGACAATGGGCGGGGAAACTTTTGAGGTTAAAAAACATCCAAGAACTTCCTTTTCGGCCGATGCAGGTGGCAATCTGGAGATTGAAAAAAACGAGACCGTTACGCTTACTGCGGGAGCGATCAACGAAAGTGCCTTGTACAATTGGTACGATCCGGAAGGCAACCTTATCCATTCAGGCCCCGATCTAACTATTACCCCCGAAATGTCAAAGACATATAAATTGGAAGTAGTATCTGATATTGATGGTTTTAAGGATTATGACGAAGTACAAATAACGGTTAACCCATACAGATTGCAAAGCTTAGTACCAAATCCTGCATCCAATCAAGTAACCGTGAATTATTTGGCCGATGGCGCGAGTTCCAGCTATGTGATGGTTGTAAACATGAACACGGCCAGCAGCGATAATTATATTCTCGATGTACAGCAATCAAATATCACCATAGATGTTTCCGCTTACCCTATGGGTTTATACAATATTATTTTGGTATGTGATGGCGAAGTGCAAAATTCAAAAACCCTTATAAAACAATAAGTTATGAAAAATTTATATACATATTTATGTCTAATGATGATGGGCTCTTTTCTCCATGCCCAAATTGTAAACATCCCCGACGTCAATTTTAAAAATGCTCTTATTGAAGCGGGGGTGGACACCAATGGCGATGGTGAAATACAAATAAGCGAGGCAGAAGCAGTGATAAATTTAAATGTTAATGGCAAGGATATTTCATCCTTGGAAGGAATTGAAAGCTTTGTAAATATAGTATACTTGAAATGCAGTTCAAATAACCTGGTAACTTTGGATATGTCACAAAACCCAAATCTTCAAAGATTGGATTGCGATTGGAATCAACTGACGGTATTGGAGATATCCGAAAATATAAACCTTCAAAGACTATCTTTTGACCATAATATGATAAATAGTATTGATATTTCCCAAAACCTAAACCTTGAAGTATTAACGTGTGGAAATAACCTAATCGACCAATTGGATTTATCACAAAACAATTCACTTAAATATCTGTGGTGTGAAGACAGCCAATTGACGAGCCTAAATATTGCCAATGGCAACAATCATAATATGGATACGATGGTTTCCTGGGCCAATCCTGATCTTCTGTGTATTCAGGTGGATGACGAAAATGCCAGTCGTC
>JBARWQ010000043.1:0-24439 GCA_049646885.1 Aequorivita sp. | reverse complement strand
TGTCGCTTTGACGTGATCTTACCAGTTTGTTGAATTTCGTTCTGTCTAGTTTTGAGATTATTTGCGAAAACAAAGTTATATTTACCATCTGAGAAGGGGTTTTTGTGGTGCACCTCAAAGGTAAACTTTGAGGAACAAAAATTTCCTTCTCTTTTTCAAACGTTTAGGACGCTATTGTTTTACTTTCTTTCAATCAGTGCCTCATAAATTAGATATCTAAGGTATTCCTTTGCATCAATCTCTAATCCTTCCAATAACATAAGTTTACTAAAAGTCTGCAATAATTGTGTGGTCGACTTAATATCCCTTAAAAGAATTTTCTTAAGCTCTTCTTTGCTTCTTTTGATATCCTCAGTTGTTGAGTTTTCGATTTTAGTCCTCACCAAATGCAAAATCTGATTATGATTTTTTATGTTGGAAATCGATTTAACTTCCTCAAACATGGTTTGGAATATTTCCTTAGATTTTACAAACTCCTCTAATTTTTTAAAAGCATTATCTGGTCCTGTTCCATGGGCAATAGACAAGACTTTCGATTTAATATCTTTTGGTTTTATAAAAATTGATTGATCGTTATTTTTTGAATCTTTAAAAGATATTGAACATACGTTCGAGAACCGTAATGCCTCCCGTTTAATCTCATCATTTGAAACTTGTAGGGTGTTCTCTAAAAAGCCTACTCCGGTAAGTTCTTTTTGCTCTGAAGTCTTAAAGAAAATTCTTATAAATGATTCATTGAATTCACAAGAGTCAAGGGAATAATGAACTCCTGTTGATTTCGCTTCAAAATGAAGCTTTAAAAGTGCTATAACTAACGTAATGCTATTATCATAATTATAGTATCTTCCTTCGGAAACTATGGCTCTTAGGTAAAAAAGATCTTCCTCTACATCGTGAAGCAACCTATACTTACGAATATGCTCTTCTTTGCTTTTTAACAACTCCAAGTTATGGTCTAGGATATCTCCGTATCCTTTTGAAATTAATTTTCCTGCGTACTTGTCTATATCATAGAGATTAGAAAAAAAGTCTCGTTCTCCGGAATGTATAGGTTTGGCCGAGATTACCTCCTTGTCATATTCATCAAAATACTCATCAAGAGTTAAGTCAGAAAAATTTATCGCAAATCCATCGAAATAGTTGAAATGAATATTCTTAAGATTACTGATCAAATCTACCTTTGAATATTTTTTATTTAAGGCTTTAATTACAGTGAATAAAGTATTTGCACCTTTAATCTCAATAAGTTCATCATTTTTCGAATCGACAGCAAAGTACTCAACTATATATCCATAATACGGGCTGTCTTCTATAAGGGTAAGTAATTTATTTACTTTAATCCCATTATCTCCTAGACTAAAGTTTTCACTATTTAAGGTGCGTTTTTTAAATTGTTCCATTACAAGTTGTTTAATTATTTGTATTTTATTTTAAAATTGTGGACAACTGTTCAGACACTTGCCCACAATTTTCTTAGTTGGCTGATTCCAACATTGAATTTATTCCATTAAGTACAATTAATGTTGCCAAACCAAAAATAATGGCTTTTCCCATCTTTCCATTTACAATAACACAACTGTTCTTATGGCATACATTCAGCTCTCCTTTGGAGAAATTGATCGTATTCATATTTTATGTTTAGGTTAAACAATCTCCATTCAGAGCCGTGGAGCTCCGCTCATTACTTTTTGCTCCCCTTACTATCACTTCGATTACTTCTAATGTGTTCTTTAATAGTGATAGTTTTACCATTGACAGTCCTTTTATGTTCAGGGACTCTATTGAATTTCTTTCCAGATGAATCTTTTGCCATAATTTTTGTTTTTAAAATCGAAGAAATTTTAATTATATTTGAAATCTCCCCTTTTGAATATTAACGATATTTTTATTTGTTTACATAGTTATATGTCCAATGTGTGACAGATAAACTATGTCACACATTGGACATATAACTTCAAGGTTGCATGGATATAGAAACACACCTACTTATAATTTCTGATAAGGAGACTAACCGTAATGAAGCCCAGAATTCTATTGGTCTTTTATATGAAAAATTTAGAAAATTCGTTTATAATGTAACCATTAGAAATATTAGCTTCACATTACAAAAGGAAGAACTTGCTTTAAGCATTGTCTCTGATGTTTTTTTGAAAATTTGGGAATCTCCATTAGATTGGGAATTTGACAGTACAATACACGAAACCCAAGAAGATGGATTTAAAGCATACTTATCAACTATCGCACATTTTAAATTACTAGAGGAACTTCGCAAAATTAAACCTTCGCGAGAAAACGAAGACACTATAATAGATGACGAGCATAGTGAATGGAAATGGGCTTTACTTGATTCGGAGTACGATTATCTAGATAAGGATTTGATTAAAAAAAGAAATTTAGTTGACGAATGCTTATTGGAATTTACTGAACGGAACAGGGATATCATAAGAATGTATTTTTTCCTTTACGACGATGAAAAAAATATGACTCGCGACAAAATCACATTAATGGAAACGCTATTCGAAACTACTTGGCAAAATATACGGCAGATTATCCATAGGTCCAAAAGGAAAATAAAAACTATATTAGAAGAAAAGTTGCAGATTAAATAATTATGGCACCAAAGAAAATGGACATAGGTAAGTTATTAAGAAAATATGGGTATGCGTTCCCAAAAAACTCTGACGAAGTTAAAGCTTTTGAAATTAAGTTCAGCAATGAAGATTATTTCACTCCAAAAAAATGGCCTGACATTAATGATATTATTTATTCAAAAGAGAATAATATTCCTGTTTTCAATTTAAAAAAGGAAGAAAACAACGCACCCTATAATTTATCAATGGCTGCAAGAGATGGAAAAGAAATATCTAAGGAGGACAGAGATCAAATGAATAAGGACAAAAAGGATGCCCAGAGAAAATGACTTTCTGTCAGAATTTGATGTAGAAGAGTTAAATAATTTAGCCAGTAGTATTGCGGATTATTATTTTCCGAATGGTCAGATAGACCCAATTGTTATCGCGGAGAAAAATAATATCACTTATAGTTTTGGTAATTATTCAGATGCCTTTGATGGTCTTATCGAATGTGAAGATGCAAAATTTCATATTTTTATAAATTTAAACAGACTACAACAGGCCTATTCTGAAAGAGCACGTTTTACTTTCGCTCACGAACTAGGTCATTATTTCATAGACAACCATAGAAATTCCTTACTAAAAGGATTATCCCCAAGTCATTGTTCTCAGACAGGTTTTAAAAGCAGGAATCGAGCGGAGAGACAGGCAGATTATTTTGCCTCGTGTTTGTTGATGCCCGAAAACAGTTTTAAAAAATTCTGTTATAGAAAAAAATTTGAATATCGAATAATAGAAGAATTGTCAAAAAAATACGGCACAAGTAGATCAGCTACCGCCCTACGGTTTTGCGCAATAGGAAACCATCCGATTATGGTTGTATATTCCTATAAAAATTCTATCCGTTGGTTCTGGTCGTCACAAGATTTCAGATTTCGATGGCTGAGAAACGGCAAAGACAAATTACCGGAAGATACAGTTGCAGGAGAATATTTTAGCTTGGGTCGTAAATCGATAAAAACTGAACCTGTTTATGCAATGGATTGGTTTGATATTAAATACGACCATCAAGCCAACTTACCTTTTAAAGAACATTGTTTGATATATGATGATCAGTGCTTGAGTATTATTTGGGAAGAGTAATTACTATTCTTTCAAAAAAAATTGATCTTAGTAAAGATAAAATTTCATGATCAATAAATATTCCCCTGAGCACTGGGTTTAAATATTAAAAATGTACGGAAAAGAAAGAAGAATGATCGCTACCCTCCCATTATAGAAAACCGTAACAGCGTGCATTTTAACTAGGGAGAATATCAAACATAAGGATTTTTTGCTTTTTTAAAACCGATCATTGTCATTACAATGCAACAAAAAACAAAGACGCTTTCCACTTAACCTGCTTCAGTAAGGACAAAAATGCAATATTGGGGTAAGCGACTCCCTCGCCAATAAAGACAATCTGAGAGATTCACGTCCAGTCAACGTGGCATTTTCGTAGGATTCTATAGTAAGATCAAATGCTTAATTGCTTAACTGTCCCAACAGTTATTTATTCTTCTTAGGTGATGGTGGTGGTTTCGTTTCCACTCTTGAAATTGTTGGTTTAGGTTTATTTGAGCTATTCTTTGATTCGCCCTGTTGTCCGTTACTTTTGTTTGGTTGCTTTTTGTCCATTTTCTTTTAAATTTGCTGTTTCTATTATTATTTCGTGTCTATTTAAAGATAAATATATTTCACTAACTTCATACAGAAATTTAGAATCAGAATAATTGTAAATCGCCACATCTGCAAGTCGGATTTCGGAAACAATGTCATTCTCAGAAAATGATTTCACCCATCCGTGATAAGTAAGTTGATTTTTTATATCTCTTAAATATATAAACTGCACATTTTTGGAGTTGAGAAACATAGAGTAAAGATTTTCATCTCCATATTTTGCCGAAATTCCGAAAAAACCTGCAACCCTATTTATCACTTTTCTATTCTCAATCATTGAAGCTATTAATGCAATTAATATTGAGACAATTGATGCAAAACCTACTTCTTGATATGGAATTAGTGTAGCATTGTTTAAATTATTCCAAATTGTCAAATCGTGTAAATCAACAAAGCAAAAAAGATTAAATCCGTTTATAATCAACTGTAAAAATAAATATGAAATAATTCCGAAAAGAATTGAATATAGTACAAATCGAAAACTACTCCATTCTTTGTGTAAAATTAACTTACCAAAAATTAAAGTTGCAATTGCCCCAGGAATTAAAATGATTATTAATTTGATAGTTAATTCAGACACTATTTCGTTTTATTGTTGGATTAATTTCTTCTCAAATATATAACAATCGCAAGCCCAATCATTACTAAAAACCGTAACAACGTGCATTTTAACCGGAGAGATTATCAAACGTAGAGATTTTCAGGTAGATTAAAAAACAAAGCCGCTCAAAGCAAGCTATATTGGTTCGGTTTTAAAAAATTATGGAGTACAATGGTTACCTTTTTTATATCATGTCTTTGTTATATTCTTTATTTGGCTTTATTAACATTCTTATAAATATCATGGTTAAACCGAAAATAAACTCGACTTCGTGATCGCTCTTGATGTCAATATTGTGTTTTACATTTTCATTTTGATATTTATTGAAATATTCAATTGTTTTTACAAACGTGTTCCGAATTTCGATTCCTATTCCAAGTTGTTCTTGGTAGGCTCCAATTCCTCCAAGTTGATTTTCCAAACTCTTATTATTTTTTAGAATGTCTTTGATCAATAATTCCAATGATAACCTCAGATTATCTAAGCAATCTCTGCGATCTTCTCCTTTTTTAAATAAATCCGTAGCTCTTTTAAACCTATCTTTTACTTTGGGAAAGCTGTCAATCCAATAAAAAGTTTCGGATAATAGGTCTTGTGGCAAGTTGTAACTTGGGGAATATGTTCTAAGTGATTCGAAATTTTGATATTGTTCGGAATCATCAAATACGTAGGGAGAATGTGTGTATTTTTGCGCCAATTCAATTTTTTCAAGTTGAGAGTCTTTCCATTTTTCATAAACGATTTTATTCTCTGAGTTTATTTTCCTGATTCCGCCTTCCTCATAATCATAAATGGCTTTGTTAATATTTTGTATTAGCAGCTCCGAAAATAATTTTGTTCGAAAGAAGAATATTTCGGAGGAAAGACGCGCGGCGATTGTTGCTAACTGAATTTCTAATTGAGTAAATTTCGCAGATTGAACAAGGTCTTTTATTGAAATGTTGTACCGAACGCAAAATTCATCAATTTGCTTGCGGGATTTGAAAAAGTCAGAATTTGCTTCGAGAATATAGTTTTTTATAGTTTCATCGGTAAGAGTTATGGTTATCTCATCTGTTCTTGGATCATCAGTGAGAAACTTCCAAATCGTAGCAAGCCATTCGGTACAATGAAAGTTAGCGGCAAATGCAATTTCTCCAAGTGTATAATCAACAACGTTTAAATAGTATTGTCCTTGAAAAAGTTTTGTTTCCAAATCAGTCTTATTTTCATCTGTTTTATGAATAAAATTTTCTTTAATAGTTAAGGGTGCGACAGATGCACTGACAGGAATTAGAGATATACCATTGAGCATGCAAATGACTTCACCTGGATTTGAGATTGTTGTCTCATTGTAGAGGGCTTTAAATCTTATCGATTGTTCATTCAGTAGAAATTTTGAATCTTCTTGCATTTAATTCTATGGTAGTGGCATTGCATTTCTATATACCCAATCTCAAATTGCATATACCGAACTTGTTCCTAATTATATATAAATTCAAATATAAGGTAATCCACGATAACTAAATTACGTAAAACCGCAAGCACAAGCTTTTTAACAGACCAACCTTCACATAAGGCTGTGGCGCCAAAGTGGAGAATACCATTATAAAAAAGACTGTAGAGGAGTAAGTAATTGCTCAACCGATATCCACTCGGTATCATTGAGTGATGCCAAGGATGCTGGCCGGACGCTTTGTGGTCGGGAAGATTAAACAGTAATTCTGTTTTTGGCACAGATATAGTTGTTATTTTATGTCACTGTTAGATTTTTTATTTCAAATTTATTTCTAACTTTGTGCTTGCGTCTGGGAGGAGTCGCTAAGCGTCTCCATAATGGGAATTATTCCCTGAAACCAGTCGCTTTTTTATTTATAGATGGTTTATTTCTGCTATATAGATGAGTCTGGAACACCACAAATTCCAGGAAATACTAGCCATTATGTATTAGTGGGAATTTCTATCCCAATTTCTAAATGGAAGTTTTGTGAGCAACGAATTTATACTACGAAAAGGAAATATAATTTAATAGGGTGTGAAATACATACAGGTTGGATTGTTAGAAAATATATTGAACAATCTAAAATACCCAATTTTGAGCAATTAGACTATGCCACTCGTAGACACGAAGTTTCTAAGATTCGGAAGAGGGAACTTCTTAAATTGCAAAAATCTCAAAACAAAGCACACTACAAGCAAACTAGAAAAAATTATAGACATACAGAAGCATATGTTCATTTGACACATTCTGAAAGAATGGCGTTTATTGAAGAAATTGCTGATTTGGTAGGTTCTTTTTCTTTCGCACGACTTTTTGGTGAGGCTATTGATAAGATTCATTTTGACCCTAATAAATCAAAATTATCAATTGACGAACAGGGGCTAGAACAATTAGTTTCACGTTTTGAACAGTATTTAAAGATTAGAAGTAAGTCATTAAATGATGATGGTACTTATGGCGCCCTTATTCACGATAACAATGATACTGTATCAAAAAGGCATACCGATTTAATGAAAAGATTTCATAGATATGGTACATTATGGACATCTGTAGAAAAAATAATAGAAACACCTTTATTCGTAAATTCTGAGCTAACAAGTCTTGTTCAGATTGCTGATCTTTGTTGCTATTCAATCAGGCGTTACTTGGAAAATAATGAATCGAATTTGTTTGATAGAATAAAAAAGAAAATAGACAGGAAAAATGGAAAAATTGTAGGGATTCGTCATTTTTCAGATTCTTCATGTAAATGCGAGTTATGTGTTTAATTGATGAATATTTGAAGCGGAGAAATAAAATTTTAAACCTGATTTACTTTGAAGAAGGAAAGCTATTAAACAGATATTGGATTTTGACAGATTTGAAATAATTTATTGTGAAATATTGAACTCAATATCCAACAAATCCTTAGGATGCATTTTCAATCCATTTGCAATTTTCAAAAAAGTTTTTAAGGTAATATTTTTCTGTCCCAGCTCAATTTTATTAATATCACTTGAATCAATTGATGAGTGAAACTCTAAGTCATCCAAAGTATATCCTCTCGACTCTCTTTCGCATTTTATCTTCTTACCCAATATTATGAGAAAATCTTTTATTAGTATAGTATTGCTCATTTCTTTAATTAAAGAAATTTAAAAGATTACAATTGTTTTTAGAGCTTAAAAATCTGTTCGTTAATAATAAAAATCGAAATTTTTACATTATGGGACACTCAGGCCAAAAATCCTTGGGAGAACAATCAAAAATTTTAGCAATCTCGTTTAGATGGTTGACATTGTACTTAGCCCTTCTATTCAAAGATTCCACGTGGGAAACAAAGCTACTGCTCATTCCTAATGATTGTGATAATGCCACTTGGGAAATCCTTCTTTCCAGTCTCATTTCTTTGACTTTCATCATGATATATCTATCAATTTTAGTTCCCAAAGTATAGTAAAAAATTTATTTCAAATTCCTATTAATTATTTATTTGGGCAACTGTACTAGTACAGGTGAATAATTTTTATTATCTTCGTTCTAATTATTTAAATTTGCGATTCTTCGTATAGAAAATATTTGAAGTCATCGCTTAAAGTCTCTTAATAGAAAACTGGTAATTTTTTTGCAGAGAGATGATAAGTAGATAGGCTCACGACCCGGGCGTGGGCTCTCTTATCTCTGCAAGGTATACCAGTACCTCTATTAGGGTAAGTTGAGTGCTGCGCCCACTTTTTTCTACAATATTTCAAAAAGAACTATAGTGGTGTGGCCTTGTTTATAAGGTAAAACTGTGTTAATAGCACTGGAAAAGATTTCCTTTAAACGGCAATACTATGCCTAGGTATTTATCACATCCAAAGAATTTGGAGGGGTACAAGTCGCTTTTTGAGACCCTCTACCCGCCCTTGTGCCTATTCGCCAATAAATACCTCAACGATATGGATACTTCCAAAGATATCGTGCAGGAGGTTTTTATAAAAATATGGGAAAAACAACCGGTATTTACCAACACCAACACGACCAAAGCCTACTTTTATACCACCGTGAAAAACCATTGCCTTAACTACTTAAAAAGCAAACACTATAAAACAATCGCCAATGCTGCTACCTTAGATATTGAACTCCCACAGTCGGAGGATTATTTTTTTGCCGAACTGGTTTCGGCAGAAATCTATGCCCAACTATATAAGGCCATAGACACCCTACCAAAAAAAGCTGCCAAAGTAATCACCCTCTCCCTAAACAAATATACCACCAACGAAATTGCCGAAGAACTAAACATCACCCCAAGTACCGTAAGAACCCAAAAAAGCCTAGCCTATCAAAAACTTAAAGGCCTATTGGCTCCTTTAAAATATTTATTTTCAATTTTCCCCCTTTACTTTTAAGTATCAAAGAGCCCCCATCCTCGACGTAGGAACCCCGATGGGGCAATATCTACCGCATCCCAAAGTCCCCACCGTCTCCACCGTCCCCCAAAACCACCCTCCCCAACAATTTAAATTTCCCCCTGCCTTTAAACCAACCACCCCAAAACCACCCTATCCCTAATTCAAAAATTTTCCTTAATTTTAACCTAACCTCCCCACCTAAAATGTTATAGCCATGTCCAAAAGCGAAAACATCCTTCCCCCACACGGAGGCTACAGGTCTCTCCTCACCTTTCAAAAGGCAGAGATTATTTATGATGGCACGGTTTTTTTCTGTAGGCAGCATCTTCCAAGGTTCGATAGGACCATAGACCAGATGGTCCAGGCCGCCCGCTCCGGGAAACAGAACATCGCCGAAGCCAGTATGGCATCGGGCACATCAAAAGAAATGGAAATAAAACTTACAAACGTCGCCCGGGCAAGCCTGGAAGAACTTGTTCTCGACTATGAAGATTTTATGCGCACCCACAATATTCCAGTCTGGGAAAGAACCCATCCCTATTCCAAACGCTTCGACCAACTAAACCGCACCCCAAATGCCAATTACCAAACCTTCAAAAAAGCTATAGAAAACCCGGACGTCCAAATCGTCACCAACGTCCTTAGAAATTTAATAAACGTCACCACTTATTTACTGAGAAAGCAAATAGCCACCCTCGAAAAACAATTCCTCGCAGACGGCGGCTTCAAAGAAAAAATGTACAAAGCCAGAAAAAATTACAAAAAGCCATGACCCCACTGATACTATAACGTCGTCCACAGAAATACAAAGTCCCTGCAGCTGCTCCCCGTCAGCAATATTTCCCCCGTCCCCAAAGTCCCCAAAGTCCCCACCGTCCCCAAAAATTATATATCCCAATTGCCCCTCTAAATTATTTTATTTCATTTTTCTCTAAAATCTTTTAGACACTTCGCCATCTCCGTTGTTATAGAGATAAAAAGAAACCCCCATGACAATCCACGACCGTCTATTTGCCCTGGCAAACAAATTGGCCAAAAGCTATTCCAAAGAAGAAATAACTTCAGCCCTTAAAGAGGCTGAATTCCTAAGTAAGGAAACCAAAAACCGTATTGAGGAAAATCTATCCGAGGAAAATATCAAGGAACAACAGCTCAAACTGGCGGATATTGATGTTGACAATGATTGGGCAAATGTGGCCGCGCGCTTACAGACTCAAAAGAAAAACAAACTCCCAAAATTATATAAGGTGGCGGCCATAGCCCTGCTCTTGCTTTCCACTTCCTACCTAACCTATAACTACATTCAAATCCCGAATCACCAGGTCCAAGTGCAGACAGCTATTGCTCCGGGTACAGACAAAGCCCTCCTAACGCTTGAGGACGGTTCACAAGTCGCACTGAGTTCCGAAAGCACTTTCAAAAATAAGGTCTCCCAAACCAAAGGCGACAGGTTAGAATACAACCCGGTCAATGCTCAGTCTAATACTATCTATAATTATTTGACGGTGCCAAGAGGAGGGCAATATCAACTAACCCTTGCCGATGGCACCAAAATATGGTTGAATGCCGATACAAAGATAAAATACCCCGTGGCTTTCCAGCCCGGAAAAACCCGTACCGTGGAACTATTATATGGAGAAGTTTATTTAGATGTTTCCCCTAGCACCAAACATCAAGGAGATGGCTTCAAGATTATTGGGCAAAAGCAGGAGGTGGAAGTAATTGGCACGGAATTCAACCTTAAGGCTTATAGAGAAGAGGCAAAAATATACACCACCTTGGTAGAGGGGAAGGTAGAGATTAATGCAAATGGCAAACAGGCTTATCTCAATCCTGGTGAGCAATCCGTCTTGGACTTAAGCTCAGACCAATTATCAAAATCTCAGGTCGATGTAAATTACGACACCGCATGGATTAGGGGATACTTCTATTTTAAGGACAAACCGCTTAAAGAGATTATGCAGGTTCTGGCCAGATGGTATGATGTACAGATTTCCTTCAACTCTCCCGAGTTAGAAAAAGTAAAATTCAGTGGCCTATTAAGTAAAAAGCAAACAATTGAAGAAATTTTGAACGGAATCAAAAACACTAACAGTATAAACGCCTATGACATAAAAAACAATACAGTGATTATAAGATAAAAAAAGGGAGAAGAGTGTCTACCTGGAAAGTATAAAACTCAACTCCCATAATAATTGGAATATTAACCAATCAATTCACAAATTTATGAAAATTAAATTAATAAAGGTGCTTGCAATTCAACCAAGCCACCTCCCGAAAATTATCGCGAGAACCCTACTGCTCTTAAGTTGTACAACCATCTTTGGTTTCTCACCAAATTCCTTGACTTCTCAAAACCCGAAAATTACAATTGACCAGGATAGGAAAGTCACCATCTATGAAGTCTTTGAAATCATTGGCAAACAGACAGAATGCACCTTCATCTACCAATCCGATATTTTTAAGGATTTGCCCCAAATAGAACTCAAAAAAGGCACTCTCAAGGTAAATGAGCTCTTAAAACACTGTCTTCCCCCGGAAGATTATACTATTACCACCACAAACGACAATTACATAACCATTACCCGCCGAATTAGCAAAGCCTATCCCCAGGACAATATAAAGGGGGTTGTAACAGACTCCCTAGGTATTGGAATGGCAGGCGTTAACATAGTAATAAAAAACACCCCTAAGGGAACCCAAAGCAATCTGAATGGCGAATACACTATTATCGCGCACCCTTCAGATACTTTGGTTTTTACCTATATGGGCTTCAAACCTCAAGAAATAGCTGTAGGAAATCGTACACTAATAAATGTGGTAATGGCCCCAGATGCCACTGCCCTAGATCAAGTTATAATTAATGCCGGGTATTATACCACATCAAACAAAGAACGTACTGGGAATATAGTACGTGTAACGGCTGCGGAAATAGAGAAACAACCCATCAACAATCCACTTGAAGCTCTCCAGGGAAGGGTAACCGGAGTTGATGTAGTCCAAAATTCCGGAGTGCCAGGAGGTGGTTTTAAAGTCCGAATCCGGGGTCAAAATAGTTTGATGGCCGGGAATACACCACTTTATATTATAGATGGAGTGCCTTATGATACCCAAAGTTTGGCTTCTGGTTCAACCTCAGCTGGAATTATACCCTATGCAGATGTCAATCCATTAAATGCAATAAATCCTGCCGCTATTGAATCCATCGAAATTTTAAAAGATGCTGATGCTACTGCTATATACGGATCTAGAGGGGCTAATGGAGTCGTATTGATCACTACTAAAAGAGGTAAGGAAGGCAAAACAGAACTTATGATTAGTAGTAGTTCCGGTATAGCTCATATAACTAGAAAAGTGGACCTGCTTAATACTGAGCAATATTTGGAAATGCGGCGTGAAGCCTTTGCCAATGATGGCATTATCGATTATCCCGCAACCGCCTATGATGTAAACGGAACTTGGGATATGAACCGCTATACCGATTGGCAAAAGGTTCTCATAGGTGCTACGGCCAATTTCCGTAACATAATGGCACAAACTTCTGGGGGATCGGAAAATACCCAGTTTCTTGTCAGTGGACAATATCAGGAGGAGACCACTGTTTTTCCAGGAAAGTTTTTATATGACCGTCTAAGCGTCATCACAAACTTAAACCACCAAAGTAGGGATGAGCATTTTAGAATTGTCTTTAGTGGAGGATATACATTGGAAAAAAATAACCTGCCCAATTTGGATTTTACTTATGATGCCCAACATCTTCCTCCTAATGCACCAGCGCTTTATGATAAAGAAGGAAATCTTAATTGGGAGAACAGCACTTGGATAAATCCATTGGCACAAATAGAAAGTAAGTATAAACAAGATTCAAAAAACCTTATTTCAAATACCGTTGTTTCTTATTTATTATTAGAGAATCTTGAAGTTAAAATCAATGCAGGATATGGATTTTCCATGCTAAATGGCACAAGAACAAACCCACATACCATTTATGATCCTGCGTATGGGCTCGATAGTCGTTCATCATCGCTTACCAAAAATGAAGGAAATCGCACATATTGGATTACAGAGCCCCAAATCCGATGGGAAAAAAAACTAGATCAAAATAAATGGGATGTGATATTAGGCACAACATTTCAGGAACACAACTATGAGCAAAGCAGTATAATGGGGAGAGGCTTTCCAACCAATAATTTTTTAAACAGTATGACAGCCGCTACCACTCGAACTATATTGGAAGAAAATAAAACCCAATATAAATATCATTCCATTTTTGGTCGAGTCAACTATGCTTTTCAAAACAAACTTTTCCTAAATGCAACAGGTAGAAGGGATGGGTCAAGCCGATTTGGGCCCAACAATAAATATGGAAATTTTGGAGCGATTGGTGCAGCCTGGATATTTAAGAAAGGAACGGAGCCTTCCTTGTTGAGCTTTGGGAAGCTAAGAGGTAGTTACGGCATTACCGGTAATGACCAAATAGGTGATTATCAATACCTACAGACCTACACTTTACAGGATTATTCTTATGATGATAATATAGCACTTGAGCCAGCCCGTTTATATAATCCCAATTTTAAATGGGAAAAAATAACAAAACGGGAAGCTGCCTTGGAACTGGAATTTTTGGAAAGTAAAATTGCGCTTTCAGTCGCCTATTATAACAACAGATCATCAAATCAATTAGTCAACTATGCTTTACCAGGGACAACAGGGTTTACCAGTATTCAAGCAAATCTTGATGCTGAAATAGAAAATTCTGGCTTTGAATTAGAAATCAATAGCACCCTGGCTCAAAACAAAAATTTTACTTGGAAAACCTCCTTTAATCTTTCATTGCCTAAGAACAAATTACTTGCATTCCCCGGACTTGAAAACTCTACTTATGCCAATAGATACGTTATCGGAGAACCCTTGACTATTGCAAAACTCTATGAGCTGCAAGGGGTAAATCCCGAAACCGGACTATTCGAATTTACAGATTTTAATGGGGATGGGGTTATAAGTAGTGATATGGACAGGAAATATATAGCTGATCTTTCCCCAAAATTTTTTGGAGGTCTCAATAATTCGTTGACATATAAAAATTGGTCGCTGGATTTTCTTTTCCAATTTGTAAAGAAAAATGGATATAATCAATATCGGTTTACCGAGCCTCCTGGTATTATGCTCAACCATTTTGAAAGTGTTTTGGATAGATGGCAACAACCGGGTGATCGAGCCCATATGCAACAATATACAACGGGACAAAATTATGAGGCATATTTAGCGTATTCCCGATTTACTCAAAGTAACGGTGTTATCTCCGATGCTTCATTTATTCGCCTCCGCTCTATGGAAATAGCCTACAACATTAAAGCGGGCAAAAAATCGAAAACTTCTTGTCGTGTTTTTCTTCAAGGTCTCAACCTCTTAACATTTACAAATTTCAAGGGAGGAGATCCAGAACAACTAACCACTTTTCTAGCCCCTCTTAGAAGAATCTCCTTTGGGGCACAATTGAATTTATAACTCATAAAAAACTAACAATGAAAAAAAAATTACAACATTTGGTCAAAAAATTTACATATCTCCTTCTATGTCTCGTGCTTCTCTTTGGGTGTGAGGATTTTCTGGAAGTAGAGACTCCCTTAGGACAGTTGGACAACTCAATGGTTTTTGAGAGCGAGACTACTGCTACTGCAGCAGTTACAACACTATATGGGAAACTAAGAGATGAGGTGCTTTTAGCAGGAAAACCAGAAGGGCTCAGTTCGGTAATGGGAATCTACTCCGATGAAATGATTTATTTCGGGTTTGGGGGAGACCTAATGGATAGTTTTTATCAACATCGAGTTTATTCTGATGATTTGCTGGTCAAAAATATTTGGAACAATTCCTATTCTCTTATTTATATGGGCAATGCAATTTTAGAGGGTCTAGAGGGGTCCGACGGATTAACAGCGGAAATTAAATCCCAATTACGTGGTGAAACACTCTTCATTCGGGGATTAGTTTATTCTTATATGGTAAACCTATTTGGCGATATACCTTATGTCACAACTACCGACTATGGGAAAAACAGTACCCTTTCAAAAGTTCCCATTCCGGAAGTTTATGAAAGGATAATCAATGATCTTAAAGAAGCAAAAACCCTGCTTGGACCCAATTATATTTCGGACGAACGAACCCGCGCTAACAAATTGGTTGTAGCGGCACTACTTGCTCGGGTATATTTATATTCGGAACAATGGAATGCAGCAGACGAGCAAGCAACTATCTTGATAAGCAATACTTCCCTGTTCAATTTAGAACTAGATGTTGCCAATGAATTTTTAAAGGAAAGTACATCGGCTATCCTACAGTTTAAGCCGAAGAACGAAGGTGATAATAGTCTTGAAGCCTCCCTTTTTTATTTTGAGTCAGGACCTCCACCCTTCGTCTCCCTTAATCCTAAACTTAAAGAAACCATGGAAGTCAATGATAAAAGAAAAGAAAACTGGATAGGGAAAGTTACCGACGGAGATCAAACATGGTATTATCCCAATAAATATAAGGCCAAACAAAATACAGGTACGAGCATTGAATATTCGATGGTTTTTCGTCTTTCTGAACAGTATCTGATACGTGCAGAGGCACGTGCCAGACTTGGCAATATTCCCGCAGCTTTGGAAGACCTGAATAAAGTGCGTGCTAGAGCAGGCTTAATAGATTATGAAGCAAATAGTCAAAGTGAAATATTGGACGCCATCATCATTGAACGATTCCACGAACTTTTTTCCGAATTTGGACATAGATGGTTCAATATTAAAAGGATGGGGATTGCCAATGATATCCTAGCCCCCATAAAGCCAGGATGGAAGCCAACAGACGTTTTGCTGCCCCTTCCAGAAAGCGAACTTTCGATGAACCCTAACCTAAATCCCCAAAACCCGGGATATTAAACTTGGTGCAATGAGAGTTAATAGAGTATTTATAGCTGTAATTCTAAGATTCATACCTACCCTAATATGCTGCCTATTTTTGCTTGCCAATTCTAGGGTGGAAGCACAAACTCCCCTTAAGGTTCAGTATTATTCGGATTTAGATTCTGTATGGAGCAGGGATACCAATATTTTTCAAACCTCACATAATGGACTGTGGACAGCCTTTATTGAAGACTTCTCTGAAAATAAAAAGGTATTATGGGTAATGAAGACTCAAGGAACCCAAAAGTTTCAACTTCCAGATAGTGAACACATGAGTTTTACTTCCAATAGTAAGTGGTTTGCCTGTATCAGCAAGGAAAATGAATTAATTAGTATCGATTTGGAAAATCTGATAGAAAAACGATATACACATATTACACATTATAGTTTTTCTAATGATGGTACTTATATAGCTATGATACAAAAAAATCTACGTAACGATAAGGAAATTCTTATAGTAAATCTTAAAACCAAAATAGTAGATCATCATAAAAATGTTGCGAAATTTGAATGGCATCCCACTAAAAACATACTGTTCGCGGTAAAAAAGGAATTAGACCTTATCCAATTAATTCAATATGATATTTCCAATAAGCAAAGCAAGCTTCTTTTTACTAAAAATATTGGAACCATTGAACATTTGGAGGTGAGTACGGCCGGAAATGCTGTTGTATTTATGAGCGCCAAGGATGGAATCTATGATTTATATAGCCTAAATACCGTGCGAGATACAATCAATAAACTTTCCGATAATATTTTACAAGAAAATCTTTCAGATATTACTCTTAATGCTCGAAAACCATTCATAGCAGATGATGGCGAAAAAATCATATTTCAGATTCAATTTTCTAAGCCAGATAACCAAATAATAAGTGACGTCCAAACTTGGGATACAAATGATCCATGGATCGAACCGAGAATGGAGATGTACAGGAAGCAGGACACGGATTATCTGTTAACCGTTTGGTACCCAGAAAGTGGAGAAGTTAAAATAATTGAAACAGAAAATTTGCCGACTGCCGCAATGGATGTAAATCACGATTTCGCCTTGGTTTACAACCAATTGCAATATGAGCCCTTGTATAAATTATATCCCAATACCGATCTGTTTGTGAAAAATATAGAAACAGGTGAGACAAAATTGGTGTGCAAGGATCAATATACGGAAAGACAGTTCGTAACTATTTCTCCGCAAGGAAAATACATAGCTTATTTTAAGGATGGCGATTGGTGGATATACAACATAACTAAAGGGCTGAATATTAATCTTACTGAGGACCTTCGAATTAATTTTCAAAACACCGAACTTCAAAATGCAGGGGATGCCTTCCCTTATGGCAATCCTGCTTGGCTGGTAAATGATGAACAAATAATACTTTATGATCAATTTGACATTTGGGCAATGAGTCCTGATGGCAATACCAAAAGGAGGATTACAAGGGGACGGGAAGAAAATATTCGATACAGAATAAGATGGGATTATGATCAAAGGGACTTAAAACGTTTAAATCTAAACCCCAATTTTTCCTGTTTTGCAATCGATCTAAAAAAAAGCATTGTCATGGAATTGTTTGATTATCAGTCCTATAAAACAGGGTTGGCATTATGGTCAGATACATTCAAAATTGAACCCTTACTTTTAATTGATGGTGAAATCGACCAAATCCATTTGGTTAAGGATGCGAAAATGATAATATATAGACACCAACGCTATAACCGACCTATCAGTATTCACAAATTTGATGTAAAGAAAAAAAGAAGAACCCTCATATACCAATCAAATGAAAAATTAATGGAATTTGATTTAGGAACTATGGAATTTATCGATTATGATTTGGAAACTGAAACAAATTTGCGGGGCAGCTTAATGTATCCCACAAATTATAAGCCTGAAAAAAAGTATCCCCTGATTGTAAAAATATATGAAAGAGAGTCTCGAAATATTAATAAATTTTTTCCACCTTCTCTATTAATGGATGATGGTTTTAATTTATTGAAATTTACAACGAACGGTTATTTCGTCTTCTATCCAGACATTTCATACACTATCGGTGATCCTGGGATTTCCGCCTTGAAATCAGTGACATCGGCCGTTAATAAAGTTCTGGAGAATGGTAGAATTGATAAGGATGAAATTGGACTGATAGGACACTCTTTTGGAGGGTATGAAACCGCTTTTATTATTACTCAAACCAATATGTTTGCTGCTGCCGTTGCCGGAGCATCCATTACCGATGTAATTAGTTATTATCTTGAGGTTGATTGGGATAGTAAGTTCTCGCAAATGTGGCGCATGGAAAATCAACAATTTCGGTTCGGGGATTCCTTTTACAATATGAAAGATGCTTATAAAAGAAATTCACCACTAACTTATGTTGAAAATTTAGATACCCCTCTTTTGCTTTGGTCAGGCAAGCTGGATACTAATGTTAACTGGGGTCAGAGCGTCCAAATGTTCCTGGCCTTAAAAAGGCTTGACAAAAAGGCCAAAATGTTTTTGTATGACCAAGAACCCCATATTATAATCAAGTCCCAAAATCAAATTCATCTGACATCAAATATATTAAATTGGATGGATACCTATGTGAAAAAGGAGGGAAGAACAAATAAACCAGTTTCCCGATTTTAAGCAATCGGGAAACCGGTTTAAGTAACTATGGCATCCACTCAAAAAGCAAGTCACTGCAATTGCCGTATCTATGCACTGTTTGTCCTAAATACTTACATACGGGTCCATTGATAGATGAACAATTTTTGGCTGCAACATTACAGTTTTCTACTGTACCAATATACCCAGTAATTAAGGAATCTTCCTCAACGGAGGTCCTTTTCTCAGTTGCAAACACAAAAACGATTGCCAGTAAAAATGCCATCATGGGCATTCCGAACTTTAAAATTTTTGTTCTCATAATATAAAAGTTTTAATGAATTAGCGACCTACTATTTTTTACAGGTGTTCGGTCTTGGTCCTGATACTGGCCAGTATGTGTTGTGTTAGAGCCGGAGTTAAAATACTTCGGCTTTAACTTATATATCCATAATCTTCCGTCCACAAGGGCAAGTAAATAATCCTTGTCTACTCGAAAGTCACTTAGCTTTTTATCGGGTTGATGGCTGAGATAGAAACTGAATTCGTACCTATTGTCCATAATATTATAAATGTCAATTATGGAGGCAGAGTTGAGTGCCTTTTTATCTTCATAGCGACCTAGGCGGTCACTATTAACGTATAGATAATTACCATAAGTTGCAGTATGCCTATTGACCACTATTGAATTTCCACCTCTTTTAAATTGATCCTTTTTACTGTGATGGCTTATGTCTAAAACTGCCTTCGATATTGTATCGATGGTATTTCCAGAAAATTCATATTCTAAGCTTTCATTGGTAACCTCATACCTATTTCGATAATAATAAGTGTATATCCATTTCTTAAGTCTTGTGTTCCACAGCAGAATCCCATCAGAATCAAAAATCCCATCCACTTGTTTAGTAATTACAGTAGTGTTGAAAAATACCGTGTCCCTACCTAATGATTTTGAAACTAGGCCGATCATAGTCGACCCGGTAGTGCCGTCAATTGAAGCGATCCCTATACGTGTGGAATCCGCAATTTCAAACTGTTTAAAACTGGCATTGTCATAACTGAATACAGAAGCTTTCCAATCCTTGATGCTACCGCGAAAAATTACCGGTACGGTGCCATCCCCTACATAAAAATAGGGCGGCTCAACCACTATCCTAGCACGACGATATGGAAGTTCCATATTGCTAATGCTTACAGGAAAATCTTTTATTGTATCCAGAGAAATAGTAAGCGTCTTTAAATAGAGGGGAGCCTGATAATTCCCGAGATAAATAATATTATTACTAAAGCCAGCTATATAATAATTATTAGTCCCCAGTTCATAATCTTGGTAGTATTCTAAAACATTTGGAATGTACCTCCTCTGAAAGGCGTTATTTCTGTACGCTTTTTTCTCCGAGAAGGCGAACAATACGGCTATTATGCTTATTCCAATTATCCCAAGCGTAAGAAGTAATAATAGCTTTCTTTTAATATCCCAATGTTTGGAAAAAAGGATTGCCACTCCGGCCAAAACAATAAACACAACATTAAAAATAAGATGCTGCGTCCAACTCAGTTTTTCCAGCACGCCACCGCAAGAGCAGGGGATAAAGTCAGAAAAATTCAGGATGATAAAAATATAGGCCGTAAACATGACCATTAAGGTAAAAGAAGCGTAAAGTGCTAAGTTTCTAAACCGTGGAAATATCAGGAGTCCAGCAATGAGTATTTCTATCCCCGGCACCAGCCAAGCAATAATTCCCGCATAAGCACTGAGTAGGGGAGACTGCGCAAGCTGCACCTGAAAAGTCTCAAAGTCCAACACCTTGCTCCCCGCCGCGTAAACAAACAAAAATATAAACAGAAACCCGATTCCCACCCCCGTGGAATGCTGTAAATCCTTTCTATTTAAACCCTCAAACATTTTATTAGCTCTAGTTTTCCCCACAAAGCTAGATCACCAATAAACAACCCCCTGACACTTTCAATGTCAAATTTGACCCACCCCATCCCAATCACCCAATCACCCAATCACCCAAACACCAAATTCCAAAACCCGAATTAACCAATTAACCAATCCCCAATTAACGAATTAACCAATCCCGAATTAACCAATCCCCAATTAACCAATCCCCAATTAACCAATCCCCAATTAACCAATCCCCAATTAACCAATCCCCAATTAACCAATTAACCAATTAACCAATCCCCAATTAACCACTACCCAATAAACCCCAACTCCCGCGCCCGCGCCAAAAGCTCCCCATCCCCATCACCCTCCACCTCAAAAATCTCCTTCAACCTTCTCTTCCGTCTTGCAACCGACGACAATGAAAGAGGTAAGATATTGGGTATATGAGTCGTCTTCGTTCCCCGATTCAGCTCGTAAAGCAACTTCCTATCCCATTCATCCAATATCAAATCCGTTTCAAAAGGCAATCTCATAATCTTGTGAGCTGATTTCCCGTAATAGGAACCCCCAAGTAGAATTTCAATTACGGCCCTCAACAATATTTCAGGCGTGGTCTCTGCTTTAATAAGGAATCCCTCCGGATTTATATTTTTAAGAACACTCTTGATTACTGTATCATGCGAGGAAGTAATAAACAATATCTTCGATTTCGGAAATCTCTCTCGTATATATACCGCAACATCCTCCCCCGATACATATTTCCCGTCTGACGAAGGCGGCATCCTATAATCTAGGAATATCAAGTCATAACCCTCCACTGGCGCATGATTCTTTAAAGCATAAATTGCACTTTCACAACAGTCCCCAGTTTTAATATTAAACTTCCAATCCGGCCTCTGATCCTCCACCGTCTTAAAAAACATCACAAACATCTCCAAAGTCATCGGATGGTCCTCCACAATTAAAACATTAAATAGCTTTGTTTCCATAATAAAATAATTAAGTCACCACATTAACCAATCTCCAAATTCCAAGCACCAAGCACCAAATTCCAAAACCCGAATTAACCAATCCCCAATTAACGAATTAACGAATCCCGAATCCCCAATTAACTAATTAACCAATCCCCAATCAACCAATCCCCAATCCCCAATTAACCAATTAACGAATTAACCAATCCCCAAACAATAAGCACCAAATTCCAAGCACCTCCCGATCTATCGGGACCAAAACCCAAACAACAACCCTCAATTAACCAATTAACCAATTAACGATTCCCGAATCCCCAATCCCCAATCCCCAATCCCCAATTACCCAATCCCCAATTACCCAATCCCCAATTACCCAATCCCCAATTAACCAATCCCCAATTACCCAATCCCCAATTAACCAATCCCCAATTAACCAATTAACCAATCCCCAATTAACCAATTAACCAATCCCCAATTAACCAATTAACCAATCCCCAATTAACCAATTACCGAACCCCCCGCGGCGTCACCCCAAACGCCTCCCGAAAATCCTTGCTAAAATGGGATGGATTCATATATCCGCACATTTCCGCTATCGTTTTTACCGGCAAACTGGTATTCTCCAAAAGCACCTTTCCCTTTCTCATCCGCTCGTCCTTTAAAAAACGGAATACAGTCGTCCCGTACATTTGTTTGAATCCGTATTTCAATTTAAACTCATTCGTCCCGAACTCATTCGCCAATTTTGGCAAATGGGGCAGTGGCTTTTCCAAATTTTCTATAATGTGGTGATATATGGCCCGTAGTATTTTCCTATCCTTGGCCTTAGTCAAAACATTGGGTGGTTTTTTGGTTCTTTGCTTTTCAAACATTGGCCCTGTCTTATAGCTCGCTGCATCCTCCATCATCCGTCCTTGTTTAACAGGTTCATAAATACTCACCATAATATTTGGAGTCTGGAGGCAAGTCGAAAAAAGAGTTGTAATAACGCAAGAACAGTATCTTTCAATTTTATTCTTGTTCAACAAAATCAATTTGTGCCGTTCGTTGTAATTCTCGGCAGAGAGGATTTTACTGCCAATAGTTCGCCATAAACCAATGTGGTTTCTGGATAATAGGAATGAAAAGGATTCTTTTAATAAATCCTCCGTTTCATATCCCAATTCGGCCAATACATCAGAGCTTACATGCAGTATCTTGAAATTTTGATCCAATATGAAAATCATATGGACATGTTCCTGGTGTTCCGTTTGAATGTGAAGCTCCGAGTATAGTTGTAAGGTCTCCCGCATTTCTTCGGCCATCATGTTCACCAGTACGGCTATGCTTTCAATAACATCGTCCTCCTCAGTTCTAGGAATTCGCGAATCAAATTTTCCCTGGGCCATTGAAAATAAAACCCTGTGAATATTCTTTAACCTCTCATTGTCTATTGTTTCCATATTTACATATTTTAATTGTACTATCACTGATTTCTTAAAAATTCCAGGGCTTTATCCCGATCGTCAAAAATCCCTGTGGGGACGGAGGGCTTATTGCGGAGTAGATAGTAATGGAGCATAGACGTACTCAGATTCCTGTCGTCAAAAATTGCCAGTGCCGTGGCCAATGTAGAACCTTCCCTGGCCAAATAGTCGCGCGCAGGTTTACTGCTATCCTTTATTCCGCGGGTATCACAAAATATTAAAAACGCTTCATTCTCTTGAAAGAAAATTCTGCTCGAAACGATATTTTTAGCAATTTCAAGGGTGATATAGGCTATGGGCTTGTACAAACAAAACAGTATGCCATCAGCTATCCAATACTTACAATAAAGAGTTTCATGTATCCGATCCATGTCCTATTTCTAATTCTCACACTCCTAATTTAATAAATATTTGGGATTAATATTAAAAATAAATGATTCTCAACCCCATTTTTCATTCGTTAAACGTCAAAACTATTCTATCAAGGATTAAGACTTATATAAAAAGGATTATTTAAAGACATCTTCTCCAATTAATTTGCAATAAGCATATTTTTTTCTAAACCTTTATCAAAACAAACCATAGGAGTCTAATATTCAGGCCTCTAAAACGTTCTTTGAAATAACCTACAATCCCCAATCCTCAAATTCCAAGCACCAAGCACCAAATTCCGCCCGCCGAAGGAGGGAATTAACGATTCCCGAATTAACGATTCCCGAATTAACCAATCCCCAATTAACCAATCCCCAATCCCCAATCCCCAATTAACCAATCCCCAAACAATAAGCACCAAATACCAAGCACCAAATTCCAAAACCCAAACAAAAACCCTCAATTAACCAATCCCCAATTAACCAATCCCCAATTAACCAATTAACCAATTAACCAAAAAATCATGGCAACCAATTTCGAAGAGCTCCATTGCTGGCAGGCCTGTTATAATTTAAAACTTTACTTAAAGAAAGAAGTTATGATAACCTTCCCTAAGACTGAAAGATTCGAACTCCATTCGCAAATATTGCGAGCGGCACGTTCTTCAACCGCCAACATTGCAGAAGGTTGGGGGCGATACCATTACAAAGAAAACATCAACTTCTTGCGATTCGCAAGAGGTTCAGTAGCAGAAATCCTAGACCATTGCATTGAGGCCCGGGATTGCAATTATATAGAACTTGAAATATTCAACGAAACCCGTACCCAAATAGATTCAAGCATCAAGCTCATCAATGGATACATAAGATACCTAAAAGACCAAAACAATAAACCCTAACCCATCCCAATTAACCATTCCCCAATCAACCAATCCCCAATTAACCAATTAACCAATCCCC
>JBARWQ010000042.1:0-8871 GCA_049646885.1 Aequorivita sp. | reverse complement strand
AAGACCAACTACTGAAAATCCATTCCAAATTAGACCAATCCCCATAGAGGCAAACCGAAAAGCTCCGGTTCAGTCAACACTGCATTCATGTTGGGTCGTACCGACCACACGAATGCTTAGTTATTGTACACCGTTTTTTTAGTAATTCCATTTATTAACCCACTTCGGTCTATTATTATTTACTTCATTAATTTCCTCTTCAGTTGGTTTTTCGCTTAATCCCACGGCCGATAAATTCAGATACTTTTCAACATATTCGTTTATGGAAACTGAAGTATATGAACCTGTCATCATAAAACCATTTCCAAGCTGTTTGTTAATGACAAGAATCCGTTTTTTTAAAAGTCCGCTCACTACAGGGTCGTCGATTGGCATTTCGATAGAAGTCTGTTGATTTATAAGAAATTCTCTGATGACAGATTGTTCGTGTAAATCAAGATTTTTCAATCTTTCCTTAAAACTGTTTTTAATTTTTCGGATTTTAAATTGAGTACGGATATATTTGAATAGCCAGATAATGAAATTTACAACTACAAGTCCAGATGATGTAATAAAAACAAGTCCAACTATCCAACCGTAGGTTTCATTTAGTTTGTCAAGCTGAACTTTCTCTAAAATTGTATTATCAGCGAAAAGTATAAAACCAGAAATAACCGCAAAAAGAAAGAAGAATTTTGCGGGCAATTTTGTTAAATCAAATAAATTTTTTAAATGTTCCAAGGTTTGTGTTGCAAATGATTTAAGCTGTTGTTATTATTTTCCACTTTTTTTAAGTCGATGCGCTACTGTATATTCTTTTCCTTTCGAATTTTCATAGATAATATCCACAATCGATTCCTTTTTCCCAAAGTCTTTTGTTATGTCAATATCTTTAAAAAATTCAGGTCTTTTTATATTCTTATATTTTCCGTAAACCCTTTTGGCATATTCGAGTTCAATTGTAGCTTCCGCATCAGGCTCAATAGAGTAGTCCTCTGGAAGATTTTTTCTAACTCGCATTCCATTACGCATTTTTTTAATCCGAACGTTGAAGGCTCTTTTTTTTGAAGTGTTCCTCAATGATAAAGTGATAGTCGTTAACATTTCTCTTGAGGCATTTGTTTCGTCTCCTACCAATCTATCGGAAGGGTCATCATTTCCGCGTATTTCTGTTGCATTTACTCCAGCCCACATTGAATATCCCGTGATTTTTAATTTTGGTCTTTTTGGTAATAATTTCGCAAAAGTGATTATTAGAGTTAATAAACCAACGCAAAGAATGAAAATTCCGGTGTTGTTTTTTATAAAGTCAAATATTTCGTTCAGAGGGATCACGATCTAAATAATTCAGTTTTTCTGTAGCTATAAACTATACAACGGTTACTTCTATTTTTGCAGTATATTCTAACAATTTCGAAGGATTTCGGGGCCATTCCTTTTCAATTCTCGATAACTAATTATTGACATGGGTATTTCCTCTTTCCTTAAGTATCTTGTAGGAATAAGTTCTGATGTTAAGATGAGTGATTTTACTTTCGGAGTTTTCTCTGCGCCTACTAAAGTTTTAACCTGATCTAGGTTTGCTTGCAACCAATTGTCTCGGTCAACGTGCTTGGCCACTTTTTTCTTTTGCCCTGCACGGCCTAAATAGGCATCCATTTCCTTTTTCATTTGGTGAATATTTCTTGCTGCCTCGGTTCTCTTACACTCAATATTGTAAATTTGATTGATAATGGGGTCATATGCGATAATATCACAATCTCCGTAATCTTTATCAGCATGGAAGTGCCCCTTAGGCTTCATAGTAACTTCATAGTCCCAAACTACTAGCTCGGTATTTTCTTTCATCCACTTGGTCACTGTATTTCTAAAATGCTTTCCGTTATCTTCGTTGATTCTTCCGAGTAGACTATTGATTTTCGCTCCCCCGTGTGTCAATCTACCCGAATAAAGTAATTCATTAAAGTATTGACCGGCTGCCACACACTGCCTCATTCCCCAATAATATTTTCGACCCTTGACTGTATCAACAACTACAAAAGGTCTTCGGGCATAACTAAACTCTCTGTTGTACTTCCATGGAAAATAATCGGGGTTTAAATAGCCATCTTGAACACTAATAATGTCGGGCTTATATTCAAAACGCAGTTTTTCCAACCCTACTTCAACTTGATCTCCTGCCCCAGTCATTATTCGCTTTAATTCGGCTAACAAGTCTGCCTCAAGCATAGACATAACGGAATCTCCGTTATTTTCTGCCATGGCTGCTGCCTGTATACATATACCCCACAAGTTGGTATAGTAAATGCCCCAATCTTCCAAGAATGCTTCATTCATCTTGTCTAATAATAAATCTGTGCCAGTATCTTTTTTATTGGATGCGTACGTTTCAAATTGTCCCGAGAAGGTCTCTAGCTGTGCTTCAATGTTTGCAATCGTGTTGTCTATATGAAAGAGTTGTAGTTTTTGATCAAAGAACTCTTTTGATATTCCGATTCGTTTTGAAGGAAGCAGACCCATTTCGGGATCATCCATTCCAAAGTGAAGGGTGTCACTACGCATACCGTAGTTTAGAATTTCGTTCATAATGGTGAGCAGTTCATCTAATTGGTCGAAACTTGGTTTGCGATCGCCTTTTGCCGGAATTAAAGCTGTAAACTCTATCAAACATCGTGTGGCTAGGGATGTATTGACCAATTTTCTTTGTTTTTCGAGAATTTTAGCCAACTTCTTTTCGTCGTTTCCAAAACAGTGGATTTCGGCAGCAGTCTTGATTTTGCTAAACTCTCTGTTGTGCACGAGTCGCTCATTAACGTCAATCAATCTACTTATCAAGGATTCTCCACTGAATTCTTTTAACTTTTCAATGAGGTGCTGCACCAACCGTAATACAACGTAATTACAAAACTCCTTTTTGTCATTAGCATTTTGAAATTTCTCAGGAATAGGATCTGGGGGATTAACTATGTTAACAAGCCTATCTAGCAAAAGGTTTATCTCAGCATCGCTGATATAAAGTGAGGGAAGTAGCCAGCGATTGTCGAGCTGCAAGTTGGTTCTTGTATCAAGTAATAGGACCATCTTTGCTTGGCCAAGTGTGATATATTGATTGATACTGTCTGACACGTACTGATCACTCAAAGTAATACCAGGCATAACATTCAGTGCTAAAAGAATTTCAGTCATAAATGCCCTTTCACCTGTATTGTCACCTCCAACAAAGTGTTTTCGGATATGTTTTGGTATACCGATTGTTAATATGCCCTCGGTGTAGGTACATTGCAAATTTAGGTTTAAGGCTTCTTTAGAATCTACTTGTTCCAGAGGCAACGGATTGAAATAGGATTTATCAAATTCAAGCACGATATTTAGTACGGGGCCAATAGTTCCATTAAGTTGCTGATTTAGTGCTGGGAGAAGTCGGTCTAACCAAAAGCAAATTGCATCCGCTAAATGCTCAACATATCCAGCATCGATTTTGCATTTTGCTTGATAGTTTTGCACCCAAATTGGGAAACCATAAGATTCAAGCAGTATTTCATACGGAATTCTCTGATTCACAGGTTTATAAATGGGAGCATAATCCTGATAACATCTCACGGATTGATAGGCTAAACTACCATCTATCAAGCTAAGTGCTCCATGAACGTCTGAGTTAATCTTTGCTTTGCGGGTGAAATCTGCACCATCGCCTGGCACGATGGAGAGAAAGTTAAATCTTACTTCGTCAGATAGATAAAAGGTTTCCCCGTTTCTTTTGTAGGTGGCATAAGAATCTATTGGTGAGGTAGCCATTATCTGGGCTTTTTGGGTTGTGGATTCATAGACCTTAGCATACTTCCATAAGTCCAATCTATCCCACTCCCCCGCATAAGTAAGGGTGAGAAAATCAAAGACATTGAACCATGTTCTTTGTTCGTATTTCTGGGGTTTGTCAATGCTTATTACAGAAAATCCACCCATTGAATTGGTAAGAATGAACGTAAGAAATTGATAATCCTCCAGCTCCTTCCGCCCTTTAAGTTCAGTGATTACGACATTTATTCTGCTATTTAAGCTATCGCCTGCCAGTAAATCACCATTTTGTTCAGAGTACATTTCTTGGGAGCTTTGAAGCACAGGAGGGAATGAATAGCATACATAAGCGAGCATGTAAGCATCAAACTGGAAAATACCTTCAATAATCGATTGTTTAGGAGATTTTTCTGGTAATGGGATGTCAGTTAACGCCCACCCCATTTTATCACATGACTTCGAAATGTCTCTCCAAATGCTTTCGTGGCAAAGTTTATGGATTTCATCACGAACATTGTGATTTTTTGAATTGGTAAGGATAAATTCATTTAGACCTGACACTTGGCAGGATGGGAGCACAAAATAATATTCCTCCTCAAAAACCACAAAGGGTTTGTAAAGTAGCGGAGAGAGGTAAGGGTCATCAAGATTAGGCTCACTTGGTTCGGTAACGAATTGGTCAATGGTATTTGGGACAATGTTATTTTCTTTACAGATTGCCTCAATCTCATCACTACTAAAACTAAGACATGGAAGATTCTCAGGTAGTTCCAGAGGTTTTTCAAAATTTTCAACGAATAAGTTTCGTTTCAATTGAGCCCTCTCAAACATGATTGCTCCGGTATTTAATAGTAGCGAGACTCCTTGATAAATTTTATCTTTAAACTCTTTTGAGAGGTTATTTTGGGTCGTGTAAATAGTCTCGGTCAGATACTTGAAAATGTCTACGGAATATGAGTTTATTCCGGGCATAACAGTATAATTTCCACCATGAAATAATACATTTTCAGTAAACAGTTCTTCGGGTAGGTCTTCATTGTGATGACTGGGGAATTCACGTGTTATAATGGATTGGAGGCTTTTATAATCTCCTGGTTTGCCAGTCGATAGGCTCTTTACAGCTTCAGCAGCAATTAATTCAATGCGTACGTTTTTACCATAATTTTCTGGGATTAGTTGTAACGCCGTAACTAAATCCAATACATGACCGGTTTCGTGCTTTCTCAGATATTCTGAGTATTGAGACTTATTTGCAATTGAAGAAGAAGTTGATGGACGGTA
Organism: Aequorivita sp.; assembly: GCA_049646885.1. Taxonomy (GTDB): domain Bacteria; phylum Bacteroidota; class Bacteroidia; order Flavobacteriales; family Flavobacteriaceae; genus Aequorivita. The sequence goes on along the minus strand of JBARWQ010000042.1, from coordinate 3,816 downwards.
ATACTTTCCGTAAAGATTTAAACAGCATTTTTTGAATTTTTTTTCGCTTCCGCAAGGGCAAGGATCATTTCTACCAACTTTTTTCATCTTTAAATATAATTAGAGTTATATTTCAAAATTGTCCTCAATTTGAACATTTCATTCCAGCCCTCTTGCGTATATATCACACATAGCGCAACCATTTCTTTTATAGTTTCAAATATAAATTAATGCAGCATTATTTCATTACGAAAAACCGTAAGATATTGAAATTCAAATGAGTAGAATACCAAATTTAATTAATGACTCAAATTTGCGTTTGCAAAATTAGGATTACCAACTGATGAGAAAATTTTTAAATTGAACTAAAAAGATTCATTTTTCAATTCAGACTCTTTTTTGGCGGCAGTTTTTTCATTTTATTGGTTTTCATTTTCGTTTCAGTTGTCCAATTTTTTGTTTTCAAGATATACGATTCTAGTTGCTGAAATCTAGTATAATAATTTCTAAAATGACCCTTGTTTGGCGATTCAATTAATTCTTCCAAAATATCACATAAAGTCTTGTTTATCACAAACCATTTGCTGATTTCGACAAAATCTAACGTTTGTATTTCGTTCGTAATAGTAGCATTCAAAGAAGTGTTTTTGCTATTTAATGCTACAGTTAATTGACCGTGAGCAATTTTATTCCTTAAAACACTGGGATTTAATACGTATGTTTTTATTATCCGAGAAAGTTCTAACTTTTTATTTGGAATTTCAGAACCCTTTTTTGTTTGATTGAACTTTCTAAAAGCTAATTCTAAACACTTTAACCATTTTTCAAGAATAGAAGATTGCTTTAAAATATCATCCACTTCATATTGCTCAAATCCATAAGGTGTTAAAATAACTTTCATAAAACGTGATTCTGAGAACGTAGAATACAGCAAGGCATATAGTTTAGTTTGAATCTCAACGGTTTGATTTTTGCCTGTTTTTAACGCAAGATTTATTGTTCTCTTTAATTCCTTTTCAGCAATTAGAAAATCTTGGACATTTTTTACATATGCCTCATAGTGTTTATGTGTGTGAGCGTCTGGCATAAAATTGTTAGTTCTACCACACCGGTTAATACCATTCTAAAATAGTATTAACCGGCAGGGATCGAACCTGCGACCTCTTGCTTTATGGGCAAGCGCTCTACCTTGCTGAGCTACGGCTGCTTCTTTATAACTTTATATTCTTCCTTCAATTGTTCCAATAAAATTAATTAATGATAGTGTTGCTATTGAACACAAAGAAGCATCTTTTTTAGTTGCAGTTCTTTTATGTGTCAATGCGTTAGCCAAATCTAAAGTTGAGCGGGCATATTGTCTTAATATTTTATTCGAAGAACCTGATAATTCAACTGCGATATATGCTTCTAACATTCTTTTAGCATCTGTTTTACTCACTTTAGTGTCATCTAAAATCGGGTGCTTTTCTTCAATAAAAACGGATTGTGCTAAAGTTATTATTGTCTCTCTACATAACAATCCAATAACTTGAAATTGCTCTTCTTTCGAAGCTTCACTTTGTCTTTTTCTAATTTCTTGAACTGATCGTTCTAGTCTTTCCCAACCTTTTAAATCTACCGTTACACTAATTGACTCTGCTTCTTCAGTTTCCATCAGAGTTTGAACTAGCGAATTATATAATTCTCTAATAAATGCACGTCTTTCTCGGTATGTCGAAAAATCAGAGCTCCATTTACCATACCAATCCCACAGGTCTTTAAACTGATTTGGATTTTGAAATCCTAATCTTTGTAATGCCTTATTGACAGAATTAAATTTTGCTTTATACTCTTCATTTATTTCCTGTATTCGTTGACCTCCGGTTGAAACAGATATCATTGTATTTTTCAGAAATTCTATATCATGAAGCAAATCATTTTTTGAAGTTAAACCTAAAATTTTTGTCCAATCAATTTTTGGTTGAGCTTTCGGTACGATTCTTACACTTGAAATAGATTCACTCTCCAAGTGACGAGTTCCAATCTCAAATGAAGCTAAGAGTTCTGCTTCAATTTTTTCAATTCGGTCTCTGACTTTTACAAATGTTTCAACATCAACATTTAAATAAACGGTGAAAAAATAAATTCCGCCATTCCAATTGTCATAACCTGTTTCTTCAATATTTAATTCAGAATTATTTAGAAGTTCGAGTAATTCACTTTTTCCATCTGCTTTTAGTATTTCACAGGTGGTATAAACAACTTTCCTTATTTCTTCTGGTTTTTCTAACATTTACCATTCAAATTACCGCTAAAATCCATTTTTACAATACACATTTATTATATGACAAATATTACACCTAGATTTATTTCCAAATATAACTCAATGAAATATTACTTCATTACGGAAAAACATAACAGCGTGCGTTTTATTCAGAGGAGAATACCAAATATAATAAAATATTAGTTTAGTAATTAAGCAGTGCTTCGCAATCGCAAAATCGGGATTGCCTCATGTCGATTCGGTGCTTGTGGAAGAATAGTGGAAATCCTAACAAAAAAAGGCTTACCAGTGGATTTTTCCAACCGTAGTGTCAGCCTAGAATAATAATGTCAAAATTTAATGAAGAAAAGTGTTGCTTATCACCTCAGTCCTCTGTTTGCGGTAGTTTTTTGATTTAGTTTATCTTTCTACCGTAAACTGTTATTTTTATAGTTGGTATAATTTGCATTTGAATACCTCTTCCTAATCCAATACTAAAGCTTTTATTTTGAACCATTCTTCCATTTTCATCGTAAAAGGTTCCTAAAGAATATGCTGTTCTTCCGTTTGAATGATAAGCAGTTCCTAACGAATATGCAGTTCTTCCATTACTGTGGTAGGCAGTACCTAAAGAATATCCCGTTCTTCCATTTGCATGATAAGCGGTACCTAAAGAATACGCTGTTCTTCCGTTTTCATGATACGCAGTTCCTAAAGAGTATGCTGTTCTTCCATTGTCATGATACGCAGTTCCTAAAGACCATTTTACTCTTCCGTTTGAATGATACATTGTTGACATAATTAATTAGATTGTTTATTAGTTTTTTGAAACAGAGTAAAATTACCGCTAAGTTGTTATACTCCCCACTTTATTGAGTTCATCCCACCAATAGGATAAGTTAACCTCAAAGTATTAAAATTTTCTTTGTATGGATTTCAAAAATAACACAAATACATAACTACATTACGGAAAACCGAAACAGCGTGCTTTTAAACCGCCCTTCTTCGCTATACATCTTCGCTAAAGCTACGATGCACAAAAAAGCTTCGAACGACAAAGGAAGAACACATAAGCTAGCGATTTTGGAGGTTTCAAGAATCATTGAAGGGCATTACAAATGCAACAATAAATAGACACGCTTTCCAAAAGTGTGCTAGAGGGGTGAATTACAACCCGATATTATCTACAGGTCATTTGGACTATTGTCCAGATTTCTTCCTGCCCAAAACGCTGACTTGATTATAATTATACCGTCATCACTATCGATAAATTTTGAAAAGTGATTGCGAAGCTCTGTGGTTTGGTCGTCTTTATATTTAAAGCAATACAAAGATTCTAGGACCTGAACAGCTTTGAATTTATCCATCTCATCATACAGTTTTTGATAATTTCGGCTATTTCGCAGGTCGTAACTTATAAAATATTCTATCATTTTTCCTTTTTTAATAGTGATTTCAAGTTTTACTTTCAATCCTGTCCTAAATAAATTTAAGACACATTAAATCTAACCATTTTACTGGTTTACCCCAATATTTTAGTTGATTTTCAAAAAAGAACCCCCTGTATATATTTATTGGGAGGTGGCTGTTCCTTT
>JBARWQ010000041.1:0-21315 GCA_049646885.1 Aequorivita sp. | reverse complement strand
CCTACCTTTTCCTTCTTAAAAGCTGTACTGAACGTACGCCGTACTTTCCGGTCTAGTTTCATTTTGTGTAAATTTACAAAGTTATAAACTAAACTTCGTGTCAACCTATATTATGAACTGACAGTTTGTCCATGCCTAAATAGCATTGAATATTGAACATTGAACATTGAACATTGAACATTGAATATTGAGCATCGAGCATTGAATATTGAATATTGATTGAATCCCATTTGATCAAATCATAGCTTAATTTAAAATTGTAACTTTTGCACCATGAGAATTTTAATCGTAGAAGATGAACCCGGTATATACAACTTCCTTAAACAAGGGTTGGAGGAGGAGTCCTATGCCGTGGATATTGCAGAGGAAGGCAAGAAAGGCCTTCAATTGGCCCTTTCGGGGGAATATGATTTGTTGCTGTTGGATTGGATGGTGCCAGGGTTAAGCGGTATTGAAATCTGTCGCCAATTCAGAAAAGAATTTAAAGATACCCCGGTCATTCTTTTAACTGCAAAAGATACGGTTGATGAAACCATCTTCGGACTTCAGGCGGGCGCCAACGATTATATAAAAAAACCTTTTCATTTCGAAGAGCTTTTAGAACGGATCAAGGTACAGTTACGCCCAAAATCTGGGGAACATTCCGTTTTTAAACTTGGAAATATTACCCTGAACACCGCAACCCATCAAGTCTTTAAATCTGAGGAAGAAATTAGTCTTACGCAAAAAGAATTTGCACTTCTGGAATACCTTATGCGCAACAAGGGTATCGTCTGCCGAAGGTCCCGTATCATTGAAAGTGTTTGGGACATCCACTTTGAATACAACACTGGGGTTATCGATGTATATATTAATGCCCTTCGCAGAAAATTAAAGCTGGGAGATGATGAAAACTATATTCAAACCGTTCGTGGAGTGGGCTATGTAGCAAAAGAAGTATGAACTTAAGTTTTAGAAATAGAATTGCTTTACATTATATGATAGCTACTGCCGTGATTATGGTCGTGGCGTTTATTGCTGTTTATTTTGTAGTGAAGGAAACGGTCTATCAAAATCTCGATGACGATTTGTCTTTTGAAGCTGAAAAGCATACAGGTGAAATTATAATTGTAGGAGATAGCATAAAGGTAAGAAACAAAAGAGAGTGGGAGGAAAGAGAACATCGGGAAGTTCAGGTAAATCCAGTCTTTATTCAGATCCTGAATAAGAATGGCAAATTTATGGACAAATCGCCAAACCTTAAGGAAGATGTCCTAACCTTCAACCCACAACAAAACTACGGTGGCCATTTTAATGAAACATTGAACAGTATAGCCATTCGGCAAGTACAGGTGCCTATTGAGGAAAACGGTAAAATTAAAGGCTTTATACTGGCCGCAATGTCATTGGAATCATCCAAGATGGTATTGCTCAGTCTGCGGAATGTTTTGATTATTTCCTATTTATTCCTTTTGGTAGGACTGTATTTTATGTCGAGATACCTAGCAGGACAAGGCATCGTACCTGTAAAGGTTATAACCGAAACAACAAGGAGAATTACAAAGAACAATTTGAATGAAAGGGTGGTTTTGCCCCAAAACAAAGACGAACTCTACGAATTGTCCTCGGGTATCAACCAATTATTACAGCGTATTGAAAACGCCATTGAGCGAGAGCGGCAATTTACTTCCGATGCTTCCCATGAACTGCGAACCCCTTTGGCCACATTAAAGGGCACGCTTGAAGTATTGATCCGAAAACCAAGGGAACGGTCGGAATATGAGGATAAAATCAAATTCAGTCTTACGGAAATAGACCGAATGACTGCTACATTAGAACAACTTTTACTACTGGCGAGGTTAGATGCCAACTCAAATACAGTTGACCAATCTTTAGTTTCCTTACCCACCCTGATAGATGAGATTCTTTCAAGAAATAAAAAGCGCATTTCAGAAAAGAATCTTGCGATAGACTTTCACAAGGGTACTGCTTTGGAATGCGTTGTTCCACAATATTATTCAAACTTGATCTTGGACAACATTATCGGCAATGCCATAAAATATTCCAAGGAGAATAAGACGCTACACATTACGATTACCAAGACCGATTCCAAAATTGTCTGCAAGGTCCAGGATGAAGGGATAGGTATCAAAAAAGAGGATTTGAACAACTTGTTCAACCACTTTTTTAGGTCCGATGCCCTAAACCATAGAAGCATTCCGGGAAATGGCCTAGGTCTTTCCATAGCCAAAAAGGCCGCCGATGCGATAAATGCAGAAATTCACGTGGAAAGTGAATTTGGTCTGGGAACTACTTTTACGATTAAATTTTAAGCGAATCTTAAGAATCGATTCAGAAAATATTTAAATATTCGGCTTATTTTTATGGACTTGTATATTACATAATTCCAAGGATTACAACCAGGCTTTTAAAACATAAAATCCTTCTTAATAAGAGGCTTATTGGAGGGTGCTATTTATTGGATGGTGGCATAATCAGTAAGTTGAAAAATTTTAAATAGCATGAAAAATATCCTTATTATCTTCACTTTGACGATTTCTTCCATTGCTTGCGCCCAGAATTGGGAAACCAATTGGGAAGACGCATCGGCAAAGGCAAAACAAAACAGTCAAAATATAATCTTGGTATTTTCAGGTTCAGACTGGTGCGCCCCGTGTATTAAACTAGATAGGGAAATTTGGCAATCCGTTGAATTTCAAACCTTCGCGAATAACCATTGGGTTTTGTTGCGAGCCGATTTTCCAAGAAAAAAGGGAAACAAACTTTCTGAAACACAGATAGCGGAAAACACCCGTTTAGCCGAAAAATATAATGAATATGGCTATTTCCCTTTGGTGGTGCTTTTAAATGCCGATGGCGAAGTACTTGGTAAAACGGGTTATAAAAATATATCGGTTAAGGAATATATTGAAGAATTAAAAACGCTGGAAAATTGAGATTACTTATCGTTGTTATTGCTTTTTTTGTGATTGCTCCTTTAATGTCGCAAGAGATAGCGCAGAGACGTACCGTAAAGTTAATGGGAAGCAGATTTGACATTACCGTGGTGGCAAAGGATTCAACTATTGCCAATGCATATATAGAAGACGCAATTTCTGAAATCACCCGAATTGAAAAGCTTATATCCTCTTGGGATGCAGAATCTCAAACTTCAATGATTAATAAAAATGCAGGAATTAAACCCGTAAAAGTCGATCGGGAACTTTTTGAGCTTATTGAACGAGCCAAACAGATTTCCAAAATTACGGATGGCGCCTTTGATATTTCATTCGCGTCATTGGATAAGGTTTGGCTTTTTGATGGTAGTATGACCCGAAAACCAACAGAAGAAGAAATCACTAATTCGGTTGCCAAGATTGGGTATCAAAATATTGTTATGGATTATGAAAATCAAACAGTTTTCTTAAAACTTTCAGGAATGAAAATTGGCTTTGGAGCAATAGGGAAGGGGTATGCCGCCGATAAAGTGAGGACTATGCTAAAGGGGAGAGATGTAGCTGGAGGAATTATCAACGCCTCTGGCGACCTTACATCGTGGGGACATCAACCTGATGGATCCGACTGGATGGTTGGTATAACCAATCCGTTGAACAAGAATAAGGTCTTTTCGTGGTTTCCAATCGTTGATGCTGCTGTCGCAACATCGGGTAATTATGAAAAATTTGTTGAATTTGGCGGTGTTAAATACAGCCACATTATTGATCCCAGAACTGGCTATCCTGCAACCGGACTTGTAAGTGTTACCATTTTTGCAAACAGCGCCGAACTTTGTGATGCTCTCGCAACCTCAATATTTATAACTGGAACGGAAACAGGGATTGATATTATCAACCAAATCAAAGGTGTGGAATGTATTGTGGTAGATGACCAAAACAAAATTCATACGTCAAAAAATATTCAACTTAATTCAAATAAAACAGAATGAAAAAAATAATTATTTGCGTGGTCGGTATTATGTCCTTATCGTCATGTGTAGCAGTAAAAGAGTACGATAAAGTGTACTTGAACGATGAACAAATGGATTTAGCCTCTAAAAATCTAGAGCGTTTTGAAACCAATTTCCAAGTCTATCGAGAAGGTGCTGCCGGCGCAAATGGCGGTAAGACTGGAGGGGGATGTGGCTGCAACTAAATCCTATAAAAAAATGAGAAATCAATTCCTGATAATATTCTTTTTTGGGGTAAGTTTTGTGGCTATGTCACAGGAACAGGAGAATAAGCCTAAAGAATACGTTAAAAAAGTTTTGGAAAATACCGAAGTAGATATACTTTACAGCTATTACAATCAAGATGGCACACACGCTTCGGTAACAGGTGGCGAAGGCACGGAGAAGCTTACGGATATGACCCCTACGATTATTGTAAGTATTCCTTTAGGCGATAATAATGTGTTAACGGTTGACGGTGGTGTTTCCGCCTATACTTCGGCATCATCGAGTAACATCGATCCCTTTGACGGAGGCAGCCCTGCAAGTCCTTGGGTAGAATCATCGGGAGCTTCAAGAAGTGATATGTTAAGTTATATTCAACCCACATTCTCACATAGCTCTAAAAACCGAAATAATATTGTGAGTGCCAATTTTGCCGTTTCAAATGAATTTGATTATTCCTCGCTCGGGTTCGGTGGAGGCTACACTCACTTAATGAACGAAAAAAACACTGAACTGGGGATCAGTGCCCAAGTTTATCTTGATAAGTATAGTCCGCAATATCCAATAGAACTAAGATCTGATTTTATGCAAGATTTTGGATACGAAATTGTGGGTAATGGTACTTATGCTCCACAATTTACCCCGTTTGATCAGCTGAATCGAAATTCTTATTCGGCTTCCCTTAATTTTTCACAGATCATTACAAAGAAGTTGCAGGTTTCGCTGTCCGTGGACTTTGTTTTGCAGGATGGATTGCTTTCTACTCCGCATCAGCGTGTGTATTTTTCAGATACGGAACAGTTTTTTGTTGAAGATTTTCAACTGGCTGATGACGTAGAACGATTGCCATCCACTCGGTATAAGATCCCAATTGGCGGGAGAATTTCGTATGCCATTAATGATATGTTCATCTTTAGGGGCTATTTCAGATATTATTTTGATGACTGGGGTATTAATTCCTTTACGGTCAGTACTGAAATTCCCATTAAGATATCCGATAAATTCACAGTGTACCCTATTTATAGGTACTATTCACAAACGGCTTCCAAATATTTTTATCCAAAAGATGTTGCACTTTCAACGGATCGCTATTATACTTCAGATTATGATTTATCGGCTTTTAATGCCAATCAATTTGGGTTTGGCGTTAGTTATAAAGATATTTTCACTACCACCAGGGTTTGGAAACTCGGGTTAAAATCCATCGATTTTAGATACAATAATTATCAAAGGAGTACAGATTTGAAAGCCAACATATTTGCTCTTGGTTTCAAGTTTATAAAGGATTGATTTATTTTTAAAAATCTGCCTCGAAAGAATCCTTTTTAATCCAATCTTAAGACTTTCCTTAGGAAGTCCTTATAATACGATACTACTTTTATATTTGAATTAGCAGTATTAGCGTGAAAAGGAAAATAGATTCCCCCTGTTGACCATTAGATGTTATGGTTGGTGTTTAATGGTTGATTGGCAAAGGCCCTGAACAATTTTCGGGGCTTTTGTTTTATGTGAGCCAAGAGAAAATCATTCTTAAGCCAATCTTAAGAAACCGTTTAGATGGCTCTTAGATACACCGAATACTTTTGGGGTATCAATTGTAAGATAAATAAACTTAAAATTATGTCAAAAGATAACAGCATAAAGGAATTATTGGGCCAAATGTTGGCTCCAAAAAAAGTATTGGCTTGTTTTTTAGCAGTGTTAATACCTGCCTTGCTATTTTATGTTGTCTCCATTCTCACATTAAAGTCCCAAGGATTTGGGTTTATTGAAATACTCAGGGATCCAGCACAGCAAAGTGGCGAGTCCAGTTTTTTAGGATTTCTATCTAACATTGGTGTGTTTTTGTGGATCAGCGCAACAGCACTGAGCTTCTTTTTTGTTCTTTCTAAAACCATTTTGAAAAATAAAAAACAAAAGGAGCTCCTCTTTCTAATTGGTTCCCTCTCTTTTTTCCTTGCAATAGACGATTTTTTCATGATTCACGACCGTTACATCGATCAGAAAATAGTTTACCTTATTTATGCAATTTTCTTATGGTTTATTTTTATTCGTCATTTGAAAACGATAATCAAGATTGATGGTTTCGCATTTTTACTGGCGGGTTCTTTTCTTGCCTCGTCAATCCTTTGCGATTTAATAGAGGATAAAACGTCTTTTACATACGAGCAAGTACAAGTTGTGGAAGAAGGATTCAAATTTGTAGGAGCGGCGATCTGGCTTTATTTTGTCGGTCGTGTAGCAACTTTCTTTTTAACTAAACCAATTGATCATTAGATGTTATGGTCGGCGTTTAATGGTTGATTGGCAGAGGCCCTGGACACTGTTCGGGGCTTTTGTTTTTATGGATTATGGATGCAAATACATTCTTAAGCGAATCTTAAGAAACCGCTTAGATGGCTCTTAGATACTCCGAATACTTTTGGGGTATCAAAACAAAATCATGTTAGAACGTATTATTCAGTACAGCATCCACCACAAATTAATTGTGCTTCTATTTACAGCGGGTATCGTAGGTTTCGGCCTTTATTCCTTGGCCAATATTCCCATTGGTGCCGTTCCGGATGTAACCAACAATCAAGTCCAGGTCATTACAACCTCCAGAAACTTAGCTACGGAAGATGTAGAAAAGTTTTTGACCTATCCCGTGGAATTGGAAATGGCGAATTTGCCCGGAGTAAAGGAAATCCGCTCGGTATCAAAGTTTGGCCTATCGGTAGTTACCGTTGTTTTCAATGATAATATGGGCACTTACTTACCCCGTCAGCTTATTGCAGAGAAAATAAAAAGTGCTGAAGAAAAAATACCCGCAGGCTTCGGCACACCTTTTATGGGGCCCGTTTCCACAGGTTTGGGCGAAATATATCAATATGTAATCGATGTTGATCCAAAATACAAGGATCGGTATTCATTATCCGATGTGCGCACCATTCAGGATTGGGTGGTAAAACGGCAACTTTCCGGCATTCCGGGTGTGGTAGAAGTAAATACTTGGGGAGGCTACCTAAAGACCTATGAAGTGGCCATTAATCCTGAACGGCTTCGAGCCATGGACGTTTCCATCTTTGATGTGTTCAGTGCATTGGAAAAAAACAATAGCGTTGCTGGCGGCGGTTATATAGAGAAAGCGAATGAAAGCTACTTTATAAGGGGAGAGGGTCTTGTGGGTTCCTTACAGGACATTGAAGATATTGTAGTAACAAATAAAGGAGACGTGCCGGTCTATGTTGGAGACATTGCCAAAGTAGGCTTTGGCCACGCCAACCGTTTTGGTGCGATCACGGGGAATGGCGAAGGAGAAAAAGTATTGGGGCAGGTAATGATGCTCAAAGATGCCAACTCCAATGCTGTTATCGAAGCGATAAAAGAACGCGTGGCCGAAATACAGTCATCATTGCCCCCGGGCATTTCCATTAATCCCTTTCTAGAGCGAAGTGAACTTATCGCTAAAACCACTTTTACAATTGCCGAAAACCTGATACTGGGGAGCTTAATTGTGATTTTCGTCGTAGTGTTGCTCTTGGGCAACCTGCGCTCTGGCTTGGTGGTAGCCTCCGTCATTCCATTATCGTTGCTATTTGCACTTTCCTTGATGTACCTCTTTGGCGTGGATGCCAACTTGATGAGCTTAGGGGCGATAGACTTCGGGATTATCATCGATGGTGCAGTAATTATAGTTGAATTTATTGCTTTTAAAATTACCAGTCAACGGGCTAAGATATTGGCACTTCCCAAAAACGAAAGACAAGGGTTAATAGATAGCATTACCTATCATGGTGCTACTAAAATGATGAACTCCGCCGTTTTCGGGCAGATAATCATAATCATCGTATTTATACCAATTTTATCCTTGGTCAATGTAGAAGGTAAAATGTTCCGTCCGATGGCGTTGGTATTCACTTTTGCCCTTATTGGCGCTATGGTGCTGTGTTTTACTTATATCCCGGTAATGGCCTCTATGTTCATCAAACCTACAAATACCGAGAAAAGAACTATTTCATCCCGGCTGATCAGTTTTCTGGAAAGAAAATACCAGCCTACCATTTCTTGGGCGTTGCGCAGAAAGAAATTGGTTTTGGGCATTGCAGTGGGACTATTGGTGTTTACCGCATTTCTATTCACGAGAATGGGAGGGGAATTCGTACCAACTTTGGACGAGGGCGATTTCGTAATTCAACCTGTGTTGAAGACTGGAACTTCATTGAGCAAAACTATCGAAGCGACAACCCGAATGGAGAAAATATTGAAAAAGTTTCCAGAAGTAGAGCAAGTTGTCAGTCGGATCGGTGCTGCCGAAGTACCTACGGACCCAATGTCCATGGAAGAAAGTGATGTTATCATCAAACTGAGACCAAGAGGCGAATGGGTGTCAGCTAAGACAAAAGACGAACTGGCAGATAAATTTAAAGAAGCCCTATCGGAGATAGCCGGTGTTGATTTTGAGTTTACCCAGCCTATCGAAATGCGATTCAACGAGCTGATTACGGGAGTACGCGCCGATCTGGCCATAAAGGTTTTTGGAGAGGATCTGGACATACTCTACCAAAAAGCTATGGAAATAGAAAAGGCAATACAAAATGTGGAAGGCGCTGCCGATATTATTGTAGAGAAAACTGCCGGACTGCCCCAGATGTCCGTGAAGTATGACCGTAGAAAAATTGCAAAATACGGGTTGAACATTGAGGACTTAAACAAGGTCGTCACAATAGGTTTTGCAGGAATGACCGGAGGGACGGTTTTTGAAGGCGAAAAGCAATTTGATTTGGTGCTTCGTTATGATGAAGCCCACAGAAAGGATATCGAAAATTTGGAAACAGCTTCGATTGCGCTTCCCAACGGAATGAAGATGCCATTAAGTCAATTCGCCAAAATAGGGTACACCAAGGGACCGGCAAAAATTTCACGCGATGATACCAAACGACGTATAGTTGTAGGTGTGAACGTCCGTAACCGCGATTTGGAATCGGTAGTAAAAGATGTTCAAACCATTATTGAAAGAGATATAAAGTTACCAACTGGCTATTCGATAAGCTATGGAGGGCAATTTGAAAACCTTCGCACCGCAATGGCAAGATTAAAAATAGCCGTACCTATTGCCCTGGTCCTGATTTTCGTTTTACTCTACTTTGCATTCCATTCCATTAAGGAAGCCTTGATGATTTATAGTGCCATTCCCTTATCTGCCATTGGAGGCGTCATGCTGCTCTATATACGGGATATGCCCTTTAGTATTTCTGCAGGCGTGGGCTTTATCGCTCTCTTTGGAATTGCCGTGCTAAACGGTATTGTATTGATTGAAGAATTTAAGGAACTCAAGGCACACGGGGTTATCAATATAAACAAGCGAATTTTAATGGGTACAAGGAATAGGTTACGTCCTGTGTTGTTAACAGCATCAGCGGCAGCTTTAGGCTTCTTGCCGATGGCAATTTCAACTTCGGCAGGCGCAGAGGTGCAAAGACCACTCGCAACAGTTGTTGTAGGAGGATTGATAACTGCCACTGCATTGACCCTGGTGGTATTGCCAATTTTATATGCAATGTTCGACAGAAAAGGACATCATCCAAAAGCCAAGAAAAAAGTGAATTTTAAGGCTCTTGGAGTTATTGCTCTTTTGTTCTTGCCTGTTTTTGGCATTGCCCAACAAAACCCTATTAATGCCCAACAAGCAGTACAAATAGCCATAGAGAACAATAACGGACTTAAAGCTTCTGCCAAAAGGATAGACCAATCCAAACAGTTGGTAGGAAGCGCCTTCAATTTGGACAAAACTCAGATTTACTATAATTATGACGAAAACAACATTGCCGAAAACGGCCGTCCATTAGATGTTTTTGGGGTGACTCAATCCATACAGTTCCCAACTATTTATGGGGCACAACGAAAGGTGGAAAAACAAAAAGTTGAGCTGTCCACCCAACAGTACCGATTAAACGAAAGAATCTTGACCAAAGAGGTTTATAAAGCCTATTACAATGTGGTTTATTATAAGAGTCTTGTGCAGCAATACACTTTTCTGGACAGTCTTTATGGGCAATTCTCCAGAGCTGCCAATAAGCGATATGATGTGGGCGAAACCAATTTATTGGAAAAACTAACGGCAGAGACCAAGCAAAAAGAAATATCCATTTTGCTTTCACAAACAAAAGAAGACGAAGCAAAGGCATTTACGATGCTACATCAATGGATGCAGACGGATTCGTTGGTTACTATAGAGGAGAATCGTTTGCCCAGACTGGAATTGCAACCCCCTAATTTTAGTGACCATCCCGGGATTCTTTACTATGATTCCGCTCAAAAATTGAGCGGAGCCTCCCTCTCTTTGGAAAGGCAAAGATTGCTTCCCGACTTGCATATATCGGTATTCCAGGGCACCAACAATGGATTGGATGCAAAGCGATATAATGGTTTTCAAGCGGGCGTATCAATTCCTTTATGGTTTGGAGCGAACAAAGCAAAAATCAATGCCGCAAAAACAGAGACTATGATAATAGCAGATGAATCTGAAAATTACAAGATACAACTGGAATCAAGGTATCAAGGCTTATTATCCGATTTAAATAAATTTCAGGAAGGCGTTGATTATTATGAAACCTCGGGGAGTACCCTCGCTAAAGAATTGACCTCAAACGCATCAAAATCATTTCAGAATGGAGAGATAGATTTCCTGCAGTATGTACAGCTATTGGAAAGTGCCAAAAACATTCAAATCACCTATTTACAAAACCTTAACGCGTATAACGCTACAGTTTTAGAATTAAACTATTTAATCAATTAACGATGAAAAATATAGTCAACAATTTCACCAATATTATAAGTCTAACGAGCATTCTTTTAGTGCTAACGCTGGCTTCCTGCAATTCAAAAGGAAAAACAGAAGCGGCCAATACAGAAGCCACAATAGAGAATACAGATCGAGAAGTAGTTACCATAACCGAAAATCAGTTCAGATCCGGAGATATGGAATTGGGCAAAATATCGATGCAGGAGTTTAACACTGTTGTGAAAGCCAACGGCATATTCGCAGTGCCGCCACAGAACCAAGCAGATGTTAGTGCCTACTTTGCCGGCTACGTAAAAGAAATCAATCTATTGCCGGGGCATGCGGTAAAACAGGGACAGGTATTGTTCACAATTGAAAACCCGGAATATGTCCAGGTCCAACAAAACTTCTTGGAAGCAAAAGGGCGATTGAGCTATTTGAAATCTGACTATGAACGCCAGAAAGAATTGTTGGCCGATAATGTGACCTCCCAAAAGAACTTTTTAAAAGCAGAATCGGAATACACCGTGACTTTGGCACAATACCAATCCCTTAAAAAGAGATTGAGCCTTATGAATATTAATCCGAATATGCTAACGGGCGAAAACATTAGGTCGGTAATTAGTGTGACTTCGCCATTATCGGGTTATGCAACTTCGGTAAATGCGAGTAAAGGAATGTACCTAAATCCTTCAGATATTGCTGTAACGGTTACCAATACAGATAACCTTCATATAGAATTGAAGATTTTTGAAAAGGACCTTCCCATGGTCAAAACAGGTCAGCAAATCAATGTGAGATTGCAAAATGACACGGACAAAGTATATAAGGGTGTAGTCCATTTAGTCAACAAGACAATAAACGCGCAGGATAGGACTGTAGCGATTCACGGGGATTTAGCAAATGAGGAAGAAGTAAAACTTTTTGCTCCTGGAATGTACATTGAAGCTGAAATCCTGACCACAACTGCGGAACATCCTGCATTGCCATCCGAAGCGGTCGCAAACATTGACAATGACTTTTTCGTGCTTGTGAAAGAAGATAGCACAAATTTTAAAAGGGTATTGGTCAAAATTGGAGCTACGAACAATGGATATACCGAAATACTAAATGCAGCTGATTTTGAGCCAGACACGGAGTTTTTGACCAAAGGAGCATTTAATTTAATAACAGAGTAAGTCGTGGCCTATTCAAAATAGGAGCGGCTATAATAGGATTGCCAGATAAATTAATTTAACATTTAAAATAGAATAATCATGAACGACGTACATTTTCATTTAGTAGTAACCCATCTTCCCATTGTGGGAGTATTGATTGGGTTTTTGGTCTTACTCACAGGGTATAGCACAAAGAGCCCCCAAGTAAAAACAACGGCATTGGGTATTTTCATTTTTAGTGCCCTAGCGGCTATTGCTGCTTTTTATACAGGGGAAGCAGCGGAGGATATCGTAGAGAATCTGCCGGGAGTGAGTGAGACCCTTATCCACAAGCACGAAGAACAAGCAGAGCTTTTTTATACAATGATGTTGGTTTTAGGGGGAGCTTCCCTAGTGACCATGTTTATTCACTACAAAAAATCCACTTTCGTTAAATACGGTTTTATCACAGTGTTGCTCCTATCTATAAGCAGTATTGTTATGTCCAAATTTGTGGGAACCAGTGGTGGTGAAATAGTCCATGCTGAAATTAGAAACGATGCCAACAATTTAATTCAACTGGATTCCCATCATGACAGCGATGACGATTAAAAACATTACGGGCTATTGTTCAAACATACTTCATAGCGATAAATGTGTGAGTCTTCCTTTTCACAACTTTGCGCATACGCAAGAGGTAATCGACAATGTCTTTTTGATTTCTGATGCCCTAAGAATACAACCAAAAGAAGTTATCTTTATAGCTATTGCGGCCTGCTTTCACGATACCGGCTTCTCGGAAAATTATGAAGGCCATGAGGAAGTGAGCAAAAGGCTTGCTGCGCAATATATGGAGAAAGCGAATTTTACTAAAACAGAAATTGAGAGGGTACTCTCTTGCATAGATGCTACAAAAATGCCCCAGAACCCCCATGACATTTATGCGGAAATACTTTGTGATGCCGATTTGTTCCACTTGGGAACACCCAATTTTTTTTATAGGAATATGCTCTTGCGAAAGGAATGGGAACTGTTCCGTGGCATTGCTATGACGGACGACACATGGCTGCTGCACAATATTGCGTTTTTGGAGGAGCACCGATTCAAGACTACTTATGGGAAAGAGGTTTTGGAAAAAGGAAAGCAGGAAAATTTAAAGAAACTAAAACAATTGATACGATGAAAATAACATTTCCAAAACGGTTTATATTGTTAGAAGGCTTGTTCTTTTATTCTTGGGCTTTCCTTTTTATTAAGAGTCATTTTTCTCATTTGGAGTTGAACATAATTAAAAACACAACGATAGCTTTTAAAAACAAAAATTCTGAAACTGTTTTCAAATTATAGGAGATCTTAAGAGAATCGTGAAAAGTAAGCTGCAAATAAATGTTTTCAATAAAAGTCTGAACGTTATAAGTCCATTGTCTAAATAAAAACCAAAAAGATGAAAATACATATTCTTGCATCGATGGCATAATAGAAGCCTTGAGAACGAAACACTAATCAATTTTCAACAAAATTTCCAGGAGCTATTTCCAAGCTTATAAAAAACCTTGAAATACTTTTTACAATAGATGCAATAGCACAATTACAACTTTCAAAAGACTGATCCATATCATTTGGTTCGGTCGATTTTCGACCTAATTTTATGGATTGTTAAATTAAAAACAAACAAAATGAAAAATTTAAAATTCCAAACAATTCTGTTATTGATAACTGGATTGTTGATCGCAAGCACAAATGTTAATGCCCAAAGAGACAATAACGGCTGGGGCCAAAATTCAAATTACGGACGGTTGTTCAACGCCAACACCATTGAAACCATAAGTGGTACGGTAGAAGCCGTTGAATTCATTTCAATGGACACAAAGATGTCAACAGGCATCCATTTAGAGGTAAAAACCAAAACCCAAACAATTTCTGTTCATCTAGGGCCTTCCTGGTATTTGGACAATCAAGATATCCAGTTTCAAAAAGGCGATGAAATTACTGTTACAGGTTCAAGGATCAGCTATCGAAACGCCCCTGCCATTATAGCCGTGGAAATTGAAAAGGGAGATAGTGTTTTGCTTTTAAGGGACAAAACCGGTTATCCTGTTTGGAGCGGATGGCGTAAAAAAGGGATGGGCAAAGGAAGAAATTAAAAGTAGAATAGGCAACCTGTATAAATGACAGAAGGAGGATTCATTTTCCGTGGGCTCCCAAAACAGATTTGGAGTAGCCAGGCACGAATATTTAAAAGGATAACAGAATGATTTTTAAAGATAGAATTGAAGCTGCTGAGTTATTGGCCGCCAAATTAGAACATTATAGAAATGAAGATGCCATAGTACTTGCCATACCGAGAGGTGGGGTCCCTTTGGGCTATGTAGTGGCAAAGCATTTAAATATCCCATTGGAGGTGGTGCTTTCCAAAAAAATAGGACATCCGCTTCACAAAGAATTTGCTATTGGGGCAGTAACATTAAATAGTCAGGTTTTAAGTGAAGCTGCTTCGGAAGTATCTTCCAGTTATATTGAAGCGGAAACCAAAAAAATCAGAACCTTGCTCGCTAAGCACTATCAGGATTTTTATGGCGAAAAGACACCGCCCAAACTAAAAAACAAGGTGTTGATTGTTATAGATGACGGCGTTGCTACAGGCAATACCATTATGTCCACCATAGAAATGTTGCACGAAGAAAAGCCTGAAAAAATTGTCGTAGCCATTCCCGTATCTTCCCAAAGTGCATTGCAAATGCTACAAAACTCACCTTTTATTGATGAAATTATTTGCCTTTCAGCCCCTGCTGATTTTAGAGCTGTTGGTCGATTTTATGAAAACTTCGACCAAGTTTTTAATTCGGAAGTCAAAGCTTTATTGAACAAAGAAACAGTAAGCTGAATTATAAAATACCTGCAAGGTTCTTATACTGTAACGACTGTCATAAGGTTAAGAAAATGTTATATCAATTATTAAAAACCCTCTTATCAAACCTTTATACTAATAAAGGTTTGATAAGAGGGCAGCTTTGATGAGAGCTCTAATAAAAATTAAACCTTAGGCAATTTCTATTTTCTTTGGCTTTTCGATTTTGGCTTCTTCTTTTTTAACAAGATTAAAGCTGAGGATGCCGTCTTTGTACTTGGCTTTTACATCTTCATCTTTAACAGAATCGGGAAGCTGTAAGCTTTTTTCGAAAGAATTATAACTAAATTCCTTACGGGTATAGTTCTCATCCTTTTCCTCTTTCGAGTCAGATTTTTCTGCCGAGATATTAAGACAGCCATCGGAGATGGTTACCTCAAAATCCTTTTTGGAGAATCCGGGAGCTGCCAATTCAACCTCAAAGGACTTATCGGTTTCCTTGATGTTCAATGCAGGTCCTCGCGATTTTCCATTCCAGAATTCCTCATCCAAGAGTTCTCTGTTCCATAAACGGTTTCCAAAGAAATCATCAGCATCAAAAAAATCTGACGCAATAAGATTTCCCAAAGGGCTTCTTCTTCTAAATTTTACTAGTGACATAATTTAAATAATTAAGGGTTAAACAATTTGTCTTCTGCTAAACTATAAGTTATATGCCATCTTTAAAATGATCGGGGTCAGCGACCTGGATTAATTGTGAGTGCTTTGCACCAATATTTTCTTTTCATTTAAAATCTTTCTCCAAGAATTGGTAAGGACTCCAATTTCAAAGAATATCTATTTATTCCTCCAAAGAATATAACTCAGTTTTTCAAAGATTTAAAATCAAAATAGTTCCAGAGATTTATTTGTCCAATTTATAAACCGTATAGGTATTGTCATTCTCACGCACAGCTATAAGATTGTCACTGATAAATATGGAGGTTATAACAGGTGGGTTTTGCTGTATTTGCAAACTGTCGAACAATAAATGGTTGGGACCTCGCAGGTGTTGTATTGTTTTATTTTTAGTGTCAACTACCAGTTCGTTATAGCTGTAATTCACTATCCTTTTTCCCAAAACATTTGTAGTTCCCGTATCTTCCCTGTAGTATTTTATAACTCGGGCATACCCATTTTCAAAAGGTGTAGCGGCCAGATATTCTGCAGGGATTACTTTATCGCCCTTGTCATTAATATAGCCGTAGAACATTATACCATCTTTCACCTCTTGGATCAAACACATCCCACTGCTAAAAGCTGGAGTTCCGTTTGGTGGTACAACTATATCCTTCCTGTAATCTATTACGAGTATTCCATTGGAGTCAATAAATCCCCAAGAATTTCCTTTTTTCACGCCTCCGAGACCTTCTTGAAGGGGAGCAACGTTATCGATTTTTGTGAGTACCTGTGCGTTTGTGCCAAAGGTTATACTTGTCAACAGCAGTACAATTAATATGGATCGTTTCATAATGTTGGATTTTAATTCTCAATTTGTTTTGATTTCAAATTTTTATAAAAATAGTTGTTGTTATACTCTTTTGAAATGATAATCGTCAGCTCTTAATGGATTAAATTGAATGATATAGGTCATTGTGTAACTGCTTTTTTGATTATATTTTAGTTTTATAAATTTTAATAATTTTACTCCAACGGCTATTAGGACGGAACAGACGAGTTTAATTGTACCTTAGCCACAGCTTGATCAGGTTTGCGATCTTAGGCTTTTGAATGGTATTAACTATAAATCCTCTAATAATGAAAAACATTTTACTTCCGACCGATTTTTCCTTGAACGCTTTCAACGCGATTGAATATGCCGTTCAGCTTTTTAAGAACGAAGATTGCACTTTTCACCTGCTCAATACATTTACACCCATTGCCTACAATGTGGCAACATTCGCAGGCGGTTACTCTACCCTGATGATAGAGGAAGCCAGCAGAAATATTTCGGAAAGCGGGTTGCTTGAGATAGAGGAGAAACTGAAAAAAAAATTCAGCAATCCAAAACACACTTTTGAAAGATTGGCTTCCTTCAACTTGCTGATCAATGAAATTAAAGCTGTGGTCAAGGAACGCAATATTGATTTGATAGTCATGGGCACTAAAGGAGCCACGGGAGCCAAAGAAGTGTTTTTGGGCACCAATACCATGTACACCATTAAGAAAGTAAATTGCGCAGTGGTTGCGGTACCTGTGGACTTTGCTTACGAAGATCCAAAGGAGATTTTATTCCCGACAGACTTTAAATTTTCTATAAAGAACAAATATCTAAAACTTTTAAAGTCAATATGTGCTAAGCATAAAGCTCGACTGAATATCTTAAATATATACTTCGGTGTGTCTTTGGATCCATCCCAAGAGAAGGTGAAAGATCAATTTGAAGAATTTTTTAAAAATAACGCCCATCTTTTTCATACAGCAGAATATGTAGATTTAGTAGAAGCCGTGGCACAATTTCAGATAATGCACAAGGTCAATTTTTTGGTCATGGTTCAAAACAAGCATTCATTTTTTGAAAACCTCATGTTTAAACCAGTTATCAAACAAATGGTATATCACACGAACGTACCTTTTATGGTAATCCCTTCTATAGAATTAATGAAGTCTTAATTTTCTCTAATCGGATCTTAATCATTGTTTGCGTGAAAGTTAGAAGATAAAATTGGGTTGATGAACAAAAATAAAACAATATGGATACATCTATTTTTTTAGCGAAGTTTTGGGGCTGGTACTTGCTTATTTTCTTTTTTGTTCTAAGCTATAATCCCACCCGTATCAAACAGATCTTTGATGATCTAAAAGATCAGAAATTTTCAGTTCTGGCAGCATTTATGGCAATTATTATCGGGTTGTTAAATATTCTTTTTCATAATATTTGGGATCCCAATTTTACAATTGTTATAACTTTAATTGGTTGGTTGTCTTTGGGTATGGGTTTATTTCTGTTTACATTTCCCTTTCAAGCCGCAAAATGGATTGAATATGTAAACGTTAAGCTGGTGCAGGTTATTTATGTATTGCTTTTTATAATGGGATTGTACTTGTTGAACGCAGGGTATCAATTGGTGGATTATTGAATTGGGTACTGCCAGGGAGTTTGTTTACGCCATGTTTAGATAGATCTGATATTCTTCAAAATAAGATATGCTGACATTTAGAAACTTTAATATAGCCGACTGGTTTTCGTTTTATCGTGTCGCCGTTGCTCCTTTTCTTTTATTGTTGATATTTTTCGATTTTCGCCTTCTTTTCACCTGGTTTCTCCTTATAAGCTATTTAACCGATGCAATTGATGGCTATTTGGCTAGAAAATTAAAAATCACCAGTGCCAGGGGTTCGCAGTTGGATTCATTTGGCGATCAGATTACACTTATAATTGGCATCGTTGGGTTGTTTGTCTTCGAACCTGATTTCATGCGTGAAAATCTAACTTTGCTGTTAATTGTTTTTATTCCTTACGGAATACAAATGCTCCTTGCCTTTAATAAATATGGAAAAGCGACGGCCTTTCATACCTACTTGGCAAAGCTCTCAGCAATAACACAGGCTGTCTTTATATTGTGGCTTTTGTTTTTCGGACCTGTTTACTGGTTGTTTTATTTTATGATTGTACTAGGTCTGATAGAAACCGCCGAAGAAATAACACTTATTTTTCTATACGATACTTGGGTGGCCGGAGTGAGAGGTTTGTATTGGGCATTAAGGGATAAACGAAGGCTTAAAAAGAGTGATACCTCCAATTATAAAAAAACATAATGCGATCCTTTTCACTTTTTGCCGTTTTTCTGTTATGTGTTGCTATTGTATTGGTTGATGCCCTTACTTTTTATTGGTTGCAATCAATCACCCAATTGATTGTTTCTTCCATCTTGAAAATGGTTATTAATGTTTTGTTTTGGACTTTCACTCTCGGTTTGGTTTCTGCCATTTTAATACTGAAAATTCGAATGGAAACTATACCAGTAGCCAAAAGACAGCTATTGATATCCTCCTTGTACGGCCTGACGATTTCTTCTTTTATACCGAAAATAATATTTGTGGTAATTATAAGTATCTTATATTTCTCAAATTATATTTTCTCCGAAACCGATTCCTTGCTCGTCGTTCCTGCAGTGGGTTTAATCGCGGGATTCCTGCCGTTTTTTGTTATTTTATATGCAATTTCTAAGGCAGTTTATAAATTTAAGGTATATCGAATTACTATTCCCTTTAAAGATTTACCTGAAGCCTTTGAAGATTTAAAAATTGTGCAAATATCCGATCTTCACCTCGGAAGTTTCAATTATCGATATCGTATATTGGAAAGAGCGGTTACTATTATAAATGAATTGGACGCCGACCTTATTTTATTTACGGGAGATCTGGTAAATAACTTTGCGTGGGAATTGAACGGGTGGGATCCGGTCCTAAAAAAGATATCGGCCAAAATGGGCAAATTTGCAGTTTTGGGAAATCACGATTATGGCGATTATAGCTATTGGGATTCCCCGGAAGCCAAAAGAGAAAATTTTGAAGCAATAAAGAATTTTTTCCAAGAAATTGATTTTACCTTACTTCTTAATGAAGCAGTGCCAATAATGGAAAACAACCAAAATATTGCCATAGTAGGCGTTGAAAATTGGGGATTACCGCCTTTTAGGCAAGATGGTGATTTAAAAGAAGCAATGAAGGAAGTTGAAGATATTCCATTTAAGATTTTGCTTTCGCACGATCCCTCCCATTGGGATGCAGAAGTTGCCCGACATACAAATATCGCACTTACGCTTTCCGGCCATACCCATGGAATGCAAGCTGGGATCAATTTTATGGGAAAACAATGGAGCCCCATTAAATACAAATACAAGCGTTGGGCTGGATTGTATAATCTGAAAGAGCAGTATCTATATGTTAATAGAGGACTGGGCTGGCTTGGGTTTCCCGGCAGAACGGGAATGCGGCCAGAAATCACTCTTATAGAGCTAAAAAAGTCGAGCTAAATAAGGATTTAGCGTTTCTTTTGTAGGCTAAGATGGGTGATGATACTTAAATTCAATGGGAAGGGGATGGAACGTTATCTTTGATTGAACATTCAATAACTGTTATCTTGGTCCTGATCTCGGCCCATCCCCATTCTTTTCAGTGCTTATTCTATTAACAAGAACAATCAAAAAACTGATTTATTAATTAAATCCTTTCCGGTTCTTTTATAGTTGCACCTAATTGAATTAAATATTATAAGGGTCTTATTTACCTCTATATGGAGCCATTCCCTCTGGTCGATGCATTAACTGTGCTCTTCTGGCTTCCAGATCGTTTTTGACCTCTCTTTTGCGAGTCTCCATTCTTTGCGCAGCTTCGGCTATGTTAGTTTGTGTTTGCGAGCGAATAGCTGCTTGCAATTCCTGCTCTTGTTTTTGCAAATAGACTCTGAGGTCCTGTTCTTGTTGTTGTTTGGTTTGCAATTCATTCTTGTCTTGAGCATAAATCCCCGTAATTGATAGGGCTGCAATCGATAGGCAAATAATAATACGTTTCATAATAGTTATTTTTAAGTTAATAAATTTTTGATACTAATGATTTTTTGCGCAAACCGAAACACATAAATATCTCGGCTGTCGTTTGAAAATATTTAAATTATTTTTTAACCCCTGGAATTTTGTCTTTCGTTATCTTTAGACCAATCCCAAAAACTCAAGGTCTGTGAAATACTTTTGATACCTTCAAGATTTTCAATGTTTGGAAAATCTGTTTTTATGTAATCAAAGAACGTTTTTATCTTCAATTATAAGGCTAAACTAATTGATTTAGAGGGGTTTTGAAATGACCTGGATCAGTTGATATGTTTTTTTGAAAATTATTATGGCAATTCTGGAATTGAGATATACCAAAATCTTGGTACAATGAAAACGTCTGCAAAGACTGGATATGTGAAGTGGACCCGAGCCGAATTCCGTTAATTGTTGAGCAATGAATGAGACGAAAGTCAAATCAGCTATATTGGTCACAAGAAAATAATTAGTTTAAAATTTTCAGGATGTTGACGATTATAAAAATATGTTGACGATTTGCGAACCTTTATATCAACATTAAACCGTATTCTATGATATTCCCTCAAGTGACCTATTGGACTTTTAAATTAATGTTACTAAATGATTGTTTCGGATAGGGTTTAATAAAAGTGTTTATTCAAAAGCTTTTCTTTCTATAAATGATTGAATATGTTTTCTTGGATTTGATTAAAATACACATTAGGTATTCTCTTATTAATACTAATGCGAATCAAGGGTTGGTTATCAACAAAATATTGTTGATATAATCTCTTGAAAATCAATGAAATAATGATTAAAAAGTCGGGTTAATAACCTGGGAATCAGTATCTTAAATGATTATAACCACA
>JBARWQ010000040.1:0-1635 GCA_049646885.1 Aequorivita sp. | reverse complement strand
TTCTGACTAACGTATTATATTTAATTGTTTATTAGGTATTTACAAAACCTATATCTTCATTAGTCAAACCAAATTTATCGATTTGTTTCTTTATACGCTTCACCAACCCCAGCTTTCTTTTTTGATCCAGGAATAGGTATCCTTCTGGATTTATATAGGGCACGCCCTTGACAACCATGTTCCAAATAATCACTGCAAGCTTTCTTGCTGTAGCACTAATGGCCGATACGCGGCCTTTTCTAAAGTTGACACGATGAAAGAAGTCACGCAACGGGGTTGATTCTTTTAAGTTCCCTATGGCATTGGCGGCATTACGTAGCGCAATTTTTAACCGGTTGCTACCCTTGGGCACCTTGCTAGATAGCACCTTGCCACCGCTTACTTTATTGTTTGGCGCCAATCGCAACCAGCTCGCAAAGTGTTTTGCGGTTGGAAACTTCCGGATCCCTTCGATTCCCACCTCACTCATTAGTGCCAGGACTGTGGAGTAGCTCATTCCCTCTATGGCTAATAGATCTGTTCCTTCGAACATTTGATAGGATTTTAAGTTTAGGTCTATTTCCTTGGGAGTATTTTTGTTGATCCTCTTATGGGGTTTTGGATCAATGTGATGCTCCCGCTTATTGTCGTCCGATCCGATGATCTCCTCGAGCATCTTTGCTATCTCCTTGTCGCACTGTCCTATTTTTAATTGCAGGTGATCATAGGTCTCCAATTCCTGCCCAAGGGCGAATAGGTAATCCTTTCTTCCATTTGATTGCAAAGCACTGGCTATCTCTTCTTCACTTCTACGACAGTTGCCGTGCCTTAGTGACGCAAGCTTTTTCGGATCCTTTTCCCCCTGGCAAATTGCACGAATGATCAAAAGTCCCGTAAGGCCACAGATATCCTTCACTACCACATCCAAGCGGAAATTGAGCAGTCTGAGATATTTCTGCATTTTTTTGGAGGTAGAGGCTGCCGCATGGAGCAGATTGGATCTGTGCCTGCAATAGGTGCGCAACTGTTCGGTCTGGCCATCGGGCAGGAAACTACCGCTGAGCAGTCCCAGGGTGTGCAGCTTTTGTATCCACTGGCAATCCATTACATCGCTTTTTTTTCCTTTGATGTTCTTGGTAAACTTGCCATTGCACAGGATTACGTGAAAACCCCGAGCGACAAGAACTGCATAGAGATTTTGCCAATAAGTACCAGTACTTTCCATGGCAACGGTCATGATTTTCCTTTCATCCAACCACTCGGCTAGGGCAAAAAGATCTTGATTAAAAACGCCAAACTCGCGAACATCCGGTTCGGATTGGCCCACGGCCACCCAATGTGAGCGGCTCCCAATGTCTATTCCCGCAGCATGGGGATTGACAATTTCCATTGAAATAGTTTCTTCCATAGTTATAGGGTTTAAAATAGCTCTGAGGAGATGTGCTTTTGGCTTGTAAATATTCTGATCGGGGTTGCCGATAGATCGGCACCGCCACTGGGGTCATCGCAAACATCTCAACCAGGATTGCGCTCGTGCTCCCGCCGCGGCGGGGCAACAGTTAAAAAATCGGCCTTGCAAAGAGCATCACTAATTTATGAAAAAAGTCAGTGCCCAACGTTAGCTTTGGGAGTCAATGGTGTGGTATAGGTGGGATT
>JBARWQ010000039.1:0-2423 GCA_049646885.1 Aequorivita sp. | reverse complement strand
CCCTGTTAAAACCTGTTATAAAATCCATAACATCAAGATAGCCAATATCTTAATGTGATTTGGGCAATGGACTAAAAGGTAATCAACAAAGTTATTAAGAAAGGGAGGTTATTGCGCAGTCTGACGTCTCGTATAAACGCAGTAGCGGGATTGGCGCACTGACCTTTCGATTTATACCAGACTTTAAATTTATAAAACTATTTTCAGGTCAAGCACTTGCCCGCTATTGCGTTTATGCATTGTTGGCGGTTGTGCTTTCATTCAGCTGGTGAGGACTTTTTCTTTTTTGCAGAGTTTGCCTTTTTTGATTTCCGTTCCGATAGTTTCATTTTCTTTTCGGCAAAGTATTTTCGCAGTTCCATTTCTTCTTCTTTTGTCAATGGACCTTGTCCTCCTATGAAGTCGGGTTCTTTTATATTATTTTTCATAAATCCAAGTTTTTAAAATATCTGTCTATCAGTTTTATTGCAGATTTGGTTTCGATTATCATCACACGTCCACCAAAATGTCTTGCTCCAAGCGTTTTTTCGTAGTGTTCTATCAGTTGTGACTTTGATAGAAAAGATACGTTTCCTGCGTTTCCACGTTGGAATGAAAGTCTGCAAGCAAAGGCAACGAGATTTCCTGGAACACCTGCATACATTTTTTCACTCCCTCTATTGAACGGCGCATTTTCGACCAAGTGCATATAAACGTGGTCTGTTTTTATTTCCAAGCACATTAGTCCTTGAATTATAGTTGGATTGCCCGAAATCGTCAATTTGTAAACCTCTCTTTCAGGTTGCCTGTGCTCAAATTTCCAGTCGAAAAGCCAATTGTTTTTTTTCGTTACAGCTTTTAGGTCGTTTTTAGAAACCAAAGAAACAACGGTTTGAAAACTATCACCAGTTACTACATTTTCAATGGAATTTGTCAGCTTATCTATTAAGAAATCGAGTTCTATGTTGTTTTTCTCTTTCACTCGTTTAATTTACTAAAAATTGTCCAGTTGGACTAATGTTTGTTGGAGGTCTATATTTCTTGCATTACCGCCAACGTCTTGGCTATGAGCAGTGCGACCAAAAAATACAATCATTTTCGAAGTTCGCAATAAGCCAAAACTTTGTTTTTTACTTAATTTTTCATTTTATCACCAAAACAAAGTTTTGGCGACTTCGTAAATATACAACTGCTTTTGGATTTAACACAAAACCCAGCATTGCTTATAGCCCTTGTTGGGCAATGTTTACCCTACGTTCTGTTCCGCCCAGATTGCGCTTCTTTTTTTTCTTTTTTTAATCTTTCAAAAGCCATCGCAAAATTAAACTGGCTTTAGTCGTTTATCTGTTCCGATGGCTGATTTGCCTCCAACCAAATTCCGAATCAGGCGCTAAAAGTCCGCTGGATTTTGTTCTTTCTTTCACGAACTTTCCTCGACTAGAAATGGCTTTTCTCGAAATCCTGTCCGATGGCAAAAGTTCCGAAATCTTCTTTTTTTTCCGTTCCGCAATTTAGTCCGAGAAACATTTTGGTTTTTTCTTTTAAAACGCCATTTCCCAAAAAAAAAAATCGGAATCCTTTTCCACTGATTTCCGATTGCAATTTTTTCTTTATCAATATTGCCCAACGTCTCGGCTATGAGCAGTGCGGGGAAAAAATGCAATAATTTTCGAATTTGCACTAAGCCAAAATTTTATTTTTTTTACTTTATTATTCTTTTATCGCTAAAATGAAAATTTGGCGACTTCGTAAATATACAACTGCTTTTCGGTTCGGCACTTATCCCGCATTGCTTATAGCTAATGTTGTGGCCTGTGTTTTTTATGCTCTGCTTGCGTTCTGCTTGCGTTTTCCTTTTTTATCTTTCACGAACCATCGAAGAAAATCACTTGTTTTCGATGATTAAAACACAGATTTCGCAAATAAGCTTTCTTTTCCACCGCTGCTTGCGTTCCGCTGATAAAAGTCCAACGCAATGATTTTATTTTTTCCGACCTGACTGAAATCTTTCTTTTTTTTATCCGCTAATTTTTCAAGTCCGCTGAACGGATATCAGTTCCGATAAAAATCGTTTCGAAATTTTTTTCTATAATTCGCTCGCAATTTATTCCGCTGGATTTAGTTCTGTTTTTATTGGTATGAACGTCATTTTTCGGTGTTAATTTCCGTTTTATTGGAAATCCTTCTACATAGGCCACAACGTTTATGTATAAGAATAGTTGCGGGTTTGTATGCGAGGATTTTCCGAAGGAAAATCAGACGTTACAAACACGCAACGACCTTTGATTAAGCACTAAGCCGCAATTATTTTTATACGGCTTAAGTTTGATTTTTAATAAATCAGTTAACTTTAAGTACTAATCAGAAAGAACAAAAGAGCGGAGTAAGGTTACTTTATACAGTGAAGTTTTAACTTCGTCAACATTGATAATCCCCGCTCTTTT
>JBARWQ010000038.1:0-114302 GCA_049646885.1 Aequorivita sp. | reverse complement strand
GTTGTAAGCTTGAAAATTAGTATTCATATCATTGATTATCAGTACTTAAAGATAAGAAATAATCAACTTTTAAGCAAATAATTTAATAGAAAAAGCCGCCTCAGGTTTTGAGACGGCTTCTTTTTTTGATGCCTACTCAACAATTTGCCGTCAAGATAATATGGCCTTTAAGCTAATTCTCTGAAATTAGAAAAGGCATGTTGGTGCCCAATGGTCAGATCGATATATCACCTCTTTCCAACAGTATTTATATTTTAAAAATGAATAATGAAGCCAGTATAAAATTCATAAAAGAATAAAGCTGAATATTTAGTTTTATTCTTTTACAGAAGAGGATATTTGAATAACACTCTCTGTTGATTTTAAAGAGTCTCCAAAAAAATCTGTTTTTTTTGATGACAATTATAATTTTTCATCGATGAATATTAAATCGTAATCTTAAAATCAAAAAAATCATGAGAAATCTTTATTTATTAATTTCCATTTTATTATTGAGCAGCGTGCCTCTTCAAGCACAATTAATTGATGTTGTAACCGGTATTAGCAATCCTGCTAGATTGTTCCTTAACGGAAATGATTTATATTACTCCACAACCTCAGAGATCTTTAAAGTTGATATTACACAGAGCTCGCCCACGCCAATATTGGTAGTTGATGGACTTAATGGTGCCGTTGGTATGGCCATTGGAGGAAATACACTTTATTTTACAGAATTCAATTTAGGAAGGATTTCTAAAATAAATATAACCGATCCAACACCAACTGTAGAAACTGTTATTGCAGGTCTAAATACCCCAGCCAACTTGTTTCTTTCTGGAAATACAATGTATTTTTCGGACAACAACAGTGATATTGTTGCCAAATTTGACGTGACTGATCCAAACCCAATTCCTATAATAGTTGCAACTTCTACTTTTAACTTCAATCCATCTGGATTAGCGCTACAAGGAAACATTTTATATATGGGTCAAGGCCAGGCAAATAGAGTCTCCAAAGTTGATGTTACCAGCGGTGTCACACAACCAACAGATGTTGTGGCAGGCGTAAACAGACCTCTCGGAATCCGAGTTATAGGCAACAATCTTATTATAGCCGAATATATTGGCAATAAAGTTTCGATAAAAGACCTTACGGACGGATCTAACACAGCAGTAGATCTTGTAACTGGAGTTAATGGTCCTCTCGATATTGAAGTTGCAGGTAGCACCATTTTCATTCTGGAAAAAGGGACGAACAAAATATCAAAAGTTGAAAACATTTTGGGATTGGACCAAGTAAGTTTAAAAACCATGAATACATTGTATCCAAATCCAGCGCTTAGTGTTATTCAAATCTCCAACCTGGAAACCACCCTGACCTACTCTATTTATAACTTAGTAGGAGCAAAAATAATGGACGGAACAATGCAACCAAATGAAAGTATAAACGTTGAAGCTCTTGCAACAGGGGTTTATATATTCAAAACCCAAGACGGTAAAACGATGAAATTTGTGAAAGAATAATAATTGAAGTGGGAAAACCAATAAAAAACCGCCTCATTTATAGCAAATAAGGCAGTTCCTTAAAATTTGAATTAACTAATATTTATTTTTTTGTAATCTTATAAGTTCCTGTTTTTCCTTCAACAGTGAAACCTCAAAATATTGTTACCCGCAAATAGGATTATAAGCGCTGCACACAGTAGCAAACATTCCCAAAGTAAGTCTTACCTTTGCATCCAATGCAACACACAGACACTATAGTAGCAATGGCAACGCCGGCGGGAGCGGGCGCAATTGCCGTTATAAGACTTTCGGGTCCGGAGGCACTTTCAATAACCTCTGCCTTATTTACTTCAGTATCGGGTAAAACACTTTCCAAACAAAAGACTCATACCGTTCATCTTGGCTATTTCAAGGATGGGGAGAAAATTATCGACGAAGTACTCGCTACCATTTTTAAAAACCCAAATAGCTATACAGGCGAAGATGTAGTTGAAATTTCTTGTCACGGAAGTAATTACATCCAACAAGAAATTATACAATTATGCCTTCGGAAAGGTTGTAGAATGGCTCAAGCTGGAGAATTCACGCTTCGTGCATTTCTTAATGGAAAAATGGATTTGAGTCAAGCAGAGGCAGTAGCCGATCTGATAGCCAGTGATAGCGCCGCCAGCCATCAACTTGCAATTCAACAAATGCGCGGCGGGTTTTCTTCGGAAATAAAAAAGCTGCGGGAAGAACTCTTGAACTTCGCTTCTCTTATTGAACTGGAACTCGATTTTGCTGAGGAAGATGTGGAATTCGCCAATAGAGACGAGTTTCAAAAGCTTATTTCAAGAATAACCCATGTATTAAAACGCCTTATCGATTCTTTCGCCACTGGAAACGTCTTAAAAAATGGTATTCCAGTAGCTATAGTCGGCGAGCCCAACGTAGGAAAATCTACACTTCTGAACGCACTCTTGATGGAGGAACGCGCCATTGTAAGCGATATTCCTGGCACTACCCGTGATACTATTGAAGACGAGATAAGTATTGGTGGTATAAGCTTTCGCTTTATAGACACTGCTGGTATTCGCGACACAGAAGATATAATCGAAGGCATGGGAATTCAAAAAACCTTTGAAAAGATAGAACAGGCTCAAGTGGTTATCTATCTATTTGATGCCGAAAAGTTTCAGGTTTCGGCACATAATCAGACTAAGGGAAACGGGTCCAAATTGCAGGTTGAAATTGAAACCATCAAAAATAGGTTTCCGCTCAAAAATCTATTGATCGTTGCCAACAAGGTCGATAAGCTTTCCGAAGAATCGCTTAAGCGATTAGAAGAAATCCTTACCCCCCATACCGACCACCTCCTCCCGCTTTCTGCTAAAAAAGGAATCGGTTTAAAAGAGTTGGAAAATCGACTGTTGGAGTTCGTCAATACAGGGGCCTTACGGAGCAATGAGACCATAGTGACCAATTCACGCCATTATGACGCCCTATTAAAAGCCCTGGAGGAAATCATCAAAGTTCAGGAAGGAATTGATGCCAACCTAAGTGGAGATCTTTTGGCCATAGACATACGGCAGGCTCTTTATCACTTTGGGGAAATAACCG
Source organism: Aequorivita sp. (assembly GCA_049646885.1). Taxonomy (GTDB): domain Bacteria; phylum Bacteroidota; class Bacteroidia; order Flavobacteriales; family Flavobacteriaceae; genus Aequorivita. Next base: position 111,219 of record JBARWQ010000038.1, on the reverse strand, counting down.
GACAAGTGTCTAATGATGAGCTGCTTGGGAATATTTTTGCCAACTTCTGCATCGGGAAGTAACGTTGCAAAACATTATGGCAAACAAAAATATCTTTACTCCATTAGCCGGCCTTATTTCCGTTTGACTATTCTTTTATTTCCGTAGTTCAGTCTAATAAAGTTTTTTATTCTAGAATCTGGTATGATCCACATAAGCGCAAGAAGAACTGAAGCGTTGTTGATTTTAAAGGTATTTCCTTGGCTAGTTGCCGAAGTTGTGTTTGCAGTTAAACCAGATTTAGAGTCATCAAATAAACCGTCAAAGCAGAAATAGCCGTATAAACTAATCCTGCGAAAATAATTTTCCCCAATCTTTTATGGGTTTTTGAAAATTTCCCTGGTAAGGTTTTTTGGAATTTTCTATTGGATAAAATGATGAGGACAGTCCATAGTAAATAAGTAAGAACAGCAACTAAAATGTGGGAAACTAAAGTAATGGTAAAAAAACTCGTGCCATAGTATTCACTATTCGATGCCAAACTTCCGGAACCACCTGAATAACGAATCAAAACTTCTAAAGCCAAAACCCCAAGAACACAGATAAAAAAGATGATGTTTTGAATCTTTCTATGGGTTTTATAATCTTTTTTCTTCGCTTGTTTTATGCCATAATAAACACCAAAAGGAGAAAAAAGGGTCAGTAGCAAAACTGCGGTCATAATGGAAATGGTAAGGCTCATTGTGTTTTATTTTTAAAAATCATCAACAAATTAAAGTATAGCAAAACTAGGAGTTAAACTTTCAGATTGTAAATATGTGTTCTTTTTACCTCTTAAAAAAAAATATTCGGTGAGTCAGGAATCTTTCTAGAAACCACCTAACGTCCTAATATGACATAGGACGAAAGGACATAAGATATATGACTGTGTCAGCTTTCACAAGAAAGAATAGCTATTTCGATACTCTATTGTCTTATATCCTACGTCTTACCGCCTGTCTGGCCGGCAGGTCCTGAGTTTATTTTAGGTTTCTTAAGGAATAAGCAGATTAATTTATAATTAATCTAAAGGGAATTTTTTCTAATTTAATACCGCAATTCACTTAAAACAAAGTCAATATGAAAATGAAGAAAAAACTACTTGCGCTTTTTTCCGGTATCGGAATTTTTATGATGGTGCTTGGGCTATATGCTTTCAAGTTAGCCCCTGGAGTGGACGAAGGCTACTTTGCCCAACCTCCGTGGGAAAACCTAAAGGTGCTGCCGCAAAATATCTCGAAAGACAGTCTGAACGGCCTGATGGAAAACTATTCTCTTTCCCTTGGGGTGAAATGCAATTATTGCCATATACCCAGCAAAAAGGACCCCACTAAGTTGGATTTTGCGAATGATGCCAAAATTGAGAAAGAAATTGCACGTGGGATGTTAGTAATGACCAACGAGATTAACGAAAAATATTTTCAGCCCTTCTTCCCCGATCCAAAACCAGAGCAAGTACACGTGGTTAACTGTGTGATGTGCCACAGGGGTACAATCAATCCCGAAAAGTATTTATCACAAATGGGCGATATGTACAAAACCTATGATCCTGAAAGAGATAACAGGAAAGAGAAGATCTTAGAGCAAGGACAAAAGTGATAATCCTGAGACAGTTCCAAACTCTTGATTTAATGAAAGATATTTATATGTATAAATTTGTATTAGGATTAACCCCTACTCTTTTAGAATTTCAGGCTTAGAACAGAAGAATCCGACCATTGGGAGATTAGTCTTTAAGTATTTATATCGCCAAGCTAAATATTTAGAAAGAAACCTAAATAAAAAATGCTTATCGAAGGAATCTAAAATAATAAAATTTAGAATTAAAAATGACTGTAACCAGAGTTAGAATATTTATCGCTTCCTCCGCTGAGTTAATAAATGAACGGAAAGATTGTTTAACCTATCTATCTGTTGTCAATGATAGCCATACCCACCTTTTCGTTGATCCTATAAAGTGGGAATATGACTTAGTACCTGGTAATTATCCAGGCTTTGAAACTGTTCAAAAAAAGATCAATCCTATTTTAGAAGAAAGCGACCTTTGTGTTTTTATCTTTTATTCCAAAGTTGGAAAATACACAAAAGAGGAATGGGACTTAGCCAATAGTCTCGGAAAAAAGTACTTGGTTTATTTTAAATTAGGATTTTCTCCCACCACTAAAGAGGAGATCACTAAATATGCAGAGTTGTTAGAGTTTAAGGAAAGCCTAAATGAAACGGTGGTCTATAAAAACTACCTTACGGAATCAGAGTTTGAACTCTTACTAAAAGACAATGTTCATATATACCTGGATCAAAATTTTAAAGCATCGTCCATTCTCGAAAACAAACCGCTTCCAAATGAAGTAGCAGCACTTATGAAAATTTTGCTCGAAAAACAGGCGGAAATTGATAAACTAAAAACCGAAAAATCATCATTCCCAGATAGTGCAATCCAAAACAAGCTTGAATCTTTAGAAAAAGAAAAAAATCAACTTCTTGAAGAGCTCAATGCAAACAAGGATATCCAGAAACAACAAGCAAAGGAAAAACAGGAGTTAGAAGCAAGGTTTGCAGCCCAGATAGCCAAAAAAGATATTAAAGAAAAAGCATTTCTCGCAATCAAAGAAAATAATTATGAGGATGCCCTAAATTTTTTGCAAGAAAGTGCAAAGGACAGTATTAGTGAAACGGCAGCTACTTATTACGAGATGGGTAAAATCAAAAAGATCCAGTTTCTTTTTAAAGAAGCTTTGGACTATTTTGATCTAGCAGCAAAATTAAATCCAACTGACTTTAATATTAATATGGATACTGGAGCCATATTTCGAGTTCTAGGTCATTATGACGAGGCCATTAAACATTTTGAGAAGGCCTTGCAGTGTATGCCCAACAAGGAGGAATTGGATGCAAACAACCTCACAAATCCGTATAACGAATTAGGACTCAGCCATCATAGTAAAGGCGAATATGATAAGGCTATCGAGTATTTCCAAAAAGCCTTAGACATTACTAAAAAATTACATGGAGAGGAATACCCCGATATTAATAATTTATATAACAGTATCGGTTTAGTTAAAAATGACAAGGGTGAATACGCTGAGGCAATAGAGTATTTGGAAAAAGCTTTGACCATTAATAAGAAAATCTCTGGTAAGGAAAATGCTGATATTGTCAAAAATTATGGGAATTTGGGCCTAGTGTATTATAACAATGGCGAATATAACAAGGCTATCGAGTATTATAAGCAGGGTTTGGACTTAGCCATAAAATTATACGGAGAGGAACATCCTGATGTTGCACTTATTTACTGCAATATGGGGATGGCGTACGATAACAAAGGCGAATATGATGAGGCAATCGACTATTATGGAAAGGCCATTATTATCGAAGAAAAATTCCATGGGTCGGAACATCCCGATATTGCCGTTATGTTTAATAATATGGGGACAGGATATAATAACAAGGGTGAATACGATAAGGCGATCCAGTATTTTCAGAAGTCATTAGTGATTGATAAAAAATTTCGTGGCGAAGAACATCCTAATATCGCCACTACATATAATAACATAGGTTGGGCATACTATAGTAAGGGTGATGCGGATAAAGCCATCAAATATTACAACAAGAGTCTCTTGATTAATAAAAAATTTCGTGGAGAGGAACATCCAAATATTGCCAGTAGTTACAATAATATGGGCTTAGCATATATCGGAAAAGAGGAATATGACAAGGCAATCAGTTATTACGAAAAAGCCTTAGCTATGGAAAAAAGATTCCATGGAGAGGAGCATCCAAAAATGGCCGCTATATATAATAACTTGGGCTTGGCCTACAACTGTAAAGAAGAATATAGTAGAGGCCTCGAGTATTATGAAAAGGCTTTGAGCATTAATAAAAAATTTAATGAAGAAGGCAGCCTCAATATCGCCATAACATATAATAATCTTGGTTGGTCATACAATAATAATGGTGAATGCGATAAAGCTATGACGTATTACGAAAAGGCACTAGCAATTCTGCAAAAATTCCTACCGGCTGAGCATCCGAATATTGCTATTTTAAAAGAGAATATTGACGATTGCCAAAAGGAAATAATTGATAGATCAAGTAATAAATAAAAATGATTGTCCGTAAAACCACCTAACGTTCTAATATGACATAGGACCTGTCTGGCCGGCAGATCCTAAGTCTATTTTAGGTTTCTTAACGGATAAGCATATAAATAAAAAAACAGAATCCGTGTATTGTATGGCTATTAATTCCTTATTGTTTTTATAAATATTAGAATTAATTACCAAATTCTGTGGAATTGGTACTTCAAACTAATAGTTTTACCTCTAATGGATTAATAATTGAAAAAATCAAATCTTATGAATCAAGTAACAGGAAATGAAACCGTAAAACTTCACTACACAGGAAAATTGGGTGACGGCCAAGTTTTTGACAGTTCTCTTCAACGAGAGCCATTGGAAGTCAAGTTGGGAGAAGGCCAATTGATACCTGGCTTTGAGAAGGGCTTAGTCAACATGAAGGTGAACGAGAAAAAGACCATTACTATTCCAAAGGAAGAAGCTTATGGTGAAGTTGAAAAATCACTCTTTCAAAAAATTCCAAATGAAAATCTCCCGCCAGAGATAAAGCCTGAGGTAGGAATGGGCCTTATGTCCCAAAACCCTGATGGTAGTGAGCAGCAATTGCGAATAGCAGATGTAAAGGAAGGATTTATTATTGTGGATGCCAATCATCCCCTAGCCGGTCACGATCTAACCTTTGAATTGGAGTTATTGGAAATTAAATAATTTTCTCACCAACCATATATTAAGAATAGGCTGTCAATTTTGGCAGCCTATTTTTGTTGGCGATTCCCTGAATTTTTGGAGATAGATTTCTCTTGACCGTTTTTTGCCGAATTTTCAATTTGATAAATCTTTCAACCCTTCTTTTCTCACTATCGCATCCACGCAATTAATCCCATCAATAGCTGCAGAAATAATTCCTCCTGCATAGCCGGCGCCTTCCCCACAGGGATATAAACCCCTAATCTCAATATGTTCAAAAGTTAAAGGATCACGAGGAACACTAATTGGAGAAGAAGTTCTGCTTTCGGGCGCGTGCAGTACAGCTTCGTTTGTGTAATATCCCTTCATTTTTTTACCAAAAAGTACAAATGCCTTTTTTAATTTTTCGGAAAGCAATGGGGGCAAGACCTCATTCAAATCTGCTGCAACAATTCCGGGTTGATAGGATGTCTTGGGAAAATCGGTTGAAATCTTTCCTTCCACAAAATCTATCATACGTTGGGCGGGAACTTTCTGGGTTTTTCCTCCTGCTTCCCAACAGCGTTTTTCAACATCCTTTTGATAATCCAAACAGACAAAAGGATCATCCTCTTTGTAATTCGGCAAATCTGAAGGCGCCACAGTTACAACTATTCCGGAGTTTGCGTATGGATTATTTCGCTTGCTCGGGCTCCATCCATTGGTGACCACCTCGTTCTGTTCAGTGGCACAAGGCGCAATTATTCCCCCAGGACACATACAGAAGGAGTAAACGCCAAAACCATCCACTTGTTCCACCAAAGTGTAACTCGCGGGTGGTAAATATGGATTATCATCTTCGCCGTGATATTGGATATGATTTATAAGTTCCTGTGGATGCTCTACCCGCACGCCCAAAGCAAAACCTCTAGCTTCTAAGCGTATGTTTTTACGGTGAAGTAAATAATAAATGTCCCTAGCGGAATGACCTGTTGCCAAAATTACATTATCAAACTCCAACCATTCTCCTTCATTTATTTGAATGGCTTCAATTGTGGCATCCTTTATCCTTATATCTGTCATTTTGGAATTGAAATGCACCTCTCCCCCATTTTCGATAATCGCTTCGCGCATAGCAGTAATTATCTTTGGCAATTTATTGGTGCCAATATGTGGATGCGCATCTACAAGAATGTCTTCATCTGCCCCAAAATGGACAAACCATTCCATGGCTTTAAGAATATTGCCTCGTTTTTTACTTCGGGTATAAAGCTTACCGTCTGAATAAGTACCCGCGCCACCTTCTCCAAAACAATAATTGCTTTCAGGATTTACAATATGATCTTTATTGATGGCTGCTAGATCCCTTCTCCTCTCGCGCACGTCTTTTCCACGTTCAAAAACAATGGGTCTTAAGCCAGCCTCCACCGCTCTCAGGGCTGCATATAATCCCGCGGGACCTGCCCCGATGATGGCTATTTTTTTTGAATTCCCAACATTTTGTGGGATGAACGGGGGGATCACTTCCCGCTTTTCTCCCTTTGGCCACATCTCGATTTGAAGACTTATTTTGATAGGCCTTCTTCTCGCATCGATAGATCGTTTGCGAATTCTCCACTCCCCTATGTTTTCTCTACGAAGTTTTTGCTTCTCAAGAGCGAGCTCCAAAATATAATCAAGGTCTTCCTGTTGGCGCGGCAGTACCGCTATTTGCACCATTATGCTCATCTGGCAAAGATAGAAGTAAATTGGTGAAATTCTGGATTAGAATTCAGTATTAGGATTCCATAAAGCGACAATCACCCGCAACAATTAATTATCTTTGTGAAAAAGAATGTCGAAATGATTTTTATAGAAAACGAAGGCCATACCGATCCGCGTCTCAACTTAGCTTTGGAAGAATATGCATTGCGAAATTTTAGTGCGGAATCCGATTATTTATTATTCTACATTAACGAACCCTCTATAATAATAGGACGCAATCAAAACACCTTGGAAGAAATAAACCACGGTTATGTAGAGGAAAAGAATATTCACGTTGTGCGAAGAGTATCTGGCGGCGGTGCGGTATATCACGATTTTGGAAACCTCAATTTCAGTTTTATTACCAACCACGACGTAAAGAGTTTAAACAACTTCAAGAAATTTACTGCTCCGGTGGTAAAGGTTTTACAAAGCTTAGGGCTGGATGCGGAATTAAAGGGTCGAAATGATATTCTTGTCGATGAAAAAAAGATTTCTGGTACTGCACAATTTTCTACTGGCAAAAGAATGGTCAGCCATGGCACACTATTGTTTAATACTGATTTAGGCGAAGTAGTAAACGCTTTAAATGTAAAAATGAGCAAAATTGAATCCAAAGGCCATAAATCCGTGCGTAGCCGTGTGGCCAATATTTCTGAATTTTTACAGAAGAATTTAAAAATCGAGGATTTCAGAAAGCTTCTTTTGGAAGGTTTATATGAAGAAAGTGAGGTTTTTGAAGCCTACCATCTCACTCCAGAAGAATGGGAAGGTGTTCACCAATTGAAAGCGGAGAAATATGATACCTGGGACTGGAACTTCGGACGTTCGCCAAAATTTAATATTCAACGAAGCAAGCGTTTTCCCGTTGGGGAAATAGATTTAAGGATATTTGTTGAAAAAGGTCATATAGTCGATTTCAAAATATTTGGAGATTTCTTTGGAAAGGAACCAGTAGAAAATCTTGAGACACTTTTAAAAGGAGCACGTTATGAAAAGGAAAATATCACACAATTATTAAACGACATAGAAATCAAGGAATATTTTGGAGATATTCCCAAGATGGAGTTTATTGAATTGGTCTATGGCGATGATAAGGTGTAAAAACTTCGGAAATTAATGGGAAAGACTATCTAGTTGTTATAGTTGACTCCAATTAAGAATGAAAAATCAAACACTTTTATATATAAGTATTGCTGCGGCTATAATAACAATTATAGGGCTGGTAACAGGCTGGTATTTGTTTATTTTTTTAGTCTTGCCCCTAGGTTTTCTTTTTAAGAAATCAAAAAAGGATTGAACAAAAACGTCATTAAAACAAAATAGCCGTCTCGGGTTTTGAGAGCTTTATTTGTTTTCCATTCATAAACCTAGACATTATAAATACGAAAGGAAGCACCGCTACAGGAAGGAACGTGGAATAGCAGGTTAGGTCATTTTCTAAGAACCCTTCTAAATAGAAAAAATTTAATAAATAAAAAAAGAGTCTATGTTTACGCTCTAAAATTTAGAAGATATGATGAAAAAAATACTATTTATGGCGGCAGTTTTATTGCTATGCTCCAATTCCTATTCTCAAGAACATCAAGTTTCCGCAGGAATGGGAATTGGTAGTACCAACCAAATTCTTGACGGTTTTTTGAGTTTTGGATCTGTTTTTTCCTCTGTTTTCTTTGATTCTTCTTACCACGATAAAACGAAAAATATAGGCGAATTTCGTGTGGCTTATGCTTATACCCCAAAAGAAAAATGGCACTTCGGCGGTGCCTTCTCCTATAATTATTCGGAGTTTGATATTATCCACAAAGAGGAAAAACTGGGGGAACAAACCAATTCGTATTATACGCTTGAGGCCGAAACGAGTTATTCGTTTTTAAAAAAGGAGAAATTAAACCTCTATGTTCTTTTAGGTGCGGGGGCAACATTTGGAACGGCAAAACAAACAAAGCTTAAGCAAAACACGGAGATAGCTGGCGACGACATATTCTTCAACTTTTAAATCACTCCCATCGGCATCAGCTATGGAAAACAATGGGGAGGATTTGCTGAATTGGGTTTTGGGTATCGCGGGGTATTAAGCTTTGGAGCGTTTGTTAACTTCAATTAATATCAAGAGAACTATATTTTTTTCTCTTCTATAAAACAATAACCCTTAATTTTCAATTTCAGTTTTATTAAAAATCCTTCCGCTTTGCAATTCTCCAGATAAAGAAAGTAGGGATTATCACCCATAACATCAATAGAATCCCCGAAAGTATTGTACCAAAACTAGTTCCAAAAAACCTTTGGAATACGGCGCCGGTATAACCTAATAATGCGGAAATATCGAGTTTTAAAAGGATGAGCACCCGCGACAAATCTATTGGATTCATCAAAATAGCGATCAAGGAAAAGTTATCGAGTGGGTAATCGGAAAAATAGAGGATGGACATCAAAAAGAATCCATCATAGATCACTGCCATAAACAACCACAACAGAATAGCATATCCAAACCCCTTGATCTTGTTTTCATTTGAAAGTCCAATCATAAATGCCAAAGCCGTAAAAATAAATGTTAGAAAAGCACCTGTTACCAGCAGCAGGGAGAAATCCCAGATAGCGCTACTGTTGAAAAGACCGTAAAACACAAATGGCAGCCCCAGGCCAATGACCAAACTCATAGAGAGTGAAGTAGCCACCCCAAAATATTGTCCTAAAAATATAGAGCTTCGTTTGATGGGTTGTGACAATAAAATTTCAGTAAACTCTCGGGAGTCATAATGATACATAATCCCGAAAATAGTCCCGATCAAGGGCACCAAAATAATGATAACGTTCATCAGAGTTATTACCGCCTTGGACAAATCATTGTTTAAAAACAAGAGGACAACTCCTAGCAATAAGTAGAACAGAAAATATACGTAGCTCCATCGGCTCCGCATTAAATCGTAAAAACTGTATTTTAATATTTTAAGCATAACTTGAGGATAAGATTGAGGCAATAGCGTGTTCAAAATCGGGTTGTTCCGTTTGGGTCTTCAACTGATCGATAGTACCTTTAAAATATATATCTCCTTCGAGTAGAAATACAATTTCATCTGCGATATCTTCCACAAAACTGAGGATATGAGAAGTGACCAAAATCGTTTTACCTTTTTCCTTTTCAGAGAAAATCAAGTTTTTTAAGCGCAAATGCGATATCGGATCCAAACCACTGGTGGGTTCGTCTAAGATAATCAACGGACTATCGAACATAAATGCCAGGACCAAATTTACTTTTTGCTTGGTTCCTCCCGAGAGATTATCCAATCTTTTATTTAGAAAAGGTTCTAATTTAAACAACTCGATCAATTCGTTTTCCTTCTCGGTTTTGGAAGAGCGTAAATCCTTGATCATCGCGATGATTTCTTTCACTGTTAAATTACCAGGAAATCTTGCTATTTGAGGCAGGTAATCAATTCTTTCGCGATATTTATAATTGTTTCTTATGACCTCGCCCCTAATGGTAATTTTTCCGGAATCGGGGATTACCATTCCCAGCATACATTTAATGAGTGTTGTCTTTCCAGAGCCATTTGGCCCTAAAATACAGAAGATACCCCCTTCTTTAATCGAAAGGTCAATACCTTTTAATACCTCATTTTTACCGAATTTTTTATGTAAATCTTTAATTTCAATCATGTTCGATTCTTTTCATTTTAGGATTTTCATCTATCAAGTCGTCCGGGGTAAATACCGGTGACACTTTTTCAGAGAAATCGATTATATCTATAAATAAACTTCGTAGAAGAATTAAGGATTCGGGAGCCTTATTTACTATATAAGAAAAAAGTTTTACTGGACGATATGGCACATCACCAATGCCATTTTTATCCAAGTCATAACCTGTGTAAGCGCTCCAATAGTTACCATCAAACAAATTATCATTCATTCTACCGTGATAGGAAATATCAAAAGAGTTGTGAATGAAATTGTTGTTGATAACCAAATTTGTATATGATCCTCCTTTTATATTCATCGCCCAGCCATTACTGATGAAATCATTGTTATTGTAGTCAATGCGTGTACAAACTTCCGCTGTGATACCAACAGTATTTTCAAGGAATACATTATTACTTATCTTGGCATCGCTTATCTCTTTTAATAATAAGCCATAGGAGGCAGTACCCCAGTTCTTTTTAAACACATTATGGTGCATATCGATCCGTTTTGAAAACATAACAGCCACGCCCGCTCCATTCCCCTCAAAAGTGTTGTATTCGTATAGGTCGTCATTACTGAACATAAAGTGGAGACCGTAGCGCACATTGTATTTGCTGATATTTCTTCGAATGATGATATCATCGGAAAACTCTAGATAGATGCCATCACGCACGTGACGCACGTCATTCCCGGTTATCTCTATATTATTGCTATGCCAAAGATGAATGGCATTTCCGGAACTGAACTCGGAGACAGCTTCTCCGGTAATTTTATTGTTTAGAATTTTTCCGTGATGGGATCTCTGAATATAAATTCCAAAAAACAACTTTTCTAAAACCAAGTTTTGTATGGTGAAATTTTTACTTGTTGCAACTCTTACGGAGGCATAATCGGTAGTATAACTCGATCCGACGTTTATAATCTTAAAGCCGTCCAGGGTTACATTATCCGCACTTATTGTGACGATTTCTCCTTTATCACCGCCGTCTATAGTGGGGAGCCCCTCGCCTATAATTGTTAGACCTTTATCGACTTTTATACTGGATTCCTTGTAGATTCCTGGTTTTACCAGAATTGTGTCTCCTTCTTCAGCTTTTGCAATTGCCTCTTTAATAGTCTTCGTTTCACAGCTGCTACAAACGGTAATGGTTTTGGACCAAGAATATTGCACGAAAAAAAGAAGAAAACCAAGAAGAAAAATATGGATTAGATTTTTCAATGTGAAGATAAATTTTAAATAGATATATTGATCAAAAGAGATTTTATAAGGATACTATAAAAAACATTGCAATATATAAAATAAAGAAATGGCTTCTATGAATTAACAGAAGCCATTTCTCAATTCTTAATTCTAATTTTTCTTTAAATGCGATTGGATTTCTGCCCAACTATAGACTTTACCCCCAAACTCATTTTGATTACTTTGGGCGGCGTCTCTAGTTTTATATCCCGACAAATTCGCGGCCATGGGGCTAGGGAGATTTTCACTCACTAAATAACTCGCCGATTTTGCATCTATTAAGTTTCCGGGCTCATCAAAATCTGCGATCAACTCATAGGCCATTTCCTCATCTGGAAATTGTTCTTGTAAGGAATTCACCATACATTCTATGGCATCATATTTATAAGCCTTGCCTTTGGAGGTAACCAATTGCGATGCAAATTGATGATCGACTATGGTCATATCGCAATAATGGCAAGCATCGGATCCATATTCTATTTTGGCCGGCTTCACTTGGCAGGAGTTCAGAAAAAGCGCCAATACACTCAATAAAAATATTTGTCTCATCTTTTAGAAATTATACTTGTTCAATTTTTTTATATTCAGACTTTCCTACAAAGAAAGCCACAACGGTCAACATCATACCAGCAAATATCATATAAGCCCCGGTAGCCGGCCATGAATCCACATCAAAGTTCAGCATTTTTTGGTACCCGAGCAAAGGTGGTTTATAAGTCATGGGTGTGCCATCCAGGTTTTCGAGTTTCATGATTGCCTTGGGATCAAGATTGGTTCCATAGTCTATAAGCCAGAGGTTAAAATCGTACATTCCCAGAAGCCCGAGAACGGACATTAACAAGAACCAGCCTAGAAACCATTTAAAACTTACCTTCCCAAAGAAACCGAGGATTCCGATGATAACACCAAGAGCAGCCATGGCACCAATTACGATAGGAAATACTTTAAATTCCCACATTTCTTCTACCTTGGGAATGGTTTTCATACCGATATAGTGGTTTAGGTTGTCAATATTTTGAATGTCAAATTCTTCTACACCCTCTATTCCTTGAATATAAATATCCATTCCGAGAGGGTCTGGATATTGAGGGGCGCCCAATACGATGTTCCACAATGGGAATTTAAAAAGTCCCAATAAGAGCAAGGAGCCAATGATCATTATTATTCCTGCTTTTTTCATTTTATGAAAGATTTGAGATGTGAGAATAGCTGTATTACTCCCGATAGCTATCGGGAGAGAATTGAGAAATAAAGATACTGGAACGCAAGTCTCACGTCTAACGTCCAAAATCTATCATTTTTTAAAAAGACGGGGGAAATCAACAACCCCCGTCTTTATTGAAAATACTATTAATCACTAATCGAGTATTTCCACAACTAAAAACATCTTAGTCTTCGCCTAGGCCCCAAGACAACTCAATATTAGAGTCTGCTGGACTTACGCGAATATATCCTTGCATTTCTTGGTGAAGTGCAGAACAGAAGTCGGTACAATAGAATGGCCAAACTCCAACTTGTTTTGGCTCCCAAACCAAGGTTTCAGTTGCTCCTGGAACAATAAGCATTTCAGCGTTGTTAGCTCCAATTACGGCAAAACCGTGAGGTACGTCAAAGTCCTGCTCAAGGTTTGTAACGTGGAAGTACACTTTGTCCCCCACTTTTACACCTTCAATGTTATCAGGGTTAAAGTGGCTTCGGATCATATTCATATAAACATGGACCTCTTTTCCTTGGCGGACAACTTTGGTATCTGAGTCAGAATGAGCAGCATACGGGTGCTTGTTTTCCGCAAGCTTGTAAATTTTTCTAGAGGTTGGCGCAACCATATCTCCTGGAATAGCAGCGGCATAGTGAGGCTCTCCAATGGTTGGGAAATCCAACAACAATTCCATTTTATCACCTGTAATATCAAATAACTGCGCAGATTGGGTAAGCTCTGGACCCGTTGGTAAATATCTGTCTTTCGTGATCTTGTTTAAGGCTACAAAGTATTTACCAAATGGCTTACGAGAGTTTCCTCCTGGAATCATCCCGTGACCTACAGAGTAAAACACTGGCTGACGGTCTAGAACTTCCCAAGTTCCAACTTTCCACTTTACAACCTCAGAGGAGATAAAGAAAGTAGTATAGGCATTTCCTTTGTCGTCAAATTCTGTATGGAGTGGTCCTAAACCTGGTTGTTTAACAACACCGGCTAGGATATCCTCAAAGTTCAAGATTGGAATACCATAAGCTTCTCCGTCAAATTTCTTGTTCTCAATAGCATCAAGCATTTTGGTAAAACTATGAACTGTTAAGTCGGCAGAAAGTTTTCCGTTACCAATAATGTACTCACCTGTTGGATCTACGTCACAACCATGTGGAGATTTTGGAGTTGGCAAGAAATAAACAGCTCCAGGAACATCCAGGGGATCAACGGTCAATACTTCTTTCAACATTGTAGATGTAGCAGTATGTGTGTTTTCATCCAAAATGTTATGCGCATAGTTGGCAGCAACTTTTGTTCCACCACCATTTTTTACATACTCCTCGATTTTTTTCCAGTTTACAGCAGCGATGAAATCCTTATCGTTTTGTGAAGCGTTAACTTCCAAAAGCGTGTGGGCTTCTTCAGTATTATAAGTGGTAAAGAAGAACCAACCGTGGCTCTTATCACGTCCAGGGTGAGATAGGTCATAGTTAAATCCGGGCATCATCAACTGGAAGTTGATATTCATTCTTCCTGTTTCTTGATCAACTTTAATAAAAGTCAAGGCTCCTTTAAAGTTTCCTTTATATTCATTAATGGACATATCTTTCTGTGGAACCGGCACAGAGAAACGAGTTCCAGCTACCACATACTCGGTATTTTCAGTAATAAAGGATGAACTGTGGTTACCAGCACTGTTAGGAATCTCTAGGATTTCCTCAGTTTTGAAATTCTTCAAATCAATACGTGCAATTCGAGGCGTGTTGTTACCATTGATAAACACCCAACGACCATCCAAGACACCATTTGTTTGTGAAATATCGGGGTGGTGAGAGTCATCCCAAGGCACAAAACCGAAGGAAGTGTTCAACATAGGCTTGGTTTCTTCTGTATATCCCCATCCGTTTTCAGGGTTTTGAGAGAATACGGGAAGTACTTTAAGCAAGCGACCTGAAGGCAAACCATAAACAGCAAGCTGTCCACTAAATCCACCAGACATAAATGCATAGAATTCGTCATGGTCTCCGGGAGCCACATAGACGCGTTCCGCAGCGTTGGTAGCAAGGCCGCCTTTGCCACCTTTTTGTACCCGTTGACTGCTATCGCCACAACTCACCATTCCGGCGACCATAACGAGGGCAGTTAAAATATTAATTGCTTTTTTCATTGTTCTATATATTTAAATTAAAGTTGATTAATTATTTAGTTTGCAGGTAAGATTACTTTGTCCACTACATGAACGACACCATTGACAGCAGGAATACTTGCCAAAATTTTGGCACCCCCTACATATACATCATCACCTTTTACTTCTATACTTACATTTTCACCACCTGCCTGGCCCAAACTCTTGAATTTCTTCATAAAATCCTTGCCATAATTTCCGGGGGTTACGTGATTTAATAAAATGGCAGACAATTTTTCTTGGTTTTCCGGCTTGAGAAGATCTTCCACAGTACCGGCCGGAAGGGCGTCAAAAGCAGCATTGTTTGGGGCGAAAACAGTTAAAGGACCAGCGTTTACCAAGGCGTTTTCCAGATGGGCAGCTTGAACTGCGGCAACCAATGTGGTGTGGTCTGGAGAGCCAATGGCAATTTGCAATGCATTGGGCTCTGATCCATCATCTTCAATAAAAGCTTGCCCTTGTCTTTCAGGAGCATCAGTTTTTACGGAATTCTCAACTAGGGTTCCGCTCCCTTCGGAGTTTGTTTCATTCTTACAAGCTGAAAAAACAAGTAAGGCAATTGAAACAAAGAGTAGTTTAATGGTTGTTTTCATCTTTTGACTTGGTTTTAAACCTTGCAGGGCTTGTGCCCTGCAAGGAGGTTGGTTGTTTAATTATATATTAAAGAGTTCTAAAATATTCCAATATTTGTCTTGCTTCATCCTCTGACAAGTTCTGATTAGCCATGGGCGAACCGTTAAACTCTTGCAATAAAGCTTTAGCAAGCGGGTCATTTTCAACCATTCCTTCTGGATCAAGAATCATATTCATAATCCACTCTGGAGTTCGTCTTTCCAAAATCCCTTTTGGAGCTGGGCCAATAAATTTTCTGTCCGCCTTGTGGCAAGCTGTACAGTTCATTTTGTAAACCTCCGCTCCTTTTGTAGCCATTGCTTGGTCTATTGTTTCACCCAAGGTTACATTCTTGATGGGCCCAACACCCTTGTTGACCAAATCGATCGTTTCCGAAGGCTTCGTAGTAGATTCAGCTGGTGTCGTCTCTGCCGGAGCTTCTGTTACCGACTCTTGGCCAATTTTAAAGGAGCCATCATCTTTTTTTTCTTTTCCACCGCAACCAATTAAAGTGATGATTGCAATTGCGGCCATTGATTTAATTAAGTGTTTCATAGTTGTTATTATTAATTTATGGTACAAATTTAGGCCCTAAGATAGCAACAGAAAATGATTTTTGTCATATCACGGATAAAAGTGTCCTTTTTAATATTCATTCTGAAACTCAATTAAATTCAATGAACTTGGAAACACCAAAGATAAAAGTTATGTTTTACCTCATAAATGATCAAGGTCAGTTGGCGCAATATTTTTAAAAAAACATGTCTTAGAGGAAAACTCCCTTAAGTTACAGGGCCATTCACATAGGATTTAACGTTGAGAAGTCAATGATTAGCACAGATCGATCTAGGGGAATAGGAGTTTATTGCGTTTTAGGGTCTTTACTAAGGTCTTTACGTAATCCTGAATGGTTTTATCCGCATTTACGGGATTGACGATATCGATCTCGCCACGCCATATTAAGTCGTGCTCTGCTCCGGGACAAAGACAGTATAATGAAGTTTCTGTCCTGAACACTTCATACTCTTCAGACTGTGCAGGTCGGGTACTCTGTCTATTAAGATAAAAATACTCGCTAAAAGATTCAAAGGTGGTGGCCAGATTACTGTATGCTTGGCCCAAGCTAATCTTGCTTTGTGCGCCTAAACTCTTTGAAATCAAAACCGCATCAAAACCAGCCTCCATTAATTCCGACTCCAAGTTTTGCCAATCGGCAGCAGTTGGTTCAATAAAGCCTCCACGAGATTCAAAAAAATCCACACTCCTTACCGCATTTATATTTCGATCGGTCAGCGCTTTTGCAAGAGTGAATTCAAATTGTTTCTGCAAGCCACCGTCAGGGGTCAGACCAATGACTAATATTTTGTTCGCTCGGAAATTTGAAGTTTCGGGATTGGCATATTGATCCACCAATTTACTGGACGAACAAGCACCTAATAAAAGTAGAAAAACTATAGCAACCAAGAATTTTCTCAAAGTGTGATAATATTTTATAATTGTCTTCAACCTTAGTAAATATACATCATTTCATTTTTACTCAGCCAACCGCTTATTTTAGCCATTAAATTTTATGAAAATTTCTTTGGTGTCATTTAGCTTCGGAATGCTTATTTTCCACCCATAAGTATCTCGGAGTTTTACTCTTAATGCGTCTTGGGCAGTGGATTCTCCATGGATGAGGAAAGTTTCTTCGGGAATGTTCTTTATATTACTGGTCCAATCCAGAAGTCCTTGTTGATCGGCATGGGCCGATAAACTTTCAATATGATGGAGGTCGGCTTTTACCCGATAATACTTTCCAAAGAATTTCAGCTCATAAGCTCCCTCCAGCAATTGTCTGCCACGCGTTCCTTCCGCTTGATAACCTACTAAGAGAATGGTGGTGTTTTCCCTATCTATCATCTGTTGCAAATAGGTTAAAACCCTTCCTCCTGTTACCATTCCGCTCCCGGCGATAACAACCTTTGGCTGTGGATTGTCTATTGTTTTCCAGGTGTCTCTATAGGAGGTAATGATATGCATTCGTTTGTTCATAGCCTTAAAATCCGTTAATGGTAATTTGTGCCAGTCCGGAAAGTTTTTAAACACCGAAAGCACGTTATTGCCCATAGGGCTATCTATAAAAATCGGGATATTTGGAATCTGGTTTTCGTTATAAAGTTTCCAGAGCAAAAACATAAGCGTTTGCAGGCGCTCGACCGCAAAGGATGGAATTATCAAATTTCCTCTGTTGTGAATAGTATTGTTGATCAAGTCCACCAATTTTTCTGAAACACTCTCCTCGGAATGCAATTTATTGCCATAGGTGCTTTCAATAAAAAGATAGTCCGCCCATTTTGGCTTCTCCGGTGGAAAAAGCAAGAGGTCGTTTTCTCGCCCAATATCACCAGAAAACACAAATTTCTTTCCAAAAATTTCGATTTCTATATAAGTGGCACCGATGATATGACCGTTATAACGAAAACGGTATTTTATATTATCAGATAAGGATATCCATATATCCCTTTCTTGTGATTGAAAAAAGCCAAGGGTAACTTCGGCATCCTTCACAGTATAAAGTGGCTCATCGGGATTGTGGGAGGCATATCCTTCCAAATTGGCCTTTTCCGCCTCTTCTTCTTGGATTTTTGCACTGTCCAATAAAATAATCTTGGCAATGGCCAAAGTTGGGGCCGTCCCCATAATCTTTCCTCGAAAACCTTTTTTTACCAAGCGTGGCAAATAGCCTGTATGGTCCAAATGTCCATGGGTTAGCAATACCACGTCTATTTTTGGAATATCTATTGGCAGGGGTGCCCAGTTTTTTTCACGAAGTTCCTTTAAGCCTTGAAACAGGCCGCAATCAATCAAGATATTCTCTTCGGGAGTTTCTAAAAAAAACTTGGAACCTGTTACAGTTCCGGCAGCTCCAAGAAAATGTATTTTGATTTTTTTCATTCTATTGAACGTTAGATAATAATTCTATCTCCTTTAAAATTCTCTCTTTCCTCTTTTCAGAAATCCCTAGGTGGTCCAAATAAAACACATCGTCTATCAACTGCCGGCACAAAACCACATCACGGCTTATCAAAAACTGCTTTTCCCTTTGACTGAGCAAGGTAGAAACCGTTACCGGATATAGTCCTAAACGGTCTATTCGGTCTTTTAACGCATTGCCCTTTGGATAATCCCAGCTCAATAAGTACAGACCCACACATTCACCATAGCGAAGTGCGTCTTCTGAAAAACGAGTGTTTGTTACTACCCAACCCTCATTTGGAGATTCGTCTTTTGACTTTTCATCATAATAATTAAGAATATCTTGATAACGGGAATGGATGTACAAAGGCACTTTTACATCGCATTTTCTTCCCTCATCGCTGTGGAATTTACACTCGCCTACAATCTGTATATTTTTCTTTTGAGCCACGACATCTACCTCATGGATAACGCATTTACCGTGGATAAACTGTCCCGTCTTCACTTGATATCCGGAATAAAAAAGTAACGAACCAATAAATTTCTCAAAAGGAAAACCAGTGGGTCCCAATTCATAAATAGCTTTTTTCAACTTGTATCTGGAGGCCAACACTCCTTTTCGCTTTTTTAGAAGGGAAAAAGCTCTATTGTATATTTCTTTTGTAGTAATTCCTTGATAAAGTTCGTTTTGTACGGTTTCCGCAATTTCATTTACCAAGGCTTCTTCCGCACCACTGTGCTTTAAGGAGTTCTTTAGTTTTTCAATAGAAAAAACCACCCGTTCACCCGAATGTTTTACTATCTCAATTTTCAAATCATTTTGCTTCATGAAAACCTAATTTCTGGAATCGTGGAGGGCCAGCAAAGGCACTTTGGAATGGATACCAAGATTTTTAACCAAAGGGTTGGAGAAAACACTTCCGAAGAACCAGTGTTTGCGGTTGATAAAACTTATCATTTCGCTATTTCTTCGTTCCACGAAGGTAAAGAGACCTTCCCGTACACCCACACTTTCCAGCCAATGATATGAAAACTCTACTTCTTCAAAAAACGCTTCCAGGAGCACTCTGTTGTCTTGCTGCCTCGGGGTCAAATCCTTTTCTCTTCCAATGTGTAAGATGCGGATAGCGGCATTTCCAATACGGGCGATATTAACAAAAATCTGCATCTCTTTTTCTTTGTACAGACTTTTGAAATCGGCGGGGAAAACAATTTCGTTCAAAGGACTATAGGCTACATTTGCTGGCACGGCCAAGACGGCAC
The DNA here is from genome assembly GCA_049646885.1 of Aequorivita sp. Lineage (GTDB taxonomy): Bacteria > Bacteroidota > Bacteroidia > Flavobacteriales > Flavobacteriaceae > Aequorivita. Next base: position 91,588 of record JBARWQ010000038.1, on the reverse strand, counting down.
AAGCGCGAACATTTTCCATAACATTCACCGAGTTTCGGCCATAGGCTACTTCGATATCATCGGTGTCGCCTCGGGTTCCCATACAGATTAGATCAATGTTTTCCTTAAGCACTTTTTCTTTAAGAGAATCAATAAGAGTCCCAAATTTATGGTCAAAATGCACAGTATGCCTGGGGTTTGTTCCCAAAGCAAACACCTTCTCCTTTAAAAGTTCCATTTTTTTTGCCGATTTCTCTTCCACCGACTTATACTCGGCAGGGTCAGGCTCGGGAAAAAGCAAGTTGTTTTTGGCGGAACGAACTAAAAAATAACTGTGAAAAATATGAAATCCACAATCCTCATCCTTAAAGAGCTTAAAAGCATAGACAATGGCATTAAAGGCATTGGAAGAGTAATCGGTGGGTATTAATATCTGTTTTTTCATGGTCTATATGAATTTATAAAGCGCAACAAAATATTTAGGAAGATACGGAAATCGTCCCAAATAAAATACCAAACACGGAAAAGCCAAGCTCGAACCTCTTTGAAGGAATCGTTTTCAGGACTTCCTTTTTAAATTATTCAGAAAAAGCCAAAATGTACTCGAGCTTCTTCTTCATTCTATATTTTTCAACAACCTAATATTGCATAGGGATTACCAAGGTGGGAATTCGGGTGTGTTTCCCTACCCTGCTTACCACCGGTTCGCGGAACAGCTGTTTGATAAAAGTGTGTTTATGATACACCAAGGCCAACATATCCATCTCTTTCTCGTCGATAAAATCATGGAGCGTTTTTGACACCGAACTTAGTTTTGGAACAAAATGGTACTCGGTATCGTATTCCGAGAGGTCGGTTATAAACTTATCCAAATTTTCACGCTGCAGCTCATTGAGCTCGCTCTCTAATCCTACGTGTATCAAATTGATTACGGAGCGATGCTGCCTGACCAATCTGGTTACTGCCTTCAGTTTCGAAATTTGATAAAACTCATTGTAATCGGTAGCAAAGGCAATGTTCATGGGGATCACGAACTCCACTTTGCCTGGAACAATAAACAACGGACAACCTTTCAACGATTTGGTAATGCTGATGGTTGTACTTCCCATCAGCACATCTTCCGCGCCAGTCCGACCTTTGGTCCCTACTACTACCAGATCGATATTTTCTGTGGCCACCAATTTATTGATGGTCTTTACCAGAGGAGCAGGAGTCGAAATTACCTCATAGGCATGGGGTAAATTATGGGTGTCTTTACGGAGATTTTCCAAAAGTTTCTTTCCGTCCTCGTCAGAATGTTTGTGCAATTGCTTTAGAATCACATCTGAGCGGCCAATATCCACACGGCTGGTAAGCTTGCTCACTTCATCACTAAAGGAATGAAGTATGGTTATTTCTACTTTCTCCTCATAATAAAGCTTTGCTACATAACACAAGGCTATATAGGCGTTATCAGAGAAATCGGTGGGAACAAGTATTTTTTTCATTTGCGATAAATATTTGTCTTAAACTCGAAGTATGGTTCTTCGAAAATGGATATTAAGGTTAATTATCTAGGTAAATTTTGAAGCACCAAAAATGGGATATCTATGTGAAGCCCAATCTTCTCGATGGTTGATTGATATAAGATGTTTTCCAAATAGGAATGGCGGGTATTGATCATTACCAACATATCAATTGGGTTCTCTATAATAAAGGTGTTGATGGTCCGGGTAATTTCCTTGCCGGATTCTTGATGGAAACTGGTTTGGTTCTCTTGAAAAAACGCTTCCAAAAAAGCCTTATTGTCCTTTTGACGCAGCGATAAGGCAGGAAATTTGGACACATAAAGAAAGTGTATTTTGGCAGCGAAAAACTTAGAAATATTGGCCAGAAGTTTCAACTCCCGGGGTTTGTACGGCAACTGAAAATCTGTGGAAAACAAAATATTCTTTGGATGCACATCGTCATAATTAGCTGGGATTGCCAGCACTGGGCATTTCACATATTTAATTACCTGTAAAGTATTGCTGCCAAAGGTCAAGTTTTTATCGGCAGTTTTTCCTTTTGTCCCCATCACTACCACATCCATGTTTTCCTTTTCAACCCAGTCGTTTACGGAATCTACCAACAGCCCAAATTCCGACAATAAGTGAATATTGTGTTTTGGGTTTGGAGAAAAACGCAGCACCTCCTGCTTTAATTTTTCGAGAGCCATCTTCGATTTTTCTGCGCTACTTGCCTTAAGCTCTTCAAAAATAGCATTCGCCAAACGAGCCTTGTCATCATAAACCTCGTCGGCAAATGCATGGAGAATATATATTTCGGTAGGGCCATGCTTAAAAAGTTCGGTGGCGTATTTAATGGCGTTGATCGCATTTTCAGAGAAATCGGTGGGTATTAATATTTTTCGCATCGTGAAATCAATATGGATTTAGTAGGTAAAGATAACTATTTGAAGTTTGTGAAAATATGATAATTATCAATCAAAATACGGAGTTTTAAGGAAATCTTATGAGCTATTAGATTCGATTTTTCGTAAATTTAAAACAAAAACATGAGGCGTTCCGCTATTACATATCTCGTAATAACCACTGTCATTTTGATTACTGTGGCACTATTTGCGGCGATGGATTTCCCATTTCGATGGGTGTTTTTCATAGCTATCTTTGGGGATATCTTTTTGATTTTTTCGGTTTTAAAAGTGTTGAAAGACAAATACAGCACAAACAAAACCTTTAGGGATTTTTATGGGGACCATCCTATTGGCAAAGAGGAACTCCATTTAAAAAATCGGCGTTCTTAAACTGTCGAAGTCTCTCTTACTCGTGAATTACCAAAAACGGAAGTTCGGTATGGTAGTCAATGGTTTCCGTAGCGCGTCGTAATAATAATTTCTGGATGAAATTCAGGTTTTTTGCCACAATAGCGAGTAGGGTGATATCCCAGGTATCGACAAAATCCTGGATACCAGCTTCCATATTTTTATTATCCATCAAGTGAAAACTGTGCTTGGTTTCCCTAAAAAAATAATGCAAAAAGCCTTTATTGTCCACCTGGGAAGGCGTGAGACTCGCGTTTTGCGTTCTTGAATGGAGAATTCGCAATGCAGACTTTTGCAGTTCCAGAGTTTCAGATAACGTACTTATTACTTTGTTGCGATAGAGACAATTATAATCTGTTAAGAAAGCTGTATTTCTAATACCTTTGAATTTTGCGTGTTCCGGAATTACCAAAATGGGGCATTTCACTTTCGTAATCACCTCACAGGTATTACTGCCGATTTCATTCTGGGAAATCTTGGAGGCGCCCTTGGTCCCCATCACAATATAATCTATTTCCTTTTCCCCTACATATTGACGGATGGTTTCAACCAAACGTCCCTCCTCCAAAAGAGGATGGAAATTGTGCGATGGATTTTTTGCCAGTAAATTGCAAGTCTTTATTTGTTCATCCAATCGTATTTTTGGGCCCTGGATTAAGAGAGTTGCAGATTCTTCAAAAACCAATTCATCTCCTTCCTTCTTTTGAAATTGTTTGTTTCCCCTGACATGTAGCACATAAAAATTCACTGGAATATTGGCAAAATAATCCAGCGCATATCGTATGGCATTAAGTGAGTTATCCGAAAAATCCGTGGGAATCAAAATATTTTTCATCGCATCCATTGTATGGACAAATGTATCACGACCCTGCTTCCCACCCAATGATAAAAATCAGGTTTGTGAAATTTGGCAGCTTCTTAAGCCGAAATCAAGATATGAACGAATTTTAGAGACTTTTAATCTATAGAACGCAAGGCATCTAAATCCATTATCCGGATATCTCTTCCTTCAATTTCAATTATTCCATCTTTCCTGAAATCGGAAAGTGTTCGAATTAGACTTTCGGTGGCAATTCCGGCGGTAGTGGCCAAATCACTTCTGGAAATACGAAGCGGGGCGTCAGGTTTTTTATTCATTACCTCAACGAACTGAAGAATGGTGCTCGCGGTTTTCTTCCGGACGGAACTGTATGCCATCCTAAGCAATTGCAATTTTATTTCCGCAAGATTATCGGTAAGCATATTCATCAATTCCAACGAAACATCCTGACTTCTTTTTAAAATGTCCTTCACATAAGTTTTTGAAATGCCAACGAGCTCTGTTTCCTCTACTGTGGTTGCTGTTTCGGTATAAGGCAGGTTGTCTTCGAATGATGTAAACCCCAAAAAATCATCTGCTTTGTAAAGTCCGGTAATGAGTTCCTTGGCATTGTCGTCCATCGTATGCGTTTTTACCACCCCTTTCAAGAGAAGAAATAGGCTATTGGAATGGTCGCCGTGTCGGTAAACTGTTTCTCCTTTTTTGAATTTTAGGGTTTCTCCCTCATCGCAAAAAAAGTTTTTTAGTTGGTTAAGGTTTTGGGGATTGTCGTCCTCTACTCCCCTGTTGTCGGTCTTTTCTTGTTTCCGTTGAGCAAGAATTTTCGCTTTGGCCAATCGGCTCTCTACTGCGCTCAACAACTCCTGTTCATCAAAAGGTTTGGTGAGATAATCATCCGCCCCCATGTCCATTCCCTTACGGATTTCCTTGTGTTCCGTCTTGGCCGAAAGAAAGATAAACGGAATATTGCTTGTAAGAGGATCTGACGCTACGGCTTCCAAAACCCCATACCCATCTATCTCGGGCATCATTATGTCGCAAATAATCAAGTCGGGGATTTCCGCTTTTGCCTTTTGGATACCGATCTTTCCATTGGGAGCGGTGGATACAACGTAATCTGAAAGCTCCAAAAGTTCAGTTGTGTTTTCTCGTAAGGCTACATCGTCTTCAATTAAGAGGATTTTTTTCATGATAGATAAGGATTGTTTTTTATAGGAATAGAAATAGCAAAGGTACTGCCCACACCTTCCACACTCTCAAAAGTAATGCTACCGCCAAGATTTTCCAAATGGTCCTGAATAATGCTTAAACCTATTCCGGTCCCTTGATCCAACAAGGCATTTTCTGCCCTAAAATAACGGTTAAATATAAACTTTTGTTCCTTTTGGGGAATTCCAATGCCTTCATCCTTGATTTTCATAACCAGAACGTCATGGGAAAAGGATACATCAACATCGATAACCGTGTTTTCGGGAGAGTATTTTATCGAATTGTTGATAAGATTGGTAAGTGCCAGTTCCAGGATTTTTTCGTCAAAGTGAATGGTAATATTATCTATGTCGTTGGGATAGCTTATCCGCTGTCCATCTTTTAGCATCATGTTCGAATTGTAAATCACTTCGTTCACAACTTTGCTCAAGGGAAAAGAATCGAATTTATAAGTAGCTTTCCCCGATTCCAGCCGTTCTATAGATAAAAAATCATTGAGAATATTATTGAGGTATTTTACTTTATTATGAATGGTCTTTAAATGCTTATCCCGCTTTTCCTGTTGTTCGGTAGTGGTATATTTTCCCGCAAGGATAGCGGAAGTAAGTATGCCGCTCAAAGGGGTCTTAAATTCGTGGGACACTAAAGACAGAAATTTGGTTTTTAAATCATTAAGCTCTCTCTCTTTTCGCAAAGCCTCTGAAATTCTCATCTCAACCTCCTTCCGCTTTGCTACCTCCTCTTTCAATTCCAATATGCTCTGCTGCAGGGCCAAAGTCCGTTCCTCCACTTTTTGCTCTAAACGGGCGTTCAATTCAATAATCCTCTTTTCCTGTTCCTTGCGGGCGCTTATGTCGGTCACCAGAGCCATTACATATCGTCTTGTTTTAATATGAAATGGGTTCAAGCCAGCCTCTACGGGAAAGGAAGTACCATCCTTGCGTCTCCCGTGAAGATCGCGCCCATGCCCCATTTGGCGCGGATCGGTTTTCTTCAAGAATATATCTGCCTGTTTTACATGTTCATCATGATATTTTCTGGGGATTAAGATATTCAGATTTTCTCCCAAAAGTTCGCCTGGCTCAAAACCGAACATTTTGTCCGCCGCTTCGTTGGAAGCAACAATCTCCTGTTGATCGTTGACTATAACGATTCCCTCCGAGATAGCTTGGGAAAGAATCCTAAAAATATTTCCCTTTTTTTCCTCAAAAATCTTCATCCCCCAAAAGTAAGTATTTTAAACAATTCCATTCACCTGATTAATATCATAATAATTCCGCATAAAACACTTTAGTTTTACGCCATCAAAATCATTTAAAACTTTGAATATGGGCAATATAGACAAGCCACAAATACTCTTCTACCAAAAAATGGGAGAGCTTTTTTATGCCATAGCAGCGGCAGATAAGGTGGTACGAAAGGCAGAATACGAAGCTTTAAAGGAATTGGTTTCAAAAGAATGGAAGGACTTGGACGATTATGAGGATTCTTTCCGCACCGATGCCGCTTATCAAATTGAAGTAGTTTTTGATTGGTTCGATTATGAACAATTGGACGCCAACGATTGCTTCGACAGCTTTGCCGATTACAAAAAAGAAAATGAGCATCTTTTTACTCTCGAAAGAAAAAAACTGATCTGGAAAACCGCAAACGCCATCGCCAATGCCTTCGCGGGAAAAAACAAGAGCGAAGTAATTATGCTCGCCAAGCTGAAACGATTGTTAGATGATTAGGGGAATTTTAAAATCGAAAAGTTGCCCTATCTAAAAATTTGGATGGACCCTCTCCTTGGCATTTCGTTTTTAGCGGCTTAAGCGTATCTTTACCAATAAATCTATTGTCGCAACATGAAAAAAATACTCCTTCTGTTAACGGTAATCATTTTTACAGGCTGTAAAAATGATCAAAAAAAGGAACTTCCCATCGATGAAGAGCTCAACGGCCACGAACATATAACCGACAGTTTACAGATTTCCGACAGAGAACTCGATCTTCGCTTTCAACAAAGTTTGGATCTGAAACGCCGAGAACTTCTAGATAAAAAAGACCAGAAAGAGGAACTGGAAAGTCTGGTGATTTCCAAGTCATTTTTTAAGCAGGGAGAGTGGTATGTTATGGATTTTAAATATCCATACCTTAATGAACGGGTTAAGCCTTCCTATGAAAACTTCAACGAGTATATCAGCAAATATTATTTAGATCCAAAAGGGGTTGAAAAACAGATTTTAGAAGATAAACGTCTTTGCGATTCCTTGGGAATTCCAAAACAAAACGAAAAGCGTTTGGTTGAATATAAGATTTTCAATCTTAACGATCGACTGATCAGTTTGCTGTTCTATAAAGAAAATCATTACACCGGCGCTATGTATCCGGCATATACATTTGAAACCCTTAACTTCGATTTAGAACGTTCGGTTTTTATGAATTATGAAGATTTTTTTAACAACGGCTCGGAGGAGGAACTTCGTGAAATCCTAAATGAACTCCTGGTTGCAAAAATAAAATCCGGAGAAATGTATTATGATTGCTGGGCCATTTCAGAAGATGATTTCTTCGACGCCAAAAACAATTTTGTGATCAACGACGACCTAGTGGAGTTCTATTTTGACGATTGCGTAATTTGCCCTTCTTATACAGGTACTTATTCCATTGCTATTCCATTGAAAAGCTTGATGCCCGTACTTCGGAAATACAAAAAGAATCCCCTGCTTCTTTAAGTTGATTGATTTTTAAACATAAAAAAGCAGCGTCCAAAAGAATGAAATCGCTTTGCACCGCTGACTGCCTTAGGTATGTTAGACGGATTCGCAAGAAAAAATCAATACTATGAAAAGCAGTTTTAAAGACATCATAAACTCCGACACCCCCGTCTTGGTCGATTTTTTCGCCGACTGGTGTGGTCCCTGTAAAATGTTGGCTCCCATTCTAAAACAAGTAAAGGATGAAATGGGCGATGCCGTGAAGATCATAAAAATAGACGTGGACAAAAACCCGGCTTTAGCCGCACAATTTCAAGTGCGAGGCGTGCCCACCATGATTTTGTTCAAAAACGGGAATCAACTTTGGCGACAAAGTGGAGTGCTTCAAAAAAATGAACTAATCTCAATTATCAATTCCCATAAATAACTGATGGCTGTTTCCCAATTCATAGACCACACCCTCTTAAAACCCACTGCTACTCCGGAAGATATCATCCATCTTTGCGAAGAAGCTAAACAATATTGGTTTTTTGCGGTTTGTGTTAACGGATGCTATGTTTCCTTGGCAAAAAACAATCTTCGAGGCACGGCCGTTAAAGTAGCTGCCGTGGTTGGATTCCCATTGGGAGCTTCCGCTTCCGAATCGAAAATTGAAGAAGCCAGAATCTGTATCAAGGACGGGGCGGATGAAATTGATATGGTCTTAAACCTCGGTTTTTTAAAAGCCAAAAAATATGAAGTGGTTGGCAACGAAATCGAAGCAATCAAAAAAACGATTGGCAATAAAATATTGAAAGTCATCCTCGAAACTTGTTATTTATCTGACGACGAAATAAGAATAGCCTGTCAACTTGCCCAAAAAGCAGGTGCTGATTACGTCAAGACCTCTACAGGATTTGGCACTACCGGTGCCACTAAACACGCAGTAAAGGTAATGATAAATGAGGTAGGTGAATTTTTGAAAATAAAGGTTTCCGGAGGAATAAAAGATTTGGCCACCGCCCAAAAATATATTGAAATGGGTGTAAGCAGGATCGGCACCTCCTCGGGCGTGGAAATAGTTACTTCCCCTAAAAACAATACAGATGAGCACACATATTGAAGCCGCCCCAGGAGAAATAGCCGAGTCAATTCTTCTCCCGGGCGATCCATTGCGCGCCAAATGGATAGCGGAAACCTTTCTCGAGAATGCCGTTTGCTACAACAATGTACGTGGTATGTTGGGTTATACTGGAAATTTCCAAGGGAAGCGGATTTCGGTACAAGGCACCGGTATGGGTATCCCCTCGGCCTTGATTTACTGTCATGAGCTTATAACCGAATACGGGGTAAAAAATTTGATTCGAGTTGGTTCTGCAGGATCCTATCAAAAAGAGATAAAGATTCGCGACATCGTTATAGCAATGGCAGCTTCAACAACCTCCAACTTCAACAAAGTCCGTTTCGGAAATATGGATTTTGCGTCCACCGCAGATTTCAACTTGTTTATGAAAGCGGTTCTTTACGCCAAGAAAAACAATATTCCCATAAAAGCGGGAAATGTGCTTTCCACCGACCAGTTTTATGCTGACAACCCCAACCAATATAAGAAATGGGCAGAATATGGGGTAATGTGCGTAGAGATGGAAGCTGCCGCCCTTTACACCATCACAGCCAAATACAACGCAAAAGCTCTTTCTATTTTAACTATCTCAGATTCCTTGGTCACAGGGGAAGCCACTACTACCGGGGAACGGGAAAGTGGCTTTTCGGGAATGGTCGAGATAGCATTAAATACTTTGATATAAAAAAGCAGGAACCTAATTAAAGTTCCTGCTTTGGTTTTTATATAAATCTGAAATAAAGTAACTATACTTTAAAAGTCATCACCGGCAAATCGGAATGGTTCACCACATCTTCCCCAATACTTCCTGAGAAGAAATGTGCCAATCCTTGTCTTCCTTGGGTAGGAAGAGCGATGATATCGGCATTGGATACTTGACTGTAGGCGAAAATTCCCGCTTCTACGGAATAGTCGTTGTAATGCACCACTTTATTCAAGGCTTCAAGAGGATTGGGTTCGTTAACCTTTTTGAAAAACTTCAACATCCGTTTTTCTATTTCCCGTGTACTTCTAAAATCGCCTGCCAAGTTTATATACAGCATTTGCATATTGATCCCGAGCAAGTCGAACATCTTCTTGGCTCTTTTGTAGGGTCCCCGGGCACTTTTAAGAAAATCGCAAGCGAAAATCCCCGTTTCGGGATTGAAATTCTCGGCCCTATGTTTTATGACCAACACGGGAATGTCTGATGTCCGTACGACCTTTTCTGTATTAGATCCCACGAAAACCTCCTTAAAGCCTGTAGTACCATGGGATCCCATTACAATGAGATCTATTTTCATTTCCTTGGCAATATCATTGATCTCACTGAAAGCGGTATAGTTATGTACGGTATCTGTGACCTTTATGCCCTCCAAATAATCCTTATCCAATAAGTCGGCAAATTGTTTTTCGGCCAACCTCATATAATACATAGCCTCAAAAACCTCCCTCGATTGATTTCGAGTGACCACCGCATCGCTTAGACCCATCATATGGAGGGCTATAATTTCGGCATTTTGTTTTCTTGCAATTGCCGCGGCAACCTCCAAAGCATATTCGGAATGTTGTGAGAAATCTACAGGAACTAATATTTTTTTCATCAGTATTTAGTTTTTAATGGGTTGTCATTTTAGCTTTTCTTTTCTTCAACTGTGTCTCCAAATCTATCATTGCCTTTTTGGCGGCTCCCTCAAAAGTTGCTTCCGTTGAAGCGGCAAATATTTTAGGCCCGGGCATGCTTAACTCGATCTCACAAATATTTCCTTTGCCATAGACGTTGTTCTCGAGTTTGAAGATTACTTCGGCACGGATAAGCCATTCGTATTTGTTGGCCAGTTTTTGAAGCCCTTTTTCCACATATTCGTTCATGGATTCGCTAGTGGGCATTTTCACATATTGAATATTTATCGTCATAATTCTTCTTGATTTGGTTTATACTTTTCAAATATACCTTTTATTTTAAAGCTCTTAAATGACCAAAATCATTTATTTGGCAATTCATAGGACGAAATGCCAATTTTCAAAAAATACAAAAAAGAACAGTTTCAGTTTTTCCTATCTTTTCCAACAAAAGAAAAGGCGACTATTTAAATAATCGCCTTTTTAATAATGGGTGTAATTAATGAGCTAGGAACAACAGCTATCCCCTTCTTCCTTTACGCCCAGTCGTGCAAGAATCTTTTCCATCAAACACCATCGGGTTAAGGAAGATTGGAGCAAATTAGCACCCACAAAAGCCGTGAACCAAAGCCAGTTGATATTTACATAAACCGCCAATAAAAGGCTGATCAAAATAAAAGTTCCGGCTATAGCCCTGATATACCTATTAATCATAATATTAAAATTTAAATGTTGAACAACTTGATTTATACTTGTTTCATATAGTCTCTCCCATTGCAGGGCAATAAATATAAGGCTCTAAACTCACCACGAATTCACCAATGTTCCAAGAGAGGTGCCATGCCCATTTTTCAACTTCTATTTCAACTTCGATTTCTAGATACTCCGCTCTATCGGTACAACCACCGCATGTATAGGGTTGTTGGTCTCCAAATCTCGATTGAATCGTTCCACTAAAGAAAAGAACGCATCAATTTTTTTATCCTCCGTAAAGGAAAAAAACATGCTGCTGTCCGCCCCACTCTTTTGCGAAGGAAACCAGCTGGAGTTCATCATAAAAGAAGATACATTTTTGAAACCCTCTATATCGGAGCCACTAAAACTCTCTATTTCCGACTCTTTAAAAAGTTGTAATACCTCTTTCTCAAATTGGTTCACAACCGTAACTATCAGTAATTTCATCTTCTCCATTGCTTATAATTTTTATTAATTTTCATCAAATCCAACACTTTTATTTACCCAGAACAGTGGTAAGTCCCAAGACTTATTTGTAATTTTTTCGTTCAATCAGATAATACACCAAAGGCACTACAAGCAGCGTCAAAAATGTAGAAACAATGGTCCCACCCATCAAGGAAATTGCCAATCCCTGAAAAATCGGGTCGAAAAGAATTACAAAAGCACCTATTACCACAGTTCCAGCGGTGAGCAGAATGGGAGTAGTTCTTACCGCACCTGCTTCAATAACCGCTTGTTTTAGTGGCACTCCATCCGCTGTTCGCAGGTTGATAAAGTCGATCAACAGCACCGAATTTCGCACCATTATACCTGCCAGGGCAATCATTCCAATAAAGGAAGTAGCGGTAAAAAACGCACCTAGCACCCAGTGTCCCAATACAATACCTATCAAAGATAATGGAATGGCAACCATCATAACTATCGGTGCCTTGAAATTTTGGAACCAGCCTACAATCAGAATATAGATAATGATAATGACCCCTAAGAAAGCTATTCCCAAATCGCGGAATACTTCTAAGGTTATCTGCCACTCTCCATCCCATTTCACTGTAAAGTTATCCTCAAATTCCGGCTGCCCTAAATAGAGTTCGTCCAAGGAATATCCAGCGGGTAATTGAATCTCGTTCAGCCTATCGGTCATTCCCAAAATAGCATAAACCGGACTCTCAAGGTCCCCCGCCATATCTGCCAATACATAAACTACCCTTTTTTGATTTTTACGGAAAATACTCTTGGCGTGAATACTTTCTTGGATATCCACCAAATCGCCCACCGAAACCATATTTCCTTGTTTGGAAGTGATCTTTAATTGAGAAATATCCTGAAGAGTGGACTTTTCCTTTTGGTCCAAAGCTAGGACGATTCCCACCTGTTCCGTAGCTTTCTCGTCATAAAGATGGGTTACCGGCCTGTCTGAAAGTGCCATATTCATAGTGTAAACAATCTGTTGTGGTGCCACGCCATAGCGCATGGCCTTTTCCTTGTCTATCACAAACTGATATTCCTTTTGGTCGGCTTCCACCATCCAATCCACATCCACTACATCTTCAGTATTGTTGAGGATATTTTCAACTTGTTTAGCTACGGCTATTTGCTGGTCGTAATCCGGACCGTAAATTTCAGCCACTATGGTTGAAAGCACTGGAGGTCCTGGTGGTACTTCCACTATTTTAATATTAGCTCCAAACTTCTCCCCTATCTTTTGGATATGTGGTCTCAAATCCTTAGCAATATCGTGGCTCTGTTCGCTTCTTAAGTCCTTCCCGATAAGATTCACTTGAATATCGGCCATATTACTGCCTCCACGAAGGTCGTAGTGGCGCACCAAGCCGTTAAAAGTAATAGGCGCGGAAGTGCCTACATAGTTTTGATAGTTAACTACCTTGTCCTGTGTGGCCAAAAATTGTCCGATTTCCTTTGCAACCACAGCGGTACGCTCCAAAGTCGTGCCCTCCGGCATATCGATCACCACCTGCATTTCGTTCTTATTGTCGAATGGCAACATTTTTACGGCCACTGATTTAGTGAAAAACATCATTACCGAACCTATCAACATAACCACCGTAATTCCCAAAAATATGGTTCGAACCTTTTTGCTTTCAAGAAGCGGCGTTTCAAATTTTGAATAGAGTCTATAAATCAAGGTTTCTTCCAAAGTCTTTTCAACCTTAGGCTTTTTGGCCTTCCCACCACGGCGGGCTGGTTTTTCTCTTTCACGTAAAAAGATATAACCCAAATAAGGCGTTATGGTCAATGCCACAAATAGTGACAAAATCATAGCGATAGATGCCCCAATTGGCATAGGCGACATATATGGCCCCATCAATCCAGAAACAAACGCCATTGGCAATACAGATGCAATAACGGTTAGAGTTGCCAAAATAGTTGGGTTCCCTACTTCATTGATGGCATAAATAGCAGCTTGTTTAAATGGCAAGCGCTTCATCTTGAAATGCCGGTGCATATTTTCGGCTATAATGATGGAATCGTCCACCACAATCCCGGTAACGAATACCAAGGCGAAAAGTGTAATCCTGTTAAGAGTATAATCGAGTAGATAATAACTCAGTAAGGTCAAGGCAAAAGTGATGGGCACAGAAAGGAAAACTACCAAGCCCCCACGCCAGCCCATTGCCAGCATTACCACTAAGGTAACGGCAAAGATGGCACCCATAAGGTGCAACAGTAGTTCAGATACTTTTTGGGAAGCAGTTTCACCATAGTTTCGGGTAATTTCTACGTGAACATCCTGAGGAATCAAATCGCTTCGTAAATGCTCGACCTTTGCTAGGATTACATCTGCAATTTTCATAGCATCCGCACCCTTTCTCTTTGCAACGGAAATAGTTACAGCTGGGTATTCCGACTGAAAATCAGAAGCCAAATCACTGCCTTTTCCATATCCAAAGGATACATATTGATTCGGTATTTCGGGGCCATCTGTTACAGTGGCAACTTGCTTTAAATAAATGGGCTGATTCTGTTGAACGCCCACTACCAAGTTTTCGACCTCAGAAGCACTTTTCAAGAAACTCCCCGTAGTTACTAAAAATTCAGTATCATTTTTATCAAAACTGCCCGAGCTCATTTGTTGGTTATTGGCCTTTATCATTTCGGCAATACCCAGAAAATCCAATCCACTTGCGGCTAATTTATCTTTGTCTAAAACTACTCTCAGCTGTCTGGATCTACCTCCAATTTTATTTGTTACGGAAACTTCATTTACTTTTTCAATTTCCTGGGTCAGCACGTCGGCGATTTCCTTCAGTTGGAAATCGTCGTAATTCTCACTCCACAATGTCAATCCCAACATGGGCACATCATCAATAGCACGTGGTTTTACAAGCGGCATGGTAACCCCTGGAGGCATTAGGTCCATATGCTTGTTCATTTCGTTGTAAAGTTTAACGAAAGAACGTTCAATGTCTTCACCCACAAAAAACTGTACGCTCACCATTGCTCCATCCTTAAAAGAAGTTGAATACACATATTCAACCCCAGGAATATTTGAAGCTAGTTTCTCCAAAGGTTTTACAACCCTTGATTCTACTTCGGTTGGAGATGCACCTGGGTAGCCTACAAATATGTCGGCCATTGCCACATCAATCTGCGGTTCTTCCTCGCGAGGTATCAAAAATGAACTGTACACGCCAATGACCATAAAAACGATCATCAACAAAACCGTGAGCTTTGAGTGTATAAACAGTTTGGCTATTCTGCCAGCAATTCCATCTTTCATGGCTATTCTTTAATAGTTAATTTAGCACCGTTGAAAAGTTTCGAATCGGCGGTAACAATATATTTTTCATCTGCGGCAAGTCCCGACAGCACTTCTACTCTATCCCCAAAGCTGCGCCCTAGACGCAACCATCTTAGGATGGCAGTATTACTCTGGCTCACGGTATAAATCCCGGTCAATTCTCCTCGATGCACCAAGGCTTTCTCAGGGATCAAAATAGCGGTGGCATCGGCCTTCTTCTCTACGGGAAATTGAACTGTAGCGTACATTCCCGAAAGTATCCCGACATCAGATTTGTCCAAAACCACCTTAACCAAATATTGCCCACCGGTATTTCTGGCGGAAGTGCTCACTTCAGTCACAGTTCCTGGGATTTCCGTATTCAGGGATTTCACCAAAACCATAACATCACTCCCTGATTTTATTTTTGAAATTTCACTTTCAGGAACGGAGGCGGTTACCTCAAAGCTTCCAGGGCCTTCCACCGAAATCAATGGCACTCCAGGGTTCGCCATATCACCCGCATCAATAAATTTATTGGTAATTACCCCATTAAAAGGTGCGCGAAGATCCACATACGCAAACTGCGATAGCACCTCGTTCTTCATCTGTTTGGCACCTTCCAATCTGGCTTTGGCCATTTCGTATCGGGCGCGTTGGTCATCGAGTTCCTTTTGGCTTGCGCTTTTTTCCGCAAACAAATTCTGAAATCGTTGATAATCCTTTTCGGCATTGTTAAAAGCGGCTTGTGCCTCCGTAATACCCGCGCTTGTCTGCGCTTGTTTTGCCGATAGGTCAGCATTGTTGATACTGACCAACAATTGTCCTTTTGTAACCTTTTGCCCCACATTTACGTGCACCTTGTCCACAAAGCCCATCATTCGGGTGCTGAGCGTAGCACTGTTAACCGCTTCAATCTTCCCGCTGGCGGTCAAGAATGGCGTATTGTTTTCCGAGGCCACGGAACTTACAATTACGGACACGGCAGGAGTACTGTCGATATCTTTTCCTTTTGAGGAGTCGCTACAGGCGGTAAAGCCGAGGACTACTGAAAAAAGCAGACTTGTATATAAGAGTTTCATATTGATAAGTTTATTTTTTAGGTTGAATTTGGTTTTTATCTTATTCCTTGGTTCTCCTCCTCTAGTTTATCTGCCGTAGGCAGGCGGACTTGCAGGAGAAATGTGATTTAATTTTTAGTTAAAAATTCGAGATATGCCAAAGCATAGTTATGTTGAAAAACAGTAGTGAAATACTCTAACTGTTTTTGTGAAAATTGGGTTTCGGCCATCAACAGATCGGTGGTTTTTTCCAAGCCTTCCTTAAACCTGTTGGTGCGGATACGCAATGCTTCTTCCGATTGCTCAAGGGCGAGTTCCGTGAGTTTTAAATTGTTCTTGGCGTCTTGGAACATGCGCCGGGCCTTGTTTAGCTCCAACTGGCTTTCCGACTTGTATTGCTCCAATTCCAAACTGGCTTTATTGAATTCGGCCTTGCTTTTTTGGGTCTTTCCAAAACGTTTGGAACCCTCAAAAATATCCCAAGTCAAAGCTGCCCCGAATAAATACCCGTTAGCATCTCCTTGAAAAATTTGGTCGTCATAGAGTTCGTAACTTCCAAAGGCGTTTAAGCGCGGCAGGAAAGACATTTTATCGGCCTTGTAATTTTGCCTATAGGCTTCCGCCACAAATCCCATCGCCTGAATATCGGCCCTGGAATCGGATAAACTCCGGTCAATGGCCAATTCGGAAGCAATTGTCAAGGAATCGGTAGGCTTTAAAACTCCAGCTATTTCTTCGTTCATCATTACGGAAAGATACTCCGAAGCGTTTATCACATTGCTCTTGGCGTACTGCAATTGGTTCTGCACTTCGGTGACGCGCACCTGTACGGTTAGAACATCACTCTGTTGCAAATACCCTTGTTTAAAACTGTTGTTTGCCAATCGGAGATTTTCTTCGGCCGCCTGTAAAGCGGTCTTTAAAACTTCCACACTCTTATACGCCAGTTGTAACTGCATATAAGCTTTTTCGGTTTCTAGGGAAATATAATCCCCGCTTCGCGCCAATTGCATTCTAACAGCTTCCCATTTGGCTCTAGCCGCTTTTCGCTGAAAAATCCCATCCACATTGATGAGTGGCTGTTGCACTTCAAATTTGGTGGCAAACATGTTAATCTGTGATGGATTGTTGAGTTTATCGGGATCGAAATCCGCTGGGGTAACAATTTCCTGGTTCAACTTAAAACCAAAGGCCATCAACGGATTGGTGGTCGCCATGCCAGTATGGGAGGCGGAAATATTTGGAAGAAAAATCGCATTGGTTTGATTGTAATCTCCCTTGGCCGAAAGCACTTCCTGCTCCCCTATTCTCAATTTGTTGTTTTGTTGCATTACCTTTTCCAAAACTTCCGCCTTGGATATCGGTACTGTTTGCTGCGCAAAAATCATTGTGGGCAGCAAGCAAATAATTGTCAATATTCGTTTGATTTTCATTGCTTTATTTTAGTTTGGTGCAAACATACCTCCTGAAGGAGATATCAGTCAGTAACCAAAGTTACCGAAGACAATTACGGTTATCAATGACCCAAGTCATTAAAGAGAAAAGCACCCCTCAGGGTGCTTTCACTAACCAAAATAATCCGTTCTTTAAAAAACGAACCAACCTAAAAACGTTCCTAAATACTTTGAATAACTTTGGTCAACTTCTTTTGTACGTCAATGGCGATTTCCGCCAACGAATCATTTTTTACCGCCATCATCGATGCGGCTGGATCTACTGCTGAAATTTCTACAGTTCCTGGCTCGCGCTCCTGTACGATTACGTTGCAAGGCAGCATAGTGCCAATCTTGTTTTCCGCTTGTAGCGCTTTATGCGCCATACCAGGATTGCAAGCTCCAAGGATGGTGTAATTGTAAAAATCGGCATCCAATTTCTTTTTCAAGGTGGCCTTGATATCTATTTCGGTCAACACGCCAAAGCCTTCCACCTTTAAGGCAGCCACTGTTTTTTCAAGGGCATCGGCAAATGATGTGTTCTTTAAAGTTGTACTGATATAATAACTCATATCTATTGATTATTTAAATTAATCTAGCAATTATATACAAATATAAAGCGAATAATCGGCAACTTCTGTAACAAATATTACAAAGGCGAAATTCTATTGAGTTTATAAATACCACCAACATCCATAAACAAGAAAATTAACAATAGATATATCTGAAGATAATCAACACAACAATCAATATGGTTTTTTGAAGATTAAAGATTTCATATTGAAAATTTTAGATTCGAGGCTCTAGTATCCCATTGAACATCCCTGATTAGAGTTGACCGGTTCTTAATTGATTTACATTATCAAAAAACAATCATTAATCTCTTCAATTACTGAACACTACTGCCAACTGCCACTGCATACTGCCACTTCTTGTAGTGTTTTTTGTCTCTGTTCTCGTACACAAATCTCATATCCCATGTCTCATATCTCATGTCTCATGTCTCATGTCTCATTTCTTATGTCTGTAACCAAAGTTACACTCAGTTCCCCCAAAATGGTTAGTTTTGCCTTTCAAATGAAACAGAAGAACCTTATATCCTTTTTGTTAACAGGGCTTTTCCTGCTAAACCTCTTTACGGCACACGCTGTTGGGATCATTGGTTTGGTATCGGGTGAAAAGATGAGTCTGGTAAATCCATTTTGTAAAAAGGACAATCCTGTGCATACAAATGGAGATTCCGATCAAATAGATTATGCCGTAGCGCAGACTATTGCAGTTCCTGCCATTTGTACCACCGTCTTTGATTTTAAAAATCCAACTTTTTCTATTCATTTTGCGGAAGACAACTTCAAGGAGTACATTTTTCGTGACTCCCTCCACTCCCACCTCTTTTCAAATCGCCATTACAACCCTCCACAAGCATAGTTGCGCTACCGAACACTCCTAAACAACACCTTCGGAGCTGTCAATACAATCCCTTTTGAAAATCATTCAGACTAAGGTGAGTATCTAATTTCTAGATGCCATCATCTTATGTCTCACGTCTCACGTCTAATATCTAACATCTAAAATAATGACCATCACCGTCACCCGGCGCAGCGTGCAATTGCTGCGCATCATGATAAGCGGGATCTTCTTAGTGGCAGGATTCAATCACTTAACAGAAGTTCAAAAAACCGTAAATCGCATCGAAATGGCCGAATTTAAAGGATTCGCCACTTTTTTTGGCAATCTGGAGATTCTGGTAATCCTTTCGGGCATTGCTATGCTGCTCGCTGGCATCAGTTTTATCATCGGCTTTAAAACCCGATGGGCAGCAATAGTTTTGCTCGCTATTCTTATTCCCATTTCACTCACCATCCAAATAGGACAAATAACCACCCTCGGGCCGCTGTTTAAAAACGTGGCAATAGCGGGCGGACTCCTGTTCTTTATTCTAAACGATATTAAAACATTTAAAAAATAAAACTATGAAAACACTTTTTTCAACCTTGATCCTATCACTTTTCACATTGCTCGGAAGTGCACAAACTTCTCTTTCACAGCAAACCGGGCAGTATAATTATATAGTGATGACAAAAAACGTGCAACAACTGAAACCGATTCTCTTGGCAGCAAAGGAGTTGGCAAAAGAAGATGGCAACCGCTTCGGAAAGTTTGAGGTTGTCGTCTGTGGAAAAGATATCGGCGATCTAACCAATTATTCAGATATGGAACCCCATTTAAAGGAAGCCAAAACCTTGGGGGTCGATATTATTGCCTGTGGGTTTTCTTTAAAGAAATTCAAAGTAGATGCAAGCCTTCTTCCTAATGATATGAAGGTAGTTGACAACGGAATCCTCCACGATTTTGAACGTCAAAAGCAAGGTTATTTCAGCTTGGAACTTTAAAAAAGGACGTAGGACTTTTGGACGTAAGACGCAGGACTTTATATCCAGGCGATCAGGTTTATTTACGAAAGTCGTATGTCTTATGTCTTACAGCCCTAAGTCTTTCCTTTCAACATACATTTAAATTAAAAAATATGAAAAACACACTCTCAATTATCCTCTTGTTCCTAAGTTTCGGCTTGATGGCGCAAGGACAAACCACAACAGATTTTGTGGTCTTGACACCAAAAATAGAGCAACTACAACCCATTCTTCTCACGGCCCAAGAAATAAAAGCTGAAGGGAATTTTGAAGTGGTGCTATACGGAAATGAAGTCGGAAAACTCACGAATCCCGAAACCGATAAGTTTATTCAATGGGCCCAAAAAATGAATGTGAAGATATCCGTTTGCCGGATGTCCCTCGATCAATTGAAAATAAATCCAAATTCCCTTCCCAAAGAAATTGAAATTGTGGACAATGCCTTTCTGCATTCGTTCCAGCTTCAAAAGAAGGGATATAAAAACCTAAGTCTTTAAAAATATAAATATGAAAATCAAAAATCTTTTTATCTATCTAAGTATAATTGCCGGTTCCGCTTTATTCTTTTCCTGTAATAATAGCACAGCGAAAAACAATGCAGATATGGCTGAAACCAGTCAAGACACCCTAAAAATAACCATCCTCCAAACCGCCGACATCCACGGGCAATTGGATCCACACCCAGAACTGTTTTGGGAAGATGGGGAAATCGTTTTCAAGGAACGCGGCGGCATGGCGCAAATAAAGACCCTATTTGATGAGGAACGAAAAAAGAATCCCGGCAATACCATAATTGTGGACGGCGGCGATCTGATTCAAGGCAGTGGTTACGTAGCCTTTTCGGAAGGAAAAGTTATGGTGGACGTTGTTAAAAACATGGGATACGACATTTTGATTCCAGGTAACTGGGAAGTGATCTATGGCAAGAAAAGAATGTTGGATATCTATGAGAAATTTGAAACGCCAACCATTGTCCAAAATATGTTTCACGAGGAAACCAATGAAAACCTATATCCTTCCTATTTAGTAAAGGAAATAAATGGCGTTCGCCTCGGATTTGTAGGCATCAACGATCCCGATGTTCCCATTAGGCAAAACCCCATCTTTAGTGAAGGTATCAACTTCACCCAAGTGGACAATAGCGTAAAGGAGCTTATCGACAAGATAAAAGTCGAGGAGAAAATTGATGTGATGTTCTTGATAACCCATATTGGCATCTATAAGCAAGTGGAACTCGCAAATAATCCCATAGCCGAAAATGTGGATTATATCTTGGGAAATGACACCCACGAAAGAGTGCGCGAGATGATACAAGGCAAATACGCCAAGGTTACGGAACCGGGAGCGTTCGGATCTTTCGTTGGAAAACTGAACCTTTATTTTGTGGACAACAAATTGGTTAAGGACGATTACGAACTGATGGATGTCGATCCAGAAGTATATGCTGCCGATCCGCAAATACAAGCCATCATCGACAAAAACAAGGCGCCGTATAAAGAAAACTTAGAAACCATAGTAGGTTACACCAATACCCCGATGTACAGATACCTAACGGTAGAAAACCCAACGGACAACCTCGTTACAGACGCCGCCCGTTGGAAAACCGGTGCCGATATCGCCATCTCCAACGGGTTTAGATTTGGAAATCCCATAGTCCCAGAAAACGGGGAACCAGCGCCCATCACTCGCGCAAATCTCTGGAATTTACTCCCTGTAAACGAACCCGTAAAAACCGGAAAAGCCACTGGGAAACAAATTAAAATGTGGTTGGAAAAGGAAATGCACAATGCCTTTGCCCAAAATGCAACCGAGCGATTTGGCGGTTGGTTGGTGCGTTTTTCAGGAATGAAAGTTGAGTTCAAAAGCCAAAATGAAAGAAATCAGCGTATTCAATCCATAGAGATCAATGGCGAACCTATGGATGAAAACAGATATTACACCATTTCCGCCTGTGAGCGACCGGGCGATCCAGAAGACGTGTTGTGCCGAATGCCAAACGTGATAGATGTTGAAACCAAGGACTACACCATACACGAGGTGGTAGAGGAATACTTAAAGCTTCATTCTCCAATAAGTCCTGGAATGGACAAACGTGCCTATTGCGATTATTTGGGCGAGAAATCCTTTTCAACGGTACCGGGCACGGATTATGTTTTTAAATAGACGTAGGACGAATGGACGTAGGACATAGGACACATGACGAGGGACTATGTTTGCCAAGATGTCAAACCTGGATTCCTAAATGAAGAACTTAACAATAAAGCTTATAAATTGACAATTATGAACAAAAAACTTAAAAAGAACCTGATTGAATACGGCATATTTGCTGTTGTTATTCTCGGACTATATATTTCCGGTCTGCATACGGAAGTGATTGGTTTTGCCCAACGTGGATTATTGGCAACAGGAGCCATGAACCCAGATATAGAACAGATTAAAGAAGATAGTGAACTTATTGAAAATCCGATTACCAAGGCCGATTTCCGAATGAATCTGGTCAATTCCAAAGGAGAAAAAATGGCTATGGAACAGTTTCGCGGGAAAGTGATCTTTATAAACCTTTGGGCCACTTGGTGTCCACCGTGTATTGCGGAGATGCCGAGTATAAATACTATGTACAAGGACATTGACAAGGAAAAAGTAGAAGTGCTGATGGTTTCCTTTGACCGACAATTTGAAAAAGCTATCAACTACAAGAAAAACAAGGATTTCGCATTTGAGGTGTATGCTTTAAATGGCCCAATGCCACCAATGTATAATACCAACAGCATTCCCACCACTTATATAATCGATTCCAAAGGGAACTTGGTATTTAAACACAGCGGAATGGCAGATTATAACCGACAGGATTTCAAGGATTTTCTAAAAAGTCTTTAGTAAGATTGGAACCTTATCCAAAAAAATATCCCCTGGCCTCAGCTAGGGGATTTACTTTAAATTGTCTGTTCCGCAACTATTCATACTCTATCTATGGCTTATAGTAGGTTTATAGTAGGCTTATATACGGGTGAACCTAGGCTTTGCCCCGTCCTAAAATAGCTGTATTTGTCAATCCCATAAATTTATAAAATACCCCTTTAGCAGAGATGTACACAAATCTCAAGCCCGCCTTCCGTATAGCAGTCTCAAGTCTCACATCTCAAGTCTCACATCTCAAGTCCCACATCTCACATCTCACGTCTCACATCTCACGTCTCACATCTCACGTCTCACATCTCACGTCTCACGTCTCAAGTCTCACGTCTCACGTCTCAAAAGAGAGATATTGTTAATTCGTCTTCGCCGGTGTGATCATTATATGCGATCTATGGGTATTGGCATCCATCAGCCAAGGCATTCCAGGGGCTTGTGGTTTTGTAGGCAGCCCGGTACTTGCTCCCGTCATATAAGGTTTGTAGAGCACGTAGCGGATTCTACTGTTTTCCAGTTCTCCCGTTTCGGCATTCAAATCCTTTTCTTCGGCTGCCAGAACGTACACCATGGCTGGTTCAGAAGGCATTTTTAAGGTGCCTGCATCTATTTCCTGTTTGCGGATCTCCCGTTTTTCCTCCTCCGATTTTCCTTCGGCTATCAACTGACGACCTCGGGCCATATATGGCTCCAATTCGGCCCCATAACAGGCAATGCTAATCCCCTCCTTGTTCGGATCGTCGGCAAGACACACCATCCCATTGTCCCCTTCCCTGAGGGTGACGAGTTTTCCTTCTTTATTGTATCCAAGAACAGTAGCGCCGTCTCGATACATTTCGGGAGCGGCCAAAACAGCGGTCTTTATCTGTACCTCAGCGGGTAGAACTTTGGACTGGGAAAAACCCGATAGACCTCCAAGCACAAATACAACAACAAGTAATTTTTTCATAATATGATTTTTTAAAATAGAAAGATTCAAGATACGAATTATAAAGGAAATTTAGCTTTTAAAATTGTTTTTGGGAGATCCAAAACTTTATTTTTTCCACTGATTTATCTGGTTGTGGATTTTAAGAATGATACTGTCATTTAGCTTTTGGACTTGCTTTTCATTGATTTCCTTTAGGTATTCCGAATTCTCCCTAACACTCTCCTCATAAGAGATGCCATCAATTATGGACAACCGTTTAAAGAAATCTTTCTCATGTTCCTTTGGGTATATGTCAGGTATTCCTGTCGCCAATTCCATAGCGTAAACCGGATGGAAATACACCATCCCATCAAAAATATAATCAAAATTAGCTTCCTCATAATCAGTGCCTCCAAAATTGTACAAGTCGAACTTCGCATTGCCAAAAGGTGTGTTTTTCAAGTCGAAGCCTATATTGTCAATATTTGAAAACTCGAAGGAAGCATCAAACAAACCATTATTGGAAAGATTTCCCATTTCCTCTGATTTGAAATAATTGATATATACGTTGGTGGTTTTCCCGGGAAATGTTTTATAAATATATTCCCCGGTACTATAAATGTCGGGCTGGGTAGGATGTGGCAGATATTTTGGTATCCTGATATATCCGTGGTAAGTGTTTTCGATGACCAAGGCCTTACTCCTTTTTGGATTTCTTTGTTTTGCAAAGTCATAAGACGCAACAAAGTGATTTCCCATAATTGTATTTCGGTCAACTACGGAATTTTCAGCATAATCCTCAAACAATTTATATTGCGAATGGTTTTCAAAGTCATCCCAGTCAAACATTAGGTCCAGTGGGAAAACCATTATTTTGTCCTCATCCCTACGGTTTTTATTGAATTCGAAGAGTTCACTTAACAAATAATAGTAATTATAATTACCCCATAATTCGGTGTAATCCAAATCTCTATAAATCCTGTTCAACTCTTCAATTTTTTCCTCTGGATTCAGTTCCGAATTAAAAAGAAATTGATTGATGTTTTCATAACTGTTGAAGACACCTACTTCCGTGTATAGATTCCCTTGAAAGCGCTCATCTTTCACAATGTCAAGAATCAGTTCATATTGCCCGATATCCTGATGGTGCCTTTCGGAAAAAACCACGATATCATACGTATCGAAACGTTGTAAAATATAATCTTTGGCGGTTGGGAATTGTTGTTTTTGGAGGAAATCAATATAAGGCCTCAAACTATCCTTGACTTCTATTTTTTTCTGCGGAAAAACCATCGAAGTAAATAATGCGAAAACAAAAACGAAATGGAGTTTCATAGTAAATGGGTTTTATTTTTATGATTTGGTTTATTTGGCAGAATCTACCATCGATAAATTTAGAGAAAATCATCGATTGGTTAGGCTTTAATGAATTAAATAATTACCTATATGGAGTACAGGACGGGATAAATCACATCCCCAAAGTAAGGTTTCCAGCCAATTCCTTTAAGGTGATTTCTGAAAGTTTGGCGGCATAGACAGCGTTGGCAGAGCGGACTACAGCATTTATATAGTTCAATTGTGCAGCCCGAAATTCAATGGTGGGAATGGTGCCGATTCGATATTTTGCAATGGTTATCTCCATGTTTTCCTTGGCTATTGCCTCATTGTGTACCTCCAAATCCATCAACCGTAAATTGGTTTTATAGGTTTGGAAGGCTCTAGTTAGCTGCGACAATAGGGTTTGTGTTTGTTCCTCAATAAGAAGCTCGGAATTTTCTATTTGAATTTTGGCTATTTTTTCATTTCGGTTTTGGTTAAAACCGTCAAAAAGATTCAATCGGGCAGAAAATCCATAATTGAATCCATGTGACTTATTGTTGGTGGTGAATCCCAAACTCGATTCAGAATCGCTAAACATATATCCTGCCTGAGCGCTGATTGTGGGCAGGCGACCTCCTCTAATTTGTTTTAGCTGAAGTTCGGTAATCCGTTTATTTATAATTTGTGCCTGAAGCTGTGGGTTTTGGGTTGTTGTTTGCTGCTCCAACGTCTCGAGTTCCAAGGTTTTATCGATAGAAATCAAATCTATCACTCGAAAATCCAACTTCACATCTCTCCCCATAATTTGGTTCAATCTTGTCTTGGTATTTTCAAATAATTCCTGCTGCCGAAGGTATATGGCTTGATCCGTATTTTCATCAACCTGCGCATTTAGAAGTTCCAATTTAGAAGCTTTTCCAATACTAAAGCGATTGTTGGCCAACTCCACACGTTGTTGCGAGATAACTATGGTACTGTCTAAAGCATTCAATTGTTGCTTTTGTTGCACCAAATCAAAATAAGTTATCATCACATCGCTTACTGTTTCAAGAATAGCAAGTTTCAACTCGGCATCACTACGCTTTTTAACTTCTTGCAACTGATCGTAACGTGCAAACATCTGCAGCCCATCAAAAATGGTCCAATCGAGCTGTACCCCATAATTTAGGCTTTTGTTTTTGGCATTATCCCTAGAAAGCTTCGTGCCATCAGATCGGGTTTGATCTATGTTTAGAGTACTGTTATTATTGTCTGCCACAGCATTGACACTGGGTAGCATTCCCGCGAAACCCGGACTCACTGAGGTCTCATCTATTTTAAGTTCGTTGCTCGCTATTTTAATCTGATAATTGTTTTCCAAGGCAATGGAAACCGCCTCTTCCACAGTAAGCAATTCTTTCTCTTGGGCCATTGTGTGAAAGCCCATCAACACTAAAAATAGTATTACAACTTTATGAAGTGTGTTCTGCATCATATCTTTCCAATTGATCAAATTCAGGACGGTGTTTCTTTTCTCTGGACCACATATAATAAAGAGCGGGAATTATAAAAAGAGTGAGTATCAATGAAAACATTGTTCCTCCAATAATTACGACTCCCATCCCGATCCTACTGGTGGAAGCCGCACCTATAGACAGGGCAATTGGCAAGGCACCAAGGGCGATCGTTAAACTCGTCATCAAAATGGGCCGTAATCTCGATTCTGCAGCCTTCAAGATAGCTTTCCCTTTAGGAATCCCATCCTCCCGAAGTTGGTTGGCGAATTCCACTATCAAAATACCGTTCTTGGTCACTAGGCCAATCAACATAATGGTACCAATCTGGCTAAATATATTCCAAGTCTGCCCAAAAAGCCACAGGGAAAATACAGCGCCAGCAACCGCCATTGGGACGGTAAGAATAATGATTATGGGGTATAAAACTTTCAAATTGCGCCGCCAGGATTAAAAATATCAGCAACAAAGCCAATCCGAAAGCGAAGAGGGTATTGCTACTGCTTTCCACAAAATCGCGGGATTCTCCCCCTAGGTCTGTTGTAAAAGTATCGTCCAATATTTCTCCCCTAATCCTCTCCATAGCATCAATGCCATCGCTGATGCTATGGCCAGGCGCCAGGGATGCCGAAACAGTGGCACTCATATATCGGTTGTTGTGGTACAATTGTGGGGGGCTACTGTGTTCCTCAGTGCTAACCAGGTTATCCATCTGAATAAGTTCCCCGTTACTACTTTTCACAAACATAGAAGTAAGATCCGTCGGGCTACTTCGGTCTTTTTTGTCGAATTGCCCCATAACTTGATACTGTTTCCCGTTCATAAGAAAATATCCGAACCGTTGTCCGCTTAAGGAAAGTTGAAGCGTTTGCGCCACATCCAAAACCGAAATGCCCAAGCTCTGCGCTTTTTCCCTATCAATGGTGACATAAAGCTCGGGTTTGTTGAATTTTAAGTTTACATCGCTATTTGAAAAAGTGGGATCGTTTTCCACTGCTTCCATAAACGGCGGGATTTTTTCCTCCAACTTTTCAAAATTCTGGGCTTGAATTATGTATTGAATAGGCATTCCACCTCTTCTGCTCACAGCAATGGTTGGGGTTTCCGAAATACTGACGCGGGCATCGGTATATTTCCGCGTCCATTTTGTCAAGTCTTGGGCTATCTCGGCTTGCGACCTGTCCCTATCTTCTGGATCCACCAAGGTAATAATGGCACGGCCACTGTTTACGGAAGACGAACCCCAACCCGGGGAAGTGATGATCAAATTCACCTTCTTTTCTGGTACGGAATCGTTTATCAATTCGGTGAGTTCGGTCATAAAACGATCCATATATTCAAAGGAGGCGCCTTCAGGAGCGGTAACCGATGCGCGAATAAAACTTCGGTCGTCATAAGGTGCGGTTTCCTTTTTTAAGAGGCTATAGAAAAGACCAATCATCCCGATACAGACTAAAAGAATTGGAAAACTCATCCATTTCCTTTTCATAAAATTCCTTAGGGATGCCGCATAGCCAGTATTCATTTTTTCGAAATACTTCTCAGTAAACATGTAAAATTTTCCGCGTTTCTGCTTCCCGGGACGCATCAAATAAGCATTTAGCATCGGAGTTAACGAAAGGGAGACAAAGGCAGAGACCATCACAGCAGTGGCTAGCACTACACCGAATTCCCTAAACAATCTTCCCACAAAACCCTCCAGAAATATCACTGGAAGAAAAACTGCCGCCAAGGTGACGGATATGGAAATAACCGCAAAAAAGATCTCTTTGGAACCTTTTATGGCCGCTTCAATAGGCGACATTCCTTCTTCCACTTTTCGGTAGATATTTTCAGTCACCACAATTCCATCGTCCACTACCAAACCTGTGGCCAGCACAATAGCCAAAAGCGTAAGCACGTTAATACTATAGCCCAAAAGCCACATAACAAAAAATGTTGCGATCAGGGAAACGGGGATATCAATAAGTGGCCGTAACGAGATAGACCAGTTTCTGAAGAATAAATAAATCACCAGAATTACAAGGATAAGCGAGATGCCCAAGGTTTCAACAACCTCCACAATCGCCCTTTTTACAAATAGGGAATTGTCTCTGGATATATTCAGCTTAAAATCGTCGGGGAGATCCTTTTGAAGTTTTTCATATTCTACATAGAAATCATCTGCAATGTCAACATAATTAGTCCCCGGTTGTGGCACGATGGCCATGGCGATCATAGGTTGCCCACTATCGCTAAGCTTGGTTTCCATATTTTCCGCTTCCAAAACCGCCCTTCCCACATCGCTCATGCGCACCACCTTTTCGCCATCAGCAAATAGGATAATGTTGTTGAATTCTTCCTCTGTCGATAGATTTCCAATAGTTTTTACGGTTAACTCTGTATTATCCCCCGTTAGTTTTCCAGAGGGAAGTTCCACATTCTGGGATAGCAAAGCTCTTCTCACCTCGGCAACAGTTATTCCGTACGAAGTCAATTTTACGGGATCTATCCACAGACGCATGGCGTATTTCCGCTGTCCCCATATTTGCACGCTACTCACTCCAGGTATAGTCTGAAGTCTTGGTGCAATAACGTTATCGGCATAATCGGTGAGTTCCAAGATGTTTTTATTGTCACTTTGAACGGTCATAACAATAATGGCATCAGAATCGGCATCGGCCTTTGAAACTACGGGGGGGGCGTCAATATCTTCGGGAAGACTTCTGATGGCTTGCGAAACTTTATCGCGTACATCATTGGCAGCGGCTTCCAAATCCTTCCCTAAGTTGAATTCTATATTTATTCTACTGGAACCTTGGTTGCTGGAGGAGGTTATATTTCGGATACCATCTATGGAGTTGATAGCTTTTTCAAGAGGTTCGGTAATTTGCGATTCAATAATATCGGCATTTGCCCCAGAATAACTAGTACTCACAGAAATCTGCGCAGGGTCTATGGAAGGAAATTCCCTAACCCCCAAATAAGTAAACCCAATAATCCCAAAAAGGATAATGGTAAGGTTCATTACAATGGCAAGAACGGGCCGCTTTATACTTAAGGTGGAAAGATTCATTAGATGCCCGTTGTTTTATTGGATTCTTCAAACTTTACTTTTACGGCAACGCCATCTTTAAGCGACATAACCCCGGAAGTGAGAATAGTATCCCCGGCTTTTAATCCGGAGAGAATCCTAACGGAGCTTCCGGTACGGGAACCTGTTTCCACTTTTATTTGTTTTGCTTTCCCTCCTTCCGAAATAAAGATCATCTTTCCATTCTGAATGGGGATTAGGGCTTCCGACGGTACGAGGATAGCATCGTCAACGGTTTCTAAAGGCAAGATAACGCTGGCAAACATTCCCGGATATAATTTTCCTTCAGGATTTTCGGCAATGGCGCGCATTTTTAAAGTTCTGGTAGCCACATCAATTTGTGGTTCCACGGCGTAAATTTTTGCGCTGTACTCTGTTTTGGAACCTGAGGTAGTGAAGCTTAGCTCACTGTTTAATTGGATTCTGCTCGCGTATTTTTCAGGAATACTAAAAGTGATTTTCAACTGCTTTGTATTCACCAAGGAAGCTATGGGCGTAGATGGGGTTACATAAGTGCCCTCAGAAATATATCGCAAGCCGATGGTGCCCGAAAATGGGGCCCTGATCGTGGCCTTCCCCAATTGGGCCGAAATAAGTTGGGCTTCGGCTTGTGCGCTTTTATATCCCGCGCTGGCAACATCGTAGTCCTCCTGGCTGATTGCCTGTTTCTTTAAAAGTAATTTAGCGCGACGTTCGTTTTCTGAAGCCAATTCCTTTGCGGTTTCCACTTTTGAAAGCTGCGCCCGCAATTCTATGTCGTTTACTCTTAAGAGAACCTGTCCTTTTGATACTTCCGTCCCTTCCTTAAAATTGATGGCGTTCACCACACCGGTGATTTCGCTGCGTATTTCCACCTGTTCGTTGGCCTCAATAGTACCCGAAAGCAAAAGATTGTCGGCAAATTTTTCTGGAACAGCAACAATGCCCGTAACGGTTGCGATTGATGGACCACTTTTTTGGCCGGGGTTGCTCCCTTCGCGGTTGCTGATAATTCTATAAGTGATAAGGGCTATAATTCCGATACTTAAAAGGGCGTAAACTAGGTGCTTGGTCTTCATAGATTTGGATGAAAAATGGTCCTACGAGCTATAGATTAGTAAACTTACAAAGCTAATTTTAAAGTTGACCTTAATAAAAACTTGTGTTTTATTTAACATGAAATTATAAGTCTCCATCTATAAGGACTTATGACAATTTAAATTCCATAAAGTTTAATCATCATCCGATAACCTTAAAATATTATTATTGCGCTGCCTATCGTATTAATGCCACACTACCAATTTCAGGGAGGTAATATCAACGATTAAAATGTTCAATAATAAAAGAGCAGGAATTGGGTAGCATTAAAAACCACCTCACGGGTTTTGGGATAGTATTAAAAGCTTGAAGTATTTGAATAGATCTTATCAGTAAACATTGACTTACCGATTCAAAACACTGTGATTTTTGCTGTAGATAAAATAGATCAGCAATCCAACTGACATCCATATAATAAACCGAAACCACGTGATCCAAGGAAGGGAAAACATTAAATAGCCACAAATAAGGATAGCGCCCGAGCAGACAAGCTTATAGGCCGGCACTTTAAATTTTCGAATTCTTTCGGGTTGTTGCACCCTGAGGACCCAGACTCCTGCCGCTACCAACACAAAAGCGAACAGAGTGCCAATATTGGTGAGTTCGGCAACCGCACCTATGTCCATAAAAGCGGCCAACAAGCCAACCAATAAGCCCACAACTACTGTGGAATAGGCGGGGGTTTTAAACTTTTTACTCACCCTACTGAATTTTCGGGGCAACAATCCATCACGGCTCATGGAATAAAAAATACGAACCTGCCCCAACTGCATAACCAATAAAACGGTGGGCATCGTCAAGGTAATTCCCAGAGAAATAAGAAACGCCACTTTATGCTCCCCTACCGCAGCCAAGGCGGCAGAAACCGGTTTTTCATTGGCAAGAACGTCTAAAGGAACCATCCCCGTTAACAGTGCGGCCACCGCTATATACAATACAGTGCACACTATCAAGGCGGCTATCATTCCAATGGGCAAATCCCGTTGTGGATTCTTGGTTTCCTCGGCGGTGGTGCTAACGGCATCAAATCCTATATAAGCAAAAAACACAAGTGCGGCCCCCGACATTATCCCTGCCCATCCATTGGGAGCAAAATCCTGCCAATATTCACTGGGATTAAAATGGGGCAATCCAAAATATAAAAACAAGCCTACCAAACCCAGTTTAAGTAATACCAAAACGGAATTGGCTCTTGCCGACTCCTTGATCCCGATGATCAACAATACGGTAACAACGAAGGTGATTATAAAAGCGGGTAGGTTCAAAAAGGAAACCGCGTGCGGCAATATTTCCAACTTGTCGCCCAATTGGGTTTTGAGCGTATCCGTCAACGGCAGCCATTCCCCCGTAGCAAGCTGAATCATCTCTGTGCCCGTAGAGGCGGTTAGGTAGACCGGAAAATGTAGTCCTAGGCCGTGGAGAAAACTTTTAAAATACCCCGCCCATCCTATGGCCACAGCCACATTCCCTATGGCGTATTCCAAAATAAGGTCCCATCCTATTATCCACGCCACGATTTCCCCAAACGAAGCGTAGGCATAAGTATATGCGCTCCCTGAAATAGGAATCATCGAGGCAAATTCGGCATAACAAAGTGCCGCGAAACCACAGGCCAAACCCGTGATGATAAAACTGACAGTAATGGCCGGCCCTGCTCCCAAGGCATCACGCGTACCGGCGGCAGCCTCGCCCGTAAGGACAAAAATACCCGTCCCAACGATGGCACCAATCCCAAACATGGTCAGGTCAAAGGCGGTTAAAGTTCTTTTAAGTGAAGAGGTTTCGGAGTCATTTTGAAGTTGGGCTGCCGATTTTCTACGGAAAAGCGACGAATTGATCTTCATTCCCTACTTTATATTATGTTGGGACTCAGTGTGAATTATTAAATTTTACTCTAAATTAATTTATTTTACGCATTCAATAACCAACAGAGGGCCGTTATTTTCAATATTCGCACCGCACCTAATTTGGTGCTGAAAAACAAGAGATTACAAACAAAAACACCCCGATTCAAAGATTGGGGTGTCAATTATATTTAGTGGTATTGTTTTCTGGGTTTTTAAATTATGCCGGCAGGGCAAACTACTTCTTCTTGGCCCCCAGCCTCAATAAGTTCTTTGCCAGATCTTTCCCATTCCCCAAAATGCTGATGGCAAGATTGCCGGTGTTGGGAATATTGTTCATCACCAATTCCAGATTGCTGAAGGCTCTTTCAACATTTTCCTCATTCAGACTGTCCACCGTCAATTCATCCACTACAATTTTATGTGGTTCCAAACAGGGCAAGCCATTGGAGAACAATTGATACTTATAGCCGATCTTAACCGACTTCTTGTTTTTAAAAAAGTTGCTACTGTCCACTTCCTCCTTCCAAGGGGAAATCTGCACCGAAAACTCCTTCTTCTCCTGCGAAGCCTGATAGCCTTTTTCGTAGGACTCGCGCAGGTTTTCATTGGTATCAGATAAAATCTTCCGAACCTTCTTTAAATATGAAATATAAATGCCCAAGGCTATGAGCAGCCAAATTAAGGAGGTCGTTAAAATAGCGTATAAGATGGTGTTATCCATTGTTTGTTTTGTTTGGGTTTTTGATTGCTGTTGTAAGTTAGCTACATTTTAGGATTCGGGGAAAGGAATTAACAAGGTAGTATATTCCATTTTTTAAAGTTTAATTTATAAAAATAAAAAACTACTCTTAACTCACTGATCCTGAACCCTCCATTCCTGCTTCTTTTAAAATATGATTTTAATTCGAGTCCGTGAAAAAGTTAAATAACTAGAACTTCTACGTCTTCCGTACTTTCAAAAACAAATTATTTAACAATCATTATTTTTCTTTTATCAATATTTATTTATTGATTATCAATAAATACGTTATACATTTACGGTATCAATTTAAACTTTGTCAATGATGCCAAAAACAAATAACTTCGTATTTAAGGGCTTGCTTATTGTGGCCTGGGTAATTTTCGTAGGCTTGTGTATTGAAGCCGGCGGCTTGATCGTAAATTTCTTTTTCAGTCTGTACAGACCTGAATTTGTCCCCAATCTTTATCAAAAATTGGATTTAACCGAAATGTATAATAGCAGTAGTTTAGCCTTTTTTAAAATCTATTCCTTTGTTCTTCTCATTGCAATTTTAAAGGCCTACCTATTCTACATAGTAATAAGGTTAATGCACAAAATGGATCTATCGCATCCATTCAGCGACTTTGTCTCCCGGCAGATTTCCCGGTTGAGTTATTTTGTTCTTTCGATCGGACTGCTTAGTTTCATAGCTAAACAGGTGGCTAAAAATCTAACCCATTACGGTATGGTCACCAATGACCTAAACCAATTTTGGGCGGACGGGCAGGCCTTTATCCTAATGGGGGCCGTAATCTATATTATAGCAATTATCTTTAAAAAAGGAGTTGACCTCCAAAACGAAAACGACCTAACCGTATAAGCTATGCCAATTATTGTAAATTTAGATGTAATGATGGCAAAACGAAAGATGTCGCTTAATGAACTTTCCGAAAAAGTGGGCCTCACCCTTTCCAACCTTTCCATACTCAAGACCGGAAAAGCCAAAGCCATCCGTTTCAGCACTCTGGAAGCTATATGTGAAGCGTTGGACTGCCAGCCGGGGGATATTTTGGAATATAGTAATGAGTAAAATCAAGGAGAAGGTTAGGCTTTTAAGGCTAGCGCGAGCGTCCCGCTCGTGCCGTTAATGTTGTGCCTTGCTGCGCATAGCTCCCTTGCTGGCAAAGTCTCCGACTTTGATCCCTTTCCATTTCAATCTAGAAATCCTAAACCCCGCTAGCGCGAGCGTCCCGCTCGTGCCGATAATGCTGTGCCTTGCTGCGCATAGTCCCCCTGCTGCGCATTCTCCGACTTTGATCCCTTTCCATTTCAATTTAGAAATCCTAAACTCCATTGGCTTCCATAGCAATCAGAACATGATGCCACTCCAAAATTTTCATTATCCAACCGACATCTTTGCCGAGGCATTCCATAAATACTGGGGAATTGGTTCACTTAACTCCCAATTGATACTCATCGGTTTGGATCCGTAATAATCTTGAATGTTTCCTTCTCCAATAAAGACATAGCCCATAGTATTTCCTAATTCGTCCTTGGCTTTCTCCCTTACAAAAAGAAGAATCTTTTTTTCTAAATCGAGATGGTTGATATAAGTAAGACCTTTGCCCAGGTCGGAACGGGTTTGGTTTTGAGATTGCCAGTGAAACAAAGTCTCACTTACTGCATAATCATTATACATTGTAGTCGGCGAAAAGTCCTCTTCGGATTTAATCAAGTCTATAAAAAGGATTTCGGTATTGATGGCCTTATTTTCTGCAACACCCTCGAAACTGGTATATTTTTTCCTGAAGCTACTGAAACCGAATGCTGCTAGGATTTGATCTCTAGTGTATCTTGAGTGAACTTTTAGAGGTTGTCTATAGGGAAGTTCAATTTCAATCTCTTTAAAGCTTATTTCGTCGATTAGGATTTCTAAGACTTCTATCATTTCATCAACAAGTACTTTATTTATTCCAATCGCTCTTAAACTATCCTCTAAAGAATCAAAATCTCCCGCAACTTGCCAGACGTCGTAATGAAGCATAAGCAACATTGTTTTCTCTTCTTCAGTATAAGAGTCTAATTCCAACTGAAACTGCTGTTTTGCAACTTTTAGAATAAATTCGAAATAACTAGTGGAATTGGTGGAAAGCCATTTTTTCAGAATGGTAGAAACAATTTCCTTTTCATTCAATTCGGGAAAATCCTTATGTCTTCCAGCTAATTGAAGTAGTCTTTTCCAACTCCCTCTTTTATAGATTGCTTGAAGTGGAATGTTATTGAAAGAAATGAAATTGGCCAATGTAAGGGACAGAGTTGTTTGATGCTCAAAATTTTGAATTTTCTGAATAAGTTGGCGTCTATTGACGGAGGTAGCAGCAATAATATTTTCAAGAATATTCTGCTTTGCTTTTTGTTCTAGGACAATTGAACAGCCCAATGGTAAATGAGGGAAATTGTCCTCAATTTCTTTTTGAACAGGTGTTGAAGTCTTGCCAATAAGCGCTCTGAATTTATTTTCAAAATTATATTCAGGTCTAGAATTGGCGACAAAATCAAATACTGATAAGCATTCCTTTCCTTCCGATAAACGAAGACCTCTACCTAATTGTTGAAGAAATACTGTCAAGCTTTCTGTTGGTCTCAAAAATAAAACGGTATCGATTTCAGGGATGTCGACTCCTTCATTGAAAATATCAACCACAAATAGATAATTGATTTCCTTATTTCTGAGTTTGAGTTTAATAATCTCTCTTTCCTTCGAGTTTTCACTTGTCAGATAATGGGCTTTTAAACCAGCCAAAGTAAACTTTTCAGCCATATATTTGGCATGTTCAATTGTTACGCAGAATCCTAAAGCACGTACATCATTAATGTCTCTTAAATATTTATTGGCATTATTGATGATTTCGCCTACCCGACGGTCATTGGCCAAATATAATTTGGTCAATTCACTTGGGACGTACTTTCCATTCTCCCATTTTACTTGGGATAAATCCACACTATCTGAAATTCCAAAATATTGAAAAGGACATAGAAGTTTTCGGTTCAGTGCTTCTGGCAATCTTATTTCTGCAGCAATTCTTCCACAAAAATCATCGAGAATATTTTCGTTATCCATTCTTTCCGGAGTGGCAGTTAAGCCCAAAAGAACGATAGGCTTGAAGTAATTGACGATGGGTCTATAACTCGATGCAGAAATATGATGTACTTCATCGACGATAATAAAATCATAGTAATTGGGACTTAAGGAAAGTTCATCTATCCGATTTCGAAGGGTCTGTACGGAAGCAAAAACATAATCAAACTTATCTGGTTCGATTCCATCGACCCATAATTCTCCAAAATTATTATCTTTTAAAACACCTTGAAATGTTGCTCTTGCCTGTACTAATATTTCTTTTCTATGTGCCACATATAAAAGTCTAGCACTTTTATTCTCTTTTTTAAAATTCTTATAGTCAAATGCGGAAACAACCGTTTTGCCCGTTCCAGTAGCTGCAACCAATAAATTTTTGTGTCTATTGTGAACACTGCGCTCAACTTCTAACTTTTCCAATATCTCTTTTTGGTAAGGATATGGCTTTAAGTCAAAAAATGCCAAACTGTTGAAATGTTGTTGAGGCATTTTTCCTGATTTCAAAGAGGTAATCAGTTTCTCTGAATGCGTTTCGTCATTAAACAATTCAAAATCATTGTTTTGCCAATAGACATCGAATGTTTTTTGGAATTTATCTATAATATGGCTTACCTCTTTGGTGGTAATTTTCAAATTCCACTCCAAACCATCTGTCAGAGCGGTTCGGGAAAAATTTGAGGAACCAATATACCCGGTATGAAAACCAGTATTTCTATAAAATAAATAGGCTTTTGCGTGAAGCCTTTCATTTCCCGTATTATAGGAAATTTTCACTTCCGTATTAGGTAATTTGGATAGGAGTTGGATAGCCTTGTAATCCGATGCGCCCATATATGTGGTTGTAATGACTCTTAGTTTTCCACCTCTCTCTGTGAATTCCCGTAATTCCTTTTCAAGGATTATTATTCCTTTCCATTTAATAAAAGAAACCAGTAAATCCACTCGGTTTGATGAGAGAATTTCCTTTTTTAATTCACTTTCCAATGATAGCCCTACGTTACCTCCGGTAAAGAGTTCACTATGTGTTAATCGGGTGTAAGGAGTAATTTCTTTTAGGTGTAAATCCAAATTGGAAAAGTGGGCATCAGTTTTTTCAAATACAGCCTTCAAAATTCGACCTTCAATCTTAACAAGATCGCCGTCAAGTTGGTTGTTATCTAACTCTTCTTTTAGAATTGTGATAATCTTATTTGCAACTTTTATTTGATTCTCAATCGCGTGTTTTCCCTTAATCAAGGATAAAGCAGATCCAATAGTGATATTAAGATGTTTGGAGAGTACCTGTGCCGCCTCTTCTTTGTCTAAAGGAGATTGCTTTATATAATATTGGTCAATTTCGAGCTCGTTGAGCTTTGACGCAACTAGTTTTGTAATTAATTGCTCATAAATACCTTCAATCATAAAAATTCTTTTAATTTCTCAATAACAGGTAAATCGGCATCTGCCAAATCATAATTAGTAATAAGTTCCAAAGGAACTAATTTAACATCTTTGTGCTCAAAGAGACGTATTTCTCCGGAAATATATGTGCAGAGGTGGGCGATTAATTTAATTTTAAAAGAACCGTAGTCGTGAACGTGGGAGGATATTCTTCGAGAGGGAAGGATTTCTATATTCAGTTCCTCCTTGATCTCTCTAATTATAGCTTGTTCTTCATTTTCTCCATCTTCCAATTTCCCTCCAGGGAACTCCCATTTTAAAGGCAACTTCATTTTTTCACTCCGCTGAGCGATTAGAATTTTATTTTCCTTTAAGATTACAGCACAGACTACTTGAATCATTTCTTATATCTAAAACAGTTGTTTCCAAAGTTAAGGAAAGAAATATTGAATAAATGATTGCGCCAACTATGTTAAAATTTACGATCGTGATAGAAGAGCTTTTTTTTACTGAAGGCTCGGAGGCGCTCTTTTGCAAATTTCTGCGACTTTTTATTTATCACAATCGAATCAGTTTAAATAGAACGTAGATTTATACTGATATTTCTACTTGAGAAAGAAAGTAATCAAGTTCACTTTCGGTGCTAAAATGAAAGTTGCATTCGGCTTTATTCTGAAAGAAGCTAATAAGATCTAGATGATTCTCAAATACTCTATATGAGTTCCCTTCATAATTATAGATAAAGAAAACCTTATTTAATCTTTCGTGGCTTACAAGTACGATTTCCACAGTTCTTGAGGTTCTTAGGTATTCTGTACTAATGGTTTGGAAAGTATTCATTTTGATGGAATCAGATTATGTTTTTTAACGCGTCCTTTTTGCAACCGCCGACCAGTCGTCATTTTCCCCTCACCTCAAAAAGTAATAGGAGCCACCAAGTTCCTAAGCAAACTAATCACACTATAGGCGGTTAAGGTACTGGATTTCGGATTGTCTTCAGACGGGGTGGTCTCGATTGTTATTTCAACGTTTATGGTTTCGCCTACTAGCTTAATTGAATGTTTATTGCTTTTAAAACCGGGAATGCTTTTAATGGAAACTTTGGTGTTCTCAACTCCCGTTGTTGCTAAGGCAGTAGCCACGGCAACATTTACGTTCTCGGGGAAATGTTCTATAGCTTGCAGTGCAAAGCCATTGAATATTTCCTCCGCTTTTTCTTCAGAAAGCTTTCTTCCTTTTAAAAATGGGGCGCCATTTAATGAATTTGGCGCTTTTTCGGTGGTGATACTTACTGCTGCATCCTCCATTGCCATAGCTGCGCGTAAAACGTCAAAACCTCCTACTGCGCCTGAGGGGATATGAACGCGACTGTTGTTTTTTAAGGCGGTTTCTTTAACTCTATTATAAAACTCTTTGTCGGCCAGAGCTCCCACGGATAATGGAATTAAACTTATCCCATTTGCCAATAATGCAACTCCGATATCTTTAAATACATCTGGAGAGGCGGCTTCAATAACGTAATCTGGTTTATCGTCAATTATTTCATCCAAGGATTTGTAGGCCTTACTCCCTATCTCCTCTGCCAAGCTTATGGCGTTTTTTATTTGTCCGCTCAGTATGCCTGCTATTTCATATTCTTCAATCAAGTCCTGAGAAACAACTTTCGCTATAATACTCCCCAATGATCCGCTACCTATTATGGCCAATTTGTATTTTTTCATCCTTTCCTTAAAAATATTATACCCAAAGTTTCACCTACTAAAATAGCAAAATTTAGGTCGTGTTGTTTTAATAGTCATTTTACTGGGACTTAATTGGAAGTAAACCGTTTTTCTGGAAGCTATTTAGATTAATCTACCCTGGTTTATGTTCTATGAATTCACATGAATTGAAAAATCTGAGATTTTTCTTGTGCAAACTACGTCATGTTTAATCAGTACAATTTTCCTTAAAAATAGCTCACTTCCCAATAGCACTTAAAACCCTGTCCTCTTGAATTAAAACGTCACGCATCAACAAATTATGGGGAAATTGCTTGTGTTTAGAAACCTTAAATCCCTCAAGAATCTTAACCAAAGAAGAAGCGGTAATCAAGGAGAGATTCAGTTCGTATTCAAGACCACATTCCTTGATAAAGTCTTCAGAAAAATCGGGGGCGATAAGCAAGGATTTTATTACTTTATAATCAGAATTGCTTATGCATTTACTATAGGCTTTCAATTGTCGAGAAACGGAACTGAATTTATTGTAACCACTCTCTTTTAAAGTTTTACATTCAACAAGAATAAGTTCATTGTTTCCAATATTCAGTAAAATGTCTGCCTTGTCTTTGGCTGTGTTTAATTTCTTGCGCAATGGCTCATCAACATTAAAACCAAGCTGACTAAAAATTGTCTTTGTAAGTTCCTCGAATTTTATCCCCAAATTGACTTCCTTGATGGTTATTCCATTTTCTTTCAAAAGATTAAAATTTCTAAAACCAATATTCTCATAATTTTCAAGATATAGGTTTTCAGCATCCTTATATTTTTCCAAAATATTTTGAACAATATCCCCCCGGGATTTTATTTCTTTGGCCTTACAGAATTCCTCGAGCTCTTTTTCGGAAACTACTTCCAATACATCTCTCGGTTTGATATTATAATCCAAAAGATAACTGCTTTTAAGAACCTTTTCTTCTTGTAATTCAAATTCAGTCCGTAATCTTTCATTCAATGTCTTAAGCTCTTCGCCCAAATCATTTAAAAGTTTTTCATAACCATCGATCGAGATTCCGACTTTCTCATCCCGTTCAATATCATCAAAATATTTTATCAGATTATTCACTTTTTCCTCAATTAAGACCCCTTTTAACGATGGGATGATTTTTAGTCCCTTATCGCATAATTCATTGATGAATTTCTTTTTTTCCGAAACATTTGTCCCCTCCTTATGCAAATCTTCCATTAGCACTTGGGAAAAAGATATGCCCTCTCTAATAATAGCTTTTATCTTGTCGTCCAAAGGTAAACGCCAGTCAATTTGATGTTTTCTGCAAATCACATTTATCTGAGGTTCACGAAGCAATCGAAGAACCCGTCTAAAAAATTTATCGGCAACTTCTTTGCCTCTGATTTTTCGTAATATTCTTGCGATTTCATCGGCAACGTAAAGTGTGCTCGTTTTCCTAGAGTAAAAAACAACTCCAATATTTTTTAGGTAATTGATTACCGAATCAATTTCTTGTTTTTGAACAGGAATTATAGAGTGGTTGATCAGCTTTATTTCCTCTTGCGATAACCCAAGCTGCTGGCAAAGTGTTAAAATGATTGACTGCTCATCGGCAGTTACCTTGCGCTCTTGGTTATTATCTTGATCATTGTTATAAGCAGTAAATAAACACGCCTGATATATTTTATAATCCCTAAGTCTCGTCTCGGAAATATCTCCCTTTCCTCCTTCAAGTGTTTTTTTAAAGTCTTTTAACTTTTTATCTAATTTGATAAGCTCCTTTTCATAAAGACGAGCAAACCAATCCTGTTTCATGATGGAATTCCCATCCCTGGAAACGATATCCGATAGTATATCTAACTGTGAAGTGGTGTTGACAAACTCCTGCTGTATACATTTTCCAAATTCATCCTCGACTAAATTAAATACTCTTGCCACATTGATATTATCCATATTCTTTAGGTCCTTGCTGGAATCACTCAGAATTTTTTCAACCTCTTTTATGTTTTTTGGATCATTTGCAAGAATTCCGTCGATGATTTTGAGAAAAGAGTTTTTTTCAAAAGAATTTAAATTAGCAAGAATTTTTTCTAATTTCATAATGAAAGCATTAAGATTAGGATTAAGTTAGTTACATTAAAAGAGCCTCTTAATGTTCTTGCTGGGGAGAAGATCAAATATAGTTTTTAATTTTAAATTAACTAATAGATATAGTCGTAAGGAATAAACCGATTCTCAGGATTATACCTTAAAGTTATACACGACCCATAAAGTTTTTATCCAAAAATTCCCTGACAGTTCATTTAAATAAACAACTCAATTATTGGCCTATCCGCCCCCCAATCTTCTCCCCCAACGCCACCGAATGTTCAATTATCTTCTCGATTACCTCCTTTTTATCCTGCTCCCGCCAATTGATATACAGATCAACTTCTTCCGATAAATTGATAAACCGAAGGCCGGGATGATTTCCGAACTGAAAGGAATACGGCAAAATGGAAAT
Source organism: Aequorivita sp. (assembly GCA_049646885.1). GTDB lineage: Bacteria > Bacteroidota > Bacteroidia > Flavobacteriales > Flavobacteriaceae > Aequorivita. Next base: position 49,906 of record JBARWQ010000038.1, on the reverse strand, counting down.
CCCCAAGCCATTGGCGACCAAGTTTAGGATCAGGCCACCAAAATCGGTTTCAATATGGGTTTTGGGCTCAAAGCCATAGGTGCTGAAAATCCTGCGCAAGAGCGAGGCGAAAAAAGTAGTGTGGTGCAAGCCAGAAAGGATAAAGCTCTCGTTTTCCAGACTTTTGAAATCCTGATAAGAATCTTCATTTAACCAATGATTTTCCGCCACAACCAAACACACAGGTTCTGAATACAGCTTCTGGGAAGAAAGCGCGGGGTGCTGCACGCTGTCCCGACTAAAGGCGATATCGATATGGTAATCCAGCAACAGTTTTTCGTTGGTGGCATCGGTGGGTTCCACCAATTCAATCTTCATCTCCGGCATCTCTGCCGTGAAAGTTTTGAGCAATTCCGGGAGGAAACTGGAAGAGATCGAGCCGGGATAGCCTATAGAAATAAGCCCCGCACTGCCCATGCTGATTTTCTTGGCCTGGGTATGCGCTCTGTCCAAATCGTCCAATAAATAGCCCCACTTTTCCCGAAGAAACAACCCTGCCTCGGTTAATTTCACATTCCGCTTATCCCGCTCCAAAAGCATAAATCCGAGCTCTTCCTCTAAGGCTTGAATCTGCCTGCTCAATGAAGATTGTGATATATGGACCTTTTCGGAAGTTCTCCAAAAATGAAGCTCCTCCGCCAACACCAAAAAATATCGTATTTGCTGAATTGTCAAGTCTAATCCGTTTTATGCATTAATACGTCAAATATAAATATTTTTCGGCAAGCTTCTATAGGCTTTCTTTGTGGAAGAAAATTTTTATAAAAGCTAAAAACCATTCAATCTAAATAATGGGAATCGAAAACTTCACTGCCTTCGCCTTTACCGCCCTGCTGTTTATAATGACGCCGGGAATGGACACCATTTTCGTGCTCAACAAAACCATCAGCCAAGGAAAAACCTCTGGGGCTTATGCCGCTTTGGGGGTGAACGCCGGTATAATCATACATACCCTCTTTGCCGCACTGGGACTTTCAATTCTAGTAGCCCAATCAGGATATGCGTTTACAGCTATTAAATATATCGGGGCGCTTTACATAATCTATTTGGGAATTATGCAGTTGCGGAAAAAGCTCGATCCACCTCTCAATCAAGATAATATTCCAGGTAAAACCACTCGAAAAAACAATTTCGTTTCCGGCTTTATGACCAACACATTAAATCCGAAAGTTGCATTATTCTTTCTAGCCTTTTTTCCCCAATTCATAACACCTACTCAATTACAGAATCCAATTCCCTTTATCATTCTCGGCCTTACTTATACGGTTATGGGTATTGTGTGGTATTTATGCTTGACTTATTTCGCTAGCACATTCTCGAAGAAATTTCAAGAGAGTAAAAATGCCAACCTATATATCAATAAGTTTTCAGGGGCGATTTTTATTTTAATGGGAATTGGAATCGCATTAGGATAATGCTCCAATGGATCTGGTGAGCGTGAGCAAACACCAAAAACAAAGCCGCTAAAAAGCAGCTCTTATAATGACCTATAATTCTTCAGAAAGACCTGAAACCTGTTTGGCCAGAGGAGGGCAACTTGAAACTTGGAACCTGAACCTTGGAACCTGAAATCCTACACTTCCTCCACAGCTCGTTTCGATTTCCTATAGATATAATTGGGATAAATAGCCCGTTTTGCAAAACGATTCAGCTTGTCGCTGTTCACCATTTTTTGATATATCTTTTTATCCACTCCAAAGTATTCGTAAGTAGTTCCATCCAAATAGTTGATTTCCAACACCATTCCTTTGTGCTGAAAATCGGCAATCCCAAAGTTGATGATCGTTTCGTTATACTCCTCTAAATTAGCAGCCTTGGTTTCTGGAGCGATACTTACCAGAAAATGGTAGCCATCAATGATCTTACGGCTGTTTACCTCAGCTTCTTCCTGCAAAGCGTCGCCATCCTGAAACTTGTCCGGATGCCACTCCTTAACCAAATTGCGGTAACTGGTTTTAAGTGCCTTTAATTCTATTTCCTTTTCAACTCCAAAGAGTTTTTTGTATTCGTTGATGCGTTTCATCTGCTCGCTATTTTTGCGGCCGCGAAGATAAGGTTTTTATATCTATAAACAGGGGTAAGTAAAAGAAAGACGTGAGACATGAGACATGAGAAATGAGACATGAGATTTGAGACGTGAGACATGAGACATGAGATTTGAGTACGTCCCCTGAGCATTCTAAGTGTTGGAATTTAGAATTTGGTACTTGGTATTTGGTACTTGGAATTTGGAATTTGGAATTTGGAATTTGGTACTTGAAGTTTGGTACTTGAAACCTAATTATATTCATTGGGTTCAATATGAATTAGAACCTGCCCCAAATTCGTTATTTTCTTTTGTAGATAATCCTTTAACTTATGCGAAATATCATGTCCGGCCTTTACTGAAATCCCTCCGTTGACTATAGCATGTAAATCCACGTGGAATTTCATCCCGGACTTTCGTACCATACACTTCTCTGTGCCTAGAACTCCGGGGACTTCAACGGATCTTGCCCTGATTTCCATTACTAGATCGTCATAAAGTTGTTCGTCCATTATTTCGCCTAAAGCCGGTCTTAAAATCAGGTAACTATTGTATAAAATAAAAGCGGATGCAAACAGAGCCGCCCAATCATCAGCACTTTCATATCCTTTTCCAAATATGATTGCGATTGAAATTCCAATAAAAGCCATTACGGAAGTAATCGCGTCGCTCCTGTGGTGCCATGCCTCCGCTTTAAGGGAGGAGCTATTTGTTTGTTTACTCTTTCTAATAACAATTTGAAAAGAGGCCTCTTTCCAAATAATTATCAGTCCTAACACTATTAAGGTCCAACCTTTCGGGGCTTCCTGAGGGGTTTGGATATTTTGAATACTCGTATAAGCAATAATCGTGGCAGAAATAACCAGAAACGCAACAACCGCAAACGTAATCAACGGTTCAATTTTTCCGTGTCCATAAGGATGGTTTTCATCTGCCGGCCGTTCGGCGTATTTGAATCCCAATAACACTAAGAACGAGGCAACAATATCTGTTGTAGATTCAATCGCATCTGCAATTAAAGCATAGGAATTTCCGAAAAATCCCGCTAACCCTTTTATTATGGCCAAACAGGTGTTTCCGATTATACTGAAGTAAACAGTTCGTATGGCGGTTTTTTCGTTATTCATTTATTGATTCAACTTGCATAAAATGTAGTTGGATGCTATAGACAATCGGCTTATTTTGGAATGGCATATTTTCTATGAAACACAAATCTTATAACAAAACCAATTAACAGCAACCCAACCCCCGAAATTATCACATTTAAAGGTAGTGAAACAGACATTGCCAAACATCCTATCAAGCCGAGGATTGGAATTATTTTCCCGTACATCCTATCTTTTTCCGGCTGTCTTAAGGCCGCTATATTTGTGATGCCGTAATAGAGCAAAATAGTAAAGGTGGCAGCTCTTACTGTAAATTCAAAGGATCCGAGAAGAGTTAGCAACAAAATAACGACTCCTGTAAACAGTATTCCTATGTGTGGAATTCTATAGCGGCTGTGTATTCTTTGGAAAACTGGTGGCAAATCGCCTCTCCTTCCCATGGCCAGCATCATTCGGCTTATTCCCAATATCTGACTCAACAACACCCCCAACATAGCCGTAGAGGCGCCTATGGTGACAATAGTGCTAATGGCAGGCGTAGTTAAAGCATCGGCTACCACTTGTAAAGGCGAAGTGCTGCTCGCCATATTCTCTGTTCCTATTACTCCTATGGCGACAATAGAAATAGCAGCATAAAGAAGGATTGCTATTACAATAGTTATAATAATGGCCTTAGGAATTGTTTTCTTTGGTTCCGCCACTTCTTCCGCCAAGGTTGCGATTCTTGCATAGCCTGTAAAAGCAAAAAACAAAAGTGCGGCTGCTTCCGCTATTCCTGAAATTCCGAATGGGGCAAAAGGTTTGAAATTATCTGACTTCACTTCAGGAATACCACTGAAAATCAAATATAAAAGGGAAAGCAAGGTGACTGTTACAATCACAAGATTTAATATCCCCGCTTTTTTAATGCCGAAATAATTGGCAAGGGTGAGGAAAACAATTGCCAAAACAGAAAAAGTAATTGGTAAGCCTATTGGCACCAACTGATAAAAATAACTGCCGAATCCTATGGCCACCACCCCCGCTGCTGTGAGCTTACTAATTAAAAACATCCAGCCCGCGGAGAAACCGAAAATAGGATTTATCAAGATATAGCCGTATTCGTAAGTGCCGCCCGATTGCGGATATATGGCTGCCAATTGCGCAGAGCTTAACGCATTAAATGCGGCGATAATGCCCGCGACTAAAAGTCCGATAAGAAATGCAGGCCCCGAAACTCCAGCGGCGATTCCTGTTACCACAAAAATACCCGCGCCGATTATTGCACCCAAACCAACGCCTACCGCATCTTTTAGGGTAAGCGACCTTAAAAGTCCTTTCTCAGTTGGCTTTTTCATTTTTCCTGTTTAATATAAGCCAATCCAGTGAAAATTTACCGCCTCCTCTAATAATCAGAAACAAACTCCCAATCAACATTGCCCAGTCTGTTCTACTGCCGTGCATCATTTCCCAAAGACCCGAATTCGCAAACACCCCAACCTTGGTGGTAAAAAGAGCTACCAGCATAATAATAAAAGTGGGAATACTCGCCAATCGCGTCAGCAACCCAAACAGGATCAGTACGCCGCAAACAACCTCAAACCCTCCGACAAACGCACCGAGAAATTCAGGAGATGGAAGCCCGATTTTCTCAAATCGTCCTGCCCCTCGAATACTTGGGAAAATAAACTTTTGAAGACCTTCCGAAAAGAAGACGGCCCCCACCATTATCCGAATAAGAACAGTAGTTTTTGAAGAGTCGGTACGGATTATCTTTTTGAGCATAAATATTTTTTAATCAGTGATTTCAAAAAAAGATATCTTTTTTGATTTTTACACATCTTCTGCAAGATATAAAAAGATGGTCTTTAAAGGTATTGGGAATTAGGAATTCCGATATTTAAAGACCTTTCATTATCATTAATTTATCTCATCCGTTATCTCCCCGCAGGTCAGCATACTCGCCCCAAAATACGGATTGCGGATTTCTTCCTCTGTGCTCAACCAAAACGCTCCTATATCATTATTAGCCATTGGACAAAAATCAACATATACTTTTTGATTGATGCCAAAAGTTTTCACCGCATTTATCAAATGGGCCGAAAGATGGACAAAATGTTCTCTTTGGATTTTGATGTCGGTAGTTTTGGAAATCGCAAGAGCAGATTCCTGAAGCTCCTTTTCCGACTGCATCCATCGGCTATGCGCAGGTTCCTCTTCTAGCTGCTTCATATCAATATTTTGAAGGCTTTTAAGTAAGGCACTCGCACCCTTTTTCGGTGTTTCTGAGTTGTCATTGACCAAAGCATCTTTTATGACCATATAATCATCAAAAACTGCTTTTAGCTGTGTTTGGAACTTTGATGGCGCTTCCAATCTCTCGATACCAACAAGATGGCCCGTAGGATCCATCTCTGGCTGTCCTTCGGTATTCATCATACTCCTTTTGCCCTGCAATTGTGCTGCTGCATCTACCGTAAACGTGCCATTGGTTACCACTTCTTCCCCATTTAACAGACCGTCAACAATCGTATAATTATCTCCAGTTTTTAAACCCAAGGTTACCTCCCGCATTTCGAAAATAGGTTCGTCAGGATTTGTTTTCACATATACCAAAGACCTGGTCCCCGTCCAAAGTACTGCGGAAGCTGGCACGCTTACTTCGGATTGGTTTCCGGAACTTTTTGACATTTGTATTTTGGAGGTTACGAACATTCCGGGTTTCAAAATACCTTCCTTATTATTTAAGGTTGCCCTTACTGTAACGGTTCTGGATTGGGTGTTCAGGGTGGGGTCAATAAAAGAGACGGTGGCCTCAAATTCCTTATTGGGATAGGCATTGGTGGTTACTGATATTTTTTGCCCAACTTTTAGCTGTGAAATCTGATTCTCATAAGCATCAAACATGGCCCAAACGGTACTCAAATCACTGACTTTTAGAATAGGCTGGCCTTGCTTTACATAGTCCCCCTCCTCAGCCATTTTTTCGGAAACCGTGCCGGAAACCGTGGCATAAATCGGAAAATTGTCGCGTACTTTTCCAGATGATTCTATTTGATCTATTTGACTTTCTGATAGCTTCCACAGTTTTAATTTATTGCGGACTGCTTTATATAATGCAGGTTGCGATTCCTTCATAGAAGCCGCCGTTAAAAGTTCTTGTTGTGCGGCGACAAGTGCTGGCGCGTAAATGGTGGCCAATAATTGACCTCTGTTTACTTTTTCACCTGTAAAGTTGACATTCAACTTTTCTATTCGGCCTTCAAAATAACTGGCTTGCACTGCATTGGCTTCTTCATTGGGCATTATTTTTCCGGAAAGTGACATTGTGTTTTCGTCCACTTCCGAGGCCTTGCCAACAATCATCGTTTGAATATTTGCCAAAGCCATTGCGTTGTGGGTCATTTTTATCTCGTTTGCCGCTAGCCCTTCCGCCCCTGCTTCCGCAGGAATCAAGTCCATACCACAGATTGGGCAAGCCCCTGGTTCTGGCTGCATAATTTGTGGGTGCATGGAGCAGGTCCACATTTGATTGGCAGCAACCTCTTCTGAATGTTCCTGGCTGTCGCCATTGGTCGCATTACCTCCACTGAATAGGAGAAATCCTCCTAAAAGGCCAATAATCAAGGCCACACCTATGTAAATGATATTCTTTTTCATTTGTTCTTATATTTTAATTTTCCGTACTAGATTTCATACTTCTTTTTAGCAATTGAGCGTTTCCTGCGGCGATAATCGTACTGATGCTCATCAACGCGGCACCAAAGGCCGGACTAATCATAAGCCCTGGAATGAAGCCTGTTGCCAATGGTATGGCCACTACGTTATAGCCTGTGGCCCAACCTAAATTTTGAACCATTTTACGATACGTCGCTTTCCCAAACAATATCAAATTGACGATATCTTTGGGGTCGCTGTCCATTAATACGATATCCGCAGTTTCAGCGGCTACATCTGTTCCTGAACCAATAGCAATACCAACATCTGCCTGTGCCAAAGCCGGTGCATCATTTACACCGTCGCCTACCATGGCTACAAACTCCCCTTTAGCTTGAAGTTCCTTTATTCTGTCGAGTTTTTGATCTGGCAATACTTCCGACATATAATCGTCGAGACCGAGCTTATCGGCCACGTCCTTGGCCACTATTTCATTATCGCCGGTGAGCAACGACGCTTTTATGTTGTTTTTCTGAAGGGTTTTAATAGCTCCATAAGAACTCTCCCTAATTTCGTCTGCAAAGGTTATAAATCCAATCAGCTCATTGTCAACGATGATAAAAATCTTGGTTTCAATGCCTTCCTCTTTATCTTCGTCAACAGATTTCTTCATTTGCTTCAATAACAAAAATCCTCCCGCATGAACTTCCTTACCATCCACAATTCCGCTAACTCCCACCCCTGCAGTGTACTTAAAGTCAGTTACCCCTGGAATATCGATTTTTTCTTCTTTTGCTTTTCGTTTTAATCCTTGGGCAATATGGTGTTCGGACGGACTTTCAACTGCTGTGGCATACTTTAATAACTCTGTTTTGTCGTATTTTGAGGATAATGGAACTATCCGTGTCACTTCGTGCGTGCCTTTAGTCAGTGTTCCAGTTTTGTCAAATACGATGGTCGTTATTTTTCGGGATGACTCAAAAGCGGTTCGATTTCGAATCAGCAGTCCATTTCTCGCAGAAATACTTGTCGATATCGCTGCGACCAATGGCACAGCTAACCCCAATGCGTGCGGACAAGAGATTACCATAACGGTTACCATACGCTCCATAGCAAAAGCCATCGTTTCGCCCAAGGCGAGCCACGTAAAGAATGTTCCAAAGCCCAATACCAATGCGATTATGGTAAGCCATTTTGCCGCAACGTCGGCCAATCGCTGCGATTTGGACTTTTGTTTTTGGGCTGCTTGCACCATATTTATCACTTTTGATAAATACGCATCTTCACCAATACCTTTAACCTGAACTTTTACAACCCCATTTCCATTTATGGCACCACCGATCACTTCGTCATCGACAGTTTTACTAACGGGTCTGCTCTCGCCGGTAAGCATGCTTTCATTGAGATCACTTTCCCCTTCAACAATTATCCCATCAGCGGGAACTTTTTCTCCAGGTCTGATTAGAATGATATCGCCTTCGTTCAGCTCACTTATTTTCACTTTTCGCGTTTGGCTGCCATCCACCAAGTTTGCTTCATTAGGCATTAATGCTGCCAAGGCTTCCAAGGCTTTGCTGGCTCCCAAAATAGAACGCATTTCCAGCCAATGGCCAATTAGCATTACAACGATAAGCGTTGCCAATTCCCAGAAGAAGGTTTGGCCCTCGAAGCCAAAAACCACTGCGGAACTGTAGAAATAAGCTGCTGTGATTGCTACGGCAATGAGCGTCATCATCCCTATCGATCTGCTCTTAAGCTCACTTACCAAACCTGAAAGAAACGGCCACCCACCATAGAAATACACGATGGTCGATAAGGCAAAGAGTACGTAATCGCTTCCCGGAAAGACCCATTCCACCCCAAGCAGTCCCTGGATCATTGGCGATAATGCCAGAATAGGTATAGTTAAGATGAGCGATATCCAAAACCTGCGTTTAAAATCCTCTATCATCATTCTATGATGGTCCTGGCCCATATCGTCGCGATCGTGGTTATTATTGGAATGATCCATTTCTGATTTATGTTTAGACTTTGAATGATTGTTATCTTGGCGTTCCATATTATTTTGCTTAATTCATTGAGAATCTATTGTAAACTATCTTTTATGCCCTTCATATAATTTATAATGACTTCTTTTTCAGAATCAGAAAACACAGCATCCCAATGAAATAAAGTGTATAAAAAGAGCGGCATCTCGTCATCCTCAATTTGGCTGATGATTGATTTTAGCTTGCTATTTTTTCTGCGATTGGAATACTCGTCCCATTCACTGAAATTTAATTCGTCTTTTCCTTCTTTTATGTGATTCTCTAAAAACCAAGCAATGGGTTGAACTTTGTTGTACCAAGGGTAATTCGTGTTATTGCTGTGACAGTCATAACAAGATACTTGTAATAAGTTTCCAATATTTTCTGGTGTATTGTTCACCAGTAAAAAATCGGTTTTTGGCACTGGATCGCTTTGGTTGCACTCTGTGGGTATAAACTGAATTCCCACAAAGATTATCAGTAAAATTAGTGCTATGATTTTTAGAATCCTTTTCATTACACAGTTGATAAAACCTACAAGGAACCACGCTGAAGGGCGGGGAATGCCTTGCAGGTTGTGATTAATTTATCTCCTTTTGTACTTCCCCACATTTCATCATTTTACTGCCGAAATAAGGATTTTTTATTTCCTTTTCCATACTTAACCACGTACCACCCGCATCCGCATACATTGGGCAAAATTGTTGGTATAGCGTGTTGTCCGTTCCGGTAATAGCCACCATATCCGTAATATCCTTAGTCAACATTTGGAAATGTTCGCGTTGATGGGCAATTTCACTTTTTCCAATATGCTCCGCGTGCTCGATTGCATCTTCAATAATGTCTTTCAACTCTTTTTGCTGTTCAGAGGTATAACTGCCTGCTTTAAAACCCTTTAAGGTGTTTTCAAGTTTTTTTCCAGCATTGGAAGCTGCTTTTTCATCGGTTGCCACTAAAGCGTCTTTAAGCAACATATAATCTGCTACCACTTGCTTGGCGGCAAAATTCTGTGCATCGGAGGCCATCATATCTTGGGATTCACCCATATTTTCATGGTTCATTGATGAGTCATGATGATGGCCGTCATCCATCATTTCAGAATCCATTCTATGGCGGGAATCTTCTCTTTTGGTGTCTCTACAGGACATTGCTGTTAGACTTAAAAAAGCCAATGCCATAATTGCTGTTGTTATTCTTACTTTCTTCATTTTGATTTAATTTAAGTTTATGATTATAATTTATTATACCAGTTCTTATTAAATACCCTATAACTTTTCAATTATATTTTCCAACATTGAGGTTATCTCTTTCGCCACCTCATGCAGTTTTTCATTCTCCACCGCCTGCATGGATGCCATTGGGTTTACTGCTGCTACCTCAATGACACCTTCCCCAATTTCCTGGACAATAACGTTGCAGGGCAGCATGGTCCCAATTTTATCTTCCGCCTCCAAAGCCTTATACGCATAAGGTGGATTACAAGCTCCCAATATCCTATACTTTTTAAAGTCCACATCAAGCTTTTTCTTTAAGGTTGCCGTCACATCAATTTCCGTAAGTATGCCAAAACCTTCTTCTTTCAATCCTTGGGTAACCTTATCGATAACCTCTTCAAAAGAGCCTTTCATTGTTTTATTGAAATAATAGTTCATCGTTTTTAATTTTTAGCGTTCAACATTCGTTTTTGTTCTTCGTATTCTTCTTTGGATATTTCGCCCTTGGCGAATCTATTGTCCAGAATATCCATGGGATTTTCCCTCTTCACGGTATTTTGTCTATTTCGTCCTTTGTACTGAAATACAACAAATACAAGCACAATAGGTATCACTATCCACCACCACATCATCATGATTTTTTAGTTTTAATTGTTAACCAATCGTTTTCGTTTGTAGTTACCCACATCTTTGGAAATGAGAATTTATTACCCTTCATTTTTTCATTTTTCCTTTCATCTTCTTCATCATTTCAGGATTTTTTTCCATCATTTTCTGCATCATCTCTTCCATCATTTCAGGGTTTTCATTCATCATTTCCGTCATCTTTGCTTTCATCTCCTCTTTCATCGTTTTGTTGTTGTGGATTTCATCCATTAGCATTTTACGGCCCTTTTCGCTCTCCATCATCTTCCCGAGCATTTTGGATTGCATATTTTGCATCATTTCAGGATTTTTTTCCATCATCATCTGTAGATGGGATTGCATTTTTTCTTTCATTTCAGGGCTTTTCTCCATCATCATTTTCATGTTTCCAGATTCCATCTTCTGCATATGCTGCTGCATCATTATCTTTTGCGCTCCTTCATTCTGTTGTGCCAGATCGATAAATTCGCTGAATTGGCTTGGGTTTGAAATTATTTCCTGATACACAGCATTCCGATTGCCCTGGATTTCCATTGTTTCAGAGGCATTAAATGCTGATTTACAGCTACCCAAGGTTCCCACTGTTGCGATAATCAATAACGTTTTTACAATTGTTCTCATTTTGATCTTATTTAAATTAGTACTATTTACTTTTCAAATTATTCGTTTTTAAAATCTCGCCGAAAGACCGCCACCTGCTCCAAAACGGTTGTCGTAGCTTGCCATCAATGAAAAGTCTCGCGATAAAAAATATTCCAAACCTGTACTCCAGACAGATTCAGATGTAAAACTTTTATTATTGGGTAGGTTGTTTACCAAGCCTAAATCCATCCTATATTCATAATATCCAAAAGCTGATAATCTTGGAAATATCATAATACTTCTCCCTACAGAAACTCTCGGTCTCAATTCATTATCTACTCGCGCGTCCAGTGCAAATAAGAATGGGGTCAAGTAACGCACTCCTATCACAGCTATTGTCTTAAATTCGTCTAAACTTTTTCTGGTCTCATTTTCGATGTTCACTCCACCAAAAACCCTAAAATAATCGTGCAGATAGCGCTCGTAGGTTACTTCAGCTTCCAGATTTTGGTTCCAGCCATACTCCGCGGATATGTTAAATTGATTTCGGATGTTTGATGCCACAAAATTGAATTCTGTCATATGCGAAGCCACGTCCACCGTTGACCAAGCGTAGAGCCGATCTGTTTCCTTGACCAGTTTTGACACGGAATACTTTGCCATTCTGGGGTCGCGGGGCGTATCATAACTTATTACTCTGTCCATACCCGCATTCATATGGTACAGAATGTGGCAATGAAGAAACCAATCCCCGTGTTCATCGCCATCATTACCACTGAATTCTATGGTCACTTCTTGCATTGGCGCAACGTTTACAGTATGCTTTAAAGGGGAATATTCTCCATTTTTGTTGATTACTCTAAAGAAGTGGCCGTGTAGGTGCATTGGATGGTGCATCATGGTGAGGTTGTTGAAAGTAATCCGCGTGATCTCTTTTCCACTTATTTTTATATTATCTGTCTCGCTTAAAGGAACGCCGTTCATGCTCCAGATATACCGGTTCATATTTCCCGTGAGGTTCAATAGGATCTCCTTTACAGGAAGATTTTGATCATAAGAAGTTTTTACTGGGGATTGCAAATAGTCATAATTGTATTCGGAAAACATTCCTGCCCGTCCGGCAGGCGGGCCCATTCCTTCCATATTAGATTGATCCATCTCCGCTTTCCTTGAAGTGGAATCAGAAATCATTTCCATCTTGGAATGATCCATTTTCGAATGGTCCATTTCCTCCATTCGCATTCCGTATTCTTCCTTCATTTTATAACGCTCATCTTTTTTAGGACGGAATTTTAGAGCGTGGGCTCCCATTTTCATGTCCATCTTTGCCATCTCCTGCATCATCTCAATCTTATCTGGTTTTGCGATAATCTCCGCAGAAAGCACCTCTCCTTTTCCAAAATACGCAGTAGTTATGCCAGAACCGTCCTGTGCCATTGCCCGTAACTCAATCTTCCCATTTTGGGGAATAGTGACTACAAAGTCATAGGTCTCGGCCGTAGCGATAAAGGTTTTGGGGTGTTTTACGGGAACTACGTCCATCCCATCAGCAGACACCAATAAAGGTGCTTCCCCCCCAATTGTCATCCAAAATTGAGAGGAGGCGGAACCATTTATTACTCGCAATCGTACCCTCTCCCCTGGTTGGTAATCGGAATATTCTACAGATTCCTCTCCATTGACCAAAAATGCAGGGTAATACACATCCGCAATGTCTGCACCTTCCATCCGTTGTCGCCAAAAATCGAGTTGCGCACCCAAGGCACCACGGGCTATAACTTTATTTAATGGAGTTGCGGTTCCCTTTTTCATTTGGTACCATTCATTGCCACGCTTTAGGTTTCGCATAATGCTATGTGGATTTTCATCGGTCCAATCAGATAACATCAAAACCAAATCGTGATCGTAATCCATTGTTTTTTCCTTTGGATGAATTAATATGGATCCAAAAACCCCACTTTGCTCCTGAAACATAGTGTGCGAATGGTACCAGTAGGTTCCATTTTGCCTTATGGGAAATTCATACTTAAAAGTTGTTCCAGGTTTTATTGGTGGGGTCGTTAAATAGGGCACCCCATCAAAAAAATTCGGCAATAAAAGTCCATGCCAATGAATTGAAGTCTCGACCTTCATTTCGTTTTTAACATAGATAATGGCGTATTCGCCTTCTGTGAATTCCAAGGTTGGCCCCGGAATGCTTCCGTTTACTGTCATTCCCTTGACTGATTTTCCCGTTTTATTGACCATTTCTTCTTTTATGACCAGCGTATATTCCCGAAGGGGGAGCTTGTCTGGATTGCCTTCAACTATCTGTGCAGACACTTGGTTGCATCCAATTAAAAGTAGTATTGTAAAGAATTTTAGATAATTCATTTTGTATAGCTTTTAAAGTATTAGGGAATCCATTTTTCTCAGGTTAATTTTATTTTAGCGGTTTCCCAAACCCCAAAGGTCTCAGAGTCTCTTTGGGGTTTTAATCCATTTAATTAATTCCTTTACCTATAAAATAATCGACAATGCTGGTTTGCTTGAAATAATCGCCAATAGCTTCAATTCGATTTAACTGAAATTGCAACTGCAATTCCTGCACATCCAAAACCTCTCTAAAATCTATGGTGCCCGTCTCATAGTTTTTAAACAATATTTCGGTTGCGTTTTGTGCTTGTTTTAAATTCTTGTCCTGCGTTTCCAAACTGATACGGGCTGCATTTCTGCTTCTAACGGCTGTTTGCAACTGTGCAACCAAAGAGTTTTCGGAAGCTTGCTTCTGGATATCCAGTTCTTCATGTCTCAGTTTGTTCTGCCTCGAGATGGATTTATACTTCTTATTGAATATCGGTATGGAAACCGATACCATCGGCATAAGCATATTGGGTGCCTCATTATAAAGCATATACTCCACCCCTATCCCAAAATCCGGTGCACTTTCCTTTTTGTTGAGCGCATCGGCCTGGGAAACCACCTTGTTCAACTCCTCAAATTTTGTCAATTCGGGATGGAGACTAAGACTGGCAAAATCTATCTCAATATCCTTCCCTGGTACTGTCAGGGTATCGACAATTGATATCTCCGCAATTTCCTTACGGTTCATTATCTTATTGAAGGTCGTGAGTTCTGCCGCATAATCCTGTTCCAAGACTAATTTTCTTTCAAGTAGATCGTTTTGCCGCATCTGCAGTCGCAATACCGACACTGCCGAGGCTTGGCCTACTTCCACCGAAGTTAATGCCATCTGCTCGTAAACCTTCAAAAGTTGAATATTGGAATCCAATACCTCTTGCTTTTTAGTTATTTCATATAAACGGTAATAGGACTGTGACAAGTCCATTGCGATCTTCCTTTTGGCTATTTCGATCTCCACAAAATCCGCATCGGCCATTGCCGTAGCATATTTTTCACGTGCAGAAATAGTTCCAAACCAGGGCAGCATCTGCATTACAGAAAACTCTCCTTGCTGCATCATGGGCATCTCATCTCCTACCATATATCCCCCTGAAAACTCGGTGTTTGGAAGCGTGTTCACTTCCGATATCCTTTCCGTCGAAATCGCGTGTTGCTTTTCCACTGCTTGAATATTGGGATTGTTCCCTATGGCCTCATCAATATAAGTTTCCAACTGTTGTCCTTGCATAGACCAGCCAAAAAACAACAGAGAAACAAGAAATATCCCTCCAATGCGGAACGGCTGTTTACGAAAACACATTGTAGTATTAAATTTTAGATTCATTATTTCTAGTTTTCTTTAAGAGTTCTTAAACGTTTTTTCAATTTTGCTTCCCTTCTCGAACTGAACAATACAGGAACTACAAAAAGGGTAATCAAGGCAATCAACATCCCGCCAAAACTTGGAATGGCCATCGGGATCATGATATCACTTCCTCTCCCTGTCGAAGTGAGAATTGGCAACAAGGCCAGAATAGTGGTAGCGGTAGTCATCAAGGCAGGGCGAATTCTCTTCTTACCTGCTTCTACTACAGACGAACGAATTTCATCTACATCCTCTGGATCATTCTTGTCAAAGGTTTGGGTGAGATAGGTGGCCATTACAACGCCATCATCCGTAGCAATTCCGAAGAGGGCGATAAAGCCTACCCAAACCGCGACACTCAGATTGATGGTGTGCATCTGAAACATTTCCCGTAAGTTTTCTCCAAAAAAGTCGAAGTTTAAAAACCAACCTTGTCCGTATGACCAAATCATTAGGAAACCACCGGCAAAAGCTACGGCGATACCGGAAAACACCATTAGAGAAGTAGATACCGAGCGGAATTGGAAATAAAGGACCAAGAAGATGATCGCCAACGCCAAAGGCACGATTACGGAAAGTGTTTTTTCCGCCCGCAACTGGTTTTCATAAGTTCCTGTAAACTGGTAAGTTATTCCTTTTGGAACCGTGAGTTCTCCATTCGCAATCTTTTCCTTGATCAAGGCCTGTGCATTTTCTACCACATTGACTTCTGCAAAACCTTCCAGTTTGTCGAATAAAACATGCCCGACTAAAAATGTATCCTCACTATTGATCATCTGTGGCCCTTGTTCATATCGAATTTCCACAAGTTCTCCCAATGGCACCGGATTGCCATTTTCTACTGGCACGTAAATATTTTTCAGATCCTCTGGGTCAGCTCGCAACTCCCGTGGATATCGTACGCGGACGCCGTAACGTTCCCTTCCTTCCACGGTTTGGGTCAAGGGCATCCCTCCTACCGCCACTTGAAGAATTTCCTGCACATTCTCGATAGTGACGCCGTAACGAGCAAGTCGGTCTCTTTTAATGTCGATTAAGAGATATGGTTTTCCGACAATCCGATCTGCAAAAACAGCTTCTACTTTCACGCCTTCAGCGTGTTTTAAAATCTCTTCCAGCTCGATCCCAAAAGCTTCAATCATCGAAATATCTTGCCCCAGAACCTTAACCCCCATCGGCGCGCGCATTCCTGTTTGTAGCATCACCAACCTAGTTTCAATAGGCTGTAATTTTGGTGCGGAGGTTACGCCGGGGATTCTGGTTACGCGTACTATTTCATTCCATATATCGTCCGGCGATTTTATTTCCGGTCTCCAGTTTCTATAAAACTCACCGTCCTTATCGGGGATGAGATCTTCGGTTTCCACGAAAAACGTATCCCTGGTCTCTGAATCGTCATCATCATTGTTTTTTGCTGCTTTACTATTGGGATTCAGCACAAGACCACCGTCCTTAAGAACAAAAAGTCCATCCTTGTTCACTTTAAATCTTTGTCGCTTGCCGTCTTTATTTAGGGCGTATTCTGACTTGTATTGAATGATATTCTCATACATTGATAAGGGTGCGGGGTCAAGAGCGGACTCTGTTCGCCCTGCTTTTCCAACAACGGTTTCAATCTCGGGAATCCCAGCCACGGCCATATCCATTTGCTGCAATACCCGTTTATTTTCTTCTACTCCCGAGTGGGGCATAGAAGTGGGCATCAATAGAAAGGAGCCCTCATTTAAAGAAGGCATAAACTCCTTGCCCGTATTCTGCCAAATCAAGACTCCGAGAACCACTATAAGCGTGGGAATTGAAAGAAATAAAATCTTATTCCGAAGTGCCCAACGAAGAATGCGCGTATAAAAATGTTGGAACAGCCAGAATATTCCCAATAGTCCAAAACAGATAAGCCCTACAAATAACAGGTTCCAAAATATGCTTTTATCCACCCCAAGCGGACGCCAGAACTCTGCCAGTAAGAAGATGACAGCCAGCGCAGAGATAAATATATTGATGGTGTTGGCACGTTTATCTGAAAGTGCTACCCTACCGGATATTTTAGCAGCGAACTTTTCGTCTTTCAAGAGGCCAGTGATGCCGAAGCCAATCAAAATCAGTCCTAGCCAGTATCCAAAAACAATTGCTGTAATTCCGAGCACGACTAATAAACCGTTGAACAGCTTGGCAGTCACTTTTTTAATGCTTCTCTTTCGGAAGAAAAAGGCAGCAAAAGGTGGAATCAGAAATAGGGCTACCAGAAAGGAAGCGGCGATTGCCATAGTTTTGGTAAAGGCCAAGGGACGGAACAATTTTCCTTCCGCGCCAATCATTGTAAACACAGGAATAAAGCTGATAATCGTAGTCAGTACAGCGGTTAGGATGGCGCTGGAAACTTCGGCACTCGCATCATAGACCACCGTGTTAATAGGCTGTTTTACACCAGTTTCTACATAGCGGACCTCTTCCTCATCTAGATGTCTAATTATATTTTCGGTGAGGATAATCCCAATATCCACCATCGTTCCAATGGCAATCGCAATCCCGGATAATGCAACAATATTGGCGTCCACGTTAAAGAACTTCATCGCGATAAAGACCATAAGTACCGCCACGGGCAAAAGACCCGAGATAAGTACCGAGGCTCTTAGGTTAAAGACCATCACAATAATCACAAAGATGGTAATGAGTATTTCCAGGCTTAATGCCTCGTCAAGCGTGTCTAAGGTTTCCTGTATAAGTATGGAACGGTCATAAAAAGGAACCACGGTAAGTTGGGATTTCGCGCCATCCGAGAGCACTTTGGAAGGGAGACCGGCTTTAAGTTCCTCCAACTTCTCCTTTACGTTGTTGATAACCTCCATCGGGTTTGCACCGTAGCGCGCAGTGACAACTCCTCCTACAACCTCAGCACCTTCTTTGTCCAAAATCCCTCTTCGGGGAGCTGGCCCCAAGCTTACCTTGGCGATATCCTTAATTCGAATAGAGGTATAATTTTCTGAAGTAACTACGGCATCTTCAATATCCGATACAGACTTTATATATCCCAGTCCCCGCACCAAGTATTCCACCTGATTTATCTCCATTGTTTGGGCACCGATATCCTTGTTGCTTTCCTTTACTGCTTTTACGATATCCGACAGACTGATATTGTATTGGCGCATCAACTCGGGTTTCACGTCGATCTGATATTCCTTCACATAACCCCCAATCGAGGCTACTTCGGAAACTCCACTTGCCGAGGAAAGTGCATATTTCACATAGTAATCCTGAATGCTTCGCAATTCGTGCAGATCCCAACCCCCAGTTACATTGCCATCTTTATCTCGGCCTTCCAGCGTGTACCAGTAAACCTGCCCTAACCCCGTAGCATCTGGGCCCAAGGATGGGTTTACCCCATCAGGCAGCAAACCGGCGGGCAAGGAATTTAATTTTTCCAGGATGCGGCTTCGGCTCCAATAGAATTCTACATCCTCTTCAAAAATGATATAGATGCTCGAAAAGCCGAACATAGAAGAACTACGGATGGTCTTCACACCGGAAATCCCCAATAATGAAGTGGTAAGAGGATAACTTATTTGATCTTCGATATCCTGAGGGGAACGGCCTTCCCATTCAGTATAAACGATTTGTTGATTTTCACCGATATCGGGAATGGCATCCACAGCGACGGGATTGGAAGGGAAAAACCCCGTATCCCAATTAAAAGGGGCATTGACCACCCCCATCCCTACAAAGAGTGCGAGCAACAAGACGGCTACCAACTTGTTTTCTATAAGAAATTTTATGCTTTTATTTAGCATTTGTATTGATTGTTAAACAGTTAAACATTGAATGAAATTCTGTAGAACAGAAAATTAGACGATACAAAACGAGCCCAAAATGGCAGTAACCATAGGGCATATTTTTCCGATCCGTTTAGTTAACGGATAGGAAAATGTTTAAAATCAAAGTAAATACGACTCGTGAAGCTTCTGAATATCCCGTATGAGTAAGGGAGGTTTATAATCCCTAAACGGAATTACATTGGTATCCAGACCTTCAAAAAGATTGATGTAGGTGTAGAAGAAAGTAGCAACAAAAGTTTGCTGCTCAAAATTTAAAGTATCAAATGACAATTTGAGTTCATCCTGCCCTTCAATGACTATTTGTTTATCGCTACAGCAGGAATCCTCAGGAATACCAGTTTCGCAATCCTTAGTAGGCTGCTCGGTTTCCATTCCGCAAGTGTGTGCATTTTGGGAGAGCGAGAAATCGATAAGAGTTTTTCCACAATAATGCATATCTACCGTGAACGACATAGTGGTAAACAACACCAATGTTGCCATGCATATAGCTAATGTTTTATGGAAAAAAGATTTCATAAGGATACAAACTTAATGAAAGTAATTCGTTATTTCCATATTTTATTAAAAATTTGGCATTCACTCGAAAGCTTTAATAGAAAAACAATAGATTTTTATATCTCGTTTTAAAAATCTTCATCGTCAAAATCATTCTCAATTGATTATTTAAATAGGCAATTCAGACATTCATTTTTTTAGTTTAAAGACTTTCGGGAAATAAAAGCCAGAACAATGTCAATTCACTATTTAAAAATACTCAACTACTTTGTAACCGAAATTCGAATACTTCGGCAGAATTCTTCAACGAAAAAATAAAAACCATAAAAGGCTAAACCTCTTTGTCCTTATTGGTGTCCGCATCCTGATTCCCAAAATTGGTCAATTGCTTAATCCCCTCTGGACTCTTGGTCATGTTTTCTATAAAGGGTTTAAAAAGATCAATAGGAATAGGGAAAATGGTAGTAGAATTATTTTCAGTGGCAATCTCTGTTAAGGTTTGCAGATAACGAAGTGTCAACGCACTGGGTTGTTTCGCAAGTACCTCAGCGGCATCAGCTAATTTTTGGGAAGCCTGGAATTCTCCTTCGGCGGCAATTACTTTTGCTCTTCTGTCCCTTTCAGCCTCGGCTTGTCTCGCCATAGCTCTTTGCATTTCCTGCGGCAGATCCACTTGTTTAATTTCTACATTCGAAACCTTCACGCCCCAAGGCTCCGTGTGCATATCGATGATTTTTTGCAGCTCAAGATTTAATTTATCCCGTTTGGAAAGAATTTCATCCAGTTCCGACTGTCCCAGAACACTTCGAAGAATGGTTTGGGAAAGTTGCGATGTGGCATAAAAATAATCCTCTACTTCAATAGTCGCTTTTTCAGCATCAATTACTCGGAAATAGACAACCGCATTCACTTTCAACGTAACGTTATCCAGTGAAATAATATCCTGTGTAGGCACATCGTGGACAATTGTTCGCAAGGTCACTTTTTTCATCTTATCAATAAAAGGAAGAAGGATAATAAGCCCCGGGCCTTTGCTTCCCCCTTGGGTAACTCTTCCCAGTCTAAATACCACAGCACGCTCATATTCCTTTAGAATTTTTATTGCACTGAGTATAATGAGAATAACGAAAAATATTAAAACATAAATTGGAACCATAATAATCGAATTTTTATTTATTTAAAGATACGGATTTAACGGTGAGTTTAAATTGTTTTACCGCCACAACTTCTATTTCAGTTTCTGCCTCTATAGCTCCCTCTTCGGCAACGGCATTCCAAAATTCCCCATTTACCCTTACTCTTCCTTCCGGGGCAAGCGTTTCCATAGCAATACCTTTCATGCCAACCAAGGTTTCATACCCCGTTTTCCGCTTCCCAAATTGTGCCTTAATCCCAAAAAAGACAAGAAAAATAAAGAATGCCGAAATTACCACGACAGAACTTATAAGTACAGACCAAGAAATATGAAGTACATCGAAGGATTGGGTGTCATCAATTAAAAACATGGATCCCAAGAATAAACAAATCACACCCCCGATGGATAATAAGGCGTAACTCTGAAACTTTATTTCCAACACAAAAAGAATAATCCCCACAATAATCAATGCCAATCCGGTAAAATCAATTGGTAAAACCGACATGCCATAACCCGCAAGTATCAAAAACACAGCTCCAACTATACCAGGCACCAATCCACCGGGATTGCTAAACTCAAAAAATAAGCCCATCAACCCCATTATTAAAAAAACATACATCAAATTGGGGTTACTCAAATAAGTCAAAAACTTTTGCTGCTGCCCCATTTCTACGGTTTTGACCTCTGCCGAAGCCGTGTGAAGAATTATATCATTTCCTGAATTTAGATGTACCGTCCAACCATCAATTTTGTTGAGCAATTCATTCAGGTTATTCGCTGTTAAATCAATTATATTACTGTTTAATGCTTGTTGAGCCGAGAACGAGCGGCTATTGGTAACCATCTGCATTATCAAGGTGGTGTCTTTCTTTCTGTGCTCCGCAATCGAGCGAATGAAGGCTGCTGAATCTTCCGTCATCTTGGCATTCATAATGGAATCTGGAATGCTGCCTAACAAAACGGGATGGGAAGCACCTATATTCGATCCCGGGCTCATCGCAGCGATATTTGCAGCAAGGGCAACAAAAGCTCCGGCAGAACCGGCATGTGCGCCCGATGGTGTAACAAAAGATATAATGGGAATGGGTGTGCTCATTATTTTGCCCACTATCTCCCTTGTAGGGTCCATCATACCACCGGGCGTATTGATTTTTATCACCACACAAACTGCATTTTCCTCAGCAGCTTTGTCAAGCCCATTGTTAATATAATCCGCCGTTGCAGGATAAATAGGGGTGTTCAATTCCAAGACAACCACCTTCTGCGCATTGGCAAAGTTGCTAAACACCAAGCCGACTATAATTAGGAATACTTTTAAAGGAAAATGCTTCATTTTAATCTCCAAAATAAATTTTCCTTAAAAATAAGCAATGTAATTTGGAATTTTGATGAATTTTGGATTTACTATTAAAAACAAGCATTGGCTATAAACTTACCTAATGATTAAATTGACATAAGTCTAAAGGACAGCCGTTTATCCCGCTCCCAAAGACCTCAAGTCGCAAAGCCGCTCAAATTGAACTTCCCAACCGTCCTGATTCCTGCGTCCCTTAGTTCCCGATGAAAAATAGGGAAGAACTGGTCGATGTTGTTGATATTGAGAGAGGATATTGAATTTCGCAAAACGTCGCCGAATTAACAAATTAACGAATTTCCCATTTCGTATTTCATACTTCGCATTTCGTACTTCGTATTTCGTACTTCGCATTTCTCAAACCACCCCCAAAATCTCCATCCCCACACCATCCTGCCCCCCAGACGCATATTCCTCATCCCCCAGAATCTCCATAAACCGAATTCCTGCAACCAGAATAAACTGCATCCCCTCCCGCCTCACTATCGTTTTTTCTGGCCGCATCTCCAACCGTTCCTGTCCATCTTTTTTCGATCTCCTAATCGGAACCGCAGTATAAGTGGTGAATAAATTCCTATCGGGATCATATGCGAGTACCAAATACATAAAATCAAAGTGCGTCGCGCCTTTTGGGAAGCGGGTAGGGGAGGGGTCAAAATCTTCCCAAACAACAGAAAAATCCTCCTCATCAATCTGTGGATTTCCAAATTGCTGCCGTATGCCCGCCTTGGGAGTAAAGACAAACTCCCGCAAGAGCATCTTCCCCTTAATCGTCTTCAAACCCTCCCTCACGTGAAAAGATCCGGAAGCTGAATTTCTGTCAAGCGACTTTATCTTTGAAAAAAGACCCATCATACGGGGATGCAAAGACCCATCCCGCACATACTTTAAAATGGGACGAAGCCCTATCTTAAACTCCTTCAAAAAAACACTGCATGATGCGAATTCATCATTGATTCCGACAATTTTTGAGTTTCTCTTGTTGCTTTTTTTCGCCATGGCATAAAATTTGTCAATGATTTAACGAATATAAAACAGATATTCTTTCTTTCCAAATTTTTTACCGACTTTGAGCCGACCTTGAACCGACCCTGAGCCGACTTTATACCGACTTCGAGCCGACTTTAGCCGACTTTTACCGACTTCCACCGTAGATACTGTATAGATACTGTATGTATACTATATGGATACTCCCTAGGCACTTCATTGATACCTCATTTAAACTTTATGGAAACTCCATATTTTTACCCTCTTCCTCCCTCCCCTATTTATGGTATTGACCGGCTTGGGCTTAGCATCTATTTTTACATCGCAAATATTGAATTCAGCATTCTGCTAAATAAATTCATATCAAAATAAGCATAATTGAAAAAGCAATGGATAATTTGAATAAATTTAACCTGCTGAATACCAGCGAAGTGAATATTAATTAAATTGGTCTATAGCAATGAAAAAATCCACAATATTCATTCTAGCCACATTAGCGTTTCTTATCCCTCTCAGCATATCCAGCTATACCTTCTGGAAAACCGGAGCTTTCGAGTTGGTGAATCAGCAATTAGGCTTCGGATTTTGGATTGGCGTAATAGCTTTTATCGCCCTTGTTCTTGCTATCATATTTTTTGCAATGAAATATGCGAAGAAAATGATCAAGCCCAAAACCCTAACTAATGGACTTCCTGCCACCGCTACCGTTATTCGTAGTTATCAGGGAAATATGAAAGTGACTTTTGGCGGAGTTCAGGAAAATTTCAAGATGATTATAGAGGTTAATGTAAGAAATAACAATGGTGAGATCTGGCAAGCTAAAATGGAAGAAATGATCCCCATCCAACAAATAGGATTATTTCAACCCGGAGTGAGTTTCAAGGTGCTATATGACCCCAACGACCGTAGTAAAGTAGTGTTCGATCAATCCCAACAGTCCCAGTAAGTAGCGGACCTTTATGATCGAATTGGATAAAGCATATAGCACAATTAAACTTTAATAACCAACGCAGCCAATGGCCAAAAACCAAGAACTATGAGAAGAATCTATTCCATCTTAATCATTCTGCTTGCAAGTATTAGCGGTTTTGCCCAAGGCTTTATTGTCAGGGATTTAACAGTGGATATATTTCTCAACAAAGATGGTTATTTTGATGTAGTGGAAAAATACGATATCGAATTTACCTCAGCCAAACACGGCATTTTTAGAGACATCATCACAAAATTTGATTTTCAAGATGAAGACGGAAAAGTGTCAAAACGCGAAATATATATTTCCAATATTGACGTTCCCGGTGAAAAATTCAAGACCAACAAAATTTTTGGAAAACAACTTGGCGATAATCTCAACATTCGCATTGGGGATAAAAACACTTTAATTAGCGGAAATAAACATTATGATATCCGGTACCGGGTAGAAAATGCAATTATTTTCACTAATGATCTAGCACAATTGTATTGGAACATCAAACCTTCGGATTGGTCAACGGTCTTTTTCAAAATCAACTTTACTGTCCACACACCTGAAGGCACTTCACTTTCTTCAGAAAATTGTTTTGTATATTCTGGGGATACCGGCAATACGAAACCTTCAACAGAATTTAATTACGATTATTCCGGGAATATTTTCTCAGGAAAATCTAAAGATGGATTCTATTCCACTCCCGGACAGAATGTAACGGTATTGGTGAAATTGCCAAAATCCATTATTCAGGAAGCCGATTTTACACCCTCCTTTTGGAAACAATACAGATGGATGGGTTTATTGGGATTGATCTTTCTCGCAATGGTTTTATTCATAGGAAAAAAATTACGAGCCGATAAAGTTATTCCAGTTACCAGCTACTATCCACCAAATGGGATTGATCCCGCAATGGCAGGCGTATTAATTGACAATACAACAGATTATAGAGATATCACCTGTTTACTTCCTTATTGGGCAACAAAGGGCCTAATCCGAATGGAAGAAATTACCAAAGGAGAAAGATCGTTGTATGGCGATTTAAAACTGATAAAAATCAAGGACATTCCAGAAAATGTGCCTGGATATGAATATAATTTCTTTTACAAAATTTTCAATAATAAAAACGAAGTCTTGGCAAGCACTCTTGGAGGAACTATAACCGAGCCAAAAGGGTTGCTGTCCAAGAAATCCGAACAGTATTATGCGCAAAAGAAAATTAATTCAATATGGATTATACCCGCACTATCTGTGGTATGGGCGTTTTTCAGCATTACTCTTTTACCTTTTCTGGCCCAATCCTATATTGACATAGAATCTTCCAAATTTATCGCTTTCGTAATCATCAATTTTCTCTTTTTCTTCCTGGTTTTTCCTGTGGGATTTGCTTTTATCGCAATTAGAAATAGAGCGAAAAATGAGGAAGGAAAATCCATTATGCCTGAGCTGTTAGGCTTTTACAATTTCATCAAAGTAGCGGAAGTAGATCGTATAAAAGCGCTAT
This sequence comes from Aequorivita sp., assembly GCA_049646885.1. GTDB lineage: Bacteria > Bacteroidota > Bacteroidia > Flavobacteriales > Flavobacteriaceae > Aequorivita. The sequence continues at coordinate 24,617 of JBARWQ010000038.1, read as the reverse complement.
TAAAAGAAGACCCTTATTATTTTGAAAAAACCATGCCGTATGCCGTGGCTTTTAATTTGCTAAAAGAATGGTCTGCCAAATTTGATGGATTAATCCAGAATGCCCCAGATTGGTACAGGAGCAGTACAGGAAGCCAGTTTAGATTTCACATTTTCGCAAGCTCCTTTACTAGCAGCATGTCGGTGGCAAGAGCTTCTATGGTAATCTCCCCCTCAAGTGGTAGATCTTCGAGTAGTAGCAGCAGCGGTGGTGGTTCTTCGGGTGGGGGTGCCGGTGGTGGCGGAGGTGGAAGTTGGTGATTTTCAGTGGTCAGTCCCGATCGGGAGTGGTCAGTAAAATAATATAATATAATATTTTGAGTATGAATTAGATTAATTATGAAAAAACAATTCTCTTCTTAATCTTTCTACTTGCGAACGTCTTTGTCTTTGCACAAGGATTTGTCGTTAAGAATTTTACGGTTGACATTTATCTAAGTTCCGAAGGTTATTTTGACGTAGTAGAAAAATATGAGATCAATTTTACCGAAGCTAAGCACGGGATTTTTAGGGATATAATTACCAAATTCGATTTTGAGGATGAATCCGGGGAAGTAACAAAACGGGAAATTTTCATTTCAAATATTGAGGTTCCAGGAGAAAAGTTTACCACGAATGTATTTTTAGGAAAACGGTTTGGCGATAACCTGAGGATCAAAATTGGTGATAAGGGAATTTTCGTTATCGGAGATAAAAACTACGAAATTCGTTATCGTGTAAAAAATGCACTCTTCTATACAGACGATTTGGCGCAGTTGTATTGGAATATAAAAACTTCGGATTGGGAAGCGGATTTTGATAAAATCAATTTTACTATTCACGCTCCCGAAGGCGCTTCCCTTTCATCTGAAAATTGTTTTGTGTATTCTGGAAAAACCGGCAACACAGAACCTTCAACTCGATTTGACTACCATTATAACGGAAATGTCTTTTCAGGACAATCAAAAGTTGGTTTCTATTCCTCTCCCGGACAGAATGTGACAGTCCTAGTGAAATTACCAATATCGATAATCCCAGAAGTGAATTTCACTCCACCATTTTGGAAGCGATATGGATGGATTGGGATCTTGGCCTTGGTCTTTATAGGATTATTTCTGTATATAAAAAGACAAATGCAAGCCGACAACATAATTGCCGTTACCAGTTATTATCCACCCCAAGGGATTGACCCAGCAATGGCAGGCATGCTGATTGATAACACTCCCGATTTTCGAGATGTTACCTCCTTGATTCCCTATTGGGCCGCAAACGGTATAATAAGAGTTGAAGAAAGATCCGCCTTACAAAAACCGATAAGGAAAGATTTAAAGTTGATAAAACTAAAAGACCTTTCCCCCGGTGTCGCTAAATACGAATCGAATTTTTTTGAAAAAATATTTAAAGGAAAGGATGAAGTTTGGGCAAGTACACTTCGAGGCGTGGCTATGGAGTCCCAAGGCTTATTATCCAAAATCTCAAACCAATATTATGTACACTCAAAATCAAGATTAAATACTTTAAAATTAATTGTACTTGCGCTGTCTTGGCTTTGGGCATTTTCCAGCATAACTTTCTTTCCCTTTATTTTCGCCTTCTATTTTGAACTAAAAACCATCCTATTCATCCCCCTTTTAATAATAAACTTTCTTTTTTTCTTTTTGATTTTCCCGATTGGCTTCGCCGTTATTGTCAATAAAATGAGAGGAAAAAATGAACTGGGAAAAGCTATGATGCCTGAACTTATAGGGTTTTATCAATTCATAAAAATTGCCGAAGTTGAACGGATTAAAGCACTATTAAAGCAAGACCCTTACTATTTTGAAAAAACAATGCCTTATGCGGTAGCTTTTAATTTTTTAAAAGAATGGTCAGCGAAGTTTGATGGATTGATCCAACAGGCGCCAGATTGGTACAAAAGCAGTTCAGGAACTAAATTTTCGATGAACAGTTTTGCAACTTCTTATAGTAGTGGTATTTCCATAGCAAAAATGTCAACCCGGTCTACTCCTTCCCGAAGTAGTTCCTCAATGAGAAGTAGTAGTGGATTTTCGCGTAGTGGTGGCGGTTCTTCTGGCCGTGGCGCTGGTCGTGGTGGTGGGGGAAGTTGGTGAAATACCCTAAGAAGAAAGGCTATCCCATAAATAACGACTTAAAGGCCATCATCATCCTTCTTCCCACTCACTATCCGCGATATAATCCCCTTCTGATTCGAAAATTCCGCAATCAAAACTCCGGACACATGGATTACAATGAATGCAACCAAGTAGTAAATACCAAGCACGTGAACCTCTTCCAATGGTTTTTTCCAATCCTTTGGACCCCATTCTATCAAAAGTCCCGTTACCAAGGATCCCACAACGCATATATAAAAAATGATATAGGTCCATTTTTGAAACCTTACTTTAAGGGATAGATTTTTAGCCAACGGATTTTGGAACTTCATCCTTCCAAATAAGGGAAGTATAAAACGGATGCTAAACAATCCCACTAAAACATAGCCCATATTGATATGCCAATTCCACATCGGCTTCCGGATTTGTTTTGCCATCAACACAATTTCATCATAAGTCAAAGTTTGATCGGTACCCTTTAAATATTCTTGGATGATATCCGCCATATTAAACTTATTCATCCAAGTCAATCTCAAAAAGATTGTTATCAATAAAAGCACAAAAGTAACCGCTATTGCCCAGTGGATAATTCTGTAAATTCTGGAATAATTTGTTGTTTCCATAGCTTCAGTATTATTAAATTATCTCAATTCCTATTATCTTTAATTTCTCTTTCGATCCTCCTTCGAGTAAACCGTAGGAGGGGAATCAGGAAGCAGAGCCTGTCCCGATTTCCATCGGGAACGGTTTGCGTCCCTAATTTAAATTATAGCACAATAATCAATAAGGACATATAGGGTATTAAAATTAATTAAAAACGGGCAACACCAATCAGGGTAGTTCAGTAATTGTTATTAAAATTTAATATTGTAATTAGTGGGCGCAGTCTTACTTTGAAAGGTATTCTATCAACTTTCGCATAGCTTTTCCTCTGTGGCCTATGTCGCTTTTTTGGGAAAGGGACATTTCGGCAAAAGTTTGGTCGAAACCTTTGGGTTGAAAAATAGGATCGTAGCCAAAACCGGCCTCTCCCCTAGTTTCCTTGATGATTTCGCCTTCGCAGATTCCCAGAAACACTATTTCAGTAGTTCCTTTGGCGAGAGCGATTGCCGTTTTAAAATGGGCGCTTCGATCTGCTTTGCCCTCAAGGTTTTTAAGCATTTTGCGCATGTTCGCTTCTGAGTTATGGGGTTCCCCGGCATATCGCGCGCTATAAACTCCAGGTTCGTTGTTGAGCGCTCTCACTTCCAACCCAGTATCATCCGCAAAGCAATCCAACTGATATTTCTCACGGACGTAATTAGCTTTCAGCATAGCGTTGCCCTCTATAGTATCGGCTGTTTCGGCAATATCTTCCTCACATCCAATGTCGGCTAGACTTAACAGCTCGATATGGGGAGGCAACATGGCCTTGACCTCAGCGAATTTGTTTTTGTTGTGGGTGGCGAAGACGAGTTTCATTTTTATTGTTTATTGCTATTGTTTATTGCTACTTGTTTGGAATTTGGGATTTGGAATTTGGAATTTCTTGATAGTATCTCTCTAGGATTTTACTGGAAGACTTTATCGTCTTTAGCATCCATTCAATCTCAATTTCGAATCTTTCTTCCTCTGAAAGTTGCCAATTCACTTCGCTCTGTTTCAGCCGAGTTACAAGACTTTGCAAAACAATAGCTGCGGAGGCCGATATATTTAAACTTTCAGTAAAACCATACATCGGGATCTTCAAAAACCCATCAGCGGCATTCATAACCGTATCGCTAAGACCATCAATCTCCTTTCCAAAGAAAAATGCGCTCTTTTTTGATATATCAAAATCGTGGAGCAGCGTGGAATCATTATGAGGGGAAGTGGCAATGATTTGGTAGCCTGAGTTTCTTAAGGTTTTTAAACAGTCCGTTATGGATCCGTACCGTTTTAGACTTACCCATTTTTGTGCGCCCATTGCAATTTCCTTATCCACACGCTTTGCAAGGATTTCCTCAACCACATGTATATCTTGGATTCCAAAAACATCGCAGGTTCGCATAACGGCACTGGTGTTGTGGAGTTGATAGACATCTTCCGTTGCCACCGTAAAGTGACGGGTTCTTTCTGAGAGTACCTGTTGAAACAAATCTTTCCGGCGTTCGGTTAAGTAGGTTTGTAGGTATTGGAACAGTGCTAAATCCAAAGAAATTGAGTATTTTTAAGCGAAGATAATAAATTCGAAATCAGTTGTTGGCAGTATGTGCGATTTCAAATATAACGTAGCAGCTACTGACCTCACAATCAAGGAACAAATAAAAACAAATGAAAATAGCAGTATTGACAGGAGCCGGCGTAAGTGCCGAAAGCGGAATAAAAACATTTAGGGATAGCGATGGCTTATGGGAAGGCCACGACGTTATGGAAGTGGCATCGCCAGAGGGATTTGCCCGAAATCCTGAATTGGTATTGGATTTTTACAACCAAAGGAGAAGACAATTACTAACTGTGCAACCAAATCAGGCCCACAGGGCGCTAGCGGAACTTGAGAAAAACCACAAGGTCACGATAATCACCCAAAATGTTGACGATTTGCACGAACGCGCAGGAAGCACCAATGTAATTCATCTTCACGGCGAGTTATTAAAAGCGCGAAGCACATATAACGAAGATTCGGTGGTGGATTGGAAAACAGATTTAAATCTCGGGGAATTGTGCGAAAACGGCCACCAGCTGCGCCCCCATATAGTTTGGTTTGGCGAGATGGTACCTATGCTAGAAGTCGCCGCCGAAGCGGTTGAAGAAGCAGATGCCCTTATTATTGTAGGCACTTCCATGCAAGTTTATCCTGCGGCCGGTTTGATGCAATATGCAAGAGAAGATGCCCATATCTATTTTGTGGATCCACGGCCTAATATAAGTCCGAGCAAAAGAATTACCGTTGTCGCAGAAAATGCTTCTACTGGAGTTCCAAGAGTGGTAAAAATGATTGGATAAAAACAACAAAGATGTTAGAGGGTGCATAGATACAAAACTAAATTAACCTGAACGCCACCAGAAAAAGCAGGATAAAAGAAGAAGGCGCAGCTTCAATAATTATCTATCGGATTTGAAATATTATAAATAGGGATCCGGGGTTTTATTTAAGGAATGCACAACGGCCTCCATTCCCATCACCCTAAAAGTGATTCCGTTGCCGCCCAAGCCCAAAATATAATGCTCGGCCTTTACCTTTCTTTAGCAATTTACAGGCTGTCAAAGCATCAGTAATACTGGTATCAATGACCAATATTCCTTTGGTAATGGATTTTTAAGGAGAGGGGTAGCTCTTGGAAAAGACATCTTTAACTGGCCAGAACGGTCCATTAGAGCGGATATCCATCGTGTTTTTATGAAGGTTAGTAAATGCCGGTATGCAATAATATAGTTTAATATTTATTAGTTAGGCTTTTATCTCTTAAATCCATTAACAACAAGCGTTAAACCAATGTCAATTGTGAAAACACTAAGATGTTTTTCCTTCTCTGGGGGTTATTTTTGAATAAAAATTTCTAATAAAACTAACGATTATGAAAACGACGAAAGAAAGAGCCGATCAAGGCATTCACAGGGAAACGGTAAACAACCTACAGGCATTATTAGAGAAGAACTACGATGCCGAAAAGGGCTTTAAAAAAGCTATGGTGAATGCAAAGAATACGAATTTAAAGAACTTCTTAAAAAAGCAGGCCGCCCAACGGGATCGCTTCGCAACGGAAATCACTCATGAATTGCGCAACCTCAACGTAGAGCCAAAGGAAAGCGGAAGTTTTACAGGTGATTTGCACAGAACTTGGATAGATATCAAAACCGCTGTTACTGGAAATGAAGATGAAGCTGTTTTGAAAGAGTGCATTCGAGGGGAAAAGGCTAGTGCGGATGAGTACAATGAGAAGCTTCAAAAATACAACTTCCCCCCACAAATTGAATCGGTGCTGCAAAAACAGGCCGTTGAAATAAACCAAACACTCTCTAGGATAAAACGCCTTGAAGATCTTGCCGAAATTGCGTAAAAGGAAAGTGAAAAAGAGAAATTGGCAAGGAAAAGCCCCGGAAACAGATGTTTTTCGGGGCTTTCTAATTTATTTGAACTTATTTAAAAAGTCTAAACCTCTATGGGATGGCAATTCCATTTTTGACAAATATAAATTATAATTTCCGAAAATTTGAACCCAAGGTTAAGCATTGCTTTTTTACAAAACTTTTGCATTAAGACTACTACTTGTTTTATCTTTACCCGTTTAGAGAAATCTAAACCGAAACAAATATTCAAAACCTTTTCGCAAGCTGGTGAAAGCGGTCTAACACCAGAGGATAACCAACTTATATATATAGAACAACCCTTTATTATCGAAGCCCTATGAAGTTTATTCTGTTATTTACTTTTTCATCTTTTATTTTGGCGTGCAATGCCACGCAGCACCAATCAAAAACCAAGAAATCAAAAATTGCCTACGCCAATACCATAACTGCTGACGAGCTTAAAACGCATCTTTATTTTTTCGCCAGCGATTCCATGGAAGGGCGAATGACGGGAAGCAAAGGCCAACGGATGGCGGCGGAGTATCTTCGGGATTTTTATGTGAAGGAGGGAATTCCTTCTCCCATAGGGAAAAATGAGTATTTTCAACATATTCCGGAAAGCTATTTTGCCGGGAGAAATGATCCAAAAGCCTCCGAGAATGTTTTGGCTTATATAAAAGGATCCGAAAAACCTGATGAGGTAATTGTTATTTCTGCCCATCTAGATCACGTGGGAATGGACAGCAAGGGCAATGTATTTAACGGCGCTGATGACGACGGTAGTGGGACGGTTGCCTTATTGGAAATGGCCCAAGCCTTCAATCAGGCTGTAAAGGATGGCAATGGTCCAAAACGCTCTATATTATTTCTGCACGTAACCGGGGAAGAAATCGGACTTTATGGTTCTCGATATTATACCGAAAACCCAATTTTCCCTTTGGCAAACACGGTATGTAACCTCAACATTGACATGATAGGAAGAATCGATCCGGACAAAAAGGACAATCCCAACTATGTTTATTTGATAGGCAGCAATATGCTGAGCCAGGAATTGCAGGATATTTCCACTGAAATGAACGACACGTACACCAAGTTGGAGTTGGATTATAAATTTGACGATCCCAACGATCCGAACCGTTTTTTCTACAGAAGTGATCACTACAACTTTGCCAAAAACAATATTCCCGTCATTTTTTATTTTAATGGCATTCACGAAGACTACCATAAGATTACCGATACTCCCGACAAAATTGAATACGACTTACTGACCCTCCGCACCAAGTTGATATTTTTGACCGCTTGGGAAGTGGCCAATCGAGAAGACAGACTCGCTATCGATAAAAAATAAAGGGGAAGATTGACAATCTTCCTCCATCGAGGAATATGTGCTTGCGCTTCATCAATGATTCCTTTTGGCGTTAAGGGACATAGGACAATATGATGTAGGACGTAGGACTGTTTTCGTTTTGGATATAGATACAGGACTGAAGGGAAACAGGACTTAAGGGAAACGGGACTTTGCGCAGTGAGGGAATTAAGGGACATAGGACAATAGGACGTAGGACATAGGACTGCTTTCGTTTTTGAAATAGAAACAGGACTAAAGGGAAAAAGGACTTTGCGCTGTGGGGGAATTAAGGGACATAGGACAATAGGACGTAGGACATAGGACTGCTTTCGTTTTTGAAAGAGAAAAGGACTAAAGGGAAAAAGGACTTTGCGCTGTGGGTGCCTTCGACTGCTCAGGGTGAGCGCAGTCGAACCCTCTTAAAAGGGCAAAAGATTATCGTTTTATCCCAAGCCCTTCCATAGGGTTTGTATTGAGCCCAGCCGAAAAAGAATGTTCCCAGGAGGCATCGGGAGATGCATAATATGCTTTGGAACTTTTAACCCAACGTAGAAGTCTCAATGTCTTAGACTATGCAAAGTAGGGGTATTTATGGAGTATATTGGGAATACTAGGAGTATCCTAGGAGTATCCTAGGGGTATATACGGGTGAACCTAGGCTTTGATATGAAGTTGATCCGTCCTAAAATAACTAAAGGACAAAGGACTGTTTTCGTTTTTGAAATAGAAAATGGAAACTGGATTGAAGGGAAACAGGACTTTGCCAGTAGGGTCAATAATCTTGGATCAAAATTTCTGTCGGGATGTTTAGATCGGCGTTTAATCTTCTAATCATATCTAAAGTCAACTTCCGTTTTCTGTTCATTATTTCGCTTACCCGACTTTTGAATCCAATCATTTCGACCAAATCTTTCTGTTTTAGCCCCATTTGCTCCATCCGGAAACTAATGGCGGCAATAGGGTCGGGCATTCCAATTGGAAAATTTTCGTTTTCGTAATTGTCTATTACAATCGCCAAAATTTCCAATTCATCCCCTTCCTCGGTCCCTCTCTTTGAATCGAAGATAACTTCCAGTCTTTCAAGGGCTTTTTGATAATCTGCTTCGTTTCTAATCGGTCTTATTTTCATCTCAAATTTTGTTTGTGTTAATCTTATCATACTCTGCGTGGGTACCTATAAAGCGAATCCATGCTAGTTGAAACTCAAAATTGAATTTTACAATCAATCGATACTCATTTCCTTTTATATTGAAAACTATCTGGTTATCTTTTAAAATACTTGCGCTGGGATACTCTTTTTTGAGTTCGTTAATCGAGGCCCAATTTGATTTCTCAGTTTCTCGGAACCACGTTTTCAATTGAAGTTCGCAATCACCGTGATTTTCCCAAAAAACTCGTAATGTTCCTCTCGAAAATATTTTCACGCTAGAAGATTTATCACAAAGATAATTAAAAAGTTACCAAAATGATAACTTTTGACGCTTTTCAACGTGAAGATTCTTTCTGCTCAGCTCAGTGTAAACTTCTCGACCGGCAAGAATTAAGAATGTTTCGGCACAAAAAAAGCCTCTCATTTCTGAGAAGCTTTAGTTTTGGGTGGAAGACCGGTCTCGAACCGGCGACCTCTTGAACCACAATCAAGCGCTCTAACCAACTGAGCTACAACCACCATTTTTGATTCAAATTGAATCCCGCTTTTAAAGCTTGGCTATTTGACTTTGAAAGCAGGTGCAAATATAATTCAATTATTGAGGATGCACAATAGCAGGGAATCTTTTTTAAATCAGGTCAGAAAGAGCGTTGACGGCAACATATCTTTCCACTGTAAAGCCTTCGCCATATTCGGTGCCAATGAGTCTTCCCAAGTCTTGTGCCCTATACTTTATACTATCTCTAAAGTTAGTGGAGGAAATTGGGGTTTCAGGCTCCTCCGCCTCTTTTTGATGAAATTGGCTTTTATAGGCGAAGACCGCCTCCAATTTTTTCTCCATAAATCCAGTAACATCAACCACAAAATCGGGTTCGATGTTCTTCCATTGAATGTAGTGATAAACGTGTTTTGGTCGCCAAGCTTTTTGATGGTTATCATCCTGGATGGTCAATATTTTTTCGAGTCCGCTTAAAAAACAGGCATCGCTGACCATTTGGCTGGCTTTTCCATGATCTATATGCCGATCAGTAATGGCATTGCACAGCACAATCTCCGGACGGTATTTCCGGATCATCTTAATTATTTCAAGTTTGGAAGCGGCGTTGTTAATTAGAAAACCATCCGAAAACTCTAAGTTGTGCCTGAACTTCGCCCCTAGGATTTCAGCGGCATTGGCTGCTTCCTCAGCACGAATTTCCGGGGTGCCCCGAGTGCCGAGTTCGCCTCGGGTGAGATCTAGGATTCCAACTTGTTTTCCTAGGCTTATTTCTTTTGCCAAGGTTGCGGCGCATCCCAACTCTACATCATCGGGATGGGCGCCTATGGCCAGTATATCAATTTTCATATTTGGTTTTTGTTTTAGCGGTTCTTTTAAGATTAAACTGGCTTTTTAGGTGAAATGGCTTCAAAAGCAGCTTCAAAATCGATTATTAAATCCTCTACTTCCTCTATGCCAACAGAAAACCGGAGCAGACTATCGCTTATATTTTGATGTTTTCTTTCTTCAGCGGACAATAACCCGTGTGATGTCTTTGCCGGCGATAGTATGGTTGACTCCACTCCTGCCAAGCTCATGGAGGGTTTAATCAATTTCAATGATTTTAAAAACTTTCCCACATCCAAGTCTTCCACAATTTCAAAAGAGAGCATGCCCGTAAAGCCCTTCATTTGTTTTTTGGCGAGTTTATAATCCGCGTGGCTTTTTAATCCCGGGTAATATACGGTTTCTATCAAAGGATGTTTTTCCAGCCATTTTGCCATCTTTTTTGCATTTTTATTTTGGGCTTTTACTCTTAGTACCATGGTTTTCATACTCCTTTCCAAAAGCCATACGGTGTAATCGCTCAGACTGCCCCCCAAGTTTTTGGCTAGGTTCCAGATCCTTTTTAAATGTACTTCACTTCCTGCTACCGCACCCGCACAAATATCGCTATGGCCACCCATATACTTGGTGGCGCTGTGGATCATAATATCGATTCCAAAATCGGCTGGCGTTTGGTTGATGGGGGAAGCAAAGGTGTTGTCTATCATCGTCACTATATCCTTTCCTTTGGCCAGTCGTGCAATCATTTCCAAATCGGTAATCCGCATAAGAGGATTGGAAGGGGTTTCAACAAAAATGACCTTGGTGTTTGCTTTGATCTTCTCAGAAAAATGGGCTTCCGAAAAACCTTCGGCAAAGGAGTATTCTATTCCATATTTATGGAATTCCTCCACAACAAAATTATAGGTGCCGCCATATAAGGTTTGTGGGAATACCACGTGGTCCCCCTGCCGCAAAAACGCAAGTAAGCTTGTGCTAACAGCGGCCATGCCACTTCCAAAGATAAGTGCCTCCTCGCATTTTTCGAGCATGGCGATTTTCTTGCAAAGGGCTTCTTGGTTTGGGGTATTGAAATAACGGGGATAACGCTTTACCACCACGTCTTCATAAGCATAGCTACTGGACATAAACAAAGGCGAAATAGCCCCTTTAAATTGCTTGTCCTCCACCTCGCCTACATGAGTGCAAATGGTGTTGAGACCGGGATTTTTAGAATGCATTGGGATTGTGTTTTTGATTGCTTAAAGATAGGGATTCTTGTAAACAAATTTGGGATTGGGGATTGGTTAATTGGGGATTGGTTAATTGGGGATTGGTTAATTGGGGATTGGTTAATTGGGGATTGGTTAATTGGGGATTGGTTAATTGGGGATTGGTTAATTGGGGATTGGTTAATTCGTTAATTGGGAATTTGGTGCTTGGAATTTGGTGCTTGGAATTTGGTACTTGGAATTTGATGGTCTGTGGTCGGTTGTAGGGTTTAACCACGGAGGGCACGGAGAAGGCACAAAGTTCACGGAGGGGGGTTGTTGTTTGGAATTTGGTGCTTGGAATTTGGTGCTTGGAATTTGGTACTTGGTCCTTATTGTTTGTGGTTTGATGCCTGAAGATGGTTGTCCACGAATTACTTTGTTATTCCGAATTGGAATCCAGGATTTGGATTTTCCCACTTTGCCTTTCCAATTTCGTCCATAGTTTTTCTATCTTTATAAAAAATCAGATCAAGAAATTAGAATGAAGTTATTACTTACAAACATCAAAGAATTACTACAGGTTAGGGAGATTTCTCCATTAAAATTGAGTGGGGCGGAAATGAAAGAACTTCCCACTCTCAAAAATGCCTGGCTTTATATAGAACACGGCATCATAAAGGATTATGGAAACATGGACAAAATGGGGCCACACCAAGGGTTTAAAACAGTGGATTGCTCGGGCAAAATAGTGCTTCCCACTTGGTGCGACAGCCATAGCCATATTGTTTATGCCGGCAATCGGGAACAGGAATTTGTGGACAGAATAAACGGACTCAGCTATCAGGAAATAGCCGAAAGAGGCGGCGGAATTGTGAACAGTGCCGCAAAACTGCAACAAACCTCGGAGGAAGAACTCTATCGGCAATCCGCCGAAAGGTTAGAGGAAGTTATGCACTTGGGAACAGGTGCTTTGGAAATAAAAAGCGGCTACGGCCTAACCACAGAAGCGGAAATCAAAATGCTTAGGGTGGCTAAAAAGTTGGCGAAGGATTATCCCATCACTATCAAAACAACCTTTTTGGGCGCTCACGCCATTCCACCCGAATACAGGGATAACAAAGACGGCTATATGGATTTATTGTGCAACGAAATGCTTCCAAAAATAGCTGCTGAAAATCTAGCTGAATATGTGGATATTTTCTGTGAGAAAGGTTATTTCTCCGTTGCCGATATGGAGAGACTGCTAATTGCAGGAAAAAAATACAAGCTTATTCCCAAAGTCCACGTAAACCAATTCAACAGTATCGGCGGTATTCAGTCAGCGGTAAAACACAATGCCTTGAGCGTGGATCATTTGGAGGTTATGACCGATGAAGATATTGAAGCCCTTAAAAACACCGATACCATGCCCGTGGCCCTTCCCTCCTGCTCTTACTTTTTAAGCATTCCCTATGCCCCCGGACGGAAGATGATAGACGCCGGATTACCGTTGGCACTGGCAACGGATTACAATCCGGGTTCCACGCCGAGTGGCAATATGAACTTTGTAGTTTCAACCGCTTGTATAAAAATGCGGCTCACGCCAGAGGAGGCCATCAACGCAGCCACCATAAACGGGGCTTATGCCATGGGGCTTAGCAGCAGTCACGGCAGCATCACAAAAGGAAAAGCCGGAAACGTTATTATTACCAAGAAGATTCCTTCCTATGGATATTTACCTTACGCGTTTGGAAGTAATTTAATCGATTCGGTTATTATAAATGGAGAGGAAATAGTATGCGATATTTAAAAATATATTCCAAAAAAAGTGTGTCCCGATTCCTGAATTTACGCCCTGGGGAAACGAAGTTTGGAGAAAAAGTAAATTTCATTAAAGACCTTGGGGATTTAAAAAATCACCCCGCCAAATATGTGCTTATGGGAATCCCAGAGGATATTGGAGTTCGGGCGAATTATGGCAACCCAGGTACTTCAAAAACGTGGGAAGCAACTCTCGGAAGTCTTTTAAACATTCAGCACACTCATTTGATGGATGCCGAAAATCTGATTGTTTTGGGAGAAATTGACTGCGAAGTCCAAATGAAACAAGCCGACGCTATTTCAAAGGAAGATGAACATTTTGCGGAAGAACTTGGGGAGTTGGTCACCCAAATTGACCATATAGTTTCAGAGCTAATAAAAACAATTGTGGAGGCTGGAAAATTTCCTATAATCATCGGCGGGGGGCACAACAACAGTTATGGCAATCTGAAAGGCGCCTCGCAGGCCTTAAAAATGAAGGTGAACAGTATCAATTTTGACGCCCATACCGATTTTAGAAGTTTGGAACACCGGCATAGTGGCAACGGGTTTTCTTATGCTTTTGAAGATGGGTTTTTAGACAAATACTTCATTTTTGGACTTCATAGAAACTATACTTCTGAAGGGATTTTTAATGCTATGAATAAAAACCAAGAACGAATAAGTTTCAATTTGTTTGAAGATATCTCCGTAAATGAAAAAATTTCATTTCCGGAAGCTTTGCAACAGGCCGAGAGGTTTTGTTGCGATAAGAATTTTGGGATCGAGTTGGATTTGGACACCGTGGAAATGATGGGGAGCAGTGCCATTACCCCTAGCGGATTTACCTTGACGGAAGCTAGAAAATTTGTTTCCTATTTTTCTAAAAATCCGAATGCCATTTATCTTCATATTTGTGAAGGAGCTCCATCACTGGGCATTTTCCCAAATCAAGTGGGAAAATCGATTGCCTATTTAGTGAGTGATGCCATTGCCGTACAATAAGAATAATATGTGAATTCAAAATAATTTATTTCAATGACTATGAAACCCACCGCCTTCGTATTGCTGTTCGCCTTAGTATTATTTAGCTGCAAAAACAAGTCCAATAGTCCGATTCTTGAGGATGAAGACCAAGAAAACACTATTATCACCCCGCCAAAAAAAGACCTAGATGGCAGGGAAGCCGGGGTTAAAAAAGGATTCAATATCCATCCCGTGGAGCATGCAAGTCTGGTTCTTAACTGGGACGGCGACATTATCTACATTGACCCCGTAGGACGGAAAGAGGATTTTTTAAAGTACAAGGAACCGGATATGATTTTGATTACCGACATCCATCCAGACCACTTGGATACTAAACTCCTGGAATCTGTTGTGACCGAAAAGACTTCTATTATCGCGCCAAAAGCGGTATATAAAAAGCTTCCGAAAGCTATTCAGAACAATACGGAGGTTATTGATAACGGTGAAAAGACAAGTGATTATGGCATTGCCATTGAAGCCATCCCAATGTACAACCTACGGAAAGAAGCCCTGAAATATCACAAGAAGGGTCGCGGCAATGGATACGTTCTAGAAAAAAATGGCAAACGTGTTTATATTTCCGGCGATACCGAGGACATTCCTGAAATGCGAAATCTCAAAAACATCGACATCGCCTTTGTATGTATGAATCTCCCCTACACTATGACGGTTGAAAAAGCCGCTGAAGCTGTTTTGGCATTTAAACCTAAAACCGTTTATCCTTATCATTACCGAGGGGAAAATGGAATGAGCGATGTGGCCAAATTCAAAGCTTTGGTGGAAGCGGGAAACCCGGATATCAAAGTGGTGCAGTTGGATTGGTATTCTCTGTAGACGTGAGATTTGAGACGTGAGATTTGAGACGTGAGATGTGAGACGTGAGACGTGAGACTTGAGACGTGAGACTTGAGATGTGAGACTTGAGATGTGAGACTTGAGACGTGAGATTTGAGACGTGAGACTTGAGACGTGAGATTTGAGATGTGAGACTTGAGATGTGAGACTTGAGATGTGAGACTTGAGATATTAGACTTTAACCTTTTAAAATACCTGAGATGAAAAACTACAAACTTCTTTATCCTTTACTGGCGTGCTTTCTTTTTGTGTTTTCTCTACTATTTTTGGGATGTAACGATAGTTCCAAATTAAAAACGGGTGAAAATCCGGAGATTGGAAAAAAGGAATACCCCGCCGAGTGGATGTACAACCAACGTGCCTATCCCGACAACTTTATCAACAAGGCGGCTATTGAAGAAGCTGTTGCCCAATCAAAACTCATTCTTGGCAACAGACCCGAAGGATCTAGTACTTGGGAGTTTGTAGGTCCGCTAAACACCGGAGGACGGGTTACGGATGTGGCCATTTCGCCAGTAAATGACGATCATCTTTATATTGCCACAGCTACGGGCGGTATTTTTAAATCGTACGACAAAGGGAGTAATTGGACACCTATTTTTGATGAAATGAGCAAGCCTTCCATCGGTAGCATGGCCATCGCACGCTCCAATCCTCAACGAATTTACGCAGGAACGGGGGAAGCCAATGGCAGCGCTACAGACGGCGCTTATTTTGGCGATGGAGTTTACCGCAGTGACGATGCCGGTGATACTTGGACAAATGTGGGACTTCCGGAAAGCAATCACGTGGGAAGAATCGTGGTAGATCCAACAAATCCTGATAGGGTTTTTGTGGCAGCTACGGGCAAATTGTACGGTACAAATCAAGAACGTGGAGTTTACCGAACTACTGACGGCGGCGGAAGTTGGGACCAGATACTTTTTGTAACCGATTCCACCTCGGCTATAGATGTGGCGATGAATGTGGCCAATACAAACATTATTTATGCCGCTATGTGGGAACGAACCCGCAAACCCTGGGAACGTAATTACGGGGGCGTTACCTCCGCCATCCACCGCTCTATGGATGGCGGAAATACCTGGACGCAATTGGGTGTAGCCAATGGGCTGCCGGCTCCAAGTACACAAACGGGAAGAATTGGTTTGGCGGTTTCAGAATCGGATCCCGCAACGGTTTATGCGCGTTTTACCACTAATCCAATTACCAATCAGTTTAACGGTCTTTATAAATCCACCGATAATGGCAACAATTGGGTGCTCGTCACATCCCCAAGCGCTCTGGGTGGGATAGATGCCAATTTTGGTTGGTACTTCGGGAATGTACGCGTCAATCCCATTGATCCAGATGAAGTTTATATTCTTGGACTGGATGTGGCTAAATCCACCAATAGTGGATCCTCTTGGCAGATTTTGAATGGCATGCACGTGGATCACCACGCTATGGATATTTCTCGTTCCAATCCGAGTTTTATACTGGAAGGCAACGATGGAGGGGCTTATATTTCAAACAATGGAGGCAGCAGTTGGATTAAATTCCTAAATCTCCCCATCACCCAATTCTACAATATCGAAGTTGATTATTCCCAGCCCGAAAGGCTCTACGGAGGCACCCAAGACAATAATACCATCCGTACCTTAAGCGGTGGCGCCAACGACTGGCAGGCTATATGGGGCGGCGATGGTTTCCATGTGGCTGTGGATCCCGTGGACAACAATTATATTTATGTGGAATCGCAATACGGCAATATGGGCAGAAGTACCAACGGAGGGGCTAGTTTCAATAGTTGCACCAACGGAATAAGCGGGGGCGATAGGAATAATTGGAACACGCCTTTTATCATTTCCCCCTTCAATCACGAAATATTGTATTACGGAACCAACCGTCTTTATTCATCCAATAAGGCTGCTTCTTGGTCCGTAATCAGTCCCGATCTTACGGATGGTCTTCACCCAAGTGGTTCTTTGGCTTATGGCACGTTAACGGCAATTGCCTCTTCCTACAATAATCTAGATGTAATCTATACCGGAAGTGACGATGGCAATGTAAACGTAACCTTCGATGGGGGAAGTTCTTGGACAAACATTAGCGCGGGATTGCCCGATCAATATATTACCTCTATCGCCACTGTGCCCAGCAGTGACATGACGGCCTATGTAACGGTGTCGGGTTTTAAAAGCTTGGACTATACACCTCACGTTTTTAAGACGGAAGATGGTGGACAGACGTGGAATGATATTTCATCCAACTTGCCCAGTATTCCAGTAAATGATATTATAGTTTATCCTTCGCAGAACATTCTCTTTGTCGCCACCGATCTCTACGTTTGGTATTCCAAAAACGATGGTGGGAGTTGGGATATTTTGGGGAATGGGCTTCCCTTGACCGTCATTACGGATCTGAAATTTCACGAACCTTCCAAAACCCTATACGCGGGTACCTTTGGGCGGGCCATGCACAAATTTGATGTTTCGGATATTCTGGGGGTGGAAGATGATGTTTTAACTTCCAATTCCATAAAAATATTCCCGAATCCAGCTGGTTCGGAATTTAATATTGCCCAAAATTTAACCACCGATGGCACGGTAGAATTGTTTGATATTTCAGGGAAAAAGCTGAGGGATTTATTTAACGGGAATTTTCAAACCGCAAAAACCATCAATATAAAAACAGATGGGATACCCGCCGGGGTTTATTTTGTAAGAATTAATAGTGGGGGGCAGTCGGTTACGAAGAAGTTGGTTGTGGGGAATTAAAGATCTTGGTTACAGAAAATAAACGGATAGGATTTATAGCATCTTTTCCTTCCTATCTCCCTGGATAAAACCTCCTGGCTACCGCCGTGGGACACCTAAATTAAAGATGTTTTGAATGTTGAACCCACTTCGGGGTTCTCTTTCTATGGATACATTTTTACCCCACATTGCACCGCGTTTATGTGGGATTATCCATATTTGACCCCTTTGGGGTCGTGGCGATGCAATCTAAAGACATCCAAAGACCACAACCCTTCAATGACCATAAACTCTCCAAAATCAAAAATAATAGGAAGTTAGATTCTTTAATTTTTAAGCAAAAACCTTACTCTTTCTCACAAACCACTCCCCAAATAGGTAAGGTGTTTTTGGCGGTGTTTATTTTTACATGCTCTTCGTCCAGCACCTTAAAATAGGCCGCGTCTGCATATTGTGGATCGAAGATTGCCGCGAGCGAAAACTTGGGCTTTTTGAAGTATAAGGTTTTATAACTACCGTCGGAGGTATAGGTCCCTTTTTTGGAAATCACACTCGGCTTATCGTTGGTGCCGGGCTGAGGGATACTTTTGAAATCAAATTTAAAGGTGTTGTTTTCATATAAATACAACTGAATGGAAGCCACACCATTTCCCAAACTTTTATAGGAAACTACTTCGGATTTTCCCAAAACGATTTCCTTGGATTCCTTTGAGGAATTCACTGCTGTTTTTTTACTGCCACAGGAGGTGATCGTTATTAACAGTACGATAATAATCAGGCTTTTCCACATAAGGTTATCGTATTAATCTTTTATATTTAATTCTTTTTGGCATCAAATCGCCACCCAAACGCTTCCTTTTGTTCTCCTCGTAATCGCTAAAGCCACCTTCAAAATAATACACTTCACTATTGCCTTCAAAAGCGAGGATATGCGTACAGATTCTATCCAGAAACCAACGGTCGTGACTGATGACAACTGCACATCCAGCAAAATTCTCAAGACCTTCCTCCAGAGCGCGAAGGGTGTTTACGTCCAAGTCGTTTGTTGGCTCATCGAGCAGGAGGACGTTTCCTTCTTCCTTTAAAGTCATAGCCAAATGCAGTCTATTTCGCTCTCCTCCGGAAAGCATGGAAACCTTTTTGTTCTGTTCGCTACCACTAAAATTGAAGCGGCTCAAATAGGCACGGGAATTTACTGGTCTCCCGCCCATCATAATAAGTTCTTGGCTTTCGCTGAAGTTTTCCCAAATAGTTTTATCGGGATTAATATTTGAATGCGCTTGATCTACGTAAGCCAGTTTTGCAGTTTCACCTACTTCAAAAGTGCCCTTATCTGGGGTTTCCTCTCCCATTATCATTTTGAAAATAGTGGTTTTCCCGGCACCGTTCGGGCCAATGATTCCAACGATTCCCGCTTGCGGCAACTTGAAGTTCAAATCTTCGTAAAGCAGTTTGTCGCCAAACGCTTTGGAAACGCCCATGGCTTCAATAACGTTGGTTCCCAAACGCGGACCGTTAGGGATATATATTTCCAATTTTTCGTCCAATTGTTTTTGATCCTGGCTCAAAAGTTTGTCGTAGTTCTGCAATCTCGCTTTTTGTTTTGTCTGGCGACCTTTAGCTCCTTGGCGCACCCATTCCAACTCACGTTCCAAGCTTTTTTGGCGCTTGCCGGCTTGTTTGCTTTCCAGTGCCAATCGTTTTGATTTTTGATCCAACCAGGAAGAATAATTTCCTTTCCAAGGAATCCCTTCTCCCCTATCCAATTCCAATATCCATCCCGCTACATTGTCCAAGAAATAACGGTCGTGGGTTACGGCGATTACCGTACCCTTATAAGCAGCTAAGTGGTGCTCCAACCAATGTACACTTTCCGCATCCAAGTGGTTGGTAGGCTCATCCAGCAACAGCACATCGGGTTCGCGCAAAAGCAAACGGCAAAGGGCTACCCTTCTTTTTTCCCCACCGGAAAGAACGCTGATAAGCTTATCAGGTTCTGGAGTGCGAAGTGCATCCATAGCAATCTCAAGTTTGGTATCGAGTTCCCAGGCATTGGTAGCATCAATCTTATCTTGAAGTTTAGCTTGTTTGTCCATCAACTCGTCCATTTTGGCAGGATTTTCATAGACTTCGGGCATTCCGAACATATCGTTTATCTTATTGTACTCGTCCAGTATGTCCACTACTTCCTGCACGCCTTCCTTGACCACCTCCAAGACGGTCTTGGCTTCGTCCAATTTAGGCTCCTGCTCTAAAAATCCTACGGTATAGCCGGGTGCGAAGACCACATCGCCTTGATAGTTTTTGTCCACGCCGGCAATGATGCGCAATAAGGTAGATTTTCCACTACCGTTAAGCCCTAGGATACCAATTTTGGCGCCGTAGAAAAAGCTTAAATATATATTTTTTAATACCGGAGTCTGGGCATTTTGATAGCTCTTGGTAACGCCGGACATGGAGAAGATTACTTTCTTATCATCGCTCATAGCTTGTTGTTTGGGGTTTGTTGCTTGTCGGTTGTCGGTTGTCGGTTGTCGGTTGTCGGTTTATCGGTTGTCGGTTGTCGGTTTATCGGTTGTCGGTTGTCGGTTGTCGGTTGTCGGTTGTCGGTTTGTTTTGGAATTTGGAATTTGGTGCTTATGGTTTGGGGTTTGGGTTAGTCTTTTTTGAATTTTTGACCTTTTATTTCTGATTTTTTAAGATAGTACATAAATGCTCCAATTTTATTTTTTTCCAATTCACACATTTCAATGAGTTTGTTGAAAAATTCATCCGAAAATGATTTTTATCTGCCTTGCATTCTAAGAAGCTTCTCAATCTTCAAAATTTCTCGATTCTTGCCATTATAAAAAGCCATAAATATCGGAGCAAATACTATAAACTCCAAGCAATAAACTTAATACATTTTAATGTAAATTCAGCAATCGAAGTACTATCAACATTTGACCAGCGTGATATGCGGTGTGTTCAATCACCAACATTACTTCTCTTAAAAGAGTATGATGGTCTTTGCCATTTTTCACAGGCTCGGTTAGGGCATTGTCAGTATCGAGAAGAAATTTCTTTAAACGTTCCCGGTCCACTAGATAATCGGCTTTTACACTTTCCCAATCGTTTTTGTTTTTGCACACCTTTTCCTTTGGCCAATAATAATCCGGCCACCTTGGTTCGGTATAATCGTCGGAACAGGTGAATTTCACTATATCCTTTTGAGTGAACACCACGTGAAAAAACAATTCATAAAAAGAATAGGGCAGATTTCCCGGACGGATATTGATATCCTCAAAGGCAATCTTTTTCAATATCTCCGTCACAGGCATAAATGCCTCCCCACCTTCCAAATGCTTGGCGAGCCGTTCGCGTATTTTGATATCTTCAGACATGGGATATTGGTTATTGTTTATTGTTATTGTTATTGGTTTGGGGTTTGTTGCTGACTAACGACCATGGATCATTTACACTCTACCTTTTAGGGCATTAAAGACCCAGGCGATGGCAAAAAAGCCAATTCCTACGGAGGCGAAACCCCAGCCGGCTACATCGTCATAGCGGAAAGCGCCGAGAGCTATTAGAGCACAACCTACTACTATCATTATAAAAGTGGCCCAAGCGAGCACTGTATTTTTATTCATTCCCATAATTATTCTCGTTGGTTGATTTTTTTTCAAAGGTACGTCCAAAAACAAATATCGGGATTAAATAACTGAATTTCGTTAACAAAATGTCATAGTTTCCGTTTTTGGGAGATTTGAGGCTTGAGACATGAGACGTGAGACTTGAGATTTGATTGGAGGGGGGCTATCTTAATATTTATAGAGATTCTTGGTTATATAGTCTTGGTTCCAAAAGTCCGATTCAAAATAATCAATCTTTCCCCTCCTTTCGAATAGGGAATTAAGGGCATTTTGTATTTTAGCCCAAACATAATACTTCAATGGATTTAAACTTCAACAAAAACGAAGATCACAATAAGCTTTTGGTTTCTGAACTAAAGAGGCGATTGGCGCAGGTAAAACTGGGTGGTGGCAAAAAACGAATCGAAAAACAACACGGCCAAGGCAAGTTGACTGCTCGGGAGCGAATAGCCTATCTACTCGACCCAAAAAAGCCGAGCATAGAAATTGGCGCCTTTGCGGGCGATGGAATGTACGAGGAACATGGAGGGGCTCCAGGCGGCGGCGTAGTGGTGAAAATTGGTTATGTAAAAGGGAAGCAATGTATTGTAGTGGCCAACGACGCCACGGTAAAAGCTGGGGCTTGGTTTCCGATAACGGCCAAAAAGAACCTTCGGGCGCAGGAGATTTCCATGGAAAACAGACTGCCCATTATTTATTTGGTGGACAGTGCGGGGGTATTTCTGCCTATGCAGGATGAGATTTTTCCCGATAAGGAACACTTCGGCAGAATATTTAGAAACAATGCCATCATGAGCAGCATGGGCATTACACAGATTTCAGCGGTTATGGGCAGCTGTGTGGCGGGAGGCGCCTATCTCCCCGTTATGAGCGATGAAGCCTTGATCGTGGACAAGACCGGCAGTATTTTTCTTGCCGGAAGTTATCTGGTAAAAGCTGCCATAGGCGAAACCATAGACAACGAAACCCTCGGGGGTGCGACCACCCATTGCGAAATCAGTGGCGTAACCGACTACAAGGCGAAAGATGACAAGCACGCTTTGGACACTATAAAAAACATAATTTCCAAAATCGGCGATTTTGACAAGGCGGGTTATAATCGCGAAAAAAGTATTAAACCCAAGGAAAACCCGGAGGATATATACGGCCTGCTTCCAAAATCCAGAGCAGAGCAATACGATATGCGGGAAATCATCAAGCGCTTGGTGGACGACAGCGATTTTGAGGAATACAAGGAAAAGTATGGGCAAACCATTCTTACCGGCTATGCCCGCATCGATGGCTGGGCGGTGGGAATAGTTGCCAACCAACGCAGTTTGGTAAAGACCAAACAAGGCGAGATGCAGTTTGGAGGCGTAATCTACAGCGACAGTGCCGACAAGGCCACTCGCTTTATAGCCAACTGCAACCAGAAGAAAATACCATTAGTATTTCTGCAGGACGTTACCGGGTTTATGGTGGGCAGCAAGAGCGAGCACGGTGGCATCATAAAGGACGGCGCCAAAATGGTCAATGCGGTAAGCAACAGCGTGGTTCCAAAATTCACCGTTATCATTGGCAATAGCTATGGCGCAGGCAATTATGCCATGTGCGGCAAGGCTTACGACCCGCGGCTGATTGTGGCCTGGCCAAGTGCCGAATTGGCGGTGATGAGTGGCAACAGTGCTGCCAAGGTATTGCTTCAGATTGAAACAGCTTCGCTTAAAAAACAGGGCAAGACTATTTCAGAAGAAGAGGAAAAAGCACTTTACGACAAAATTAAAGCCCGCTACGACAGACAGATTTCCCCATATTACGCGGCTTCGCGAATTTGGACCGATGCCGTAATCGACCCTTTGGAAACCAGAACGTGGATTTCCATGGGTATAGAGGCAGCCAATCACGCACCTATTGAGAAGGCGTTTAACTTGGGGGTTATTCAGGTGTAGGGGGTTTGTTGTTTGTTGTTTATGGTTTGTTGTTTGGGTCGGTTGTTGGGTTGTCGGTTATCGGTTATCGGTTATCGGTTGTGGGGTTAACCGCAGAGGACACGGAGGAGGCACGGAGGGCACGGAGGGCGCGGAAGGGTTTCTGGTTTCTTGTTTAAAGTTTCTTGATTTTGGTGCTTGGAATTTGGTGCTTGTGGATTTGGTGCTTGGTGCTTGTAATTTGGTGGGTTTTAACCACAGAGGCACGGAGGGCACGGAGGGCGTGGAAGGGTTTCTGGTTTCTTGTTTGTTGGAATTTGGTGCATGGTGCTTGGTGGGTTTCAACCACGGAGGACACGGAGGAGGCACGGAGGGCACGGAGGAGGTAGTTGTTTGGGGTCTTTGGATGGGGTGGGGACTTCGTACTTTGTCCTTCGAACTTCGTATTTGGACTTTGGTGCTTGGTGCTTGGAATTTGGAATTTGGTACTTGGAATTTGGCGCTTGGTACTTGTGTCTCTTAAAGTGACTTAACGGGCGCGAACTATTAGGACCTCGTCATCGGAAAATTCCATCCAGGCCAGATCGTACACATAATAGAATGTCTTTCCTTTTGAATTCACGTGTAGATGGGTGTGGTATTTAAAGCGGAATTTTTTCTTTTCCAGTTGGTTGCGATATATTTTGATCTGCGATTTATTTTCGCCCAACAATTCCCAAAGAATAACATAATTGCGTTTTAAGTAGCCGTTTATTTCAATAGCCGCTTTTTTAGAGATATAGCGCACATTTTTGTGATAATCATTTTTACAGCCAACAGAGCAGAAGATCATATCACTTCGGCCACGGAGCGTTTTCTGGCATATTTTACATTTTCTTTCCATTCCCTCCCACGTTTTTACTACAAATATAGCATATTCGTTCCTAACGGTTATAAACATTTGTAACGGAAACCATCACTGCTTCAGTAATTTATATTATTTAATTTTGGATAAATCAAAACAAATAATATTATGAAACCACACGAAAATCACACCGTTATTATGTACCGGCCTAAAGCAAATGCAGGCCGCATCAAGTTTTTTATCCCTTATCCCCTCAAAAACGAAAGGGAGGCGTTCAAGAAATTGAATACTTCTTTCTACCACCACAATCAAAAGCTCTGGAGTTTGGTAAACACTCCCGCCAATATAACGCTGGTGAAGGAGCTGTTTAGGGATAAAATGAAGATTGTGGATGCCGATCCCATCCCAAAAATCCCCAAGGTAATTCTTTCGGAAAAAATCCAGGAAGAATTGGATGCAAATCATCAAAAGATGGTCTTGAAGGGCTTTAGTAATTCCACAATCCAAAACTATCAGCATGCCTTGGGCCAGTTTTTCAGTTATTTTGAAATGGCGGATTATAAAGCTGTCAGCAAGGACCAAATTGAAGGTTTTGTGTACCATCTTATCAGCAAGTACAAAATAAGCGAGCAGAAGCAGAACCTCATTATCAATGCCATTAAAT
>JBARWQ010000037.1:0-1709 GCA_049646885.1 Aequorivita sp. | reverse complement strand
GCTTTCTTTTACTTGGCAATACCTATCGAAATTTTAAAGCCACAAGAAATACTACCTTAACCGCTCTCTAAATAGCAATTGATTTATTAGTTTTAGTCCGAATTGAGTTGATGCACAGACTCACGTTATGCGGCAGCTAAAAAAAGATACCTATGAAAATTAATTGGAACATATCACAAACCGACATTGAGATGGTAAAAAAGGTAATCGCGGACAATAAAAACCCTTTTTTACAGGCAAGACAATTAAGAAATGTTGAAAAACAAAATGTTATAATTGACAAAGACAAAATTATTAGAGAAATGATTATGTGTCTTCTTACTTCACAACAACGCTCGGGACCGAATTCCTCGGTTGGACAATTTCTTAAACTTGACCCATTCCCAATTACGATTGAAAAGTTAACAACGACCAATAATGTGGAAGATTTTATTAAGGCCACATTGCAACAACACGGTCTGAATAGATTCGTAAATAATGTTAGTTCCTTCTTTGATTCAAACTACAGGAAAACAGAAGAAAAAAATTGGACATTAATCAGTGAACTAGAAGAATTAATAAACGCTGACTCAAAAAATAAAGAAAGAACTATAGCGGATAAATTAGCTAATGATTTTAAAGGATTTGGTCCAAAACAGTCGAGAAACTTTCTTCAAGCACTCGGACTGACTAAATATGAAATCCCTATTGACTCAAGAATAACAACTTGGCTCAATGATTTCGGTTTTCCCTTAAAATTGACTGCTTCATCACTTGGAGATAATGGATATTATCATTTTGTTTCGGACGGAATTCAAGAACTTTGTGAAAAAGCTGGAGTTTATCCTTGTATTTTGGATGCGGCAATATTTTCAAGTTTTGATAATAACCAATGGACAGATGAAAACACAATATTTTGAAAATAAAAAGCCATTTAAACTACTAAGGTTCTATCCAATATAAAGTGTCAATCTAAAAACAACCAAAATGAATAAAGAACAACCAAATTTGATAATAATTATGGGCGGAGTTTGTTCAGGCAAAACGGAATTCAGGAAAAATAAATATTTAGCACCTGATTTTAACCATATAGATGCAGGAGAAATTTTCATTGAGCTTAGCGAAAACGAATATTACGAATTTCCTTCTCATTTAGAAGAAAAAATGAATCAAATTGGTCTTGAGAAACTCCGAGTTTGCATATTTCAAAAGAAAGATATCGTAATTGAAATAGTCGGCGAGAATATCGAAGCTGTTAAGGAACTACTAGAATTAGCAAAAAAGATTGACTACAAAACTAACGTAGAGTTTCTTGAATGCGACATAGAGTATGCATTGCAAAGAAATGAGAATAGGGATGAAAATAATATTTCAGCTTATTATTGCGAGCCTTATCATTTAGATTGGTTTAAAAAAGCAAGCACGGAGTATTTAAACCAAAGTGCATAATGAAGCAACAAAGCCGACCGCATAACAAAGTTGCATAAACGCAATAGCGGGTAAGTGCAAAACCCGAAAGTAATCTTATAAATTTAAAGTCCGGCATAAATCGAAAAGTCAGTGCGCCAATCCCGCTACTGCGTTTATACGAGACGTTGTGTGTAATCCCACCTATACCACACCATTGACTCCCAAAGCTAACGTTGGGCACTGACTTTTTTCATAAATTAGTGATGCTCTTTGCAAGGCCGATTTTTTAACTGTTGCCCCGCCGCGGCGGGAGCACGAGC
>JBARWQ010000036.1:0-20029 GCA_049646885.1 Aequorivita sp. | reverse complement strand
AAAATAACCCGTAAATGACTGGGACACAAAGAAAGAGCATGACTATATGGCAAAAATCAAAAACTGCCGCATGACAATTTGGCCTTGTACGTTTTTGACTATATTTGAGACTGATTAGTTACTATTTCTTTAATATTCCGGTAGCTACTATCGAATCGGCTTTTGGTGACATTCCCAGTAAAATATCCATGCCGTCATTTCCCAATATAGATTTTGCCACTTTCCAAAAGTTGATCCAACCCGCATTTGCCATTGCCCTGTTGGGGGGGATAGAGTCCTTGCTTTCCGCAGTGGTGAGCGATGGAATGATCGGGGGGCGACATCGATCGAATGCCGAATTGGTGGCGCAGGGAGTAGCCAATTGCTTTTCCTCCATGTTTGGCGGCATTCCGGCTACTGGGGCAATTGCCAGAACGGCTACCAATGTTAAAAACGGGGGCCGTACCCCTATTGCAGGCATTGTCCACGCCTTGGTGCTACTAGTGATAATGTTAGTCCTCGCCCCCTACGCCAAATTGATCCCAATGGCCTGCTTAGCGGGAATCCTAATCGTGGTGGCATACCATATGAGCGAATGGAGACAGTTTAAATCTCTTTTGAAAGGTAATATTTCTGATGTTCTGATCTTATTGGTCACCTTTTTCCTCACTGTAATCTTCGATCTGGTCATTGCGATTCAAATTGGAATCATACTTTCAAGTTTTGTCCTGATGAAGCGTATGAGCGATGCCACCACAGTGGAGATTTCAGATGGTCTGCTATCCACGAAATTCGATCAGCAAGAGGAACTCTTTGAAGAGGAACTCCCTCTTTTGCCAAAAGGTGTTACTATGTACGAAATTCACGGTCCCTTGTTTTTCGGTGCCACACAAACATTTCAGGATACTCTTACCCGGCTACGGGATAGACCCCCGGTATTGATCTTGAGAATGAGGCATGTTCCCTTTATTGATGCCACGGGTATTTATAGGTTGAAGGAAATAATTAAGAAGTTCGCCGATCAGAATACCCATATTATTCTTTCAGGCGTAAATAAAAAGGTTCGCTTCGATTTGGAAAAAGGTAAAATCTACTCGGTACTAGCCGCAGGCAATTTCGCTGACACCATAGAAGAAGCTGTGAAAAGAGCTGAGCATATTATTGAAGTAAAAAACAGATAAGAATTTACTTAAATTTATCCATCAATTAAAAAACTATATTGTAATATTGCAATATAGAAATCTACCATTAATGAAAAAGAAGGATTATTCCCAAGAACAAATTGAGATGGCAGCACTTATGAAAGTGTTGGGCCATCCGGCCCGAATAGCTATTTTGGAACATTTATTAAAAGTAAAGGAATGTATTTGTGGCGAAATTGTGGATGTGATCCCGTTAGCCCAGCCCACCGTTTCCCTTCATTTAAAGGAATTGCGAACTGCCGGCCTAATCAAGGGCAGTGTAGAGGGAAATACTATTTGCTATTGCATAGATGAAAAAGGAGTTGAAAAACTCGCTGCTTATTTTAATAAAACCAAGCAGGAACTGGAAATGAACACAAGTTGTTGTTAATATAAAAACAGAAACCATGACATCAGAAGAACAAATAAAAGAAATGGTAAAGCAAAAGTACAGTGAAATCGCTTTACAGGAAAAGGAAACCAATCAATCCTCTTGTTGCGGGTCGGGCAGCCGGTCCAAAGAGGTGTACAATATTATGTCCGACGACTATACCACTATGGAAGGTTATAATCCCGATGCCGATTTGGGCTTGGGCTGTGGCCTGCCGACCGATTTTGCGGCTATCAAAAAAGGCGATACCGTAATCGATTTGGGTAGTGGTGCTGGCAACGATTGTTTTATAGCTCGAACCCAAACAGGAGAAACAGGCAAGGTAATCGGTATTGATTTTACGCCAACTATGATCGAAAAAGCCCGTACAAACGCCGAAAAATTGAATTTGAACAATGTTGAATTCCGAGTCGGCGATATCGAAAACATGCCAGTTACTTCCAATACGGCAGATGTGGTGGTTAGCAATTGTGTCTTGAATTTGGTACCCAACAAAAAAGCGGTTTTCCAGGATATATTCAGAGTATTGAAACCCGAAGGTCACTTCAGCATTTCCGATATAGTCCTTACGGGGCATCTGCCAGACAAAATAAAATCAGCTGCCGAAATGTATGCGGGTTGTATTGCCAGTGCCATTGATAAGAATGAATATCTGGGTTATATAAAGGAAGTAGGATTTCAAAATATAAGTCTGCAAAAAGAAAAAGCCATTATAGTACCTGATGATATCCTAAAGGATTATTTAAACGAATCGGAAATAGCGACCTACAAGAGCATCCCCACTGTTATCTACAGCATAACCGTTTATGCCGAAAAACCTTGCTGTGCCCCCCAGAGCAGCTGTTGCTAAGTTTTTTTTCACAAATTGATTTGGGGTGAAAAAATGAAGATTGAGATTTTAAGAAGCAAAATAATCGATGGGGTAATCAGCGCTTCTGGCCTCGTAAAAGCCGGAGACAAATTATATGTCGTCAGCGATGATGCCCCATTTCTTTATACGTTGGACGGGAATTATAATGTCATTTCCCAATTGCCTATTTCCACAATTGACGCCCCTTTCAGCTCTCGGATAGAAAAATCCATTAAGCCAGATTTCGAGGCCTTGGATATAGTTGGTGATAATGAGATTATCGCCTTCGGCTCAGGTTCAAAAAGTCCGGAAAGAGATATCTTTCTGCGTATCTTCATAAATGGGGAAGAAGAGATTAAGACCTATCAAATCTCAGAATTTTACGCACATCTGAAAAATCTGGAGGTCATGGAAAATCGTGAACTCAATATTGAGGCGGTGGCGTATAAGGATGGGAGAATCTTTCTTTTTAATCGCGGACAGAACGTTGTTTTCGGATTTGTTTATGTGGAATTGATCTCATACTTCGAAGGAAATATTCCCTTTCCAACCCCTAGAACCAAGTTGTTTCAGTTGCCGGATATCAGGGGAATACGCGCGGGATTTTCGGGAGCTACCGCTTTAAAAGGGCATCCGTATATTATTTTTACCGCTTCGGTGGAAGACACGCCCAATGCCTATGATGACGGAGAGGTCTTGGGTAGTTTTATAGGAATTCTTAGAATTGAGGGCGATTTTCTTTCCAATGAATTCAAAACCACATTGTTCCCGACAATGGAGAAATTAAAAGTAGAATCGGTGATTGTAAGTCGAGAAGTGAAATTGGGAGAAACCCATATCGTAGTAATAACAGATGATGACTACAAGGATTCACTTATTATAGATTGCAAAATTTTGTGGTAATCCTTCCTATGGGAAATGTTCGCCTAAAAACCATTCATATAATCACTCCCCTTCCTCTTCGTTCTGGATGGCCTGAGGTTTAAAATCAACTGGATAGCTGTTATCGTCAGGCACCACTGGCAGAACTTGAAATTCGGGATCGGATTTTTTGTTAAACAGTTTTCGCATCAATTCCTGAAACGTATTGAAATCTACGGAATAGGAAATCCCTCCCCCCTGCTCAAAAATCTGATCTTCCCCAATAAACTGGAGATCTGCTTGCCGGTTAAAGAACTTCATTCTTAAGCTTCCATCCTCATTTATAAGCCATTGCACTTCAATATCACCCGCTACCGCGGTTTCGTTGACCCCGCCAACCGGTACACCCACCTTTCCATTGATGAGGATTCTTTCATTTATTTGAGTGCTTAGTGTAATCCCAAAACGATCGGCCGTTTCTTGATCGGGAGCATTGCTTCCCACGGAATAATCCAATCCCACCCTAAACTTTCCATCCTGATCGGCAAAGAGGCTGTTCACCAAGCCTGAAACCCTATCGACTACCGTACCGGTAAAAGCGTTGGCTCCGGCATAGTTGTCGTTTACAAAGGAACCTGATGCCAATAGGAACAAGGCCTGATTCTGCCGCTGTTCCTCCGCCTGCAACTTATATTGCAATTCACTTTTTAACGTAGAACTTACCCGTGGGAATTCAATTCGGAATTTCAGTTCAGGCTGCTCCAATTGTCCTTTAAGATCTACATATACTTCCACGGGAATTTTTCGGTTGGCTGCGGGGTTGTCGAGCAGCACCGACGGATTGGCTTCGGTGTGGTATAAGGCGCTCAATTCGAGATTGGCTTTTTCCGGGGCTCCATCCCAAATAATATTTCCACCGCTTACCACCTCAATGTTTCGCTGTATAATCCCACCATAACGGAAATCGAATTCTCCATTAAATACCACAAAATCTCCGTACATCAAGA
Source organism: Aequorivita sp. (assembly GCA_049646885.1). Taxonomy (GTDB): domain Bacteria; phylum Bacteroidota; class Bacteroidia; order Flavobacteriales; family Flavobacteriaceae; genus Aequorivita. The sequence goes on along the minus strand of JBARWQ010000036.1, from coordinate 15,760 downwards.
ATTTTCCAGCAGTGTCAATCCGCAATAATAAGGTACCACTTCCCCGTCCTTTCAGAGTGGAATTGTTTACTTGATCCACTACTACTTCCACCTCAGCCTTATTGTTGATGTTGAGGTCGAAATCCAAGGTCATTTTCTTAATCTCGGTAGTTACCTGCGTCTCTCCTTCAATTCTGGCGCGTTTTTCCTCAGGCGAAAGGAAATGAACAAAGGAATCATCGCTAATGGAAGCTGTTTCGCTAATAGGGATTTTAAAGAAAGTTCCGCTTTCGGTAGTTGCCTCGGCTTTGATATACAATTCGTCCACAGGGCCATCTATGGTCACAAAACCACTGATAAAAGCGGTGCCGTAATACAGGGCATCCTCCTCCTGGGGCGTGTCCAACACCAATAACTTATCATTGGCATTAATCCGCAGATGGAGTTCCCAATCTCCAAAATTGTTATGAGTGGCATTACCGGATAGCAACCCAGAAGATCCATATTTCGTATCGGTAATGCGGGAATTCCCCAATTCAATTTTATTCTTGGTTACTATCACCTGGGTATTGTCCTCAATATTGAAATCGGTGTTGAGATAGGGAATTTTAAGTCCGGCTTTTGCCAGGGAGAATCTTCCCATAATATCCGGGGATTTATAATTGCCCGAAACCTTGCCACTACCAGAAATCAAACCACGGATATTGGATATTACCTCTCCTCCAAAAGGACTAAACGCTTGAAGATTGAACTGGTTTAAATCCACATCCAGAAGAATCTGGGGGTTTTTGGGCACCACATCAATTTGCCCAATGGCATTGATAGATTTCACATCTTGGTTGACAAGGGTAGTGTTTATACTGTATTTGGTCAAGTCCTCATTCCCAACCACCTCCAAACTGAGGTCTCCAAAAAGAACATCGTTGATAGTGACCGCGTCAATGGTTATGGCCGAATTGGGATAATAGGCCCGATTTTTTTGAAGAAAATCAAACGTGCCATTCACATTTCCCGATAGGCGTAAACTGTCAATGTCGGGAGTAATATGGCCTATGTTCACATCCCTAAACCGCAGTTTTAGGTCCTTGTAAGTGGAATCCCGAATCATTCCGGCCATTTGGATACGTTCGTCCTTATGGTTTAGAGTGATGGAGTCAATGTGCACTTCGTTAAAGTTGTCATCAAAAACAACTTTGTTCATCCCATTGTTGTTTTCGTTTAAATACCAAACGTTGCCTTTATAAGTGATATCCGACCGCTTAAGTCCTATTACCGATTTCCCCATAGGATTAATAGTATGGTACATTGAAAGATTAAAAAGATCTTCTTTTTTTGGCCCGCCCTTAAACTCGGCACGAACGTACATGGTATCGTTCAGGGTTTTATTTATGATGTCCAATCCCTTTATATCGTAAAATCCTGCATCGATAGAATCTGCCGATATATACGTGTTATAGAGGGGGTTGTCATTATCCATCTGAATTTTTAGTTTTCCAATATAATTATTGAATAGAAGAATCTCCGGCGAACGAAAATCCAATTCAAATTTAGATTGGTCGGAATACACGGCCCCTTTCACCCTAGTATTATCCCCCAATTTTAACTGTGGAATAAATACATCCACAATTTTATTGAAAACAACGAATTCATAATTTATATACTGATTGGTGGTTACTTCCTGGGGAATGTAGTTGGCATAAATACTGGCGACTCCATTCTGGAACAAATTGGGGATATCCTCAATCAAAAACTCTCCGGAAATTTGACCGGTAAGGATGTCGGGGGAATTCACCGCGATGGTCCGCACCAGTCCATCAAAGGATGAAGTTACCGTAAAATCGTCAAAGTAATAGTCATCGCGCTCATTTTGATAGAAAGTTTGACTAAAATTAATGGTTCCCACTACATCATCTATGGTTTTTCCCTGCATAGCTACTAACACATTTCCCGTAAAAACAGAAATGCTATCCCTTGTTACAAAATGCAATTGGTTCAGTTCCGCAAATTCCACGTTCGCCTCAAAATCCAGTTTATTGGTATCGGAAGAGGCATCAATCAGGCCTTTAAAGTCCATTTTGAGATTGGGGTCATCAATGGTCATATCTCCATTGAAAATAGGGTTCCGCAATTCGCCTGAAAGCTCGATATTCTTATAATTATAGCCCTCAAACCCAAATGTGGAAATAGTCCCTGAAATTTCGGTGTCAACGGTATATTGACTAAAACCACTACCATCAAAATCCAAATTGGCCGACATTTTGCCAAGGGAAGTAGTCTTGGATATCTTTCCGAGATTAAAATTGTCAAGAACTATATTTCCCTTATAAAGAGCCTTATCTATGTTGTCGATATCACTCATTTTAAAATCGACAATCGCCTGGCCGATGGCACTTTGCAAATTGCTTTTGGTAGTGAGCACATTGTCAATTATGGAGGTATTTCCATTAAAACCAAAGCTTCCCAATTCCTTCATTTCTACCGGCAGCACATTTCCTAGAACTTTAGGCATAAACCTTCTCAAATCGTAATAATTGGTTCGAACCACATGTCGATCGGCAATGATAGCGTACACTTCATCGCCAAAAAGATTCTGAAAACTAAAATCGCCTTCTATGTTTGTATCTCCTGTACGAAGTTGTAAATTTTTGGCAGTAAAATTATTTAAGACTCCTTCCAATTCAGTGTCGAGAAGTATAATTTGATCTGGGCCAAATTCATTGTAAAAAGCATTTAAGTCATTTGTAGCCACCTGCGATTCCTTCAAATCTGCCAAAATAACCACATTGTTGACAAAGTCGGCCATTCCATTTTTGGAATAATCCAGCTTAACATCCCCGATAATATGCGATTCGGTTGTCCGTAAATCCAAGTCCTTAAAGGTCATTTCCGTAGTGGAATATGAAAATTCAGTTTTCATTTCCTCTACCCGAATTCCTTGGTCTTGAAGAAATGACATTTTCTTAATATCGGCCTCAATGTCCGGTCCCAATATCTTAAAGCCAGACGCTATAATATTCACTTCAGAAAGCGAGATGATTTCAGGATTCTCTAAATTTTCATCCGAAATTTTTACCTTGCTGTTTTTAAGACTTACATTATTTCCAAAAAGAGAAAACGGAGATTCAGATTCTGTCCCATCGTCAAACTTATCCGCAAAAACGGTGATATTGGGCTCGTCTTCCCCCTTATAGGTCTTGATGTAAAGCTTGGCTTCGGTAAGCGCAATCTTGCCAAAGCCAAGATTTCCTTTTATCAGACTTTGGAAATTGAGGATATTGGTGAGCAATTCCTTGCTATAAATCAAGGTATCGTTGTGGTGGTCGGCTATATAGACTTCGCGTATGTCCACCTCGCCTTTCCAATTGAGACCCAGGCGTTTAATGTGGATGCTGGTACCGTAGGTTTCGTTGAGATTATCGGTTACTTTTTTGGCAGCCCAGGTCTGTACCGCGGGAATAGAGAAGACAATTATCAATAGCACCAACAATGAAAAAAGGGTGGCGAAGACAATAAGTAATATTTTCCGAAGTTTTTTGATACGCTTTTAAAGTTTTAATTTTACAGTCTATAAATATACCCTTTCAATTTTGACCCAATCCTCTTATATTCTCGGTATCGAATCCTCCTGCGACGACACGGCCGCGGCTGTTATAAACAACGGCATAATCCTGAGCAATGTTGTTGCTTCCCAAGAAATTCACGAACAATATGGCGGGGTGGTTCCCGAGTTGGCCTCCCGTGCGCACCAGCAAAATATAGTTCCAGTGGTTCACCAAGCCTTACAAGAAGCAAATATCGATAAAAAACAGTTATCTGCCATCGCTTTTACACGCGGACCTGGCTTAATGGGATCGCTGCTTGTAGGTACTTCATTTTCAAAATCCTTGGCCCTCGGATTGGGGATTCCGTTGATAGATGTCAATCATATGCAGGCCCATATTTTAGCACATTTTATCAAGGCCGAAGGACAAACGCCGCCAAATTTTCCGTTTCTTGCCCTTACCATCAGTGGCGGACATACGCAGATAGTGAAGGTAACGGATTATTTCGAAATGGAAGTCCTAGGCCAAACCATAGACGACGCCGTAGGAGAAGCTTTTGACAAAAGTGCCAAGATTCTTGGCCTGCCATATCCCGGCGGTGCCCTCATAGATAAATATGCCCAAGAGGGAAATCCTAAGGCATTTAAATTTCCCAAGCCAAAAGTCAGTCCCTTGGACTTCAGTTTTAGTGGTTTAAAGACTTCTGTATTGTATTTTGTGGAAAAGGAAATGGATAAAAACCCCGATTTTATTTCAGAAAATTTAAATGATATCTGTGCCAGCATCCAATTCACAATAGTAGATTATTTAATGGACAAACTTAAAAACGCAGTAAAAAAGACGGGGATAAATGAAATCGCGATCGGTGGAGGCGTTTCTGCAAATAGTGGTATCCGGAAAGCCTTAAAGGAAGCGGAATCCACATACGGCTGGAAAACGCATATCCCAAGATTTGAATTTTGCACCGACAATGCTGCTATGATCGCCATGGTAGGCCAGTTGAAATATCAAACTGGAGATTTTGCCAATAGCAATGTGGTGGCATCGGCAAGGTTGAAGTTTTAAGAACGAATTTTATCAAATAGAAAAAACGACTGGATGCAACTTTTTTACAATCCCAACATTATTGACACCACTGAGGAAGTAACTTTTGATAAAGAAGAAAGCCGGCATATCATCAAGGTTTTACGGATGGATGAAGGCGACACTTTCAAAATAACCAACGGAAAAGGCTCTTTCTTTGAAGCTAAAATAGTAAATGCCAACCCAAAAGCTTGTGTGGTTATGATCCTTTCCGAAGAAATCCAAAAGCCCCTGCCCTATCAATTGCATTTAGTAGTAGCGCCTACAAAGTTGAACGACCGCTACGAATGGTTTTTGGAAAAGACAACGGAGATTGGAGTTTCAGAAATCACCCCAATAATCTGCGACCATAGCGAACGGAAAGTAATCAAAGCGGAACGCTATGAGAAAATCCTTCAGAGTGCGATGAAGCAATCCCTAAAAGGGTATCTGCCCGTTTTAAATGAAGCGGTTTCGTTTGGGGAATTCTTGAAATTGGAAAACAAATACGACGATTTAAAATGTATTGCCCATTGTGAGGAAACCGATAAGAAATCCTTGAAATCCGTATTGCTTCCCAATAAGAGGACAACGATTCTCATAGGCCCTGAAGGCGATTTTTCTTCTGACGAAATAGAACTCGCAAAAAAGAATGGCTATATACCCGTTACTTTGGGCGAAAGCCGTTTAAGAACGGAAACTGCGGCCATTGTGGCCTGTCATAGTGTTGCTTTTGTCAATGAATAATAGTAGGTTGAAGGTTGTGGAGATTTTGTTTATTATTTATTGCTATTGTTTGGGGTTTGGAGATTGGGGTTAACCACAGAGGACACGAAGGGGTTTGTTGTTTATGGTTTATTGTTTGAGTTTTGGAATTTGGTACTTGGAATTTGGTACTTGGTGCATCCAGTTCCAGCTAAAAATATCCCGAAGATTTTAAAGTTCTAATCCCCTTCCATTTTGTATTTTTGAAACTATGCGAATAAAGTTATTTTTAGTCTTCCACTTACTTTTCATCGGAAACATTTCGGCTCAGGAAATTGCATTATTGCATTACGGCGGGGGTGGTGATTGGTATGCCAACCCGACCTCCCTTCCCAATCTCATAAAATTCTGCAACCAGCATATCGATACGGCTATAAGCGAAAAACCCGCGACCGTCACCCCAGGCAGTGTGGATCTTTTCGATTATCCTTTTGTACACATGACGGGCCACGGCAACGTGTATTTCTCGGCCGAGGAAGTGGAAAACTTAAGGAATTACCTGGTTAGCGGTGGTTTTCTGCATATAGATGACAATTACGGAATGGACCAATATGTGCGAAAGGAAATTGTAAAGCTATTTCCGAATGAAGAGCTTAAGGAGCTTCCAGTAAATCATCCGATATTCAATTATTTCTATAAATTTCCCCAGGGTTTGCCCAAAATCCACGAGCACGATGGCGGAAGGCCGCAAGCTTTCGGCATTTATGAAGGCGATCGTTTGGTGCTGCTCTATACGTATGAAACCGATCTTGGCGATGGATGGGAAGACCAAGAGGTCCACAACGACCCGCCCGAAGTGCGTTTGAAGGCCTTGCAAATGGGAGCCAATATTGTCAAGTACGTTTTTGAGAATTGAATTAGTTATCCTTTCAACACTTCTGTTTCTTTATGCCTTAACAAAAATTTGATTTTTGGTATGGGCGAATATCTTATATTTACCCTGTGAATCCTACTGCCAAAGCAATAACCCTCGGTATTTTAAAAGCGCTCGCTATCTTAGCGGGTATAGCCTTTTTGTTTTGGTTCCTATACCAAATTCAATCGCTTATTCTCTATATAGGCCTTGCCATGGTGCTTTCTCTTATGGGTCGTCCGATGATGGTATTTTTAAAACGACGGCTGCGGTTTGGCAATACTTTGGCATCGGTAGTAACCCTGCTGCTTATTATCGCGACCTTCGGGGTGGTGATCAGTATATTTGTCCCCATTCTTGTTGAACAGGGCAAACACATTTCGCAAATTGATTTTAAGCAGGTAAAACGCGATTTAAACGAATTGAACATTCAAGCCAGTGATTATCTTGGAGTGGATCATTTTATGTTGATAGAGGCTTTGAAACGGACCTCCTATGTTCAGAATATGGATATTGAGTTTGTCCCTCGCTTTATCGAAATGTTCTTCGGAAATATCGGAAGCACGATCATTGGGATTTTCTCGGTCTTGTTCATTTCATTTTTCCTCCTAAAGGACGAAGGACTCATCGCAAGATCCGTTCTGGTTTTCGCCCAAACTGGTGATGAGGAAAAATTTAAGCGAATCTTATTAAAAATCAAAGAACTGCTGTCCCGTTATTTCATCGGCCTATTGTTGCAGATTTCTATTCTTATCCTTTTCTATTCTGTTCTCCTACTCTATTTGGATGTTAAGGATGCCATTGCAGTTGCTCTTATTTGTGCTTTTTTGAACATAGTTCCCTATTTGGGACCGGTAATGGGCTGGTTATTAATGCTGTTGGTAATCATTTCCAACAATCTGGGTGCCGACTTTTCCTCAGGCCTCTTGCCTCTACTTCTAATTGCATCGGGTGGATACGGCTTGGCGCAGACCTTTGACAACGTCATTTCGCAACCCGTTATTTTTGGCCATAGCGTTCGCTCGCATCCATTGGAGATTTTTATGGTTATCCTTATTGGCGGATTTTTATTCGGCATACCAGGAATGATCCTTGCGGTGCCTACCTATACCGCTCTAAGGGTTATTGCGAAGGAATTTCTTTCGGAATACAAAATTGTGAAACGTCTTACCAGAAATCTCTAATTTTGTTTAATTCCGCGCTTTTAAAACCCGAAGTTCAAGAGTTTATAAGAAATTACACTGGGGATATCTCAAGATTGGCTTTTAGCGGAAGTCCGTTTAAAGATGTTTCAGTCCAAGAACTGATGACGCAAATAGAAAGCCGAAACAAGATAAAAGGAAAACTACCATCTTGGTTTAACACGCCCAAGATTGTATTTCCTCCAAAATTAAACTTAGAACAAACTTCATCAGAAATAAGTGCTAAATACAAAGCGGGTTTGGTCATTGGTGAAACCCTGGCGGATATCACGGGAGGATATGGCGTGGATAGCTTTTACTTTGCCGACCATTTCTCTAAGGTCCACCATTTTGAAACCAATGAAGAATTATTGGAAATGGCCAAGCATAATTTTGAAATCTTTGGCAAGAATAACATAACATGCTTTGCAAAAGACGGTTTGAAAGCCGTGATAAAAGGAAGGTACAATGTAGTTTATGCCGATCCTTCCCGACGGCATAACAGCAAAGGCAAGGTGTTTTACTTGAGAGACTGCCAGCCCAATATTCCCGAAAATATTACGGAAATTCTAAACCACTGTGAAGTTTTTCTGTTGAAAACTTCTCCCATGCTCGATATAAGTGTAGGCTTGAACGAATTAAAGAACGTAACGGCAATACATATCGTTGCGGTGGACAATGAAGTTAAGGAACTGTTGTGGTTAATGGTCAAAGAACCAATACATAACCCCTTGATCAAAACCGTCAACATCCACAAGCAGGGAGTGGATACATTCAATTTTGATTGGCAACAAGATTCAGAGCCTATCTATGCTTTGCCCCAAAATTATTTATTTGAACCCAATGCTGCCATCTTAAAAAGCGGGGCTTTCGATTTGATTTCTGAGGAACTGGAAGTTGATAAGCTACATAACAATACACATCTCTACACCAAAGAAACGCTAGTTGACTTTCCCGGTAGAAGCTTTGTAATAGAGCAGGCCCTACCCTATTCCAAAAGTGTCATGCGGTCTCTCGATATTGCCAAAGCAAATATCGCTACCCGCAATTTCCCCGAAACCGTAATATCAATTCGCAAGAAATGGAAGATTGCCGATGGAGGGGATATCTATTTGTTTTTTGTCACCGCTTTGGATGATAAAAAATATGTGCTAAGATGTTCGAAGATATAGTCTGGCGTGTGGATTACCGAATATGGGTATTTTGGATGGTTTTTTAAAATATTAAGAAATTAAGGGGCATTAAACGAACCGTTAATTCTCTGTAAATCTATCCTTGGTAAGTGTTAGAAAAAGTTCGGGGTGTCACGCGACACGGGTTCGATATCTCCCGTCTAAGCCAGTCCTATGTCTTACGTCCTTCCGTCCTATGTCACAAAAACATTATCGTCCAAAAGCTCTCTGCCAAAGATTGGATTTTTTTTGTCCATAGGCGTAACCGTACTTATTGCCATATCCAAAGTGGGCCATACTCACATTGTTCAGGACGAAGGCCACATTTTGGAGTTTGTTGGTGCGTTTGCTTTCCAAGGGGAAGCCCAACAATTTCTTTTCCGTATAACCAGCTCGGAGGGCATAGAGGGTTATATCGGCATATTTGTTTATCAGCAGCGTATCAGTGACCAACATTGCGGGAGCGGTGTCCACTATCACATAGTCAAATTTCTGGGACAACTCCTCAAAAAGCCGCTTGCTTCCTGCCTGCATCCACAATTCCGCAGGGTTTGGCGGAATAGTACCGGAGACCATCAGCCAAAGGTTCTTTATGGTTTTGGAAGGCTGTATGTATTCATCTATTGTGGAGTCAGGGTAAACTAAATATTCCACGACACCTTTCTTGTTATAGTCACCCGTAATATAGCGTTGGATTTGTGGATTTCGAATATCGGCTCCCACTAAGATAACCTTAGCACCGCTATTGGCTAGGGTGATGGCGAGGTTGGCAGAAACAAAGGTCTTGCCCTCTCCTTTTACGGTGGAGGTCACAAAGATAGTACGGCCTCCCTCCTTCTCTTCCATTTTATTGAGCATCAAGTATTGAAGGTTGGTGCGCAATATCCTAAAGGATTCTGCCAGTACCGAATGATCATTGTCGGTAACCAGTTCTTCATCTTTTTTACTCAGTTCGGGGATTTCGCCAACAATAGGGATTTCACCTCCATGCCGTTCCACATATATTCTGTTGCGTATCTTATTGTCCAAAAGTTGGCGGACATAGATTACCAAAAAAGGAATGAGCAGCCCGAGAATAAGGGCGGCCAAGAGGATGATTTGTCTCTTTGGCGATACAGGATTGTTTTGGCTATAGGCACTGTCCACTACTTTGGCCTTGGGGGTAGTGACGGCTAGGGAGATAGCAGTTTCCTCCCGCTTTTGAAGCAGATATAGATATAGTGCCTCCTTGATTTCCTGTTGGCGGCTGATGCTTCTAAACTCCCGCTCCTTACTCGGGATGGCGGAAATCTCTCCCCCAATTCTAGCTTCTTGTCCGCTCAGACGGCCGCGTTGTATTTGTAGGGAGTTTTTTACATTCCCAAGACTTTCCATTATACTGGCGTGCATGCTGGTAATCTGTCTGTCCAAGCCAACGACCAATGGGTTTTTGGGGGTGCTGCTTTGCAAGAGTTTGTTGCGTTCCAAGACCAGTTGGTTGTAGGTCTGTACCTCCGTGGCAAAGCCTTCTTTCTCCACACCCAAGTTAGCGGGGAGCAGATCGGATTCATCCCCGTTTTTAAGGTATTCCTCCATCGTCTTAACCAGTGCAATTTGCGTTTCTACTTCCAGATGCCTTTTGTTGAACTCACTGGCAGTTTCCAGATAAAGTTGTCCTTCGGCGGCTATGTCGGTCAATCGGTTTTTCTCTTTAAACTCCACCTTGCCGATTTCCACACTGTCCAGCTCCTCGGTGATGATTGCCAAGCGATTTTGTATGAAATTGGCCGTGTTTTTAGAGACCATATTTCTATCGCTTATGGCGTCCTCGTTGTATTGTCTAATCAGTTCATCCAGAATGGCCTTGGCCTTATCGGGTACTGGGGAAACCAACTCCAATTGGATCACACTGCTGTTCTTGCTCACTTGGGTGGCACTGATGGCATTTCGCAGGCCATCCACTACTGCGGCACGGTTTCGGATGCCTACGCGCAGCTCCTCTCCCTCACCATCTTCTTTGATTATTTCCAGATTGGGTCTGACTATTACAGTGCCCCAATCAAAGGCTATGGATTCTCCAAATTGATATTCCTTAGCCTTTTCCCCATCAGTCTTTAAAGTAAATGCCGTGGTTGATATGGGTTTTATATACATTAAGCCTGAAGGACTTCGGGTATCATCGGGGGAGGAAATCACTTCCACATCGAAGGGCCGGTTAGCATAAACCTCAGCATCGCGGATATTACCTTCCTTATAATAATTTACACTCAGATTCAGATGGTCCACTACTCTTTCGGTGAGCGTTTTGGATCGAAGGATTTCAAGTTCGTTGTCGAAATCGGAAGCGGAAAAACTTCCCATCAAGCCCATATCCTGAAAGGCTGCCAATTCGGAGAGGGAATTGCTCTTTGCATCCTTGATCAAGATGGTAGCAGTAACCTTGTACGATGGGACGGTATATCGCAAATAGATAAAAGCACCCATTAACATAAGCAAGACCATGGCCGCAAACCAGGGCCAATATCTTAAGTAGGAGTCCAACTGTTCCCTAAGGGTCAGCTCTTGTTCTTCATCATGGGTCTGGGGTAAATCCATTTATTGTTTATTGTTATTGTTTATTGTTATTGTTTAGGCTTGGTATTTGGTACTTGGTATTTGGTATTTGGTATTTGGTATTTGGTGCTTGGTACTTGGTACTTGGTACTTGGTATTTGGTGCTTGGTATTTGGTACTTGGTATTTGGTACTTGGTGCTTGGTATTTGGTACTTGGTACTTGGTGCTTGGTGCTTGGTATTTGGTACTTGGTATTTGGTATTTGGTATTTTATCTAAAAACAAGAACCATTACCGAAATCAATAGCGATGCAATACTGATATAAATAGATGAATTTCTATTAAAGCTACTGCTTTGCACTTGGGCGTTATTGGGTTCTACATAAATAACGTCATTTTGTTTTAGATAATAGAATTCGCTGTTCATAATGTTGGAGTCCCGCAGGTCCAGGTATTTATAATCCTTTGTTGTCCCGTTATCGCGGATGACCAAGAGATTATCCCGTCGGCCATATATAGTTAAATCGCCTGCCAAGCCCAAAGCTTCGGGCAGGCTCAGTCGCTCTCCTTGAACGCTATACGTGCCTGGCTTGGCCACTTCGCCAAGAACGCTCACCTTAAAGTTCATCACCCTAATGGTCACTATGGGATCGATTACGTATTCTGAAATTCGCTTCACCAACATTTCGCTCAGTTGTGAGCGGGTAAGCCCTGCCACTTTTACCTTTCCCAAGACAGGGAAATCAATAGTACCATCCTCTGCGGTAAGATAACCTTGTTGTTGGGTGTTGTTGTAGGTGATTCCAGCAGCATCGGTGGGTGGTCGAGACTCACTTAGGAGATTGAAGGGCCGAACGGCATTTAAGTCATAAGCGGATACCACTATGCTGAGCAGATCGTTGGGTTGTATCTTAAAGCTGTGCTGCACATCGTCCAGTAATGCCTGCCGCTGTTCTAGGTCTTGGAAGTAAACGATTTTTTCTCTGGAGACGCATGAAGCTCCCAAAGCCAATACGATTGCCAACAGCAGTAACTTGCTTATTATGCCTTTCATCAAATTAATTTTTTGCAAATATAGGGGTTTGTTGGTAATTGTCGATGGATTTTGGTTGAGGGTCTTTGGAATTTGGAATTTGGAATTTGGAATTTATCGGGGGTCTGTTTTCTAATCCAACTCCACAAACATGGAATTTTGGCTGAGGTATTCCGGCACCAATTTTTTTAGTTTTCTAATGATATTTTTCTTTTTGCCAACGGAGTTTACCAGCACATCGAGTTCATCCAGAGCTTCACATATATAGCTATAATCATTGCTCATGCCAATACTCACCATAATCTTAGGGTGAAACGTAGGGAGAGTTTCTTCGCCATCGCAAAGGAGTTCCTCGTAAAGTTTTTCCCCTTCCCTTAGCCCCGTGATTATAATAGGAATATCCTCGTACGGTTTAAGGCCGCTGAGTTTAATCATGCGTTCGGCCATATCCAATATCCGTACGGGTTTCCCCATATCGAACACAAATATTTCGCCACCGTGTCCCATAGTGCCTGCTTGCAGTACCAGCTGACAGGCCTCCTGAATGGTCATAAAATAGCGGATGATATCGCGGTGGGTGACCGTTACCGGGCCTCCTTTTTGAATTTGTTGTCTAAAGAACGGGATAACCGAGCCGTTACTGCCCAACACGTTGCCAAAACGGGTGGTAATAAACTTGGTGGTTATTCCGGGCTTTTTTTGAAGGGACTGCACATACATTTCGGCAGCTCTTTTGGAGGCTCCCATTACATTGCTCGGGTTAACGGCCTTGTCTGTAGAGATCATCACAAAGCATTTGCAGCCGTATTGAACAGCTAAGTCGGCCAAGATGCGCGTGCCAATGGTATTGGTGCGGATACCTTCGCGGGGGTGCCGCTCTATCATGGGCACGTGCTTATAAGCAGCGGCGTGATATACCACATCGAAGAGGAACTTGGCAAAGATACCTTCCATTCGATCGTATTTGGTGATGTCTGCCAAATAGCATTGATAGTTCAGATCGGGAAAATTGGCTTTCAGATAAATATCTATCTCGTGGAGGGCACTTTCGCCATTGTCCAACACTATCAACTTTTGGGGGTTGAGGGTTGCTATCTGCCGTACCAGTTCTCCCCCTATGCTCCCAGCCCCGCCAGTAACAAGGATGGTCTTTCCATAAAGGTGTTCAGAGATGAGGTGAATATCGGTTTCTATCACGTTTCTTTCCAAAAGATCCTCAATCTGCAGTGGGACCACGCGAAGTTCCATATCACTTTGCCGCGTCCATTGTTCGGGCAAAGCCATATTGAAGACCTTCATCCCGTGGGAGAAGCAACTTTCGGCTATCTCGCCCTTTTCCGGAACGGTAAAGAGATCGCTTACCAACAGCACCCCATCTATATTAAATTTTTTGTTCATATCCTCCAGATGATCTTCCAGGGATCCTTCGGAGTAAAGAACCGGCAGATCGATAAGCTTAAAATTGGAGCGTTTTTCTTTGGAACTAAGAAAGGCCACGGGTTTATAAAGGGAAGCCGCATCGGCCATGAGAGCTTGAGTAAGGGCGATAGTCTGATCGTCAATACCCAGTACCACTACTCGTTTTCTTGGGTTGCCCAAAGCAGCAGTGCGCAGGTATCTATATATTTCCTTTATTGTAATTCTAAAGGCGACAAGAAGTGTGAGCGAAAAGAAGGAATAGAGCAAAAGGGCGGTTGTAAGGAATATTTTCTGGCCAGTGAGTATTTGATAAACCACATTGGTGGCTAAGGCAATCAAGAGGACACAGCCACTGGCCACGGCTATACGGTAAACATCGGTAAAAGTGGAGTGGCGGATAATTCCGGAATAAGATCGGAACAGGAGAAAGCATAAAAATTGCAGGCCGATCAAGAGAATTCCTTTCTCGACAAAACTCAATACTCCATAGAACTTTAAAGGGGTATCGCGAAGGATAGCGATAGTTATGATAAATGAGACCACGCAGATAGTCAGATCTATCGCCATTACGGCCCACCGGGGCAGATAACTTTGGTCGAGTATAAGAGTCCTGAGTTTGCTATAGGGGCCTGTTAAAAATCCGGGTAGTTTTTCTTTCTTCTCCATCCCTCTTATAAATTAATATACTTCAAAACAGTTTCTCCTATTCTTTCCAAGGCCTCTTCGCGCAGATTACTTCCTGAAGGTAGGCACAATCCACTATTGAAAAGTGATTCACTCGTACCATCGCCATAATAAGGTGCATCTTTAAATACAGGTTGCAGATGCATGGGTTTCCAAAGAGGTCTGGACTCTATATTCTCTGCCAATAAAGCCTGTCGCAGACCTTCGGGGTTATGTGTTTTGGAATTCTTAAAAGTTATGCAGGTCAACCAATGGTTGCTGTATATATCATCGCTTGGCTCCGTAAACACTTCTATATCTGAATTACCGCTAAACAGTTGCTTATAAAACTTATGCATTAAACGCCTGAGCGATACGTGATCGTCAAGCACTTGCATCTGTCCTCTTCCTATCCCCGCGCACACATTGCTCAGCCTATAATTATAGCCAATTTGGCTATGCTGATAATGGGGGGCCTCATCTCTTGCTTGAGTGGCCAGAAAGATAGCTTGGGTTTTATGTGCTTCGGTGCGGGACACCAAAGCTCCCCCGCCGGAGGTGGTAATTATTTTGTTGCCGTTAAAGGAAAGTATGGATATATCGCCAAAAGTACCGCATTTGTATCCCTTATAACTGCTGCCCAGAGCTTCGGCACTGTCCTCTATAATAGGGATGTCATATTTTCTGGCAATAGCTTCAATCTCCTCCACCTTATAAGGCATGCCATACAGGTGGATGGCGATAATGGCCTTGGGTTTTTTTCCTTTGGCCAGTCTATCTTTTATCGCTACCTCTAAATGTTCCGGTGAAATATTCCAGGTTTCAGGCTCGCTGTCCACAAATACGGGAGTGGCGCCCAAGTACACTATGGGATTTGCGGAGGCCGAAAAGGTCAAGCTCTGGCAGATTACCTCATCCCCTCTTTCCACACCCAATATGATTAACGCCAGATGAATGGCTGCCGTACCCGAGCTAAGAGCGGCAACATGGCTCCCCTGGCCAAGATATTTTTCCAATGAAAGTTCAAACATGGATACGTGTGGCCCTAGGGGCGCTATCCAGTTGGTAGCAAAAGCTTCTTGAACATACACCTCCTCCATCCCCCCCATATGCGGGGATGACAAATAAATTTTTTCTTCCATTACCAAAAGATATCTCTCGCTACTTTTCATTTTAGAATTATCCTAACATTTTATGCCAAATCAAAAACTTAAACAAACTAGGTGCATTAATATTTTACACTAGTAAAATTCAAGAATAAAGACAGGGTTCAAGGGAGGTTGCAAAGGTATATAATCTTAACCTAAATTGAATTGTCTTATTAAGAAATTAATAGTAAAATTATTGTATTTTATCGGTAAAACGTATTATTTAACGGTTCAACGGCGTTTTTCACCATCTGCTGTGGAGTTGTGGTTCTTCTCTATTCAACTTGTCAGTTCATAATATAGGTTGACACGAAGTTTAGTTTATAACTTTGTAAATTTACACAAAATGAAACTAGACCGGAAAGTACGGCGTACGTTCAGTACAGCTTTTAAGAAGGAAAAGGTAGGCCT
>JBARWQ010000035.1:0-107563 GCA_049646885.1 Aequorivita sp. | reverse complement strand
ACCTTCGCGGTATGGGCACTGCCAAGAAAATAGATGTAGATCACCTTTCCGCCGCCAGTTACCATGTAAGTATTGTTGGGAAATATGGCCGGATAACCAAACGCATTTTAAAATATAATTAGTTTTTTAGATAGTTTGGTCAAAGGCTCCGATATTCTCATACCGGAGCCTTTTATTTTATAGAGAATAGGATTATAATTGGATATAAAAAAACTTGATCAAATAAACTATTCCTCCAAGTTTTATTTTTATAGGGATTGCTTTTTAGGACATATATAATGCCATTCGAAACGATTGTTTATTGAAGGAGCCTTCCTATTAGACTTGGGGTAATCGATTAAAATGGCAGCAAAATTTAGGGCGTTCGGGTTAATAGAAGAAACCAAATTTGATTGCGCGAACAAGATTTTGCCGCGGAGGAAGTGGCTTATTCCGAAATGCCAAACAGGAAGGATTGCTTCGTTATACTACTATGCCCTTGGTGAGGGACTAAGTCTCGAATGGAATTCTGTTTCTTCTTGTATTACAAAAGTTTCCCGGCTAGGAAGAAAGCAGCAATTGAAAAATAAATAATAATCCCTGTAACGTCCACCAGAGTTGCTACAAATGGGGCCGAAGCGGTAGCGGGATCAAGATTGACCTTTCTTAAAATAAACGGGATAAGCGCCCCTGCAAGTGTTCCCCATAACACTATAAAAATCAGGGAAACGGATACACTCAAAGCCACATACAACCAAAATTCGCCATAGCTATAAATACCGGCCCACTGCCATAGCAAAATCCTGCCAAAACCAATTACCCCTAGAATAGTTCCTAGCATAAGACCTGACAGAAGCTCTTTCTTCATAACATACCACCAGTCCTTCAGCTTTAATTCTTTTAGTGCCATTGCACGAATAATTAGGGAAGCGGCCTGCGATCCGGAGTTTCCTCCACTCGAAATTATCAAGGGAACAAACAATGCCAAAACCACGGCTTTTTCTATTTCTCCTTCAAAGAATCCCATAGCGGAAGCGGTGAGCATTTCCCCGAAAAATAAGATTACCAACCAACCAGCTCGTTTTTTCACCAGTTCCATTAAAGAGGATTGGGTGTAGGACATATCCAGACCTTCTGTACCCCCGAATTTATGGATGTCTTCTGTGGTTTGCTCTTTGATTCTATCCAGAATATCGTCAAAAGTCACTATCCCAACCAAAACCCCACCTTCGGTAATTATAGGAAGGGCCGAACGATCGTATTTATCAAAAATGTCAAGAGCTTCCTCAACGGGTGTAGTCGCGACAATAGCAGTAACGTGGGCATCCATTAGCTCTGATATTTCAGTAGTTGGTTCAGCCATGAGCAACTGGCCTATACGGAGATCGTCGATGAGTTTGTTGTTTTCGTCCACCACGTAAACAAAATTCAAAGTTTCCGCTTTCTTGCCCACTTTTTTAATATGCGCCAAAACTTCGGCCACGGTTTTATTCGGCTTCGTTTGGATGTAGTGGGGGGTCATCAATCTGGCAATACTGTCTTTTTCGTAGCCGATAAGATTAAGCGCAATTTCCCTTTCCTCAGGGTTTAAAAGATTTATAGATGTCTTTATTAAGTGATCGGGAAAGTTTTCAAATAGCTTGGTCCGGTTGTCGGGTTCCAGGTTGTTCAAAACTTCGGACAGCTCTTTGTTGCCGAGGGCTTTAATGATTTCAATTTGTACACCTGGGTTTAAAAATCGAAATACCTGAATTTTTTTATCCGAAGGGAGCATTAAAAAGGAAATGTTCCTTTCCCGGTTTTCAAAATCGGTTAATTGCTCGGCAATATCTGCGGGATGTTGGTTTTGGAAACTTACCATGTTCGCTTTTTTATTTGATTATATTCGAAAAAAGGGAGTTAGAATTACTATGGGATTAATCCACCTTAAATGCGGCAATAAACTTACAGATTATTGTTGAGAACAGTGGGGATTTGATGTACAGCAAAAGCTTCGGATAATGGATTATTTTTTATATCATAATTTTAATGGGGATAGAAATGAAATTTAGGGATTGTATTCCACCATTTCTTTTAGCATCAATAATTTATTAAGAAATTCCTTAGAATTGTGATCTACCTTGAGAAATTATAACTGATCGTTTTTTAATTTAAAAAATCTCCCAATTCTTATTTAACAAAAAAACGCCCCCTTTTTCACAAAAAATTAGTAAACTTGGGGTCTTAAAATTTTAACATTTTGAAAAGATTAAACTCCCTTGCTTTCTTACTGTTATTTTTAACAGCTTTATCCCCTCTTACCGCCCAACATAAAAATATTACTCTCGAAGAAATTTGGGGTGGCACTTTCCGCACTGAAGGCCTGGATGTGTTGCGTTCATTGAAAAATGGAAAGGAATACGCTGTATTAAATAACAATAGGCAGACAAAAGCTTCCACCGTGGACGTCTATGATTATAAAACCGGTCAAAAAGTTAGAACGTTGTTGAGTACTGCCGATCTTAAAGGGATGAGCCAAGTTATATCCTATGAACTTAATGAAGACGAATCAAAGATGCTTATTTCAACCGAGCGTCAGCAAATTTATCGCCGTTCTTCCTTGGGCACTTATTATGTATATGATATAAAAACCAAGGATTTTAGCTTGGTTGCCACCCATAAGATCCAAGAACCAACTTTCAGCAATGACGGCAGCAAAATTGCTTATGGTTTTGAAAACAATCTTTATATAAAAGATTTGCATTCGGGTGAAACGAAACAAATTACTTCTGATGGCAAAAAGAATAGTATCATCAATGGTATAACCGATTGGGTTTATGAAGAAGAATTTGCTTTTGTGCGTGCGTTTGAATGGAGTTTAAAAGGTGATAAATTGGCGTACATTAAGTTTGATGAAACCGATGTGCCAGAATTCAACATGGATATTTATGGGCAGGAACTCTATCCTTCGGCCGACACTTTCAAATATCCAAAAGCGGGAGAAAACAACTCAGAAGTCTCCTTGTGGATTTACGATCTTAGCACTGGTAAGGAATCACAAATCAATCTTTCTAATTACAACAGCTATTATATTCCGCGACTGCTTTGGACAAAGGAAAACGACATCCTCAGTGTACAGCTTACCAATAGACATCAGAACGTAATAGACCTTGTTTTTGTGGATGTTTCCAACAAAACCTCTGAATTAATTTTAAAAGAAACGGATGACGCTTATGTAGATGTCACGGACAATCTCACTTTTTTAAACAATAACACTTTTTTTTGGACAAGCGAAAAAGATGGTTGGAACCATATATACCAATACGATAAAAATGGAAAACAGATTTCTCAGGTTACAAAGGGGCCTTGGGAAGTAACTCGTTTTTATGGTTTCGATCAAAATACAGGTCGCGTATATTACCAAAGCACCGAAAATGGAAATATCAACCGCGATGTATATAGTATTTTGCCCTCGGGAAAAAACAAGGTGCGGCTTACCCAGCAAACTGGAACAAATAGTGCTTCCTTTAGTGCGGATTACACCTATTTCATCAATACCTTTTCCAATGTCGAAACGCCGTATGTCTATACTCTTTGTGAAGCGAAGAGTGGGAAAGTGCTCCGGGAAATAAAAAACAATAACGAATTGAAAAATCGTTTGGCTTCTTATAAAATTTCTCCGAAGGAATTTTCGACCATTCACATCAACGGGGAGGACTTGAATATGTATATGATCAAGCCTTTGGATTTTGACGAAAACAAACAATATCCACTTTTTATGTATCAATATTCCGGGCCAGGATCGCAGAATGTTTCCAACAGTTGGTTGGGAGCAAATGATTATTGGCATGAAATGTTGGTCAATGAACTAGGCATAATAGTAGTGTGTGTCGATGGCCGTGGCACAGGTTTCAAAGGGCGGGATTTTAAAAAGATGACCCAAAAAGAATTGGGTAAATATGAAGTAGAGGATCAAATAGCCGCAGCTAAAAAATTAAGTGAATTACCTTATATCGACCCAGCCAGAACTGGTATTTGGGGATGGAGTTACGGTGGGTTTATGTCGGCCAACTGCCTGTTTCAGGCACCAGATGTTTTTGAAATGGCCATCGCTGTTGCCCCAGTGACAAGTTGGAGATTCTATGACACCATTTATACCGAACGCTATATGCAAACTCCTCAGGAAAACCCTAGTGGTTACGATGAGAATTCGCCAAATTCGCACGTAAAAGGTTTGCGAGGTCATTTTTTATTGATACACGGTAGTGCCGATGATAATGTTCACGTACAAAATACGATGCGCCTAGTGGATGATTTGGTGCAGGCAAATAAGCAATTCGATTGGCGAATTTATCCCGACAAAAATCACGGGATTTATGGAGGAAATACTCGCTTGCATTTATATACTTTAATGACAGAATTTATCAAAAAGAACTTGTAACAAACAAATTAAATTCAATTTATGGGCAGAATAGACGATCCTCAATTAGCGAGGCACCTTGAGAGACGAGGTATAGACGATAAAATGGTAATGGGGCATCCCGCAGGTCTGTTTATCTTGTTTTTCACCGAAATGTGGGAGCGTTTCAGTTACTACGGAATGCGAGCCTTGCTAACGGTATTCTTAATAACAGAAATTGGCAAAGGAGGTTGGGAATGGACCAATGCAGATGCTATGCAACTGTATTCTTGGTATACCGGTTTAGTTTATTTAACGCCACTTTTGGGAGGAATTATAGCCGATAAATTTACAGGATTTAGGAAAGCTATTTTATTGGGTGCCTTAATTATGACTTTGGGACACGCGTCTATGGCTTTGGAATTGGTCAGTCCCACTTTCTTTTATATCGGACTAGTATTTATGATTTTAGGAAACGGTATGTTTAAGCCGAACATTTCTTCAATGGTGGGCCAACTGTATCCTGACAATAGTTCCAAAAAGGATGCGGGTTATACTATTTTTTATATGGGGATTAACGCTGGAGCATTTTTAGGAATGTTATTATGTGGATATATCGGAGAAAAAATAGGATGGCATTATGGTTTTGGTCTAGCAGGAGTATTTATGTTGTTCGGGATGTTACAATTCTATTTTGGACAGAAAATTTTTGGAATTATTGGGAAGGAGCCGCCAGCTAAAGGTGCACTTCCAGTAGAAAAAATCGAAGATGATTCAGAAGAACCAGAACCCGAAGCTCATATTGTAAGAGATCGTTTAATCGTGGTAGGTGTACTCATGGTTGCCAGTATATTTTTCTTCTTTGCCTTTGAACAAGCAGGAGGATCTATGACTATTTTTGCTAAGGACTATACACAGAGAGTCTTAGCAGGTAATGCTGGAGCTATTTTTAAATGGGTGGATGCTATTTTGACAATTTTCCCAATTCTAATTGTTTCTTACGTGCTTTACGGTTTAGGAAAGAGAATTTTTAAGGCGTATCCATTGACAATTATTTTTACGGCAATTTCATTTATAATTATATGGATATTGGGTATTTGGAAAGTGTATAGAGAATTTAATCTTGAGCAAACGGAAGTAACTGTTTCTTGGTTCCAGATTCTGAACTCCTTTTTTATTATTACGCTAGCCTCCTCTTTTAGTAAAATGTGGGAGAAAGTATGGAATCCATCAGGACCGGTAAAATTTTCTATGGGCTTGGCTTTAGTGGGAGTGGGATTTGTTGTGTTGGCAGTTGGAGCGAATAGTATTCCGCAAGGAGCAGCGACCGCTTCAGTAAGTATGATTTGGTTGATATTGGCGTATTTCTTCCATACAACCGGTGAATTATGTCTCTCGCCTGTAGGCTTGTCTTATGTTTCAAAACTATCTCCTAAACGTTTAGCAGGTTTATTGTTCGGACTGTGGTTTACAGCTTCGGCGATAGCCAACTTCATCGCTGGACAGACAGGAGCATTCATTGATAAAATTTCACAAACTTACTCAATGACTACATTTTTCTTAATTATTGCAGCCATTCCAATGTTTGCAGCGGTGATTCTATTGATTATGAATCCGAAGTTAAAGAAAATGATGCACGGAATTCATTAATATTTCCGCTCTGGAGTTAATACGAATCTCAAATTAAATAGAAATGGACAACGCTCAAATAAAGCATAAGGAATTATTCGGACATCCGGTTGGATTATATGTTTTATTCTTTACGGAGATGTGGGAGCGTTTTTCTTACTATGGAATGCGTGCCATTTTAGTTCTTTATCTGGTGGCACAAACATCGGATGCCAATGCAGGTTTGGGCTGGACAAATAAAGAAGCTCTGAGTCTTTATGGTTGGTACACCATGCTGGTATATGTTATGTCCATTCCCGGAGGATGGGTGGCCGACCGGTTTCTGGGACAGAAAAAATCAGTATTGATCGGTGGGATTTTATTGGTTTTTGGACACGGAATTCTTTCAATTGAGGAAATGTGGGCTTTTTATACCGGTTTAGGACTTATTATATCCGGAGTTGGAATGTTGAAACCCAATATTTCCACTATGGTTGGGGGACTATATGCACCCGGAGACATTCGCAGGGATAAGGGTTTTACTATTTTTTATATAGGTATCAACATTGGAGCTTTTGCTGCAAGTTTGGTGGTGGGGTATGTTGGTGAAGTTTATGGGTGGCATTATGGATTTGGACTGGCTGCTATTGGGATGACCATCGGTGTGATTCAATATATCGCCGGACAGAAACATTTAAGATACGTAGGAAATCATTTGACAGTAGGCTCAGATCCTGAGGTTTTAGCAGCGAGCAAGCGACCACTCACAAAGATCGAAAAAGACCGAATTAAAGTACTTTTACTTTCTTTCCTATTGGTAATCGTTTTCTGGGGAGCCTATGAACAAGCGGGCGGGCTGATGAATATTTATGCGATGGAAAAAACAAACCGTTTCCTGGGAACCTTTGAAATTCCTGCATCCTGGTTCCAATCGCTAAATCCTGCTTACATAATCATACTAGGAACGTTTATTGCCGGATTCTGGGCAAAACGCAAGCTCAAAGGCAAGAATGCTTCGTCTTTGTTCAAAATGTGTATCGGACTCATCATTATGGGAGCCGGATTCTTTTTTATGACCGGTGCCACTGCACAATTTCAGGCAGAAGGCTCGTCAGCGATGTATTGGTTGGTTCTAGCTTATCTTTTTCATACCACTGGCGAGCTTTGTCTCTCTCCGGTTGCACTCTCTTATATCACAAAATTGACTCCCGTGAAATATGCATCCATTATGATGGGGATTTATTTCGCCATGACAGGTTTTGGTGATAAAATTGCAGGATTGCTTGGAGAATCGGCTACAGATTTAGGTGAATTCACTGTGTTCACTGGAATTGGAATTTTCTCAGTCGCTTTTGGATTGTTGGTTTTGACAGTAAGAAAACGTCTTGAAAGATTAACTCATGGAGTCGAAGATGATGAACATGAAATGATTCCGGAACAGGAGAAATATGATCTAGCTAATCCAGAAATAACGCATAAAAAATAAAAATTAATTCCAAAATAAATACGATTCTTTATGAAGACCGATATTGAAAATCTATTTAAAGACACAGTTTTAGGACATCCTGCCGGACTCTTTATATTGTTCTTTACCGAAATGTGGGAGCGTTTTTCTTTCTATGGAATGCGTATTCTATTAATCCTATTTTTAACTGCGCCTTTAATAAGTGATAATCCGGGTTGGGATTGGCCTCGAGAACATGCCTTGTCTTTAATTGGAACTTACGCTTCGCTTTTATACTTAACTCCTATTATTGGGGGTTGGATTGCCGATAAGTTTACAGGCTATCGTATTGCAGTGATAATTGGCTGTATCATCATGACTATGGGACACGCTGCCATGGCATTTGATACAACGTTGACCTTTTATCTAGGTCTTGCCTTTTTAGTAATTGGTACAGGTTTTTTTAAACCAAACATTACTTCTATTATTTCAGAAATGTACAAAACCCGGGAGTCCAAAAAAGACGGGGCTTATACCATTTTTTACATGGGAGTAAACGCAGGTGCCTTTTTTGGAATGATGCTTTGTGGATATTTGGCTGAAAATTATGGATGGCACTGGGGCTTTGGTCTAGCTGGAATCTTTATGTTTTTGGGAATGCTACAATTTATGCTAGCCCATAAAATCTTTGGAAAAGTGGGAGATAAACCTGCTAGAAAAGAGGATATAATTATTCCAACTGCCGATAGAGATGAAACCCCTGAAGAAGTGGAAGAAGAATTGAAGGCTGAAATTAAGCTCAATCCTTTTACTATGTTCGATTATGTTCTAATTGCCTTGTCATCAGTCGGAGGTTTGTTGTACCTATTCAACGATCCGTTGGATACCATCTATGACATGTCCTTGGTTCCTTTTGAATTTGCCGGAATGAGCGGTACCAATATAGTTGTTCTCGCTGCACTGGCAATGTTTCTCGTTTTACTAATGACTAGAATTGCTCGTTATTTGCCCATTGTTAGGGATAGATTGATTGCGGTGACTATTTTTGCATTGTTCACGGTCTTTTTCTTTGCTTTCTTCGAACAATCTTTGGGCTCGATGACGCTATTTGCCCAAGATTATACAGACAGGACCCTTACAGGGAACTCTGCAATTATTTTTAAGGTGGTCGATACTCTTTTAACCACTGTTCCTTTAATAATTATTTCCTGGGTTATCTATTTATTGGTCAAAAAAACCCATCATAGAATTGCAGTGTCTAATGCGGCATTAATATTGGCCTTTGTGCTTATTTGGGGCTTGGTAATCTTTAGATTATACAACAATTTTAACAAAACCGAATTGGAGATTGAGGCCACTTGGTTTGGGATTTTAAACTCGTTCTTCATTATTACTTTGGCTCCCATTTTCTCTAAATGGTGGGAAAGTAAATACAATCCGAGTGCCGCAATGAAATATGGTATTGGATTAATACTACTGGGGCTCGGTTTTGCGATTCTTTCTTATGGGGCTTCAGATATTCCTCCCGGCGCAATGACCGCTTCTGTAAGCATGATATTCCTAATACTTGCATATTTGCTCCATACCATGGGCGAATTGTGCTTATCTCCTCTCGGACTGTCTTATTTGAGTAAGTTGGTGCCCGCCCGAATGATTGGCTTTATGTTCGGAGTTTGGTATCTAGCCATTGCGGTTGGTCAAAAGGCTGCGAATACAATGGGAGGAATGATCGACAAAATCTCTGCGGAATATTCCCTTGGAACCTTCTTTTTGATTTTTACGCTTATTCCTATTGCCGTTGGAATTATATCAATGCTGCTGAACCCTGTTCTGAAAAGATTAATGCACGGTATTAGATAATAGACAATAGCTACAACAAAAAAACGTTCTTTTGTGGAACGTTTTTTGTTTTGTATTTTTGAATATATAAAAGAGATTTTAATGAGAAATATATTACTGTTGCTGATGTTGTTAACATTCGCTGGCGTTCAATCGCAAGGAATAAAATGGATGTCTATGGATGAAGCGCTCGCCGCACAAAAGGAAAATCCGAAAAAAATATTTATGGATGTCTATACTACTTGGTGTGGCCCATGCAAGATGCTTGACAAAAACACTTTTTCCGATAAAAACGTGATAGAATATCTCAACAAGAATTACTATTCGGTAAAGTTTAATGCGGAAGGTACGGAAGAGGTAACCTATAAAGACTTCACATATACCAATCCAAATTACCAGCCAGATCGAAAAGGACGGAATGCCCAACATCTTTTTGCACATGCTTTAAAAGTAAATGCCTACCCTACCGTAGTCTTTTTTCGTGAAAACGGCGACCTGATCCAAGCAGTCCCCGGATATAGAACTCCGCCCCAACTCGAGATTTTCTTAAAAATGATCCATTCCGACGATTATTTAAAGGTTACAACTGCTGAGGCTTGGGCAGAATACCAGAAAAATTTTAAATCTACATTTTAGACTTCTTTTCGAATCAATCAATTAAAATTGCTCCTTTCTTGGCCGTATGGCTAAACGGGATTCCTTTCTCCAAACTTGTCTTTTCCCAACGATTTACTGCGCTATAGCTATTGCTACCATCGGCAATTACTTGCTTTGGTTTTAGACTGTCAAGGAGCCGATTAAAATTCGTTTTTGGATTGTTGACCAAAATAATAGTGTGAATATTTCTTTCTTTGGGAATAACTTCCAAACTATCCACAATCAAAATATTCTTTTGTTTATGGTGAAATATCTCTGGTAGTTTTTCTTCGGAATAAAATTTCGCATTGACCACCACTCGATATGATTTTATAGGATACTCCTCTGAAATACTCCTACTTGTATCAATTTTGAAAACTTTTAAATGTCTTCCATTTTTATAACCCAAGATGCTGTTTCTGCTTTTCTGAAAAACTATCAATTGGGCTTGTGATGATTCAAATTCGTCATAAATATAAATGCTGACCAAGATTGAGATTGCTATCAGACTAAATACTAATTTGGTATAATTCATCTTTTTAAGAAGTAATCCGAGCGAAATAATTAAGAAATAGGTCCCTAAAACTTTTAGTGTTGAGAATGGAATATCCCTAAATAGAAAATCTTCCTGCACAGCTACCCAGTGTATAAAGCCATTCAGAGTTTCAATCAAAAAGTTATAGCTTTCCGCCAACCAATTGGGCAATATATCTGTAATGGCCAAAACGACCACCAATATTCCTCCGCACATCAATAAAGTTAAAAACGGAAGAATTACAATATTTGTCAGTAAAAACAATCCTGGAAACTGATGAAAATAAAACAAACTTAATGGCAATACTCCTATTTGTGCACAAAGAGTAACCGTAACCAGCGACCATATTTTTCTAATTGGGATATATTTTGAATATCCCAATTTATAGAGAACTGGATATAGCCATACAATAAAAAATACCGCTAAATAACTCAACTGAAATCCCACTTGAAAAAGCCATAATGGATTTATAACTAAAAGCGAGAAAAAGGAAAGAAATAAAATATTTAAAGAGTTGGTCCGTCGTCCAAAAATATTGGCCATTGCAAAAAATGAAAACATACTAACCGCTCGCGTAACCGACGGCGACAAACCTGAAAGCATCGCAAATCCCCAAAGCAGTAAAACAATGGTCAGAGGATGGATATAAATCCCATAATTCCATCTCTTTAGAGGCTTCAAGAGAAATGCTAGCACTATGTACAAGATTCCCACGTGAAGACCGGAAACCGCAAGGATATGTACTGCGCCGGCGGCGGCATAGCTTTTATACAGATTTTTATCTATCTCTTTTCTTTCTCCTAAAACCAGAGCTTGGATAATTGCTCGCTCGTCGGTTTTGAGTTTGGTTTTTCCGAGCTTCCCAACAATCTCCGCACGCAAATTCTGAGCTGTGCCCAAAAGAGTCCTCAAGCCTTTTTTTGAGGATACTATTTCCTTTTCGGATATCCGCATTTGCCCGAATACGCCCAAAGACTTCATATAACTGGAATAGTCAAATTGATGGGGATTTAAAGGTTGAGGTATTTCAGAAATAGCAGCGTAAACAAGCAAGGTTTCATCAGAAGGGAAAGTAGTGGTGAAAGTGTCCTTCGCAATATGCAAGAGGATTTTTCCGTGGGTCGGTATATCATTTACAGCCTTGACCATCCCCAAATATTTGTGGTTGAATTGATCTGGTTTCAAGCTTTGGATAATTTTGATTTGGAAGATATCCGTCGTTTCAGAAGAAATGAAATGGGAATAGTGTTTAGGTTGAAATCTTGGCAAATGCAATTGGTACCCTAAATATCCAATTAAAAAGAAACAGAAGTATGTTGCAATTCCGAAATATATTGTGGGAATCAATTGCCCGCGTGCTATTATCCACAAAAAAATACAAATTGTAAGAAAGGCGATTACTAGAGGTAGTGATGAAAAAGGAATAGGGAAGAAGTGCGACAAGAGAATTCCCGCCACCAAAAAAGCTGAAAACTTTACGACTGCGAAGTTTATGAATTTCATACCCCAGATTTTAAGAATACCTTAAAATCTACTGGGAAGTATGAGATTAAAAATAAGAAAGATTTCTATAAAAAACAATGGAGTGAGGATGGGAAAACTAAATGACCCTTCTCACTTCCACAAAAGCTTTTTTCCAATAAGGTTCATCTAAAGACGAAATAATAACCCCAGCTTGAGTGGTGGAATGGATAAATTTTATTTCGCCACTTTTTGCTTCAACTACAAGCCCAACATGGCTTATCACGTTTTTTCGGCTGGTTTTAAAAAAGACGAGATCTCCTTCTTCAATATTCTGCAAGGAAATTGGGATACCTTTCGTGGCTATTTCTCTAGAAATCCTTGGCAATCGTATATTTTCTTTTTCAAAGGCCACACATATTAAGCCGGAACAGTCCATTCCTGCTTGGGTTGTACCGCCATATTTATAGCGTGTACCTTGAAATGTTTTAGCAAATTCAATAATCTCTGTTGTGATTTCTTTAGGTTCCTCTAATGTAATTTCTGAACGAGAAGCTTCATTTTTTTCAAGAACATCGAGCTTATTGTTTTTATGTGGATGTACGGTCCTTACCGACTTATGACTTACTTCCTTTGTGCCGATTCGATTGTCTGACACTTTTCCAGTATGTCTTGCAGTACCACAGGAAACAAGGAAGGAAGCGAAAAAGAATAGAGCTGCTATTTTTCTCATCTGTTAAAATTTGCCGATTAAGGTGTTAAATATATGAAAAAATACTTATTAAGGCTTTAAGTATCCCGTAATTAACGTTGCTGTCTTCTCGCTCGCCCCTCGGCCGCCGAGAGCTTTTTCAAGTTCGTAATAGTCTAAAAATATTTTTTCCCGCGTGTCATCATCAAGTATTTTAGTCAATTCCTCTTTTAAACGTTTGGAGTTAAAATCACTTTGAATCAATTCGGCTACAACGGTTTTATTGAGAATCAAGTTTACCAACGAAATATAATCAAGCTTGATAATGCGTTTGGCAATCTCGTAACTAATTGAGCCGCCTTTGTAGCAAACAACTTGTGGCACCTTAAATAGCGCTGTTTCCAAAGTAGCGGTACCTGAAGTCACTAAAGCAGCATGGGCGACGCTAAGAAGATCATAAGTTTTGTTGGTCACAAAATGGACATTTTTGAAGGTGAGAAAAGTTTCATAAAATGACTTTTCCTGACTTGGAGCACCCGCAATCACAAATTGGTAGTCCTTAAAATCCTTCGCTACCGAAATCATTATTTTCAACATCTTTCTGATTTCCTGTTTTCTGCTTCCGGGAAGTAAAGCGATAATAGGGCGTTCATCCAGATCGTTTTTCTCTTTAAAAATTTTGGGATCAACTTGCTCTCTTTTGTAAATGGCATCAATCAACGGATGACCTACAAAATGTACAGGGAAATTGTGCTTGTCTTCATAAAAATCCTTTTCGAAGGGAAGAATGACATACATCTGGTCTATATCCCTTTTTATCTCTTTAATTCTACCTTCCTTCCAAGCCCAAATTTGTGGAGAAATGTAATAATGTGTGCGATATCCTTTCTGTCTTGCCCACTTGGCAATACGAAGGTTAAAACCGGGATAATCTATAAATATAATGACGTCAGGGTTGTATGTTTCGATATCATTTTTGCAGAATTTGATATTTTTTAAAATAGTCCCCAGGTTCATCAATACCTCGGTAAAACCCATAAATGCCAAGTCTCTGTAATGTTTTACTTCGGTTCCTCCCGTTGCCTTCATCAAATCGCCACCCCAAAAGCGGAAGTCGGCATTTGCATCTTCTTTTTTGATGGCTTTCATTAGGTTGGCGCCGTGTAAATCTCCGGAGGCCTCGCCCGCTATTAGATAATATTTCATTTTGTTGGTTAGAAGATTGATGATTTCAGCATAAAAGTTGCTGATGCAGCTATCTACTTTAGTTGCAATTATTTAAGGACATTCTCTACCAGAATATCAAAAAATTCAGTTAAGCTCAAACCCGCTTCCCGCGCCTGTTTTGGAACGATGCTTTCTTTTGAAAGTCCTGGATTTGTATTTATTTCCAGAAAATATGGTTTTCTATTTTCAATAATAAAATCACTTCGAGTTATACCTTTCATATTAAGCAAACGATAAATACGAACCGCTTCTTGTTGCAGCATTTCGGTTTCTTCTTCAGAAATACGGGCGGGAGTAATCTCTTCCGATTCTCCTAGATATTTTGCAGCATAATCAAAAAATTCATTTTCAGAAACAATTTCAGTAACAGGAAGTGCAATGATTTCATCTCCCTTATTATACACTCCAACCTGAACTTCGGTTCCGACCAAAGCGGTTTCAATAATAATTTCGGAATCTTCGGTGAAAGCCAATTCAATGGCCGGCATTAATTCGTCCATGTTGTGAACTTTGCTCACGCCAAAACTGGATCCAGAACGATTGGGTTTTACAAAACAGGGAAGGCCAGTTTTTCTCACAATTTCATCCAAATCTATAAGGCTGTCCTTATTTACGAAATATGAATTGGCGCAAAGCACCCCAAAGTTTTTTAAAACCGCCAGACAATCCCTCTTATTAAAACTCAAAGCTGCTTGGTAATAATCGGAGCTGGTGTGGGGAAGGCCAATCAAATGCCAATAGGCTTGTAGATAACCGTCTTCTCCGGGCGTACCGTGAATAGTGTTGAAAATGGCATCAGGTTTTATGGTTTCTTTTCCATTATTGAAACTGAAATCGGCTCTGTTTACCGAATGCTTACTGCCATCGTCAGCAACGTAATACCAGTCCTCTTCCAAAATATGCACTGGATATACAAAATACTTGGTTTTGTTCAATGCTTCACAGACCACGCCACCGCTGTTCAGTGAAATATCGAATTCACTTGAATATCCGCCCATGGCCACGGCTATATGTTTTTTTCTCATAAAAATATATCAAATCTACCTTTACAAATGTATTAAAAACTTGCAGTTGTCCGTTATCTATGGATAGTTAAAGAAAATTCATTTTTCGATTTTGATTTCCGATAAGGCATCGGGGCGATTTCGTCAAAAGATACTACCTTTGGCTTTTTGATTTTGAGGCCTAACTTAGAAATATATGACCTTTTTCCATTTCATTTTTACCAGAACATTCTTAAAGCAGCTGCTTTTGTCGTTTTTGGCCATTGTAGTTTTGGGTTTTCTAATTCTTTGGTGGTTGCGCATAAGCACTAATCACAATGAAAAAATAGAAGTGCCGGATTTGGCCAAAATGACTTTGGATCTAGTTGAGAAAAAACTGGATGAAAATGATTTGCGATATGAGATTTTGGATTCGGCCAATTACAATCCCGATTTTCCAAAATTTTCTGTTATTGATCAAATTCCCAAAGCCGGTAAATTTGTAAAGGAAAACCGAAAAATTTATCTCACCATCAATCCATCCGGCTACAGGAAGATTGAAGTTCCCGATGTGCTTGGCCGTACACGTCGACAAGCGGAACCAACTCTTTTGGCCATGGGATTTGTGATCGGAAAAATTAGCTATCGTCCTCATATCAGCGACAATGTTCTGGAGTTGCGATACAAAGGCGAAAAACTAAATCCCGGAACTCCGCTTCAAAAAACATCGGTTATTGATTTAATCGTGGGCGACCAATCCTTAAATAGAATCCAAAGCGAAGAGGATTCCTTGGAGGATGGCCAAGAGACACCAATCCAAATTGAAGACGACAAGGATGACGAATTTTAGTCCAGAAGAAAACGACGAAACCAGTGGTAACGACGATTTGTACGAGCACTTTCGATTTACGGCCGATAAAGGACAAGGTGCACTTAGGGTGGATAAGTATTTGATGAATCTCATTGAAAAGGCTACTCGCAACAAAATCCAAAAAGCCGCTGAAGCAGGTAATATCCACGTAAACGGAGTAGCGGTACGATCCAGTTACAAAGTGAAAGCAAACGACGTAGTAACCGTGCTTTTTGAGCATCCGCCTTATGAGTTTCTGTTGGTGCCGGAAAATATTCCTCTGGAAATAGTATATGAAGACGATGCCGTGATAGTGGTAAATAAACCCGCTGGCATGGTAGTGCATCCGGGTCATGGCAATTATAGCGGCACCCTGATTAACGCCCTGGCCTACCACTTTGAGAATCTCCCGAATAATCCTTCATCCATTTCCAATATTGACGACAGCAATCGACCCGGCTTAGTCCACCGAATTGACAAGGACACCAGTGGTCTTTTGGTCATTGCAAAAACCGAGGATGCCATGACGCATCTCGCAAAGCAATTTTTTGACAGAACTACCGAGCGTGAATATGTGGCTTTGGTGTGGGGCAATATGGAAGATGAGGAAGGAACTATTGAAGGTAATATTGGGCGACATCCCAAAAACCGTTTGCAAAATACGGTATATGAAAATGATGAGGAAGAAAGAGGAAAACCAGCTATTACCCATTACAAAGTTCTGGAAAGGTTGGGATATGTAACCTTGGTTTCATGTAAATTGGAAACCGGCCGTACCCATCAAATCCGTGTGCATATGAAATATATCGGACACACTATTTTTAACGATGAACGGTATGGAGGTGAAAAGATATTAAAGGGAACCACTTTTACGAAGTATAAGCAATTTGTGGATAACTGCTTTAAAATCTTACCGCGACAAGCCTTGCACGCCAGAACCTTAGGTTTTGTTCATCCTGTTTCAAAAGAATTTATGCGTTTTGAATGTCCACTTCCCGAGGATATGGAACAATGTTTGGAAAAATGGCGGAGCTATTCACAACACATACAGGAATAAAGGATTCCATTTCTGCTTTTTATTAAAACTGAGAATTCATTTTGATCAAAAAAAATAGCCGCCTCATTTTTTATGAGACGGCTACCTTCGTAGTTTGAGGGTGAAAACTTAATTAATTCTTATCTTTTACCTTTATTTTGGTTTTGCCATCATCATCTGTTTTGATTTTGGCTTTTTGATCTTCGGTTTCCATTTTAATTTTGTCGCCGTCATCTTTTACTTTAAAATCGGCTCCTTTGTCCTGCATATCTTCTATCAGAAGCTCCTCTTGGGTCTTTTTTTGATCTCGGCAGGAGCTAACGGAAAATGTAAAGAATCCTGCGAGTAAGGCAATCATTGCTAATTTTCTCATGGTTTTTAGTTTTTTGGATTAGTGTTATTTTGATTTTTGGCTTAGTCGATTTCGTCTATTTTCTCATCAATTTTCTCATTGACTTTTTTGTCAATCTTTTTTCCGGTTCTTTCAAGAATTCCATCTTGTTTGGGAGTCACTTCTTTTTCAACTCTTACTTCCCGGATTACCGTTTCTGTTTTTTTCTCGCGACATGATCCCAGAAAGAGAAGAGCTATAATAGAAAACAGAATTAATAGATTTTTCATAATTAATATATTAAATGATTTCAGCAAATCTAAGTTATTTACTTGCGGAAGATTGGTAATTATATACTAAAAAATGTGAAGATATTGCCAATAAAGATTTAAAACCTTGAGAAAGTAATATTCTTATGAGGTTTTAGACCCTATTGTTTAAATTCTCGAAGAAATGGATTCCATTATTATTGATGTGGCCCCAATATTCTGCTTTATGAAGATTCCCGCTATTTTTCCAGCTTCTTCCCGGAGACTTCCATCTAGCACCAACTTATTCAGTATTGCAGTGCATTCTTCAGTATCTTCAACAACAAATAAACCACCCGATTTTTTGAGAGTTTCAGCTTCTGGAAATTTGTCATAGTTTTTTCCAATCACTATAGGAATCGCAAATGTAGCAGGCTCCAAAATATTGTGAAGTCCAGTTGTGCCCATCGCTCCACCTACATAGGCAATGTCGGCGTAACTGTACAGCTTGCTCAACAGTCCGATGCAATCAATTATTAAGACATTGTATTCCGAAAGGTTTACATCGTCTTTTTCGGAATGTAATACAGTTTTCTTATTTATTCTTTTTCTGAATTCTTCTATTTTGTGGCTTTCAATTTTATGGGGAGCGATGATAAATTTCACTTCTTCTGAAGCCGAATTAATAAAATCGAGTAGTACAGTTTCATCTTCAGGCCAAGTACTCCCGCAAACTATTGAAATGGAATTTCCTTTAAAATCTCTCGCAAACGGCAAAGTATTGTTCATTGTAAGTTGATTTGATACTCTGTCAAAACGAGTATCCCCACTTATCGTCACGTTTTTGAGACCAATGCTGTTTAAAAGCTGTTTCGAATTTTCATCCTGCACAAAATATTTGTAGAAAGTGAATAGAGCCCGACGCATAAATCCGCCGTAGCTTTTAAAAAAAATCTGATTTTCTCTAAATAAAGCTGAAATCAAAATACTAGGAATCTTCTTTTTTTGAAGTTCGAAAAGATAATTGGGCCAAATTTCATATTTCACGAAGATTGCCAGCGACGGGTGGATTGCTTCTATAAATCTTTTGGCATTGCTCGGGGTGTCCATCGGGAGATATGCCACTACATCAGCAATCGGCGAATTCTTCTTGACTTCATAACCTGAAGGAGAGAAGAAACTCACAACAATTTTGTACTCGGGTTTAGTTCTTTTTATCTCCTCCATTATCGGCACACCTTGTTCAAATTCGCCAAGGGAAGCACAATGCACCCATATAGTTTTATCGGAAACTGCTATTTGACGCTGAAGTATTTCAAAAACATCCTTCCTTCCGTTTACGAATAATTTCATCTTCGGACTAAAGAACGACGTGACAGTAGCTCCGAAAGAAGCCAAATGAATAAGGGTGTTGTAGAGTATCCCCATAGAATGTAAAAGTAATAAATTCGGCGTTCAGAATGCCGTCTTGATTTTAGGATGTTTGGGAATCAGTTTTCTTTCCGAGTTTTTAAGGACTGATCTAAAGATATGTTTTGCACAGTCAGGTTTTTCTCCAATTCTAAAATGGATGAAAATTTTAATTCGCTCATTACAAAATTCATTTTCGTAATTTTGCAGCACCTAAAATTCCTAGAATGAAAAAAATTCAAATGGTGGACCTTAGGGGTCAATACCAACATATAAAAGAACAAATAGATAGTTCCATTATGAATGTGATTGAGACCACTGCCTTTATAAATGGGCCTGAGGTACATCAATTTCAGAAAGAACTAGAGGAATATTTAGGTGTAAAACACGTAATTCCCTGTGCCAATGGGACGGATGCACTTCAAATAGCGATGATGGGATTGGGTTTAAAACCTGGCGATGAAGTGATAACTGCCGATTTTACCTTTGCCGCCACCGTTGAGGTTATTGCGCTATTGCAGCTAACTCCCGTTTTGGTAGATGTGGATCCCCTTACTTTTAATATTGATGTGGATGCCATCAGAAAAGCGATTACCCCAAATACCAGAGCAATTGTGCCAGTTCATTTGTTTGGGTTGGCGGCCAATATGGACGAGATTATGGCTACTGCAGTGGAACACGATTTGTATGTAATTGAGGATAACGCTCAGGGAATTGGAGCCGATTATATTTCAAAAGACGGCACAAAAAGAAAAACGGGAACAATCGGTCATGTAGCCTCAACCTCTTTTTTTCCTTCCAAAAATTTAGGATGTTATGGAGATGGAGGAGCAATTTTTACGAATGACGATGACTTGGCTCATATTATAAGAGGAATTGTAAATCACGGAATGTACGTGCGCTACCATCACGATGTTGTGGGGGTAAATAGCAGATTGGATTCTATTCAGGCGGCTGTGTTAAGAGTTAAACTCCCGCATTTAGACAGTTATAATACTGCTCGAAAAAAGACTGCAACAAAATATACACAAGCTTTTAAGAATGATGAGAAAATTATAACTCCTAGCAATTGTGAAACTTGTAAAGGTTTTAAATATGAAGATTGCAACTGCCATGTGTTTCATCAATACACTTTAAAGCTCCAGAGTACCGATCGCGATGCGCTTGTAAATCATTTAAATGAAAAGGGAATTCCGTGCGGGGTGTATTATCCAATTCCGCTTCATCTTCAGAAAGCTTATCGCGATGAGCGTTATAATGAAGAAGATTTTCCGGTAACGAATCAATTGGTAAAGGAAGTTATTTCTCTGCCGATGCACACTGAATTGGATGATGAGCAGATTGATTATATTGCAAAAACTGTTATTGAATTTATTAATAAATAAACAACATCGTCATTGTCCCAATTATTAATCGTGGATGAGACATTTCTTTTATGAAAAAAATACTAGTTACAGGTGGCCTCGGATACATAGGTTCCCATACCGCCGTTGAACTTCAGAATTCCGGTTATCAAGTAGTTATAATAGACAATCTCTCTAATTCTTCTTTGGATGTTTTGGAAGGAATTGCCAATATAACCAAAACTCCACCCATGTTTGAGAGGTTGGATCTTCGAATAAAATGGGATGTTGTCGATTTTTTTAAAAGGAACAAGAACATTGAAGGCATTATCCATTTTGCAGCTAGCAAAGCTGTTGGCGAAAGTGTGGAGAATCCGCTGCTTTACTATGAAAACAATTTAAATACCTTGATTTATTTGCTGCAGGAATGTGAGGCTTATGGGATTGATAATTTTATTTTCAGTTCCTCTTGTACTGTTTATGGGGAGCCCGATTCATTGCCCATCACAGAAGATGCTCCAGTAAAAGAGGCAACTTCTCCTTATGGCAATACCAAACAAATAAGTGAGGAAATTCTAAAAGATACTTGTGCCGTTTCCTCGTTAAAGACTATCGCCTTGCGGTATTTTAATCCCATCGGTGCTCACGATTCCGTTGAAATCGGAGAATTGCCTGCAGGCGTCCCACAAAATTTAGTGCCATTTATCACCCAAACCGCCGCAGGATTACGGAAACAGCTTTCAGTTTTTGGGGACGATTATCCTACAGAGGATGGCAGTTGCATACGCGATTATATCCATATAGTGGATTTGGCTAAGGCCCACGTTATTGCTTTGGAACGTTTGCTTTCAGGTAAAAATAAATCTAATTATGAAGTATTCAACCTGGGTACAGGAAGAGGAAGTTCTGTTTTAGAAGTAGTAAATTCCTTTGAGAAAACTACCGGACAAAAGTTGGATTATAAAATAGTAGATCGTCGTCCCGGCGATGTTATCTCGGTTTATGCCGACACCAAAAAAGCCAATGAAGTATTGGGTTGGAAAGCTGAAAGAACTATGGAAGAAGCTTTGGCATCTGCTTGGAAATGGGAAAAGAAGCTAAGAAAAATCGATTAATCACTTCTTCATTTTTCAATAATTCATTTCGATTTCTGTTTCGTTTTCAAAGAGTTTAACCCACCTTTAACGCTCTCAGTTTGTCATTGGTGCCTATGTTTTGTTTCTTTGCGCGAACTCAAAATCAGAAGATTACATTATGAATTTAGTTTCAGTGAAACGAACAACAAAAACAGAAAAAAGATTTACACAAAAAATGGGAATGTTTACCGCCAATGTGGTATATATTCAAAAGACCTTTTTAAGGATTCCTTTTAAGACCATCCATAAATATCGAGAGACCTATTATGGAGAAGTAAAGGATTGTGACGATTGTGTAATAAGTGCTTAAAAGCTTATTTTAAAATTATAAAAGTAAAACTCCGAAGGTTGGATCCCTCGGAGTTTTTTAATTTCGAAACCTTCGTAAATTTAAGAGACCCAAAACCTGTCGTCCCACGCATCTTCTGAAAATAAAATTTCATGGTGCACTTTTTCAATGACCTCAAGTTCCTCGGCACAGGCCACTTTCTGGATTTCGTTATAAAGAATGCGCTCCTCAAAGCGGATATAACTCCCTATTTCTTCTTCAATTTTGTTTAAAACAATTTGGAGATTGGACTTTTCCCCAAACAAACGGTTCAACCGCCTGTGGTTTGCCAAGGCGCGCTTGATTCTAAAATTGTGATTCCCAAGAATTGGAAAAACATATTTTCGTTCAAGCTCAAAATGTGGATCGAGATATTCTGTTTTAAACCAATCCACATATTTTTTGATGCGTTTTGTTTCCACATCACTCTGCAGCCCTTCCCCGATTTTTGAACATAGCAAAAGCACTTCCTCATGTTCGTGGCTAAGAGGTTTTAACGCTCGGTGCCGGGTGGGATTTTTTTTCATTTCTTTAATGTTAGGGATTTACCAGTTCACAAATGAAAAGCAAAATTCACAAAAAATTCTGCAACGTTTTATGAGTCAAATCACAATCACCAATAAAGCGGTTGCGTACTTTTCTTCACCTTGACGAAAATATGAAGACTTATAGGACTTTTTAAAACTTATTTCTGATTAAGTACCACATCAGAAAAAGTTTTAGTAATTTTGAATCATTCTAAATAAGAAGTTGAAAATATAAAATATGAAACTAGCATCCTTGACCGACAATCTTCAATATCACGAAAGTCGTCCAACTATTCAAGTATTATTTGAAAGCGAAACTGGAAAAGAAATCCGTATAGCTTTTAAAGAAGGCCACGTAATGAAAGAACATAAAACTCCTTTTTCAATTGTTGTGGAAGTATTTGATGGGGTTATCGAATTTGGCGTAAATGGGGAGGTGCACTCCTTGAAAAGAGGCGATCTCATTACGCTGCCAGGCGGTGTGCCCCATGATTTAAAAGCTTTGGAAACGAGTATTGTAAGACTGAGCCTCAACAAGGGCGATTCAATAAGAAGAGTAGAGGATGTTGCAAACCAATCCGGAGCGGTAAAAATAGAAAGATAAAATTATTGATCCTTTTATTCGATGGATCGGAAGAAAATGGAATAATTAATTTAAATATTTAAGTCATGATCAAACAATCAGCATCTGCCGTTTGGAACGGCTCTATCAAAGAAGGAAACGGAAAATTAACCACCAAGAGCAAGGTTTTGGACAATAGTCAATACTCCTTCAAAACTCGATTTGAGAACGGAAAAGGTACTAATCCCGATGAATTGCTCGCAGCCGCCCATGCCGGGTGTTTTGCCATGGCATTAAGCCTGATCCTGGGAAAAGAAGGCTATACGCCCGATTCTTTGGAAGCCACTTCTGTAGTGACCATGGATCCGGATAAATTGGAACTCACTGGATCGCACTTAACCCTAAATGCACGTATTCCCAAAATCAGCAAAGATAAGTTTATGGAATGTGCCAAAGCTGCCAAGGAAAACTGCCCAGTTAGCAAGGCTTTAAGCTTCAAAATAACTATGGATGCCAACTTGATATCGTGAGATATCTCCTTGTTAGATCTTCCCTTTGGCTGAATTTACGATCTAACTTCTAAAATCTTAGGTTATAGGTATGTATTCAAAAAATAAAATAGACAAGCTTATAAAGGAAGCACCCATACTTCAGGAAATTATTGATTTAAAACCGGTATCCTGGCTCAATCCCAACAAAAAGTTGATGAAGGAAATGCCCAGTTTTCCCATAAAAAAGGAAGATATGTTGGCAGCCGAAAAACTTTGGCAACGATTTGCCCCGTTTTTTGAGAAAGCTTTCCCGGAAACTGCTGCGACTAAGGGAATTTTGGAATCGCCCCTCAAGGAAATTCCGAAAATGAAATCTCTTTTAAACCATAGTAGTCCAAAATTTGAGGGAAATTTATATCTAAAATGTGACAATGCCCTTCCCATCGCTGGTTCAATAAAGGCTCGCGGTGGATTCTTTGAGGTGTTGCATTATGCCGAGGAATTGGCATTAAAAGCTGGAATCCTAAGAAAAGATGATGATTACGCTGTTTTTACCAGTGATGCATTCAAACAATTTTTTGGTAAATACAATATCGGAGTAGGATCCACAGGAAACTTAGGCTTGAGCATTGGAATCATAAGTGCACAACTCGGGTTTAAGGTTAGGGTCTATGTTTCAGCTGATGCCAAAAAATGGAAAAAGGATCTTCTTCGCAAAAAAGGGGCAGAGGTTATTGAATTTGGTGGCGATTTTAGCGAAGCAATTCTCGCGGGGCGACAAAAGACAAATGCCGATCCTATGGGATATTTTGTTGATGATGAAAATTCAAATGAACTTTATTTGGGTTACACTGTAGGAGCATTGCGCGTGGCGAAGCAGTTGGAGGAACAAAGTATTAAGGTCGATGCCGATCACCCTTTATTTGTATATTCCCCTTGTGGAGTCGGAGGTTCCCCTGGAGGAACAGCTTTTGGATTAAAACAAATCTTCGGCGATAACGTACACTGCTTTTTTGTTGAACCCACACACTCCCCAGCGGTTTTAACAGGTTTGGTTACTGGAGAAATGAGCAACATCAGCGTGCAGGATATTGGAATCGACAATAGAACCGAGGCCGATGGCTTGGCCGTTGGGCGATCATCGAATTTTGCCACCAACATCAGCAACCATATAATCAGCGGGGTGTACACTATTGAAGATGAACATCTTTTTGTCTTGTTGTCACAACTTAAGGATACAGAAAACATTTTCCTCGAACCTTCCGCAACGGCGGGACTTATTGGTCCACAAATGATCGCAAAAACAGATTATGCCAGTAAGAATAATCTGAAAATGAAGAATGCTACACACGTCGTTTGGGCTACAGGTGGGGATTTGGTGCCTGAAGAAGAAAGATTGGAGTTTTATGAAAGAGGGCGAGTCCATCAAATTATTTAGATAGTAGAGTTCAAAAAATGAAACCGAATTAAATTTTAATAAAAAAAGCGGGATGAAATATTTTCATCCCGCTTTTGCTATAAATAATCCTTACCTCTCTTCTAATGGTCTAGGTTTTCTTGTGATTTAAATCTCCGCTCTTCCGGTTTCTACCGAGCTGTCAATTTTTTTCACCAATCCCTGCAATACATTCCCAGGGCCCACCTCAATAAAGATTTTGGCACCATCTTTTATCATGTTTTGTACACTTTGGGTCCATCTTACCGGGGCAGTGAGTTGGGAAATAAGGTTTTTCTTGATTTCCGAAGGATCTGTTACTGCAACAGTTGATACGTTCTGATAAATGGGACAGACTGGTTGGGTAAACTGTGTGCTCTCTATGGCCGCTGCCAGTTCCTCTCTCGCGGGTTCCATCAATGGACTATGAAAAGCACCGCCTACAGGCAGAATAAGTGCTCTCCGGGCTCCGGCTTCTTTTAAGCTTTCACAAGCTCTTCCAACAGCATCAACTTCGCCAGAAATCACAAGTTGCCCCGGACAATTGTAGTTGGCCGCCACCACAATTCCAGGAGTTTTGGCGCAGATTTCTTCCACTAATGCATCTTCCAGACCTAAAACTGCAGCCATAGTTGACGGCACCAATTCACAGGCTTTCTGCATTGCTAAAGCGCGTTTGTAAACCAACTCTAATCCATCGCTAAAAGCAATCGTTCTATTGGCTACCAAAGCGGAAATTTCTCCTAAGGAATGGCCCGCGACCATATCAGGTTGAAACTTATCGCCCATCACTTCTGCCAAAATTGCGGAGTGCAAGAAGATTGCGGGTTGGGTAACCTTCGTTTGCTTTAGCTCATCCGCCGTGCCTTCAAACATTATTTTCGTAATGTCGAAACCCAAAACATCATTGGCATGATGAAATAAATCCTTTGCTTTTGCCGATGCTTCGTAAAGATCCTTTCCCATTCCGGAAAATTGTGCGCCCTGCCCTGGAAATATGTATGCTTTCATTCTTTTTGTGGTATTAGATTCTAAAATGTGTTTTCACACTTTATTTCTTGAGCTGTAAAAATAGGAATAAAAAACTGTGAAAGAAGTTATATGACTTTTTACGAATATTTTGAAACCACAGACTTAACCCGCCTGAGATATCCCGAGCCGAATAAATTTAAATGCACGAGCAGATAATACAGTTGCCAAAGTGGTAATCTATCCTCCCAGTTGGGTTGCAATGGAAAAATGGAATTATAATAGTCAAAAACCTCTTTTGAAAAACCTCCAAACAACTGCATCATGCCAATATCCATCTCCCTGGAAGCGTATGCCACTGCGGGATCTATCAAAATAGCTTCTCCTTGTATCGAAACCATATAATTCCCGCCCCAAAGATCGCCGTGGATCAATGACGAAGGTTCGTCGGGAATTTCTTCGGAAAAGTTTTTATAAAAGGAATCGAGATTTTTAAATGAAAATCCATTTTGTAAAGCCATTTTGAATTGTGGCTCCAAACGCTGTGAAATATAAAATTCGGAAGCCGTATTGCATTTCACATTTTGCTGAGGCAAACTGCCAATATAATTGTCGTGGTCTAAGCCAAAATACGGCTGACTATTTTGATGAAGTTTGGCTAGATTCGAGGCAAAGTGATACCAAAAACTTTTAGATTTATTTCCCTCAGGAAGGAATTCCATAAATAAATAGGAAGTGTTTTCAACGTGATTCGTGGCGATTACTTCAGGTATCCTAAAACTTTGTGAGTTTCTCAAAAGTTGCAAACCTTTGGCTTCAGCAGTAAACATTCCGGGAAATTTGGAAGCGTCATTCAATTTTATAACAAAACTCCCTTCTTCGCATTTCAAAAGAAATACCTCATTGATGTCGCCACCCGATAGTGATTTTACCTCAATTAAATTGAGATTGTTTTGAGATGTTATGTTCTGAAGTACTTTGTTCAACGAATACAAATGACCTTACAAGTCTCAGAGGCCTGTTATTTTCTAATAATTTACAACTTATTTTCGAACCCAAGTTTCATAAGTAAATGCGTACTTATGTCGCCCATCCTTTTCGTGTTTTTCTTCAGAAATAAGTTTCCATTCATCTTTTGGAAATTCCGGGAAAAAGGTGTCAGCATCTTTAAATGTACCGTGCACGCGAGTAAGCTCAATTTTATCTGCCACCTTAAGACCCATTTTAAAAATTTCACCTCCTCCTATAATAAATACCTCTTTATCTGATTTCGCTTTCTCCAAAGCTTCTTCCATATTGTAAACAACTACCGCTTCTTCCTTCCCATAATTCCGGTCTCTGGTAATAACAATATGCACCCTATTGGGCAGTGGTTTTGGGAAGGACTCAAAAGTCTTTCGGCCCATTATAATAAAATGATGGCTGGTGAGCTTCTTAAATCTCTTAAAATCATCGGGCAGGTGCCAGAGCAAATCGTTGTCCTTGCCGAGTTCGTTGTTTTCGCCGGCGGCGGCAATCATTACAATCATTGTATGTCAGGAGGTAAAGGATTATTTATTGATGCTTTGGATTCGGATGGGGTAGTGGGAAGTTGTAATTCAATATCCACTTTCTTTTGTAGCTCGACCATCTTTTCGGCTTGACGAACCTTCAGTTTTTCCATTTGCCGATCTTCCCATTCCTTGCCCATAAATTTGTTCATCACAAAAACATTGAAAAGATGTACCAAAAATATAAAAGTCCAAATCAAAATGACCCAAACGAACCAATCCTTGAAAAATGTTTCGTCTCCGTACCCGAGTACTGGATTAATAACAATAAGCAAAAGTGAACCAACCAAAAACGCAATAAAATGGCGCATCAGGTTTTTTTTCTGATTTATACGCCGCCGCGCATACTCATATTGCTCGCGCTGTTCAGCATCAATTCTTCCGGGGTTTTTAGTTTTTGAAGACATAGTTGGTTAATTTCGATAAAATTCGACGTCAATGAAAAATCGGTATTGTAAATTTACCTAATTTTCAGCATTTTACCCACTCTATAATGGAACAATTAAAGAATCACTTTCCTGCCCTGACCAAGTGCACCTATCTCAACACCGCTTCAAATGGGATAGTTCCCAAACCTGTAATTGAATGGCGCCGCCAACACGATTTGAATTTGATGAACCAGGTCTGCACTTTTCGGCAGAACCACAAAATCCATATTGAGCAAATCCGTAGTACAGTTGCCCGA
The DNA here is from genome assembly GCA_049646885.1 of Aequorivita sp. GTDB lineage: Bacteria > Bacteroidota > Bacteroidia > Flavobacteriales > Flavobacteriaceae > Aequorivita. Next base: position 79,881 of record JBARWQ010000035.1, on the reverse strand, counting down.
TTTATCGGCGCTCTTGAAGGGGAGACTGCTCTAGTTCCCAATTTTTCTTTTGGAATTAATTCCATTTTGGAAGGGCTTCCCAAGGGTCAGAAAGTTCTTCTTTTAAAAGATGATTATCCATCCATCAATTGGCCGGTTGAAATGCGCGATTTTGACGTTTGTTACGCCAACATTGATGAAAATTTGGAGGAGAACGTCCAAGAAGCCGTAAATAGGCATCGACCAGATGTATTCATTTTTAGCATAGTGCAATGGCTGAGCGGAATAAAAATAAACTTAGAATTTTTGAAGCAACTCAAAAGCTATCATCCCAATCTACTCTTAATTGGGGATGGCACACAATATTTGGGAACTGAAAATTTCGACTTTGCCGAAAACGCGATAGATATTTTGGGAAGCAGTGGATATAAATGGCTCAATGCAGGTTTTGGAAATGGTTTTATAGCTGTGAAAACCTCTGCTAGAGAACGTATTTTTCCAAAAGTCATCGGTTTTAATTCCGCTGAAAGATTCGAGAGCTCGGCTCTTGAAACTGCATTTATGAAACATTTTGAACCAGGGCACCAAGACACCTTGAATTATGGGAGTTTGGGACAGGCCATTCAATTCACTGAAAAACTAGGAAGAGATCAATTATATGAAAATATAGCTTCTTTATCCACCTTAGCAAAGGAGAAGTTTACTTCGCGGAACCTGCTGACCCAAAGCACTTTGCTGCGAGAAAATCATTCTTCTATATTTAATTTAATAGGAGATTCCACTTTGTTTCAGAAACTAGAAAACAATAATATAATATGTTCTCCGAGAGGTGGTGGGATTCGGGTGAGTTTTCATTATTATAACACAGAAGAGGATTTAAAGAGGTTGCTCGATGTATTGCCATAAACTAAAAGAGAACCGAAAATCTAAGTTCAGTGTTTTCTGAACACATAGTTTTTAAAGTAGTTTTGGCTATCGGTAAAAGAGGTTTCTATTTCTAACCCCGCTTCTTTTGCCAACCAAGCCACTGTTTTGTCGTCGTATTTTTGAGATATTTCGGTATGTATGGTTTCCCATTCATCAAAATTTATTGAGAGGGCTAACTGTTCAATCCTAACCTTCATCTTTTGGGTAGCCACCAAAAAGCTCTTTGCCGTTCCCGTTTCCGGATTGTAGCTTTCCCAATGCTCGAATTTTTCAATTTGAAAATTTCCGCCCAGTTCCTCGTTGATTCGAAGGAGCAGATTTTTGTTGAAAGCGGCCGTTATACCGGTGGCGTCGTTATATGCGTTAAGAATGGTCTGCGGATTTTTTTTCTGGTCGAAACCCATAAAAAGCAAATCCTGTTCTCCTAAACAATCCTTCAACTTTGTTAAAAATTTGATGGCTCGAGGATGTAGTAAATTGCCGATATTGGAGCCCAAAAGAACAATTACTTTTTTGCGGGAGTCATAATTTTTTAGACGTTTCAACACTTCAAAATATTCTCCTCTTTCTGCATCCACCCTAAGCTGTGGCATTTCTTTTGAAAGTTTTTTCGAAAGGTTGTCAATGGCATTTTGACTGATGTCTATGGGTTTATAAACAAAATGAAAGTTGTTCTCCAAAAGATATTTTAAAAGAACCTTGGTTTTCTTGCCATCGCCCGCCCCGAGTTCAATAAAGTCAAATCCCTTGCCCTGTCCCCGAAAATATTCCGCAATTGCAGCAGTGTGAATGGATAGGATTTCAAATTCAGCATCGGTTAGATAGTATTCCGGCATCGCCATGATCCGCTGAAAGAGTTTATCGCCTTTTTTGTCATAAAAATATTTAGACGACAAATATTTCGGATAAGTTGAAAGACCTTCAAAAACTTCCTTTTTAAAGTTGCTGTCCAGTTGTGGGCGGTTGGTATCCATAGGTTTCAGTGGGTGGAATTGTTATTTGGCTAATCTAATGCCCGTAAATTGCCAACGAAGATTGGTCTGGAAAAAATTGCGATAAGTGGGACGAGTGTGATGCGGGGGCGTGGCCACGGAACCGCCACGAAGTACCTTTTGGTTTACCATAAATTTGCCGTTGTATTCCCCAATAGCTCCTGGAGCTTTGCTATAGCTGGGATAGGGTAGGTAGGCACTTTCTGTCCATTCCCAGCGGTTGCCCCACTCAAATTGTTCATTTGCTGCTTCCCATTCAAACTCGGTTGGCAATCGACAGCCTTTCCATTGGGCATAAGCAAAAGCCTCATAGTATGAGATATGCGATAGCGGCGCTTCCAATGGGATCTTTTGTAGTCCTTGTAAACTGTAATGATGCCATTCGCCCTCAATTTTATGCCAATACATAGGTGCTGCAATATGATTGGTCTTTACCCAATCCAAACCTTCCGCATGCCAAAGATTGAAATCCTCATAACCTCCAGCCTCTATAAATTCGAGGTATTCTGAATTGGTTACTAGCTTATTCGAAATTTGGCAATCTTGAAGATATACTTTGTGGTGGGCGAGTTCATTGTCGTAACAGAATTCGTCCGGCTTATTGTGGCCTATTTCGTAGATGCCTTCCTTGATTTCTATCCATTTCGCGATAAAATTTTGAACTGGATTTTCTGCAAATAAATCATTGTATTTAGGAAATAAGGGGTTGTTTCCTAGGATATATTTAATGTCCGTAATCAATAATTCTTGATGTTGTTTCTCGTGGTGGATTCCAATTAAAAGAAGTTCTTCTACTTTAGAAGAAATGCCTTCTAGCAATAATTCTTTCATTTCGTTGGTCACGTAATGTCGATAATCATAAACTTTAGTCACAGTTGGGCGGGAGAGATTTCCCCTGTTGGTTCGAAGCACTCGCTTCCCAACGGTTTCGTAATAACTGTTGAAAACAAATGCGAAATCCTCATGGTAAATGCGATACCCAGGTTTATAAGGTTTAAGAATGAATTCCTCAAAAAACCAGGAGGTATGCCCCAAATGCCACTTAGGGGGAGACACATCGACTACGGGCTGCACCACATAATCCTCAATTTCCAATGGTTTGCAAATATTCTCGGTGTGCTCTCGGGTTTTCAGGAAAAAAGAAATCCTGTTATCTGTTTCAATCATGAAAAAAGTGTTGCTCTCGATAATCATCGGGATTCTGACGACACTTTAAAGGTAATTATTAAAATTGTGGAAGTGGAAACGATTGAGTTAAACCAATGTTAAACCCCTGTTTTGAGTAATTATTTCCCTGTTTTGAAGGTGAACGGCACCGTCATACTTATCGCACGAGGTTTTCCTCCCATCATTCCGGGTTTTGCCATTTTGGGAATGGACATAATGTTTCTCCTTGCTTCATCTTGAAGGCTTTTAGTGCCTCCCGAAACCTTTTGCACCTCCACCAATCCTTTTTCGTTGATCGTAAACTCAACTGTTACTTTACCCTGTTCGTTCTTTTTATAAGCTTCAGCTGGATATTTGAAGTTCTTTGAAATGTGGGCAGAAAGTTTTTGATTAAAACAATTGTCACGTTCCGCAGCAGTGCCGGATTCGCATCCTGGCCACACCGGACCGACTTCCTTGAGGGTTACTTTGTTTTTATTTACATCGCCCCATTCCTCCTGGGCAAAAAGTGAAGTGGTAAAAAGAATAATTACTAGGGTGAATAAATTTCGCATAAAGATTTTATTGGATTAAGATTAAATGGCAACGGCACCTTTGATATGAGGGTGTGGATTGTAGTCCACTAGGGTAAAGTCATCAAAATTGAAGCCAAAGATATCCTTGACCTCTGGATTGATCAACATTTTGGGCAATGGGCGCGGGTCGCGTGACAATTGAAGCTCTACTTGCTCAAAATGGTTGCTGTAAATATGGGCGTCTCCAAAAGTATGGACAAAATCGCCGTATTTATAACCGCAAACTTGGGCCATCATCATGGTCAAAAGTGCATAAGAAGCTATATTAAAAGGCACCCCGAGAAAAATATCGGCACTTCTTTGGTATAATTGACACGATAGCTTTCCATCCGCTACATAGAATTGAAAAAAGGCATGACAGGGTGGCAGCGCGGCTTTTCCCTTAGCCACATTATCGGCAAAAGATTCCGATGTGTTTGGCAGAACACTGGGATTCCAAGCACTTACCAACATACGGCGACTATCCGGATTTGTTTTAAGCGTTTGTATTATCTCTGAAATCTGGTCTATTTCCTCGCTGTTCCAATTGCGCCATTGATGGCCGTAAACCGGTCCGAGATCTCCATTTTCATCGGCCCATTCGTTCCAAATCCGCACTCCGTTTTCCTGTAGGTATTTAATATTGGTATCCCCATTTAAAAACCAAAGCAATTCGTAAATAATTGATTTTAAATGCAGTTTCTTGGTCGTGACCATTGGAAAGCCTTCATTGAGGTCGAATCGCATTTGATAGCCGAAAACACTTTTTGTTCCAGTACCGGTGCGGTCTTGCTTTTCAGTGCCGTTTTCTAAAACGTGTTCCAAAAGATCGTGGTATTGCTTCATTATAAAATATTAATATTCAGGAATTAAATTTAAAGAACCGATGTCACTATTAAAACAGAAAAGACAGGGATTTATTATTAGTTATCAACTAAATATGATTTTTGGCAAAATATGGGGAAATCGAAAGTTGAAGTTAAATTATTTATCCGATAAACATTCCCGCGATCGTTGCTGAAACCAATGAAGCTATGGTGCCACCTATCAAAGCTTTCATTCCGAATCGGGATAGGGTTTTTCGCTGTCCAGGCGCGAGCGAGCCAATGCCCCCAATCTGTATTCCTATGGAAGCAAAATTGGCGAAACCGCAAAGCATATACGTGGCCATAATAATGCTTTTTTCATAAGTGAGATGGATCCCGCTGGAAACATCCTTTAATTCCGCCAGTTGTATATAGCCTACAAATTCACTTGCCACCAGTTTTATGCCCAGTAGTTGGCCCATCAGCATTATGTCTTCCCTTGCCACTCCTATAAGCCACATTAAAGGCGCGAAAACAGTTCCCAAAATTGCTTCCAAAGAAAGACTTTCGTATGCCGAATGAGATGCCACCCACGCATTTACGGAAGTAATTCCTCCCAACCATCCCAAAATCCCGTTAATCATAGCAATGAAGGCAACGAATACCAAGAGCATAGCTCCCACATTTACCGCCAGTTTTAGCCCTTCCGTAGTTCCATTGGCAATGGCATCCAGAAAATTGGAGCCTATTTTATCTTGTGAAACTCTTACGTCGGTGTCTATGGCTTCTGTTTGGGGAAACAGAATTTTTGAAATTACAATGGCTCCTGGTGCCGCCATTACTGAAGCCGCCAATAAATGTTTGGCGAAGGTCAGTCTTAGAACAGGATCGTCCCCGCCCAAAAATCCGATATAGGCTGCGAGCACCGCTCCAGCTACGGTAGCCATTCCACCAACCATCACCAACAGCATTTCCGACTTGTTCATTTTTTCCAAATAGGCTTTAATCAGCAATGGGGCTTCGGTCTGTCCCAAAAAGATGTTGCCTGCCACGCTCAAGCTTTCCGCACCCGAAATATTTAGGAGTTTTGTTAGTAGCCATCCCATGCCTCTTACTACCACTTGAATTATTCCGAAGTAAAACAAAACTGAAGTAAGGGCCGAAAAGAAAATGATGGTCGGCAATACCTGAAACGCGAAAATGAATCCAAAGGAATTCACATCCAGCATGCCGCCAAACAGAAATTCACTTCCGGCTTTAGTATAGTCCAAAACATTTACGAAAAGTTGACCCACCGCCTCAAAGCCGTTTTTCACAAAATTGACTTTCAATACCCCAACGGCAATTAAAAGCTGAAACGCGAGGCCGATCCCAACAGTCTTCCAATGGATAGCTTTCCGATTGGAACTAAAAAGAACCGCGAGAATAATAAGAGAAACCATCCCTAAAATACCCCGCCACATACTTTTAAGTGAAAATCCCTCACTGGGGATAATGATGGCTGATTGACCGACAGTTGTAGGTATGACCTGGGTTTCAGTCGAAATTTTTAAGCTATAAAGCAGATTGTCTTCTGAAAGGGTTAGGGTGCTATCAGTAACTTGCGAAACTCGAAACCTTCGAATAGTATCCTTCGGCTTATTGAAGAAAAGCACCAAAAGATTGTTCTGAAAAATATAATCACCGCTGGAGAGTAGAGTGTCATTGGCAGCTAATCGATATTCAAAACCGCCGTTTTCAAGTTTTAAAAAATCTTTTTCAGGATTGATTTGCAGGATAGGTAGCCCATTTTGGTCTTGGACTTCAGAAAACTGCCAAGTTTTTTCAATGCTTTGCCCAAAAATATTTCCAAAGAAAAAAAGCGCGATAGCTGCGATGAAAATTCCCCTCATATAGTTTTTATATGTTCCGTTTCCGAAAATACTAATTAAAAATCGACAGAGAGTTATTCCCTTTTGGAAATTTCGTCACGGATGCTCGCGGCAGCTTCATAATCTTCGTTTGCCACGGCCTTCTCAAGCATTTTGTTGAGATCGGTCAAGCTATATTTACTGTAGTTTTCTCTCGATGGTTTCGTTGACTCCTTGTCTTCTCCTAAGATTAGGTGTTCAATAACCTTTTCCTCTTCCTTGGAAATACTTTTTTTGGAAGGTGGGGTTTTCAAATAAATCCCCGCCTTGTCCAAGATATTTTTGTACGTAAAGATCGGAGCATTAAACCGTAAGGCTAGGGCTATGGCATCGCTGGTACGGGCGTCTATAATTTCCTCAATCTTGTCCCGTTCGCAAATCAAGGAGGAATAGAACACCCCATCTACCAATTTATGAATGATTACCTGCTTTACCACTACCTCAAACCTATCTGCAAAGTTCTTGAAAAGGTCATGGGTAAGGGGCCGAGGTGGAGTAATGTCTTTTTCCAACGCAATGGCTATGGACTGCGCTTCAAAAGCACCAATAACAATGGGCAGTTTGCGTTCGCCATCCACTTCGCTCAGAATTAGCGCATAAGCCCCATTCTGGGTTTGACTGTACGATATTCCTTTTATTGTAAGTTTTACTAAACTCATTCTTAGGTATTCAGTGTTCTCTGTTCATTGCTTGATCTAAGCAACGGATTATAAAAATAACGAATAAATGGATAATAAAAAAAAGCTGTTTAAACTCGGATGTTTCCTAATTTAAACAGCCTTTTTCAAGGCACAAATTAATGAAAAATTATGCGTTCTGCGCCTTAAATTCTTTTAATTTTTCTGTGAGCTTCGGCACAATTTCAAAAGCATCGCCAACCATCCCATAGTCTGCCGCCTTAAAGAAAGGGGCTTCGGGGTCGTTATTGATTACCACCTTCACTTTGGAGGCATTGATTCCCGCCAAATGCTGAATGGCACCAGAAATACCAATAGCGATATAAAGGTTTGCCGCCACAGGTTTCCCGGTTTGTCCCACGTGTTCGGCATGAGGTCTCCAGCCCATGTCGCTTACGGGCTTTGAACAGGCAGTTGCGGCCCCCAAAACATTGGCGAGATCCTCCAACATGCCCCAGTTTTCAGGACCTTTCATCCCTCTTCCTCCCGAAACAACTATTTCGGCATCGGCTATCGTTACTTTATTGGTCGCCCTATCGACTGATACGATTTCCATATCAAAATCATGGGCATCGAGGTTTGGCGAAAATGATTCCTTGCTTGCTGAAACTTCATTTTCTTTAAGGCCGTAGGAGTTTTTACCCAACCCAAGTATCTTAACTTCCGTCTTGATTTCGGTTACGGCGAAGGCTTTGTTTGTAAACACACTGTGCTTCACTTTAAATGGGGAAGTGCTCTCTGGCAGTCCTATAATGTTGGGAACGTAGCCAGCCTGGCAGTTGACCGCAAGTGCCGGAGCGAGAAACTTGCTGTTGGCACTGGATGAAACCACTATTACCTTGGCTCCCTCGTTTTTGGCAGCTTGGGCAATAGCATCGGCGTAAGCTTCTGCATTGAACTTGCTCAATTTATCATTGGAGACCTCCAAGATCTTTGAAGCGCCGTATTTGCCCAATTCGGAAGGGTCGCTCGCGTTGATGCACACCGCCGTAACGGAAGTGCCCATTTTATCGGCAATGCCCTTTGCGTATGAAACCGCTTCCAAAGCGATTTTCTTGATTTTTCCTTCTTCTGATTCTGTATATACTAAAACTGACATAATTTTTATTTTTTAAATTACCTTGGCTTCATTATGAAGCAAATCCACTAGCTCATCAACTGTATCCACTAATTTTACAGGACCTTTTGGTGCTGGTTTTTCAAAGGAGACCGTTTGGGTTTCTGGATTGGAGTCAATCGGTTCTTTAACGTTCAATGGTTTTGTACGGGCTTGCATAATCCCCCGCATATTCGGAATGCGCAAATCGCTTTCTTCTACCAGTCCTTTCTGACTCCCTATAACAAGTGGAAGTGAAGTTTTTAAGGTTTCCTTTCCACCGTCGATTTCACGAATTACAGTAGCTTTGTCGCCTTCTACTTCTATACCAATACAGGTGTTTACGAAGTTGGTACCCGCGAGTTTGGCTACCATTCCGGGAACCATCCCCCCGTTGTAATCGATAGATTCACGGCCTGCAATTACTAAATCGTATCCGCCTTCCTTCACTGCGTTTGCAAGTTGCCTGGCAACGGAAAAACCGTCGGTAGCAGCTGTGTTTATTCTAATTGCCTCATCGGCGCCAATGGCCAAAGCTTTTCTTAGGGTAGGCTCAGTTTCTGGGCCGCCCACATTTATTACGTGGACAGAGGCGCCTTGTTTTTCCTTAAACCACATAGCACGGGTAAGGCCAAATTCATCATTTGGGTTAATAACGAACTGCACCCCATTAGAGTCGAACTTAGTGTCGCCATCGGTAAAATTGATTTTGGAGGTAGTGTCCGGTACGTGACTTATACAGACTAATATTTTCATTTTTGTAATGTTTTTTGGATTGTAAAATATCTGCAAACTGGATCAATATTATACTGAAGTGTTTGCTTGCGTGCGAAGTTAAGAATATATTTCCTTTCTTTTGCTATGCGTGCATAATAAATTTAAGTTGAAAACGCGAAAAAAAGAAACCACACCGTTGAACAACTCCCCAGTTTGTTCATGGTGTGGTTTCTCGATTAAACAAAATTATGTTTAGAAGAATTTGCTTTAAATTTTCCTAAGGTTTGGGAAAAATGAACTAAGTGTAATCGTTTTCATATAGCCTATCTTTTCGGATGTTTGGATAGGCTAAGGTGAAGGTTTATTGAAAGAAAAAAAACTCAAAATGAAAATCCCCTCAATCCCGATGAGAATCTCCCATTTTAATTTGATATACAACAAATCAAAACGTTTTTTCGCCTTAGATTTATAGGTTTTGCAACCAATAAAGATATGGTCGCCTCATTTTAACCGAGTGGGTTCAGGCCAGGGTACAGAAAAGGAAAAATAGATTTCGAAAAACCATGAACTTGTGAAATATGATTCAGTTCTATAATTCAAAGGAGACAGGTTGCTATCACTATAGTTCAAAAATGATAAAACTCCTTCGACCTTCATATAAAGAATTTAGTCGAAGGAGTTTTAATGAAATGCTTTAATCCTTTTATATCCTTAAACCCTTTTCAAAAGAAAGTGATAAATACTTTTCCCACTATTATCCGTAAGGGTATATGCGGTCTCAAATTGATAACCGTTTTCATTCATAAAATTAAGGGCGTCCACCATAGAATTAAATTCCAATTTATTGCCGTCCTTGTCTTTGAGAATATGTTCCTTGGAACTCCACATATTATCCTTTTGTCCAAAATCCAATTGAATGTTTAGTTTGGTACTGAACATTTTTCCGGTTCCTAGAATTTGAACATATTTTCCGGGAATTTCACTAAGAGGTACATCGTTAACGGTTTGTGAAAATGTTAGATTGATGGTGAAAACAAAAATTCCCAGTAAGATCAGTTTTTTCATAATGTATAATTTAGAAATAACGCTTACTCCCAATATTTTGATTGGTGTTTCAGCTTATTGCCAACAATACTGCTAAAATCCCAACTAATTGGATATGAAAAAACTCTAAATGAAAATGATACCGTATTTAATGATAATCTGCCTATTTCAATTTGGTGTACAACAAATCAAAACGTTTTTCCACCTCCGTTTTATAGGTTTTGGATACAATGCAAATATGGTCGCCAATTTTTAACCGGTTGCCGTTGATGCGACCATCCAAAATATGATGGCTTAAATTTATTACCTCGCTTTCATTGATACGGATAAAGTTATATGGCAATTTTCCGCTTATCTCCGTCAAGGAGACAGGGAGATAAAAGGATTGTTTTTTCCAGTTTTCCACTCGACTGTAATTGACCTTTAGCTTTTTATAACAGGCCCTGCCTTTTTCTCGGGTTTTCCCTTCGTCTGTTTCTGTGGAGTTGGTAGTGATCAAAGCAATTTCCTCCAAAGAAACTGGCACCTGGGAGACTTGCGAACTATTGTGTTCCTTGGTGTTTTCAATATAATCTGTGAAACAGAGCAGGGCATCTTTGGTCAATAAACCAACTTCTTTTCTGGATCGGCCCAGCGCGGTTTGAATGGCACGAACCACTTGTTTGGTGTCCAGATGCGGCTTGGTCTTGACCAAAAAATTATCGTGGTTCGTCTGCAAACTCTCAAAAAAGGTTTCATTGTCATCGTAATCGGTAACATAGATAAAAGGGATCTTGTAAGTGGATGAAAGGATTTTTCCCAAATCAATTCCGGTTTGCTCCCCTTCTAAATCTATATCCAATAGCACAATGTCGGGCACTTTGGACTGGATGCGTTCCAAGGCTTTTTCTACACTGGGCGTGTAACCATCCACACTATAATTCTCTTCTGCCAAAGCCATGGATAGTCGCTTGTACAAAATGGCCTTGTCTTCAACAATAAGGATATGGGCTTTTGGTTTCATTCGATAGTCGTTAGTCGTTAGTCGTTAGTCGTTAGTCGTTCAATTTCAATTTCAATTTCAATTTCAATTTCGATTTCCCCTCCATCATGCCACATTTTTGGGAAAAGTAATATCCATCTGCAACCCATCGCTGCCATCCAATATAAAACTTCCCTTGTATTCCTGTGTCAAAAGCTTGATGGTTTCCATGCCAAAGGAATCCAGGGTATCAATATTGAAATCGGCAGGCAGGCCTTTTCCGTTATCTCTTAGATTTAGGTTGTAATGGTCGTCCGCTTCCGTGAAACCGATGGAAATAATTCCATCCCGGTTATTGGGAAAGGCATATTTATAGCTATTGGTCACAAATTCGTTGACGATCAGGCCAATGGGAAAGGAAGTGTCCGCCCTAAGGTTCGTGTCATCTATGTATTCTTCCAAAGCTATGTTGGGAGCGGCATAGGCTTTCTTCACATTTTCCACCAAGGCTGAAATGTAAGTCTTGGCGTTTACGCTGGTCACATCCTCCTTTTTAAACAGCTGTTTGTGCACTTCAAACATGCTGTTGATGCGGTTCTGTAGTTCGTCCAGTTTTTCGCGGTAGGCAGGATCGGGAAACTTGCCCTTGGCCAAGGTGATAAAAAAGTCAATAAAGGAAAGATTGTTTTTGAGGCGATGGTGCAGTTCGCGTTGCAGCTCTTCCACCAAGTTCTTTTGCTTTTCTATCTCCTGCTTTTGCTTTTGATTTTTTCGGTAGGCGATAAAGAAAATCCCCAATCCTGCTAAGGCAACGGCCAAACCACTTCCGATAACCAGTTTTTGGTTTTTCTCCTTTTCCATCAACAGGGCTTGTTCGGCGTTTTGTTGTTTTAGGGCGAGGTTTTCATTTTCTTTTTTCTCAGATTGGTATTTGGTGGAAACCTCTACGATCATCTCTTTGGTTTCCGCAGATTTAATGGAATCATTTATGGACTTATGGGCCGACAGATTTAAAAACGCATTTTTGTAATCCCCTTCTTTTGAATTAATATCCGACAACAATAAAAGGGCATCGCCATAGCTTTCTCTAAAATCATTGATTTTCGCCTCCGAAATAGCCTGGTTGATAAGTTCTTTGGCTTGTCTAAATTTTTTCTGTTTGAATGCAATTTCCCCTAAATTGGCCAGCGATCGCACCACTTCATTCGGGTTGTTCAGCCTGGTGGAGATCAACAAAGACTTGTTGAGGTAGTATTGGGCTGAATCCAATACCTCCAATTGAATAAAATTTCTTCCCACATTGCCGATAGCCACGGCGGCATTGATCGAGTCCCCAACTTTTTCAAAGTATGAAATCCCTTGTTTATGAGAGGAAATCGCCTTAGCAAAATCGTTATCCCTCTCATTATAAAGCTTCCCTAGGTTGACGTATGTTTGTGCCAGACCGGACGCATCGCCAAGTTCAGTGAATTCATCCTTGGCTTGTATTAAATATTTTTCCGCCGAATTGTACATTTCCTGCTCCAAATACAATACCCCTATCATAGAATGACAAAGAGAGATATATCGTCTATTTTGAATTTTTTCGGCATAATGAAGCGCGCGACGGAAACTCGCTATAGACTTCTGGGATTCGCTGTGATTGCTTTCCGAGATCCCTAGATTGTAATAGTTGAAGAAGAGATTTTCCGAAAATGAATGCTCTTTATTTATATCGATGGAAAGGTTTAGGTATTTGCGGGTCGAATCCAGATCGTTATGTCCTATGTAGATAGCGGCAATGTTGCCATAGATGAGCGCCTCCCCCCGTTTATTGTCAATTTTCTTATATTGTTGCAAGGCTTTTAAATAGGATTTTTTCGCCTCTTCATCTTCTCCCTTTAACTTATAATATCTTCCGAGTGCGTTATAACCATCTCCTATGTAAAGGGCATTTTTTGTTTTTAATGCTAACTCCAAAAGCTCGGTCGATGCTTTTTTGTACATTGAGATGTCAAGGTAATAAGCCTCTTGCGATATCTCCTTAAGCAGTCTCAGCTTTATTGTGTCGTGCTTTGCTACTTTGAGTTGTGCTTGAAGGCTGTCATGCTTTGATTGTTGGGAAAACATCAAAGTTTGGCTAAGGACAAATAAGAGAAATATTTTAGTCTTCATCATGCCTTGTTTTGAGGAAAAGTAATGCCAATTCCCAATCCAGTGTTTCCTTCATGTTTAAAACCGCCCTCGTGATCCCGTGCCAGAAATTTAATATTTTCCATTTCAGGAGCATTAAACTTGTTTAAGTCCAAATACGAAAAAGAAAAAAACAAAAGAAAAGATGTGAGGAGTAAAGTTTTCTTCATATAACAGTGGATTTTGTTTAAAAATAACTGTTAAATTAATGTTAACCAAATTTATTTAATATCTTATATTTCTTTGGGAAACTATCATAAACAGGCACTCCCTTTCAATGCTACCATAACAGTTGTTCAAAGATATTGTGAATCCCTAAAACAAAATTTTGATTTAATAGCAAATTCTCTGAAATTTCGGCTTGTAAACCATTTCAAAAATTGAAGCCCACAAACCAATAATTAGTTTTATTTTTGTTGTCCGTAAAAATTTTGGATTGTTCCTTATTATTTTAAGTAAAAGAACCGTCGAAATTTATTCGATACTTAAGAACAGAATTAATTAATTGGTAATATTTTGAAAACACTACAATTCAGAGAAGCAATAGCCGAGGCGATGAGCGAAGAAATGCGCCGCGACGAATCCATATACCTTATGGGCGAGGAAGTGGCTGAATACGACGGTGCCTACAAGGCCAGTAGAGGCATGTTGGCCGAATTTGGCCCGAAACGTATTATAGATACTCCTATTTCAGAATTAGGATTTACCGGAATAGGAATAGGTTCGGCAATGAACGGCAACCGTCCTATTATCGAGTTTATGACTTTTAACTTCTCCCTCGTGGCCATTGACCAAATTATAAACAATGCCTCCAAGATGCGCCAAATGAGTGGGGGACAGTTTAATATTCCCATCGTTTTCCGTGGGCCGACGGCTTCTGCGGGCCAGCTTGCCGCCACCCATAGCCAGGCTTTTGAAAGCTGGTATGCAAACTGTCCGGGGCTGAAAGTTGTGGTTCCAAGCAACCCCGCCGATGCCAAAGGACTTTTAAAAAGCGCTATCCGCGATGACGATCCGGTTATTTTTATGGAGAGCGAACAAATGTACGGTGACAAAGCCGAAGTGCCGGAAGGGGAATATCTGATCCCCCTCGGTGTGGCAGATATTAAAAGGAAGGGAACGGATGTAACTATTGTCTCCTTTGGAAAAATAATAAAAGAAGCCTACAAGGCTGCTGAAAAATTGGCTAAGGAAGGAATCGAATGCGAAATTATCGACCTGCGGACCGTTCGTCCAATGGACAAGCATACTATTTTGGAATCGGTCAAAAAAACCAATCGATTGGTGATCTTGGAAGAAGCTTGGCCATTTGGCAATGTCGCTACCGAAATTACCTATATTGTGCAAAACGAAGCTTTTGACTATCTGGATGCTCCCATTATTAAAATCAATACCGCAGATACTCCAGCACCATTTTCACCCGTTCTGATGGAAGAATGGTTGCCGAATAGCGAAGAGGTTATCAAGGCGGTAAAAAAGGTGCTTTATAAAAAATAAAAGTATCCGTTACAATCGATAGCTGACCTCTGCTAGAAACCATTTGCGATTTGTGCGTGCTTCTCTGTTGGGAAGTATGCACAAAGATTAGACCCGCAGAATAAAATCTTATTAAAACTCCCTTTGTTTTATATGAAGCATTTTTTGTTGTTTTCACTTTGTATCATAAGTGCTTCGGTAATGGCCCAAACTAAAATCAGTGGGCTCATTAAAGACACTTCCGGCGAGCCGGTCGCGTTTGCCAATGTTATTTTTAAGGATTCACAAAGGGGAACTATTTCTGATGAAAACGGCCGTTTTTATCTGGAGACCAACCAAACCTATAAAGCTGTTGTCTTTTCATTTATAGGATATACAACCAAGGAGATAGAGCTTGTTTCCCGAACCACTTATAATATGGTAGTGGTTCTGGAGGAAAGTGAATCAGCCCTCGACGAGGTGGTGATCTATACTGGAAAGACTTCAAAAAAAGACAATCCCGCGCTGGATATCCTTCGTAAAATTTGGGAAAATCGACGGGAAAACGGGGTTAAGAAATTTAAACAGTACAACTACGACAAGTACGAGAAATTGGAATTCGATTTAAATACCATCGACAGTGCTTTCATGGAAAACAGGCTGTTTAAAGGGATGGAGTTTATTTTTGACCAGACCGACACCTCGCATGTTACAGGAAAGACGTATCTGCCCATCTTTATCAATGAAGCTTCTTCCAAGGTATATGGCGACAACCTGCTTAAAACGGAAAAGGAAATTCTCCAAGGGAACAAGAACTCCGGTTTTGAAAATAATCAGGCGCTAATTGCTTTTATAAAAGATCTCTACAGCGATTACAATGTTTATGACAATTACCTGAAGTTTTTTGACAAAGCCTTTACCAGTCCGCTTTCCCGTACGGGAATAGATGTTTATAATTATGTGTTGTTGGACAGTGCTTATCGTGACAACAAATGGTGTTACAACATTATCTACTACCCCCGCCGCAAGAACGAACTCACCTTTAAAGGCGATTTTTGGGTAAACGACACCACTTGGGCCATCAAGGAAATAAATATGCAGGCCTCAAAAAGTGCCAACCTTAACTGGGTACGGGACGTGTATATCGAACAAAAATTCGATGTTCTCAACGACTCTGTTTTTCTGATTACCCGTGATTACTTTATGAGCGATTTCAGTTTCCGAAAAAAGGAATCGGCTCAAGGTATTTATGGCAAACGCACCACGCTTTATGACAACTACGTCTTTGATATTCCAAAGGACAAAAAGTTTTATAGCGAACAGGTAAATCCTGATGAATTTGAGGTTTATAACCGTCCTGATGAGTTTTGGGATAAGAACCGGATGGAAAAACTCAGTAAGGACGAAAAAGGAGTCTATAAAATGTTGGACACCCTAAAAACTGTTCCCCGCTTTAAGACACTATATGATTTAACTCTTACACTTGCAAGTGGGTATTACCAAATAGACAACTTGGACGTGGGTCCTATCTATTCAATTTTTGGTTATAACGAAGCCGAAGGCCTGCGAATACGTTTGGGCGGCCGAACCTATTTTGGCCAAAATGATCCCTGGCGGCTTGAAGGGTTTGGAGCTTACGGCTTTGGTGACAATAGGTTTAAATACGGTCTTTCCGCCAAATGGTTATTGGATCGAAGATCTCGTCTCACGGTATTTGGTGGCAATCGGCGAGATGTGGAACAAACCGGGGCCAGTCTCACGACAAGCAATGATGTTCTCGGACGAAGTTTAGCCAGCTCTTCCCTCTTTTCTGTTGGCACAAATGATCGTCTTTCATGGATCAACCTGAGTACGGTGGGATTTGATGTAGAACCGTCAAAGAATTTTATAATCCGGCTCACAGGCTCATACCGCACCTTGAGGTCGGCAACCCAAACTTTTAGTTTAGATTATAAAGTGATGGAAGACGGCCTGTTCACAGGGGAAATAAAAAGCGAAGTGAAACAACCCGAAATCGAACTCGGATTTTTCTATACTCCTGGAAGAAAAACTTCGGGTTATGGCGTAGAACGTACCATTGTTAATGAGGGCAACTATCCTTCCTTCTATTTAGGGTATGGCTATGGTTTAAAAGATGTAATGGACGGTGATTTTGAGTATAAAAAACTTCAAGCACTCTATCATCAACCTTGGAATATCGGTGGTCTCGGCCGTTTATACTCCACAGTTGAGGTTGGGAAAACTTTTGGGACGGTGTCCCTAAGTCTTTTAAATCCCATTCCCGGGAATCAGACCTATTGGAGCCTATATAATACTTTTACCCAATTGGATTATTATGAATTTGTGAGCGATACCTACGGTTCTGTTCACTTGCAGCACAACTTTGGGGGCCGTATCTTTTCGCGTATTCCTTTTTTGCGAAAACTGGATCTGAGAGAAGTAGTTGGATTTAGAGCTGTTTACGGTACTATTTCCCAAGAAAATATCGATCTGAATGCTTCCAATATTGTATATCAAGCTCCAGAAGATATATACTGGGAGTGGAGCGTTGGGGTTGGCAATATCTTCCGAGTGTTTAGAGTGGATTTTAACTTCCGCGGAAATTATCTCGACAATCCGGAAGCCCGAAGCTTTGGTATAACTGGAATGTTTGGTTTTTCCTTTTAAATTTGACCTTCCAGCTTTTCACCGGCTAATTTCATATTGTTAATATTTATTTCATCGAGGATGACCGAGAATATTCTGTTATATTTGAGGAGCTTTAACTTTAAATTCTCCTCGATATGACAAAAAATCTACTTTTTTATGCCGCATTATTTTCAATGGGCCTTGTATTTGCACAAACTCCCGGTATTCATTCTATCGATGCCGATGGGAAAATTTATTTTTCCAGTGAAAATAAAGAACCTGTAAAACAACAGGAGGCTCGTGGTACCAAAGGCTTGCAATTGGACTGGAGCGCACCTGATTTTGATATTTCAGAAAACCCTACTAAAGATTCCTGGGACCCTAGAATGGACGTCCATACTTCAGGGAATGCCTTTGTGGTTTATAGTGATAACCATTCTAACGGACTTCAAAAAATTATGTTTCGAAAAAAGGTTGACAACGATCCTTGGTCAACTCCCATTTTTATTGACAAGGGTGGGGAAATAGGAGGTCGTAACAACCATTTCGGTGCCATCGCAGTATCTCCAAACGGCGATCTTCATGCTACCTATAATGTTTGGGCTTATGAAAACGTAAGAAATTACGTTGGTTATTCCTATTATAACGCAGCCACCGATGTATGGAATGATGGGGTGAAAATCTCTGATGAAAACGGAACCGTAAACCACACCAGCGGGCGTCACGCTATTTACAGTACAGACGACAATCTTCCGGTAGTGGCCTGGGGTTATGATTACAGAGCAAATCTGGTAAACGAAGAAATCTATATGAAATATTTTGACGGTACCTCTTGGTCTGCCGATATTCCAGTTTCCGATGTGGCCGACAATATGGACGCAGGTTATCCATTTTTTAAAAGTATTGGCAACAATCAAGGAATGATAATCTATTCTGAAAAAAAATCGGGTGGTGCTACTGAACTTAAATATAGAATTTATGATGAAACCACCCATACTCTTAGTGCAGCCAGTTTAGTAACTGATGATAATATCGGTACTTACAATTATACCCTGGCAACTTCCCCTTCAGGCGAGGTGATGGTCCTGACCGTTCACAAGAAAAACGGTCCCGCTCGCGATGTTCTGCAGCTTTATGATTATGATCGTACTGCAGACTCGTTTACTCTTTCTTCCCATATTTTTGAGGATGTATCCTCTACCGCTGGTTTTAAAAGAATCGCGATGGATTGCAACAATGACGACGACTGTGCTTTGGTCTATTCCGATATTTTTGCTGAAAATATTTCCTATGGACAATACAATGAAACCGACGGCTTCAGTACTTCAGAAGTGATTATTGACGAAAATCCGGGATGGGAAGAAGTGGTCTGCAAGTTCGATGGCAACGGCAATCTTCACCTGGTTTGGAACGACTATCGTTTTAATGATGGTCAAGGCTGGGATGAACGTGAGGTTTTTTATAAACTCGGAAAGAACTTGCTTATCGGAGTTGATGATTTTCAAAATAAAACTGTGATAAGTGTTTATCCAAACCCATCAAAAGGTTACATCTTTATCGACACTAAAGACTCTTTTAATTTGGACATTTACGATGTTTTGGGAAGAAAAATAATTTCAAAAAGTATTTCTGGAAATACGGAAATGAAGGATGTTCTATCAACTGGAACTTATTTTCTTCACTTTTCAAATGAAAATGCCACGGTAATCAAAAGACTTATTGTGGAATAAGTTTTCGAACGCTTCAGATTTTTAAATGCCATTTGAAAATATTCAAATGGCATTTTTATTTAGAATTCATTTTCCTAAGGTTAACAATATGATAAACCCATTAAAAGAAGCTTCTTCCGCGTATTTTGTTTATATTTTTACATCCCGAAATCTATAACTTGAATTTTCTTTATGACTAAACTCTTTTCTCCCTTAAAAATTAAAAACACTGTTTTCAAAAATCGAATGGTTGTTTCTCCCATGTGTATGTACAGCAGCACGGACGGTTTTGCTAACGATTTCCATTTAGTCCATTTGGGAAGTAGGGCATCAGGCGGTTTTGGCCTTATTATTCAAGAAGCCACTGCCGTTTCTCCTGAGGGCAGAATCACTTATGGCGATATGGGAATTTGGAAGGATGAACATATAGAAAAGCTAAAACAAATAGTGGATTTTATTCATTCACAAAATAGTCTGGTGGGAATTCAGTTAGCTCACGCTGGAAGGAAAGCCAGCCATCATTTGCCGCAAGACGGAGCTAGAAAAATCGAACCTCAAATGGAAAACGGCTGGCAAACGCTATCTTCTTCTGCCTTGCCCTTTAGGGAAGGAGAAGCCGCTCCCGTGGCCATGGACGATCTTGCCATCCAAAAACTGAAAGACGACTATGTGGCGGCCACTCACCGCGCCACGGACGCAGATTATGACGTTGTGGAAATCCACGCGGCCCACGGCTATCTCTTTCATCAGTTTTATTCGCCTTTGGCAAATGAGCGCAAGGACGAATACGGCTGCAGTTTTGAAAATCGAATCCGACTCTTGTTGGAGGTTACACAAGCCGTTCGAAAAGTATGGCCAGAAGAAAAACCGCTGTTTGTTCGCATTTCAGCAACCGATTGGACTTCCGGCGGATGGACTATTGAAGATTCCGTTAAGCTTTCTTCCAGATTAAAAGAACTGGGAGTGGATTTAATTGATACTTCCTCAGGAGGCAATGTGCCCAAGGCCACCATCCCGAGTGCTCCCGGGTACCAAGCCGATTTTGCTGCCCAGATTAAAAAGGAAACGGGAATTTTAACCGGCGCGGTCGGAAAAATTACCACTGCAGAACTTTCCGAAGAAATTCTGAACAAAGGCAAAGCCGATTTAATTTTCTATGCCCGGGAAAGTCTCCGTCAGCCCTATCTGCCCCTTCATTTGGCAAAAGCCTTAAATGAAGATATTGCCTGGCCGATTCAGTACAAACGAGCAAAACTTTAGACCAATCCATAAAATCTTGCGCAATGGGCGCTAATAAATTTTGACACTTTTATATAGTGGCAGATTCAGTAACTTCGCAAAAAAATTAAAATGTTTAAAGCAGTTTTATTCGACATGGATGGGGTAATAGTTGATACGGAACCGCTTCACCGAAAGTCTTATTTCAAAATGTTTGAGGAAGTGGGGATTGATGTGGAGGAGTCTCTTTATAGCTCATTTACCGGCCAAGCTACCTTGCCGATTTGCCGAACTCTATGTCAGCATTTTGAACTTTCACATAGCCCCGAAACTCTCGTGGCAATTAAACGAAAACATTTTGAATATATTTTTGCAAACGATTCTGACCTCAAGCTAATTGATGGGGTTTACGAATTGATTCAGGATTATTTCAACAACGATTTAACCTTGGTTCTTGCGTCTTCAGCTTCTATGCTGAATATTGAACGCATTTTTGACCGTTTCAATCTCGACAAATATTTTAAAGCCAAGATTAGTGGTGCCGATTTAAAAGCATCCAAACCACATCCCGAAATTTTTATAAGAGCCGCTGAATTGGCTGAGGAAAACAAAGCCGACTGTATGGTTATCGAAGATTCCACAAATGGTATTAAAGCTGCACACGCCGCCGGAATCTATTGCGTAGGTTACAAAAGCCCGAATTCCACCAATCAGGATTATTCAAGGGCGGATAAGGTTATCAGTGACTTTAGGGAAATTGGGTATTCTAAATTACTTAAAGGTCTAACAATTCCAAAAACCTAACAAGTCTTCAAAATCTGTTGGATTTCTACTACCATTAAAACTTTCCAAAACACCACATTCAAACCGAACCAAACCTTCCTCCCCATTCTTCTTTAAAAAACTCCGAATAATCGCATGGGTATGGTAACTGCCTATCTGTAATTTCAAAAAAGGCTTATAATCCTCGAGTTCGGAAAGCGATTCCGTACGATCAAAAAAACCAAAACCTTTATATTCGCCCCCAACAACCAAAGCAAAGCCGATTTCATTCCTCGTCCTTCCTGGACCTTGGATCGCAAAACTGGGTTTGTTGTCCCTCAATGATTCTATTGCGGCCTTTACTTTTAGATTATATTCTTCAACCGATTCCTTTTCATCACAAATTCCCTCACAGGCTTTAATTCGATAGTGGGAACATTTTTCCACATTGCTCTGAAGCGTGCAAAAACGGGGACACAATTTAAAAGTCTCACAGATTTCCTCCAGTTTTTCTGTGGCTACCGTCCGATTGTAAAAGGTGCTCACCGAGTCGTGCCGCACTTTTGTTTTGCCCAATGCCAATTGTATAATGCCGCGTTGATTTACATAACTGATGATCTGATACATCGTGCTAGGCCATTTTTGTGCTTTGTTGTACTTGGGATAATGTTTTCTGATATGCTCGGATTCCACCAAAAGCGCGATTAACTCGTTGCCAGTAAGTTTGTAATCTATAAAATGGGTTTCTTGCCCGAGTTGATATTCCTTGGTCTTTTTATCGTAGAAATGCGAAATCACCCGCTTCTTGATATTTTTGGCTTTTCCGGCATAAATCACTTGATGCTTTTGGTTTTTAAAAAGATAAATCCCAGCTTCCTGAGGCAATTCTTCAATTTGATTGGTAGCTAGGTGAGGGGGTAAGGTGGCCTGCTTTGAGCGGGGATGTAAAAAAGAATTGAATTCCTTAAAATCCTCATCCAATGAAAGCAATCTTTTGAAAAGAATTACCGTGGCATCAACATCACCCTCCGCACGGTGACGATTGAGGTGCGGAATATTTATAGAAGTACATAGTTTTCCAAGACTGTAGGAAAGTAGCCCGGGGATCAATTTCCTGGAAAGCCGAACAGTACATAGTTTTTTCCGGATATACGACATTCCAATATCTCGGAACTCATTTCGAAGTACATTGTAATCAAAGGATATATTGTGGGCTACGAAGATGACATCTCTAGTAAAGTCATCCACTTCTTGCGCTATGTCCTTAAAACGTGGCGCCTCGGCTACCATCTTGTTATCAATCCCTGTTAAGGCCGTGATATACGTTGGAATTTCCCGCTCGGGATTAACCAAGCTCACATATTTGTCGATAACCTCCCCACCTCGCATCTTGGCAATACATATTTCTGTAATCCGATTGCCGGCAATGCCGCCGCCGGTGGTCTCTACGTCGATAATCGCGAATACTTGTTGGTTCATGGGAGCTGGGTGAAAGTTTCAAATGTAAGAAAACTTTAATATAAAATTGGAATAATTCCTGTTAAATGGAATTATTCCATAATCTTTAGAAATGCTAATTCGGCAAATCGAAAAGATAGTCTTTCTGTTTTTTGGGTTCTTTTTTAAACTCCGTGTTTCTCCAATTCAAAAAAGATTATATTTGAGGGTATTGGAATGGAAACATTCCCGATAACACCAAATAAAATAAATATCGCGAAAAGCGATTCTTCCCATATCGAGTTGTTGTACATACAGCAAGACGGATAATGAAAAATTTAAAGCAATAAATATGTATCTTTTTTTTGACACGGAAACAACTGGGCTGCCAAGAAATTGGAAAGCACCTGTGACGGATTTAAACAATTGGCCAAGAATGATTCAGATTGCTTGGATCTTATGCGATAAGCAGGGAAATCGTATGGAGACTTATGATTGCATTATTAAACCTGAAAACTTTAAAATTCCTATTGAATCTTCCAGAGTTCACGGAATTTCTACAGAAAAAGCTATTAACGAAGGAGAGAATCTTGAAGAGGTACTCGTGAGATTTGAAGAATTAGTTGGGAAGTCCAATTTTATTGTAGCTCACAATATTAGTTTTGATGAAAAAATCATTGGAGCTGAATTTTTAAGAAAAGGAATTCAAAGCAGCTTTGGACGAAAAAAGAAATTGTGCACTATGCAATCGTCAACTAATTATTGTAAAATTTATGGTCCTTACGGATATAAATGGCCGAAATTGTCAGAATTGCATATAAAGTTGTTCGGAGTTGATTTTGAGGAAGCCCACGATGCTTCAATAGATATAAACGCGACGGAAAGGTGTTTTTGGGAAATGAGAAAAAGACAATTAATTTAAATTAAAAGAAATTTCAATAAAAAATAGATTTGATTGTTAAATGAAAGTCCAATTAGTCTGCTAAGAGAGATCGAAGATCTTATGGACGAAGAAGATTGGGAGGAGGAAACAAATAAAATCCGATATCAATAAAATCCTTTATGGAATTATTGGTTTTATTTCTTTTTAAGGGCAATGATATATCACAGTTAGTTTGATTATAACTTATATTGGCTCAAAACGAGAGCCAATATAAGTTTCAATTACAAATTAGAACAAGCCTTCAATAGTACCATTCTTATCAATCGTAATTTTCTCGGCTGCTGGAGTAGTTGGTAATCCAGGCATACGCAACATATTACCAGCTATTGGAATAATGAACCCAGCGCCTGTTGCTATTTCAAACTCCCTAATATTTATATCAAAGTTTTCCGGGCGTCCCAATTGCTTCTGATCGTCGCTAAAGCTTTTTTCCGTTTTTGCTATACAGACAGGTAAATTTCCATAGCCCATTGCTTCATATTTACGCAATTGCGATTTAGCTATATCACTTAATACCACGTGTTCTCCACCATAAATAGTTTTGCAAATCTTCTCCATTTTGGTGTGCGCACTCTCATCGAGACTGTAAGTGGGCTGAAATTGGTCAGTACAAGATTCAGCTGCCTTAATAACTTCTCCAGCCAAAGCTAGACATCCGTTTCCGCCCTTCTCCCAACCATAACTCAAGGCTACGGGAATACCCAATTTTTTACAATGTTCGTCCACAACTTGCATTTCGGCCTCCGTATCAGTATTAAAGGCGTTTATGGAAACGACAATAGGAATTCCAAAGCTTTTTAAACTGGCAATATGTCCTTCCAAATTGGGAAGTCCTTTTTTAAGCGCTTCTACATCTTCTTGGGTAATTTCTTTTAACGATTTGCCGCCGTGGTATTTTAACGCTCTAATCGTTGCAACCAAGACAATGGTTTTAGGAGAAATGCCAGCCGCGCGGCACTTGATATTCAAAAATTTTTCTGCACCTAAATCCGATCCGAACCCCGCTTCAGTTATAGTATAATCACTTAGGGTCATCCCCATTTTTGTCGCTACAATGGAATTGGTGCCCTGTGCAATATTGGCAAAAGGCCCTCCGTGGATAATTGCGGGATTTCCTTCAAGTGTTTGGACCAAATTCGGTTTTATGGCATCTTTTAATAGCACAGCCATGGCGCCTTCCGCATTCAAATCTTTTGCGAACACAGGTTTCCCTTCCCAGGTATCGCCCACATAGATATTCCCGCATCTTTCTTTTAAGTCTTCTATACCTGAGGCTAAACACAGAATCGCCATAATCTCGGATGCCGCGGTAATATTAAAACCCGTTTCTCTGGGAAGGCCGCCAGCTTTTCCGCCAAGTGCGGACACAATATTTCTCAATGCTCGGTCATTCATGTCCATACAGCGTTTCCAAACTACAGTTCTAGGATCAATGCCAAGGCTTCTCGATTTACTTTGAATGTTGTTTTCTATAAGGGCAGAAAGAAGATTGTTGGCTTTTTCAATAGCGTGAAAATCGCCCGTAAAATGCAGGTTAATGTCAACCATTGGAATAACCTGGCTCCACCCTCCACCGGCAGCGCCACCTTTAATACCAAATACGGGACCTAAACTAGGTTCCCGTATTACCGCGACCGCTTTCTTATTTAAAATATTGAGTGCATCTACCAACCCGATGGAAGTTGTTGTTTTTCCTTCGCCAGGAGGGGTAGGCGAAATGGCAGTCACTAATATGAGATTGTTCTCTTTTATCTTTTCTTCGTCAATAATATCTAAAGGAATCTTGGCTTTGTCGTTTCCGTAGTACTCCAGTTTCTCTTCGGGAATTGCTAATTTTGCTGCGATTTCTTTTATATGCTTAGGGGTAACGCTTTGTGCGATTTGTATTTCAGTCATAAGATTATATTTTTTAAAAGCGGACTAAAGGTAAAGTTTCAATCAAAGAAATTATATGACAATTGTCAGCCTTCTCTCTGGTGCGCGGAAGCCTGCACTGAGCTCAGTAGAAGTGAAAAGCGCACCCATCTATCCTTCTCTGTCAGGAGCAGGCCTGATTAATGGATTCTATTTCGTGAATAGGGGTTTGTATTTTTCTTTTTCAAATAGTAACAAGATAAAATTCAGCAATGCAACAATCAAGGCAGGCAAAGCATCTAAAAAATCTTGGTTTGAAATACTAAAAATTAAAAACGCCACTGATAATGGGAAAAGGACAATTAATAAAAAAGGTGTCCACTTATTAAATACTAAAAATAACCCTAGAATAATTTCAAAAATGTAGAGCATTGGAAGGTAAACCAACACCGCATCTAAAAATTCCATTGCATTTTCGGGCATTTTTCCATAGCTAGTAGGCATAAAATGGAAAAATTGATTTAACGCATACACTATCAAAAAAAGACCGAGCAAAACTCTGAGCCAGGTTTTAAGGGATTGGTTGTTTTTCATTTTATTGAATTTTAAAAGGTTTATAAGGAATAAAGATAGAGTTTCAATAATAGAAATTATATGATAATTGTCATTCTCTTTTGTCCCCGACTAAAAAGTTGCCCTTCCTTCTACCCTTAAAGCTTCAAACATAAAAGCACTTTCCTCTTGATGGGAGTTTTGTTTTTTTGGTTTTGGAATAGGACGAGGAGTTGGGAAGGTAGGGTTGTCAATTTAAAATTATAAGATATATTTGGTATTCTCTCCAGAATCCACCGAAGTTTTATGCCAAGGGGAGCGACTAGTTTTCCGGTTTTCCGTAAGGACGAGGTTTTAAATTGGATTATATTTGAATTTAACTTCCGCACATGTGCGGGATAACGGCAATAGACTTGTAGATTTTGTACATATTGTGGTGCATTTTAAATCAACCTCGTAAACAACGATTTATTCCTTTAAAACTGAATTATGAAAAGAATGTTATTAATCATTTTATCAATAACAATTGAACTCTCTTCTTACCACAATGACGCGATGATGAAATAAACACTATTAATTGTGATTTTGGAACAATGATGAGTGCCATACAATATGTGAATGCTCCTTCTGACCAACTAATAACTAATAGTTTGGAACAACCAAATAAAAATAAGACATCGAAAATGAAAAAAATATCAGGAATTTTAATTCTTTTAATTTTATTAGGATGTGCAGATTCAAAAAAAGGTGGATCGAATAATAGAACGGACTTTCAAGAGTCCCAGAATGGAACATCATTTACCATTGATTTCGATTCAACAAAAGTCTCATCATACAATATCGAAGAATCAGAAATTGATAGTTTTAAACCAATGGTAAAAAAACTTTCGAAATACGAGACCCAAGAGCTTAAGGATTTACCTAACTACTTACGTCTTACTTTGTCAATTGTAATTCCTTTTGATATCACAAAAGAGAGTCTAGAAACGACAATGATATTGATGAAATTTTAATTTTTGCGTACGATGACAAAAATGACATTGGAACTGGATATACTTTTGGAAAATTATTGTGGGCACCAAAAGGTGAAATCGGCAATGCAACACCAGAAATTGCAAAAAACAATAATCGAAGTAATTATAAATTTGAAATTACAATTAAAGATAAGGTTGGGGAAATCACTAAGTCCGATTTGCCAGCCGAAAGAGAATTAGAAATCTACTATACAATAATGGCAGAAGAGAACATTGGTTTGGAGGAGGATAAATTAAACAAGATAGTAATGAAAAAATTCAATATTAAAACTGAAGATGAATTAAATGAAATTTGGTTGAAAGTTGCAACTTATAAGAATTGATATGCTCCTGAATCTGTACGGAATTCAAGAAAAGCAACTATGTGCCCCGGTCGGTTTCATACTGGAAGGAAATGGTTCAATGTACCGAAACTTCAATTTACCGTCCCTCCCTCTCCTTTACCTTAAAATTCCTCAACTTAAAACGTACAATATCGCCAGGTTTCCAGGTTCGTTCAGAAGACCTAAGCAAAATACTGGTGCCTTCCTCAATTTGTGGCTCGGTGATTCCCTTTGCACAAGTGGTGCATCGGTTGCAACAGACTTTCAATTGCATATGGTCCCCTAGGTAGGTGCATTGCTCAACCATCCCGCAAAGATGCGGTTCTTCGTCATTGCAGAAATCGGTTTCCTCCGCCCTAAAAAACAGTTTTACCTTACAGTTTTCACTGTCGGTAGCAAATGGGCAATCGGCAGGACCGGTCACAAATCCGAAAGGTGTATTAAATCCTCCCGGGGCCACAATGGCCTCTACATTATTCGATTTCCCAAACAGTTCGGCAACGTATGCCGAATTAGGATCGTTGTATAAGGCGTTTGGAGTATCCAACTGAAGTAGTCTTCCTTCCAGCATTACGGCAATTTTATCTGCAGTGGCAAAAGCATCCTTGGTGTCGTGTGTTACTAGAATAGCGGTAATGCCCATGGATTTGATTATCTGCCGAACCTCTTCTCGAACCTGATCGCGTAAAATGGTATCCAAGTTGCTAAAGGGCTCATCCATCAACAATAACTCAGGTCGCGGCGCAAGCGCTCTGGCCAAGGCAATCCTTTGTTGCTGCCCTCCAGAAAGTTGATGTGGGTATTTTTTGACGTCTTCTTTTAAGCCTGTAAGTTCAATGGTTTCATATACGCGTTGCTCGGCTTCTTTTTTCTTTAAGCCATTAAGGCCAAAAGCTACATTTTCAAAAATTGTGAGATGTGGAAATAATGCATAATCCTGGAAAACCATTCCCGTTTTTCGTTTGTTTGCGGCCAAGGATTTTCTGCCGCTCACTATCAACTTGCCACCCAGCTTAATCGTGCCGCTATCAGGATGTTCCAAGCCCGCGATCAATCGGAGCAAAGTGGTCTTTCCTGAACCGCTTTCTCCCACCAATGCGAGTATCTCCCCCTTTTTAAGGGAGAATGAAACCTGATCTACCGCGTATTTGTCGGCGCTCCGGTATCGTTTGCTAATTTTATTTAATTCAATTATCATCTCTCTAGTCTCAAATCTATTATCTCATATCTCACGTCTCATATCTCACGTCTCAAATCTCATTTCTTCTTACTAATCATATTGTTCAACAATATAATCGGAATCACTCCAGTCAACACCACCATAAGTGATGCATTTGCCGATTCGGCTATCATTTCATTGGTCGCCATATCAAACGCTTTGGTGGCCAACGTATGGAAATTGAACGGCCTTAAAATTAAGGTTAACGGCAGTTCCTTCAAAATATCGACAAAAGCGAGCAAAATTGCCGCTGCGATACTGTTCCGTATCAAAGGTAAGTCTATTTTCCATAGAGTCCTTACGGGAGATGCCCCTAAAGATCTTGCCACCTCGTTTACGGAAGCTCCCGTTTTTTGAAAACCTGCATCTATGGCATTATAGCCAACTGCCATAAACCTAACGACATAGGCTACTCCCAGAATAAAAAGACTTCCGGAAAAGACCATCCCAATCTGGCCTGAGCTCACCCAAATAAGGAAACGGTCCAAATTTATCATTGGCACCATTATCCCTACCGCGATTACAGCTCCCGGGATTGCGTATCCCAAGGAGGCGGTTCTTGCTATATGTCGTGTCCATCGCAAGGGGCTCAATCGGACGGTATAGAGCAAAAAGATGGATAAAATAGCAATCGCCACCGCCGATCCTATTGCCAATGAAAAACTTCTAAATATCAAAATCCCAAACTCCGAATTGATAACATTCCGCCAGGTGAGCGATACCCAGTAAAACAATTGCAAGAGGGGCAAAACAAAAGAGATGAGCAAAACCGTACTGCACAGTGCAAAATGAGACCATCGTACACTTCTGTGTTTGGGAGTTATCCTTACTGCAGGCTTTGAGCTTCCACTTTGTGTGGTCCATCCCCGGTTGCCTCTTTGCATATTTTCCAGCCAAATCAGCACCAAAACAATCAATGTTAAAATGGCGGAGAGATGGATAGCGGTATTGATATCGCCAAAGGAAAACCAAGCTCTAAAAATCCCCGAAGTAAAAGTATCCACCCCAAAATATTTTACGGTGCCGTAATCGTTCAACACTTCCATTCCTACTAGGGCAATTCCGCCCGCTACGGCAGGTCGCGCCATCGGTAGGGCTATTTTGGTGAAAACCCTGGTTCTATTGCTTCCCAATAAAAGTGCGGCTTCCTGTAATGCACTGGACTGCCGTAAAAATGAGGCCCGGCAAATCACATATACATAAGGAAACAGACTTATGGAAAGAATAAAAATCGCTCCCGGCATATTCATAATATCAATGATCGCGCCTTTGAAATGCCATCCCAGGTTGTTTCTTAAAAACGCTTGGAGTGGCCCTGTATATTCCAAAATACCTACATAGCTGTAGCCCATCATATATGAAGGAAACGCCAGCGGTAAAATCAGCAGCCATTCAAAGTATTTTCGGCCTGGAAATTCATAAACGGAAACCAACCAAGCCATGCCCACCCCGATAATAAATGTAAAGAGGCCAACGCCAAGAAGCAGGATCAGGGAATTCGAAAAATAGGAGGGAAGCAAGTTTGTAACTATATGGTCCCAGTGTTCTCCAGGTTCGTCGAAAAGCTTCACCAAAATGGTAAAAATAGGCGTCAATACCAGTAATAGTATAACGATCGCCCCTGCTGTCCATTTATTCCACCAATAGGTGGTTCTTTTTGCCATTGTTATTCCTTAATTACCCAGAAACTTCCTCCACTGTCTCAAATCTCACGTCTAACGTCTCACATCTCACATCCCAAATCTCACATCCCAAATCTCACATCCCAAATCTCACGTCTCACATCTCATGTCTCACATCTCACATCTCACGTCTCACGTCTCACGTCTCACATCTCACGTCTCACATCTCACATCTCAAATCTCACGTCTATTTCCACCCTACTTCGTCAAAAATCTTAACCGCTTCGCTATTGTATTTCCCGAGTAGGTAAAGTTCCACGTCATCTGCTTTAAAATCGCCCCAGGTTTTTAAAATAGCTGCTTTGGAAGCTTTTGGGTTGATTGGGTATTCGTAGTTTAAATTGGCCAAGGTCTGTTGTGCCTCTTCTCTGGAAAGAAATTCCATTAGTTTTATTGCATTCTCCTTATGGGGTGCGTGTTTTGTAACGCCAATGCCACTTATGTTTATATGAGTTCCTCGGTTATCCTGATTCGGGAAAATTATTCCCACGGATTCTCCGGCCTTGCGCTCTTCTGGATTTTCATCGTTTAGCATCAGGCCAATATAATAGGTGTTGACCACCGCTATATCCCCTTCGCCGGAGGCTACCGCTTTCACCTGATCTCTGTCGCTACCCTTAGGATTTCTGGCCATATTGGCTACTACGCCGCCTGCCCATTCCTTGGCTTTTTCCTCTCCATCTGCTATGATGATCGAAGCAAGTAGAGATTGGTTATATATATTTTCAGAGGAACGGATTACTATTTTCCCTTTCCATTCCGGATTGGCTAAATCTTCATAATTTTTTAGATTTTCCGGGTCTATTCTATCCTTGGCGTAGGCAATAATCCTCGCTCTATAGGTCAACCCAAACCAGTAGCCATCTTTTTCCCGAAATTTCGAGCTGATATTATCCTCCAAGATTTTTGATTTTACAGGCTGCAACAAATCCTTAGATTGTGCGCGATAAAGTCTTCCCGCATCCACCGTAATAAGCACATCGGCTTGAGAATTCTCGCCTTCGGTCTCTAAGCGCTGTATCAGCTCGTCGGCACTGGCATTTACAATATTGACTTTTATGCCTGTTTCCTCGGTGAATTTGGCAAACAGCTCATCATCTGCTTTATAATGGCGATGGGTATAAACGTTGACCACCTTTTCCTCTGAAGAGGTAGTATTCTTACACGAAATAACTAGAAATGTGGTAAGTACGAGCAGTCCGAATTTAAAAAACTTGTTCATTGTTGATTATTTATGAGAATATGGATTCTAGATTTTAACGGTTGAGTCGCCATAGCCATTAAGCTGACTTCTATCCGAGCGTACGCAAAGGTAAGTTTATTTAGATTGAATACAAACAGGCTATTGGTTTTTCCTGTTTGAGTTAGATGTATTTTGGAAAATGGGGTTACGATGTTCTTTACAAAATTTGAAATGAAGGGTTGGAGTAGAAAGGTTTTGAATATATTTTAAAGGGTTCAAAGCTATATCGCAATTCAATTTCTATGTAAAATTATCCTTTGAAAACTTCGGGAAAATCTAAAAACGTAGAATTATCTATTCGCAGCTATAGTTTTGTCTCTCCTATCTAGTTGATCTAATCAAATAAACGATTATTGGGGTAAAAATAATAACAAGGGTTAAGGGTATAAACCACATCCCGAAACCATAAGAATCTCCAGTTGCGCTTTGAATGGTTTCAAAAACAATGATTCCAAAAAGTAATACTATTGATAATTTTAAAAATCGAATCAGTCTTGTAGCTTGGGTATATTGTTGAAATGCATTTTCTTCTGTAATGTTTTTGGCATAATTGAAATCATGTGGGAACCGATTTAGAACGCTCATGCCGATTAGCAACACAGTTGCGATTGTGGGCAAGATCAAAATATTCCATTTGTTGCCAAATCCATCTGCTTCTCCAGCCGTATTATAATGGATTGTGATAGTTTCGGGCAATTCAGAAAAGTTCGTAATGGTTATAAACCAAATTCCAGCCAATAGAAGCCAACCTAAAAGTTCAATTCCCAGATCGAGTTTTGTCAATTCCAATTTTATTCTCGGACGTTTTTTTTTTGCCATTTATAAAATTCGCTAAAGGGGTTTAAAATTTTTACCCACAAAACTATAGTCTTTTGCTCCATATTTCATGTATTGGATCTCCTTTGCTCGACAGGCCGGAATGATGCCAGTTAGCGTCGATTAAACTGTAATTGAATGTTAGTTCCATTCCCACCCGGGAATCGTCCCTTGAAAAGAATTCGATATTCTCAGCGTATTTTCCATTGATGGTGGTGTAAGTTCCGCCTCCTGTTGCCATAAATTGTTTGGTCGCCGTATCGTAAGCTATCCATTGAAAACGGGTTCCCGATAATATTTTCATCGTTTTTCTTGGTCCGCTTGTGTCCCTTACATTAGTTTCACCATCTACTACTCTTCCCGACATCAACCAGGCACCCTGCAATTGTCCTGGAGTACCATCATCAATTCTTTTGAAATTTATTCCAGTTCCTAAAATATCCAGATTGGAATGGTCTATGGAGAATTTAAAACTTAGCTCGGTGCCGACTGCCTCAGAATTTGTGGAATCAAATTCTACTTTTTTCGTTACCGTATCTCCCGATATTTTCCATGCTCCTCCATTAGTGCCTACAAATTTTCCCGTAATGGAATCATAAGTGGTTATCACCTGATATCCTTCAGAAAAAATTGCGACGCTTCTAAGTTTTTCTCCACCATCAGAACTGTGATATCCTTCCCACGCCCCAATTAAACTTTGTGCCTTGCTTCCAAAGGCTAAAAGCGTACAAACAAGTAATAAAATTATATTTTTCATAGGTTAATATTTTTAGATAGGTTTTTGAATAATCACAGCGTTTTCCTTCCGTGTATTGTTTTTTTCTACGTCGATTTCCAAATATAAAAAATATAAACCCAAAACTATATGGAATATTTCTTCTCTACACCGAAGTGTTAAATTATCGAAGGGGGTATAAAAAAACTCTATTAGATAGCTCCATTTATTTACAAAGATTTAACTTAGTGATGGTTATAAATATATTATGGTGAAATTAACTTTATCTCGATTTTCATTCTCCCTCATTTTCAGTGTGATCTTTCTTCTGGGCTGCCAAGTTACCCTAGCACCCGCCTATGACCAAGCGATAGTCGAAAAGACCATAGAAAGCAGTGAGCTGGCGATGCGCTTTTTTGCTTCCTTGGACGAAGGTGTGGAGGCAGAAACTTTTGCAAGTCGCGATGCAACCTATAACCACCTTATCGGCGCCTTTGAATCCCTAAAGTTGCAAGCAAAAGCCCGCCCCATACCTAGTGGAAAGGCCCTAGATAAGATAAACAGCTTGTTGGAGGCTAAAGGCAGTGGAGGCATAACAGAAGATTATCCAAGCGCCTTTGCCTTTGGAGAAATAGCAAATACCTTTAAAAAAATGAAGGCCACAGATAGGAACAAGGGGGTGAAACCACTTGCTATTGAAGCCTTTAAAGGGCAGATTGCCATCTTTCTGGACCAAGCAATAACCTATGAAAGTTTCTTAAAACGATAATGCCATGGCCGATAATGTAACTACCATCATAACTGAATTAAAAAATATCACTTCCGAAATCCTTGAAAAAGACATTACAAAAGTGCGGGGATTCAGCGAGCGCCAATTGCAAGCACTGGCCTACCAAACCGCCTTAATACAGAAGGGAGTGGCAAATGGGGATATTGATGAAGAGCTCCGTGAAATTTTCTTGGACGGTCTGGAAGACATGGCCCATAATTTCGTAAACACTCTAAAAGGAATTATGATGGTTACCCTAGAAAAACTTTGGAACGCGATAGTGGATTTTCTGTATAAAGCTGTTGGGGTAGTGGTGTGAAATCTGCATAGGAAGGATACAAGATTGATCAATTTCGTGAAGCCATTAAAGGCCGATAGGGGTCGAACCGTTCCCGTTTGTGGAACGAATCTGGGATTTTGGAATGCCCTAATTCTATTTTCAACAAGAGTATCGAAATGGCGATAATCACTAGAACAAAAAGCAATAAAAAACCTCACAAGTTTGAATGCTTGTGAGGTTTGAATAAAAGATTTTGGCTTTTTTAGTTCTTTACGATTTTCTGAGTGGATATAAAATTGCCATCAGTAATATTAGCTATATAAACTCCTTTGGAAAGAGAGGATATATTGTAAGAATTAGCTCCATCCAATATCATTACGATTTTGCCCAACATATCAGTAATAGTAACTGAAACGTTATTTGTGTCAAACTTGGACGATAGGTCAAGATTGAAAATGTCGACCACTGGATTCGGGTAAATTGTAGCCGCAGCAACGGTGAAATCAGAAGTGCTCAGAACATCACCTGTTACTATAAAATCATCAATCATCAACAGCAACCCGTCATTTGTAGTACAGTGGATTCCTATATATACGTCTTGCCCATCATAGTCAGATAAATCAAATTCAAATAGCTCATATTCTGTTCCCGGGTTTATCACGTTTGAAATAATATCGAAATCATCAACATCGGTTCCTGTAATCGACACTCCGATTTCAAATTGATCGGGCCCATAAATATTTGTCAGTGCCTTGGCATAAAGAGATAGTGAAGCATTTGAAACATCGGCCAATGATATTAGTGGACTTATTGTCCAATCGTCATTTGGAAAAGTAGTTCCGTTTGCACCACTGGCAAAAAAGTACAAGCCTTTTGACCCAGTTTTGGCATCATATTCCGATCCTATTAAAATTGGATCAATGGCACCTGCATTGAATATAATTCCGGCACCTATATAATTCTCATTTGGGAAGCCTCCTAAATCGGATAGTTCTGTTACTGACCAAGTTTCCCCACCGTCTTCATCAATCTGGATCCAGTCTCCGAAATCCTCGATCGTAAAATCGTCATAGGCTTCAAAACTATCCTCAAAAATTATTTCTTGGGCGTTCATTGCGGTAAAACCAGCTATTAAAGCTAGTGATAGTAAAGTTTTTTTCATGATAATATTATTTTAGTTTTCAATAATCTACACAAATATTGGAATAATAATTAAAAAGTACGCCTTCATAAGGTTAATTAACAAAATATATCCTATTTCAATCCTGTTCATCGATGATTGCCCTTCTTTTTATATAATATAGAGTTGAAATTTGTGAGAACATTAATGTCTTATATGGCTGAACATTTAAGGGTTGCGAAGTTTTTGGGAATTCTGAAGTAAATCCTATAGCTTTATTCTTTTGTTCAATTAAAGTGGGTATTTCCATTCCTACTCTTTATATATTCGTATTTTTGCATTTTCCATTTTCCAACTATTAAACCATACTTATGACCAACATTATTTTGTTCGGCCCTCCCGGTGCGGGAAAAGGTACTCAGGCCGATATCCTCAAAAAGAAGTACAATCTTGTCCATATATCCACTGGCGATGTGTTCCGATACAACATAAAAAACAAGACCGACCTTGGCAAGTTGGCCAAATCCTTTATGGATAAGGGAAAATTGGTTCCAGATGAAATTACAATCGATATGTTGAGCAATGAAGTGGACAAAAATCCAGATGCCAAAGGATTTATTTTTGACGGCTTCCCCCGAACCGAAGCCCAAGCAGAAGTTTTGGGTTTTTTAATGGAGGATAAAAATTCCCAAATAGACGCCATGGTAGCTTTGGAAGTGGAAGACGAGGTCTTGGTCCAACGCTTGCTAGAACGCGGAAAAACAAGTGGCAGAGTAGATGATGCCAAGGAAGACATTATCCGGAATCGGATTAAGGTCTATTACAATGAAACGGAGATACTCAAGGAATATTATCAAAAAAAGAATATGTATTATGGCGTGAATGGTGTGGGCACAATAGAAGAGATAACCCAGCGCTTAAGTGAAGTTATAGACCGTCTGTAGTATTCATTTACACCCACCTCTAAACCCCAAACAACAAACCCCAAACAGTGACTGAAGGCAATTTTGTAGATTATGTAAAAATATATGTGTCGTCCGGAAAGGGTGGACAGGGTAGTCGACATTTAAGGCGGGAAAAGTATGTCCCAAAAGGTGGGCCCGACGGTGGGGACGGGGGCCGTGGCGGTCACGTGATTATCAAGGCCAACAAAAACCTTTGGACACTCTATCATCTTAAATTTAAAAAACATTTTAGGGGCGAACACGGAGAGGCCGGAGGAAAGCAAACAAGTACCGGCGCCGATGGTGCCGACGTGTATGTGGAAGTGCCACTTGGAACGGTGGTGCGCGATGCAGAAACCAACGAAATTTTATTCGAGATCACAGAGGATGGGGAAGAAAAAATCATCGTAAAAGGCGGACGGGGTGGCCTTGGGAATGCCCATTTTAAAACGGCTACCAATCAAACCCCACGCTATGCCCAGCCCGGAGAGGAAGGCGAGGAAAAGGACATTGTCCTCGAACTGAAAATACTTGCCGACGTAGGCTTGGTCGGATTTCCAAATGCAGGAAAATCAACTTTACTCTCTGTAATTACCGCCGCAAAACCCAAGATTGCCGACTACGAATTTACCACCCTAAAACCCAATCTCGGAATAGTAGAGTACCGTGACTTTCAAACCTTTGTAATGGCCGATATTCCTGGAATAATCGAAGGCGCAGCAGAAGGTAAGGGAATTGGCCATCGTTTCCTACGGCATATAGAACGCAATTCCACCCTGCTGTTTTTAATTCCTGCCGATGCCCCGGACATTAAAGAGCAATACGAAATCCTTTTAGACGAACTTCGTCGCTATAACCCACAACTTCTGGACAAAGAGCGCTTGGTTGCCATCAGTAAAAGCGATATGCTTGATGAAGAGTTGAAGACCGAAATGAAGAAGATTCTCGACAGACAGTTTAAGGATATTCCTTATTTGTTTATCTCCTCGGTCGCCCAACAGGGCTTGACGGAGTTGAAGGATAAGCTTTGGAAGATGCTGAATTAATTACCTGCGAAGGCAGGTATCTATTCCCGTGATTAATTTTTTTCCGTTAATTAGACATCCAAAGTCAAGATTAAACCCTTTCCTCAGGCATCTACTTCGTGGAAGTGGTAACAGATATAGGAAGTGTAACAAAGAGAATTGTTAAAGAATAACAATTCCAAAACTCATCGTTGCTTTTTTTGTGTATTTTTATTAAAAATATCAAGCGCAATGAGATTCATAAGCATATTCATTCTTTCTATATTTCTCCTTTCTTGCGGTGCTGCAGTAACTGTGGACTACGATAAGAATACGGATTTTACCAGATACAATTCCTATAATTTTTATCCCACTATACAATCCGGCCTGAGTGAGTTGGATGACGCACGGATTATGCAGATTACCGATAGTTTAATGCAACAACGGGGTTTCGTAAAAAGTGAGTCACCGCAATTTCACATAAACTTCTTTGCCCGCGAATCGGTGTCTGATTCCCGAAGTTCTATTGGAATTGGTGTCGGCGGTGGTGGCGGGAATGTTGGCGTAGGAGTAAGCGGTGGTATCCCAATCGGCGGGAGAACGATCAACCAACAGTTGACTATGGACTTCATTGATGTCGAAAAAAACGATTTAATTTGGCAGGCGGTAATAGAAGGCGAAATGAGGGAACGAGCCACCCCACAGCAAAAGGAGGCTTACTATTTTTCGGTTATTCAGAAAATATTAAAGAAATATCCTCCTAAGAGGAAGTGAGCAGCGTTCAGTAGAGCAGTGTTCAGTAATGAGTGTACAGTTAAAATAGTGTTCAGTAAACAGAAAAATATTCATAATTGCAATTCCTAAAACTTTCTTATTTCTCTAAATCCTTCCTCTGGTTATTTAGGAGTGCTGGAATGCGTGGTAAATGGAGTGGGGGGTTGATTCTTATTTTGCTTTTTCCTATCTTCTCTTTTTCCCAGACCAACTTTCAGCGGGCAGAAGGATATTTCAAACAGGAAAAATTTGCTCAGGCCAAACCTCTTTTTGAAGACTATTTAAAACATAACCCACAGGATAAAAGAACCCAAGAATATTTGGGAGATATCGCGGCTTACGCCAAGGAGTGGGATGAAGCAATTTCCTATTACAATTCCTTGGTGGAAGAGGATAAAAACAATGCCAATTACCACTTTAAATACGGCGGTGCTTTGGGAATGAAGGCCATTTCAGTCAGCCGCTTGCGCGCGCTCACCTATGTGGGAGATATTAAAAGAGAATTGGAACTTGCAGCCAAATTGGATCCTAAGCACATTGAAGCCCGCTGGGCACTGATCGAATTTTATATACAACTCCCAGGAATCCTCGGTGGCAGTGAAAAAAGGGCACTGGAATATGCCCTGGAACTATCGAAAATTTCAGAAGTTGATGGCTATTTGGCCAAGGGATATATAGCCGAATACTCCAAACGTCCCAAGGATGCGGAACTGTATTATAAAAAAGCTATCAAAATAGGAGGATCTCCCCATACTTATGAAAAACTAACCTCTTTATATGAAAATACCAATCAACCGCACAAGGCTTTGGAAACGGCATCAAAATCCTTAAAGAAACACCGTCGAAACCAACTCAACTACCAAATCGGGAAAATTGCTGCCCAATATAATCTTGAATCACAATTAGGCATAGAATGCCTTGACGAATATTTGGCAAACTATTCTATAAAAGATGGAGTGCCCAAAGCTTGGGCTTATTATCGTTTGGCCCAGATAAATAAAAACCTGGGGGAAAAGCAAATCGCACTTGGTTGGATCGACAAAGCCTTAAAGGATATTCCCGATTTTAAGGAAGCCCAAAAGGAGAAATCACTAATCTTAGCGCTTTAATCCCAAATTCCAAATTCTAAAATCCGAATTAGAAAAAGTATCTTTACACCATAATTGTTATCCTGAGCGCTGCCGACAGATGTCACCCT
Organism: Aequorivita sp.; assembly: GCA_049646885.1. Taxonomy (GTDB): domain Bacteria; phylum Bacteroidota; class Bacteroidia; order Flavobacteriales; family Flavobacteriaceae; genus Aequorivita. The sequence goes on along the minus strand of JBARWQ010000035.1, from coordinate 41,200 downwards.
GAGCATAGTCGAAGGGTTAAGCCTGAAACACTTCGACTGCGCAGTGCGACGCCTGCAACCTGTAACTTGAAACCTGTAACCTGAAACCCAAAACCACCACATGAAAATCCACTTCATAGCCATAGGCGGAAGCGCCATGCACAATCTCGCTCTGGCACTACACCAAAAAGGAGATACCATAACCGGAAGCGATGACGAAATATTTGAGCCGTCCAAAACAAGGTTAAATAACAAAGGTTTATTGCCTGCAGAAGAAGGATGGTTTCCCGAAAAAATAACTTCCGAGATCGATGCGGTTATTTTGGGAATGCACGCCAAAGCAGACAATCCGGAGCTTTTAAAGGCTAAGGAACTCGATCTGAAAATCTACAGCTATCCCGAATTCCTTTACGAACAGTCCAAAAATAAAACCCGTGTAGTTATCGGTGGCTCCCACGGAAAAACCACGATAACTTCAATGATTCTCCATGTGATGAATTACCACGAAAAAGATGTGGATTATATGGTTGGCGCCCAACTCGAAGGTTTTGATACCATGGTTAAAATCACCGCCGACAATGATTTTATGGTTATTGAAGGCGATGAATATCTTTCTTCGCCAATCGATAGGCGACCAAAATTTCACTTATACAAACCTAATATTGCTTTATTGAGCGGAATAGCATGGGACCACGTCAATGTATTTCCCACCTATGAAAATTACGTGGAACAGTTTGAAATATTCTTAAACGAAATCACTAACGGCGGTGCAATAGTGTATAACGAAGAAGATGCCGAAGTGAAGCGAATTGTGGAAGAATCCACAAATCCCATAAAAAAATATCCTTATAAAACTCCTGAATATACTGTGGATCACGGTATCACGCTTTTAGAAACGCCTGTGGGTCCAATGCCCATTGAAATTTTTGGGGAGCACAATCTCAACAACCTAGAAGGCGCCCGCTGGATTTGTCAGCTAATGGGTGTTGACGCCGATGATTTTTATGAAGCCATTGCCACATTTAAGGGCGCCAGCAAACGTTTGGAGAAAATAGCTGAAACCAAAACGGCCGTAGCTTATAAGGATTATGCTCACTCCCCAAGCAAGGTAAAAGCTACCACCCAAGCCGTGAAGAATCAATATCCAAATAGAAAATTAATCGCCTGTTTGGAGCTTCATACCTATAGTAGCCTTTCTCCTGATTTTTTAAAAGAATATCGCGGCACGCTTGATTCGGCTGATACTGCTGTGGTGTTCTACTCTCCTCATGCGGTGATGATCAAGAAATTGGAAGAGATTAAACAAGAGCAAATAGAAGAAGCTTTTGATCGTGATGATTTAGTCGTTTTTACAAATCCCGCAGATTTTAAAACCTATCTCTACACCCAAGATTATGAAAATTCTTGTTTGCTGTTGATGAGCAGTGGCAATTATGGCGGTTTGGATATGGAGGTTGTAAAAGGGTATATAGAAAAGACTTAAGACCGCTTCGCTTTAAGACGTAGGACATAAGACGTTTCATTGTAAACTACTATATCCTAAGTCATTCAGTCCTACGTTCTTGTATGTATTCACAAATCTAGTCCATCCCTTTGTGAACTCTGTGCCTTCTTCGTGTCCTTTGTGGTTAACCCCATCCTTAAACCTTCGATAATATCGATTTAAAAAACACAAACCCAAAACCCAAAAACAACATCAAGTGAAACGGGAAAAGTCCAAAATCCCCACCTTGGTCACCAACCACAAAAGCACTGTACATTCCAAATGCGAAATACAGCATCAGCAATCCCTCAAGGATAACATTGGCAGAAATGTTTTTGGAGAGGTATTTATTCTCTTTCCAATTTGTGTTCAAATCGCCTAGATTGAATTTCGGAGTACGAATAAATTCACTTTTCTTTCCAAAATGTCCCTCCAAAACTGCAATTGAATTGTGAAGCGAAAACCCCATCGCCACTGAAAAGAAAGTAAAAAACATAGCGATATATTTCAAAAACCCCTTAAATCCTCCGCCATAAATAGATTTATAGGTGAACCAATAACAGATAAAAAAGATAAGTGTACTGATCACAAAAAAGCTCATCACGAAGAAATAAATCTTTAAATGTTCGTATTCGTTTTTAATATAAAGCATCGGAATACTTAAGATAGCGACTATCAGAATATTCAGAAACATAGTGCTGTTTAGCAAATGCAAAAAACTATGGATCTTGGTTTTAAACGAAATATCTTCACTTTTAAAAACTCTTTTCGCCATTTTCTGAAAATTCTCCGCGCCGCCCTTGTTCCATCTAAATTGTTGCGAACGCGCAGCGCTGATAACTACGGGCAATTCCGCAGGAGTTTCCACCTCTTCCAAATATTTGAACTTCCAGTTCTTAAGTTGCGCTCTATAGCTGAGGTCTAAATCTTCGGTTAAAGTATCGCCTTCCCAATTGCCGGCATCCGTAATGCACTCCTTCCGCCAAACTCCGGCCGTCCCGTTAAAGTTGATGAAATGTCCCTTACTGTTTCTACCCACCTGCTCCAAAGTGAAATGCGCGTCCAAAGCAAAAGCTTGCACCCGAGTAAGGATGGAATAATCCCGATTTAAATGTCCCCAACGTGTTTGCACCACGCCGATTTCAGGATCCTTGAAGTAAGGAATCGTATTTTTTAACCAATCTTTCTTCGGAAGAAAATCCGCATCAAAAATAGCGATGAATTCTCCTTTCGCAGTTTTCAAGCCCTCTTTTAAGGCGCCCGCTTTAAAACCTTCCCGATTTACACGAGAAATGTGTTTGATGTCCAAGCCAGACGTTTGTAGCCGATGAATGTGTTCAGCAGTTGTTCCAAAAGATTCGTCTGTACTGTCGTCCAGAACTTGGATCTCTAATTTGTCTTTAGGATAATCCATAAGCGCGATATTATCCAGCAAACGTTCCATCACATATAATTCGTTATAAACGGGCAATTGGATGGTTACATAAGGAATTTCCTCTTCTTTTGAAAAGTCAAAGACTACTGCATTTTGGTGTTTTTTTCTTGCTTTTAGATAATTGAAAAGCAGGTTTAATTGCGCCAGTGCATAAAGAAATATGAGGAGGAGTGCGACCGAATAAACGAGGATAATTATAGTTTCAAGGATCATTTCTTAAAGCTGTATTTAAAGATCCATCCCAATATTTTCACGCCCGCCATTGTAGCGCCTTTTACTGTGCCCGATACTTTTGAAACGCCAATCCGGTTTCTATATGGCACTGGGATTTCTCTGTAAGTATATTTCTTTTTTAATGCCTTTAACTGCATTTCCACGGTCCAGCCGTATGTTTTATCCTCCATTTCCAAGGCTAATAATTTATCGTATTTAATAGCTCTGAATGGTCCCAAATCTGTAAAAGTTGAATTAAAAAAAAGTTTCATCAAGGAGGTTGCCAATCCATTTCCAAAGCGCTGTGGAAAAGTCATCGATCCATCTTCCCTTAACTCCTTTACTCGCGACCCAAGGACAAAATCGATGTCCTCTTCAATAATGGGAGTGACGATTTTTGTGAGTTCCGCAGGATAATCGCTATAATCACCATCGAGAAAAACTATAATATCTGGCTTTTGTTGTGCTTCTGAAATGTAATGCATTCCTTTTAGACAGGCGTATCCATAACCTTTTCGTTTTTCAAAAAGAACGGTAGCACCAGCATTTTCCGCAACTTCTGAAGTGCTATCTGCGGAATTGTTGTCCACCACAATTATTTCTGAAACGATATCCGGAATTTCGGCTATCACTTTTCCGATGGACATTTCTTCGTTAAAGGCGGGGATGATTACTTTGATGGTTTTGTTCATACTGAGTTGACGTCCAGACCCCAAAGGTTTTTAAAACCTTTGGGGTCTAATTCCGTACTTACTTATTTACAAATTTCATCAAATCTACATCATTCCCCAACAAAATCTCGTTGGGATTAATTCGTTTTTTCAAAGACCCATTCTCAAGATTCAAGACCCCACGCGGACAAACGGCAGCGCATATCCCACAGCCAACGCAGCTAGCGCGGACAATGTTTTCTCCTTTTTGGGCATAAGCGCGAACGTCGATTCCCATTTCGCAATAGGTCGAGCAATTCCCGCAACTGATGCACTGTCCACCATTCGTGGTAATTCTAAATTTCGAAAAGAGTCGTTGCTGAATTCCGAGTATGGCCGCCATCGGGCAACCAAATCGGCACCAAACCCGATTTCCGAAGATGGGGTAAAATCCAACGCCAATAACCCCGCTAAAAACTGCACCGATCAAAAACCCATACGACGCCCGCAAGGTTTCGGTATCAAAGAGAAAGAGTTTGTTGCCAGTGCTAAAGTGGAGAAGAACAAGGGCAATAATAATGACGAAATATCCTACGGCGCCAATCTTGGCATCCTTTTTTAATTCTTCCCGCTTATAAATCCAAATCCATAGAAAAACAGCGGTGAGCAATACCGTTACGCTTATGAGAAAAGTAGTTTTCGTCAGCCAATATTTTGAACTGTCGTCGCCCAAATAACTATAGACTACAGATGTAGTCATCAACACCACGAATACCAAGACACTGTGGACAACCCAACGTTCAATTTTCCACGCCACCACACGTTTGTCGCTTAAGTGTCTAAATGGGTCGCCAGCAGTTTCGGCTAGACCGCCACAACCACACACCCAACTGCAGTACCAACGTTTTCCGTATTTATAGGTTAAGATCGGAGTAATTATCAAAATTGAAGCAACTCCAAAAATTAATAACCCTATCCCGATATCTCCTGCGGAAATAAAGTCATCTACTCTGTATTGTTCAAAATTGTAATAGTTCAACGGCCAGATATTCTTAAGGTCGTAGTAGGGGAGGGAAAAAGTTTCGCTATTTAATCGAAGCATCAGTTCCGGAATCAAAAATGCGAACCCAAGTTGGAAGAACATAACAGAAAACGTGCGCAGTCTTTCATATCGATTATGGCGGTATTTCATAAGAAATTTAATTCCAAAAGCTAAAATCGCCAAAGTATAAAGCGTGCCATAAACAAACCATTGACTCGCGGGATTGCCACTTATAAATTGGCTTAGGGGATCAAAAAGAGCGACGATTCCAGTATTATTTCCAGATTCCGACAAACCCAAATATTGCGGAAACCAATAGAGAAGCATATAAAAAAGCGTTAGCCCAATTCCCAGAATCCACGCCCAAAAACCACGCGAGGAAAGAGACTTAAAGTAAATGCCATCGTTTTTTATTCCAGGGATTTTATCTGCGTAGGCAGCTATGGAAAACCAAATAGTCCCAGCGGCAATAGCCGTCAACGACCCCGTGAGCCATAAGCTCTTATTTGGAAAATTAACATTGAAAATAGCCAAAACCAATACCATCAAGCCCAATAATCCTATAGCTGATGCTATCTTCTGTTGGGCATTTATCGTTTTTGGCGGCTCTCCCGCAAGAGACATATTTCTTTGGATTGTGCTCATATTAGTTTTTTTTGATCTAAGTTTAAACTTTTTCTCGTACTTTAAAAAACCTCTTCTTAATCTCCCCTTCATACCTCCTATAAAACTCCGGATCGAAATTTGCCTCTTTTCAAATTTCTCACCACATAGTCCACAAAAGTAAAATCATCTAGAATCATTCCCGTAAAGTTATCGATTTGAATACTGCCCACCAATATTTTTCCGATGGTTTCCCAAGATCTGGAATAGGATGATTTTAATATTCTAATATCACCTATTTCACGTATATGTTAGCAGAAGAGGTTTCTATTGGCACTCTTCACAATAATTCCAACCACAACGGTTTAAATCGAAAAACCTAATTACGGACAATATTGTCCGTAATTAGATATATTTATTTATCTTTGCTTTATAAAAAAAATCCGTTATCGGTAGAAATAGTTTAAAAAAATAAAATAAAAATTCATAATTATGGTCAATACAATAAGTCCTCAAAAATTAATTCAAGAATTTGTTGCGGATGATTACAAAACAGCTGAAGTGTTTTCTAAATATGGAATTGATTTTTGCTGCCGCGGAAATCGTACTATCGACGATGTTTGTGCTCAGGAACAAATTGATAAAGAAGCCCTGCTAAGTGATTTGGCATCAATATCCCAAACTAAGTCAGCCCAAAGTATCGATTATAAATCCTGGCCCTTGGATTTATTAATTGATTATATTGAGAAAAAACATCATCGATACGTAACCGAAAAATCTCCAGTCATAAATTTCTATTTGGACAAAATTGCCAATGTACACGGGGAAAGACATCCCGAACTATTTGAAATTAAACAATTGTTTAAAGAGTCGTCTGAAAATCTTCTCAGTCATATGGTAGAGGAAGAAGGAATATTTTTCCCTTATATCAAAAGAATGTTTGAAGCGAACGAAACTGGGAAACTTCCCACTAAACCGGAAGGATATGAGTCAATCGACAGCCCTATTGCTAAATTGATGGAAGAACATGATGACGAGGGAGTTAGATTCAGAGAAATGGCTAGGCTGTCAGACAACTTCACAACACCAGCAGATGGCTGCAATACTTATAAAGTGGCCTTCGAACTGTTAAGAGATTTTCAGGATGATTTACATTTACACATACATCTTGAAAACAACATATTATTCCTGCAAGCCAGGGTGCTAGAGAATTCTTTAAAGGTTGCGGCTAATTAAGTTTTAGCTTTTTAAAAATATTGCTTTTAAATAAATATTTTTCTTTTCATGATTATTTTTAAGACCTAACAGTTTGGAAGCTGTTGGGTCTTTATTCATTTATAATCCCTCTTAATGATTCATATTTTGTCCTAATCTCTTCTTCATACCTCCTAAAAAACTCCGGATCAAAATTAGCTTCTTTCAAATTCTCAATTACATAGTCCACACTTCGTTTTTCATTTAACCATCTATCAAAAACCTCTTGTTTCATTCGAATTCCGAAAGTATTTATTCCCAGAAATTGACCATTATCCCTATTATAAGCAATTGTAATAGCCTTTAAATCACTCCCGCATTTCCAATGGAAGTGTTCCTCATATTCTTTTCTTCTCTCCTTCGGAAGAACCCATCCGTAGGTTTGATATTCAATGTCAAAAAACTTGGCACTGTTGAACCAGTGGCCGGGATTATATTCAAATGGATTGCCGCAGATGGTCTGTGCCAATGTTTCGCCCATCATTCTACCGGTGTACCAAACGGCTTCGATTGCCGGTCTTTGGTCAATTGCCTGACGCTGTTGTGCGCAATCCCCAATGGCGTAAACTCCTGGAATATTGGTTTCCAAACTTCTGTTTACCAGAATTCCTCTATCGGTTTCAATTTTCGAATTTTTCAGAAAGGAAATATTGGGTTTTACTCCGGTCGCAATTCCCACAACCCGGCAAGGAATTTCTTCTCCTGAAGTGGTCAATACAGCACGAACCCTTCCGTTGTCATCACCCAGAATTTTATCCAAATGGGAATGATGCCTTAAATCCACCCCGTGCGATTTGATATGTCGTGAAAGCATTTTTGAATTTGGAAGAGGAAGCGCATTTTCCCAAAAAGCGGGTTCGCGAATCAGCATTGTGACTTTTATATCTCGGGTTCTAAGCATTTCTGCCATTTCTACACCAATCAATCCGCCGCCTATAATCACGGCATCGGGACATTCTTTATTGTTTGGCGCATTTTTATCCAGTAATTCCAAATCTTGTTTTGAAATCATTCCCTGAACGCCGTTTAACTCCAAACCTTCCCATCCAAAAGTGGTGGTAGTTGAACCGCTTGCAATTATCAGTTTATCATAGGTAATAGAATCACCTTCTTTAAAATGAAGCGTTTTCTCATCGGTGTCCACATTTTCCACATACTCCTTTTTCAATTCCAATCGGTTCTTTTTCCAAAACCAATCTTCGTAAGGTTTAATGTCCTGCCAGCGCATATGGCCCATAAATACGTACATCAGTGCCGTACGGGAGAAAAAGTGATCAGCCTCAGCGGAAACGATGGTTATCCGTTTGTTCGAAAGTTTCCGAATATGTCTGGCAGCGGTAATGCCTGCAATGCCGTTTCCGATGATGACAATGTGTTCCATATTATGAAATGACCCCAAGATTGGAGATTTTTTAAATTTAAACATTTTCCTTGTGGATGAATGGGTGAGGGGTGTTAACTTTAAAATTTAACTATCAATTTTTGAAATTGTAAATAAGAAGTTAGTCTGATTTGTCTATTTTTATTGAGGAGGATTAAGAGTGAAAAGATATTAGATTCCAAGCGCGGCATAAAAATTGACTATCCTCTAGGCTCAAATTAAATATATATTATGAAAACCTCTTCACAATTATTTCCGGCACTGATTTTTCTTCTTTTAATCTCGAGTGTGCAATTGACTAATGCCCAAACTGTATTAGAAACCAACGCTTCCTTATTGGACGCCACTATTTATGGTCGCGGCGCCAGTTTGCACCACACCGCCAAACAACTGGCAATTCCAAGCGGGAATTCGGAACTCGTCATCAACCAAATTGCCAAGAATGTCGATCCACAAAGCATTCGCGTAACCAGTGAAAGTAACCATATAACAATTCTTTCTGTTTCTTTTGAAAGGGATTATTTGGTGAAGGGTGAGAATCAAAGTTCGCAATATGTGGAACTAAAGAAAAAATATGAAGACGCCAAAGAAATTCTAGATGCTATGTCCAATGCCCGAAAAGGGGAGGAGAGCACCTTGGCACTGCTGGAGGAAAATCGAAAATTTGGAGGGCAAAGTGGAGTTTCGCCAGCCAGCATGGCGGCCATGATAAAATATTATCGGGAAGAATATAAGGTTTTGGCAGCCAATATTATAAAGTTAAAATCCAAGGAAGAGGAGCAACAAAAAACCGTTGATAAACTTAAAAAGCAAATGCAAGAAGCTGGCGGAAGCGGCCAAAATGCGGGACAATTGGTAGTTCGAATGAATGCGAGTCAGCCGGTAAAGACGAATTTTGATATCAATTACTTTTCCGATAATGTGTCTTGGACTCCTTTTTATGAAGTTAGAGTGGATAATTTGAATGAACCCGTGCAACTTGTATATAAAGCCAACGTGTCCCAAAACACGGGAATTGACTGGAAGCAGATAAAAATGGCTTTCTCCAGTGGAAATCCAAGACGTAATAACAATGCGCCTCAATTGAATCCTTGGTGGGTTGGTTTTCAACAAGCTATTGTGCTTAACCAAAGATTGCCAGGGAAAGTGGCGGGGGTAAAAATGGAAAGTGTGCCGGAAAGTGCTCCAAGTAACGATATGGCAATAGTTGAAGAAAATCAGTTGACTACATCTTTTGTAGTGAATACGCCTTATGACATATATACCAATCAAAAACCACAGGCTGTGCAGTTGAAGCAGTATCAACTCCCCGCAAAATATTCTTACTTTACTGCTCCTAGATTGGACGATGCGGCTTTCTTGGTAGCCAAGGTTTCGGATTGGCAGAAATACAATCTCTTACCTGGGAATGCCAATTTGATAATCGACAACAACTTTGCTGGAAGTTCTTTTATAAATCCAAATTCCACCGAGGATACTTTGACGCTGAGTTTGGGAAGAGATGAGCGTATTACAACTAAACGCGAAAGAATCAATGAAGAAGGAAGTACTTCCTTTTTTGGAGGTTCTCAAAAACGAATTTACACTTATGAGATTTCCGTTAGAAATTCCCGAAAAGAGGCGGTGGATATTGAGGTAAAGGAACAATTCCCATTATCGACAGAAAAGGATATCGAAATCAAGCTTTTGGAAACTTCCAATGCGAAAGTAGATAACGACAAGGGGGAGCTGAGTTGGAATCTTAGTTTAAGACCCGGTGAAACTAAGAAGTTGATTGTTTCTTATTCAGTGAAACTTCCGAAGAATAAGGTGATTTCGGGGATGTAGAACTCTCAGACCTGACAGGTTTTTAAAACCTGTCAGGTCTTCATATTTACTATGTGTTTCGAATAATAATCATATAATTCCCCAGCATCCGCCCCCATCCGTCTCTTTAAATGAATCCTCCAGAAATGATATTGTAAAACCCAAATCCCGTGTTCCCTATATCGCCTGGCTGAGGTGGTAAGCGAATGCGGAATTACAACGAATTTCTTACGTTTATAAAGCTCACTTATCAAAATATTGTCTTCGTAAATAATATAGTTCTCATCAAAACCGCCAATTTCCTCAAAAAGATCTTTTGTTATAAATTGGCTTTGGTCGCCTCCTCGAGAGATTTTCCAATTGAATTGTGTCAGCCATCCTGCCAACCGTAGCCACCAATGTGTGCTGTCAAATTGCATTCGAAAACAACCTGCCGGATTTCCTTTTTCAATTTCCTTTAAAATATGTTTGTCGAAATCTTTTGGAGGAAAGCAATCGGCGTGAAGGAAGTATAGGATTTTAAACTTGGCATTTTCCGCTCCTAAATTCATCTGCTTTGCACGACCTTTTGGGGAATGAAGCAAGTGAATTGAAAAAAGCTTTCTAGATTCCGATAGATTGGATATAATTGATTCAATTTTCTCAACTGTCCCATCATCACTACCACCATCCACCAGAATAATTTCAGTTTCAATTTTCCCTGAAAGATTTTTTAATACAGCACGAATTGCTTCCTCTATGGTTTTGGATTCGTTCAATATGGGAATGATGATGGAAAGCATTGAAAGGTTTCTTGTTTCAGGTTTCAAGTTAAAAAAAACAATGTTTATATCCCCAAGACTCAAAGTCGCTAGGCTTTTTATTTTTGACTACCGACTACCGACTACCGACTACCGACTACCCACTACCCACTACCCACTACCCACTACCCACTACTAAAATCTCATTTCCCATTCAAATTCCAATCGTATTTCATATAAGAAATCTTCGCATTTGGATTTATCTTGACTTTGGAATACCGATTTATAAAAGCAATAACATCTGTTTTCCCATTCACTTTAAAATCTTTTCTATACCAATCAAAAATGGAGGAGATTTGTGGGTTTGAAGCAGAAATATAGTTTTTGCCGCCGTTGATAAATTCCTTGGTGACACGCTCAAGCTGTTCGTTTATTTTACTTGCAGTATAAGCTTCGTTTAAAAGTTTTGGACAGGAAATAGAAGCACAATTTAAGGCGAAATGGATCCTGGGTTCGTTCATCTTTCGAAGAATGCCGTGTTCAATCACATCTAAGGAAATCTTTTTATCGCCAATGGAAATTCTATCTTTTCCCCACGGGCGACTTATATCCTTAATGCTTTTTACAGGGTGATTTTCCACTATCAATTTTACGGTGCCTGCATTGTAAAGATTGATATAATATGCCAGCAGCTCTTGCGCCCTCCAAGCCTTGCCAGGTTCATATTTGGAAAGCATTTCTAAATAGGTATCTAAGGCAACAACATCCCTTTTAAAGCCTGCATAATCCACAAATCCCTGTTTGTCCACATGTTTTTTAAGCAGTTTGTCCCATTGCGAATGATCTATATTATCAGCCGAGTTGGCTGTAGTGGAGATGAGTTCGGTTTCTATTTTTTTTATTGGCCGTCCATGGCTGCTTAATCCTCCAACTGAAAAAAGATTGTAGCTATATAAAGTTAAAGCCGCTAAAACAAAAGTGCCAATATTGAAAAATCCCTTCATTTTAAATTATTTCTATTCTGTTTTGGAAGATTTGGATTTAATGGGATAGATAATCTGTTTTGCAAAATCCTTTGGAAACTCTTCATCTCCTTCAAAACCAAGTTCGATATCCCTACCATCGTAGGGTAGATGGTGGGTGTTGAATACATAATCCCACACACTTAAACTGAGGCCGAAGTTGGCACCGTACTGTTTGTTTTCAGGTAATTCCTTCGCGTGATGCCAAATGTGCATCTTGGGATTATTTAAGACATACTTTAATATGCCATAATCCCATCCAAGGTTGGCGTGGTTTAAATGGCCTATGGCAAGGGAAGTAAAATGCACTATTGCAACTGCTTCCACATTAAAGCCTCCAATGATTGCCAAGGGAATGTAGAGTATGGATTTATAAACCACAGGCTCCATCCAGTGATAACGCAAATGTGCGGCAAACCCCATTTCAGTAACGGAATGGTGCACCTTGTGGAAATTCCAGAGGAAGGGGACACGATGCAACAACCTATGCGTATTCCACTGCACAAAATCGGTCACCAAAAAGAAAATCAAAAGTCCCAATCCGAATGGAAGTGCATTTAGATCCAAAACTTGGAAGTTGGATAATTGCCAGCCTACAAGACCCAATATGTCGTTAAACAATTCCGCTGTGGCATTTGAGAGAAATATCAGTACGATTAAATTCAGCAAAAAGAAGTTGAAGAACATATAAAAAGTATCCAACCAAAAGTCTTTTCTAAATACCTTTTGATCTTTTCTCCAAGGGAAAAGAAGCTCCAATCCCCATACCAATAGAGAGACCAAAATCAATCCATAAAAGTAGTTTTCCCAATGGAAACTGGTTATTTCACTCCATAGATAATTGAAATACCCATAATATGAATCCTTGAATATGGTGAAGTATTTTTCCATTTAATTTCGAATCAAACCTATCAAGTCTCCGAGACCTGATAGGTTTTGTTATAATTTATTTTTTTTACAATTCTTTTATCAGTTCCGTAAACAAAGTAATCAAATCCGGTTCTGCCTTGGCTGCCAGGGCCAAAATTTCTTTAATGTTTACTGGTTTTAAATTATCTGGGTCGCATTCATCGGTTAGAACTGATACGGCGGATACAGGTAAACATAGATGGTTGGCGACAATCACCTCGGGCACGGTGCTCATACCAACGGCATCGGCGCCGATAATTTTCAGATATCGATACTCGGCACGAGTTTCCAATTGTGGTCCGACCACGCTCGCATAAACTCCTTTGTGAAGTTTGATGTTTTTTTTGGAAGCGATACGTTCCAGTTGAAGGTTCATTTCAGGATTGTAGGGTGCGCTCATATCCACAAAACGTTCTCCTAAATGCTCAACACCTTTAAAAGCGAGGGGTGAGCTACCTTGAAGATTGATATGGTCGTCCAGAAGCATCAATTCCCCTTTTTTGAAATTTAGGTTTATGGCACCCGCAGCATTGCTTACCAGAAGTTTCTTAATGCCAAGCAAATGCATTACCCTTACGGGGAAAGTGATATCGCGCAGACCATAGCCTTCGTAAAGATGGAAGCGTCCTTGCATTACCACCACTTTTTTATTCCCTAAAGTGCCGTAAATCAATTTACCTCTGTGAAATTCTACCGTAGCGGTTGGAAAATTTGGAATATGGTTATAACTGACTTGTTTTTCAATCTCCATGTTTTCCAGAATCCTTCCCAGTCCTGATCCGAGGATTATCCCGACCTCAGGTTGGTCAAAACCTCGCTGCTTCAAGTAGGCAACAGCTTCTTCTATATATTTCATAAGACTTGTTTTAAATTTTCCGGTAAAAATTGTTGAAAGATTTCTTGATCCTTAATATCCTCATAATAATCGATATCGTTTCGTTCTTTAAGAAGCAGATAATTTTCATCTTGTAAATCATTCAAAGTCTGTTCCAGAACCGAGGTGGTGCTCCAGTTTTTATTTTGAAATATAATTTCGTGGCGTTCTTTCATTCCCAAGAGATAATATCCTCCATCCATTGCTGGGCCGATTACAAAATCATTGGTTTGTAAGGCATCGAAAGCAGTTTCCAAATCCTTTCTTTCCCAATCAAACATATCACAACCAATTATAATGGCAAATTGGTAGCCCATATTGAAGACCTCTACAAAAGCATTGTGCATCCTTTCACCCAAATCATTTCCCGATTGCAATCTTTTTCTGAAAATATCAGAATCCCAAACATCATTTTTATGGATTTCTTCAGAATAAAAAACATATTTATCCACATTCAAATTCCTGGTGATTTCGACGGTATGCTGCACTAGGAATTTATAAATATTCAACGCACTTTCATCGCCTGTTATTTTTGCCAAACGGGTTTTTACCTTCCCTAGTTCTGGATTTCTAGTGAAGATAATCAGTGCTTTTTTGGAAGTGGGGAAATGGAAATCGAAGGCCATTTCCTTGTCGCTATTCGTGTCTTTTGAAGTTAATAAAGCCATTCTCGTTTTTTAAAAGTCAGGCCTACAAGGAGCTCCGCAGAAAAAGTTGGGAATATCTTGCAGGTTAGTGGTCAGTTTTTATGTTCAATAAACAGGATTTCCTACATGTAGCCATTGGCTCCACCTTTCGGAAAAGACATGGACATTTTCGGTCTTTTTGCCTGTGGAATCAACAACTTGGAAGCCTTTGTTTTTCCATTCAAAGATACCACCGTACAAATTTTTGACGTTGGTAAAGCCCCCCTTTTTCAATTTTTCAGCAATTTTTTCCGACCGAATTCCTATGGAACAATAGACGATTATTTGTGCATCTTTATTTATTTTCTGAAGCAATTTTTCATCTGAAGAAAAATTGTCAAAACCAATATTTTTGGCTGATGAAATATGGCTAACATCAAATTCCACCTTTTCGCGGGCGTCTAGAATAATTATGCTGTCGGTCCTTTGAAACATTTGGAGTTGCTCAACCGACATATAGGGAATACTGTGGGAATTATACCGATCTAAGATCTTTTCTAAAGAATCCTGTCCGGCCGCAGTTCCGAGGAAAAAGATAGAAATTATTATGAAAAAATAGTATCTCATGAGAAGCGTTAGACCTCACAGGTTTCAAAAACCTGTGAGGTCTTGTCTAAATTATTGATTGTTAGCCCGTAACAGCCCCTTGGCAACTACTTCCGGCACCCGCGGTACATCCGTAACAATGTTGCGAGATTATTATGTTTCTGTCCTGCAGTATTTCTTCATTGTATCCTGAAATATGTTGCACTTTACTGGCCACTTTTAATTCCAGCATTTGGTTAAAATCACAATCATACAAAAAGCCATCCCAACTCACGGAAAGTGTATTTCGGCACATCACGTTTTTTACGGCTGACGGGTTGTAGGCTTCAACTAATTGATACATATAATCCTCGTAATTTCCGGAGGCGATGAGGTAGTCCAAAAACCGTGAAATTGGAAGATTGGTAATGGAAAAAAGTTGATGAAACTGAATTCCAAAATCTTCATATAAAGCTTTTTTAAAATCCTGTTCCATACTTTTTTGGTCTCCCGGTAAAAAGGCACCGCTCGGGTTGTAAACCAAATCCAATTGAAGATTACTTTTTGGCATTCCATATCCCACCGCATTGAGTTCTTGTAACGCTTTTATGGATTGATCAAAAACTCCGGAACCTCTTTGACTATCTGTTTTGCCACGAGTCCAGTGTGGCATACTGCTGACCACGTGAACGTTGTGTTGTTTAAAAAAATGTGGAAGATCGTAATATTTTTTATTTGCACGAATGATGGTCAAATTGCTGCGAACAATAAAATCCTCGACACCTGCTTTAGCGGCCTCTTCCACAAACCATCGGAAATTGGGGTTCATTTCCGGCGCGCCTCCGGTAAGATCCAAGGTATGTGCCGAGGTGTTCCGTATTACTGCCAAACATTGCTCCATGGTTTCCTTCGCCATAATCTCTTGGCGATCTGGACCAGCATCCACGTGACAATGTGCGCAAACTTGATTGCACATATAGCCAAGATTTATCTGAAGGATTTCCAACTTATTGGGCCGCAAGGGAAATTCGTCGCTTTCCTTTATTTTTTGGACAAAAGTGGGAAACTCTCCATTTGCGAAAACTCCATTTGAAAGTTTTTCAAGCTGGGTATCCGATTGGGCGAGATTGCTTTTTCGTTTATGAAGGGATTGTAGCTTTGCTTTTTTTTCTTTTTGCATAGAGATTTTTAAGTTTACCTTCCAAATTATCATTTTGAAAATTCTGTTGGGGCACAATGCATCGAGCCTCTACATTTCCAATTTATTGACCTTATTCATCATTTGGACTCCGTGCACTAAGCTTGCCCCACTTTTGATGGCAGCCCCTACGTGTACCGCTTCCATCATTTCCTCTTTGGTAATGCCGCGTTGAAGTCCGTCCTTGGTATAAGCATCAATACAATAGGGACACATCTCCGTATGTGAAACGGCAAGGGCTATGAGCGATTTTTCCCGTGCGGTCAAAGCGCCTTCTTCAAATACTTTATTGTAGTATTCAAAAAACTTTTCGCCGAGTTCTTTACTCCATTCGGTGATATTGCCGAATTTTCTCAAGTCGGCAGGGTCGTAATAATTATTTGATGCCATAAGGTTGTTTATAGATGCGAAATTAACTGTTCACTGGTTTCCATTCTTGTAAATATAGAAATAGACCCCAATAATCTGGGTTACTTACAACAGATTAACAAATTTAATCAAAAGAATAGACAACGCCACTGGTAAGACTGTATTGCGAATTGGGAATGCCCTCGGCGGGATATTCGTCGAAGGTAAAGGTATAACTTGTTTTAAATGCGAAGTTTGCAAATAGGTCTATTAACAGAGAACTTTGATTTGAAATTCTGTAATCCTCAAAATTTCGAAGCAACGGTTGGTAATAGGTGGTGCTGATAAATCTAATGTTATCTGTTGGATATAGACTTACGGTAAGATAGCTTGTGCCACGCATTTCCCGTTGTAGTGGAGTAACGCCGTCACTTAATTCTTCCTGTTCATACATAATATGGGTCCCTAGATATACCTTGTATTTTTCGGAAGTGGTGAGTTTAAACCTTGGCCCGGTTCCCACTAATCCCCGAAAATTTATTTTGGAGACCTTGTTGTATTGGACTTGTCCAAAAATTTCCCAAGCTATTCTGGGATGAAAACGATAGTTGTACCGGAGGTGGGTGATGCCGGCATTCTCAAACTTGTTGCCTTCGATGTTTTTGAGTTCTATATCGTTTTTCAACAGGACCAGATGTTTCTTCATTTTATATTGAAGATGGACACTGTTGCTAAGGCCGAAATAATCGTTTATATCCCGTTTTATGGAAAAATCAAAACTTGCAGAGCCAGAGAAACCCGAGGTATCGGTTACTTTTCTGAGGGATTCAGCATTGAGGATTTGCGAGTGGATGGTTATTGATAAAAAGGTAAAAAGAAGGGTAAATATATATTTCATTCTAAACTATAATCTTGATTTTAAAAAGGAAAATGTCAATAAACATCTATTGTTCTTCGAGAAAACTTTTTAATACGACGGCCTGATTGTGTTCCTCATCCTTAGCGCTATAAACTAGCATCAGGGGTTTCTCCTTAGCCATTTTCAGTATTTCCTGTACTAAATCTGGAGAGTTTTTGAGTTCCTGCTTATATTTTTTTGAAAACTCATCAAAGCGCTCCTCTTTGTGGTCAAACCATTTCCGAAGAGGAGTGGAGGGGGCAATATCCTTCATCCATTCGTCCAGATGTGCTTCTTCCTTACTTACGCCTCGCGGCCAAATTCGGTCAACCAATATTCTGAAACCGTCGTCTTTTGATGCTTTCTCATAAACCCTCTTGATTCTGATTTCCATAATAAAATCAATTTAAATAAAAGTTAATTTTCTGAGCCCCAGTTTTCTTTTTCTTCCTCCGTCCATAAATTCGGGAAGAATTTACGCTGTTGATATTTGGGATGCAAGTATTTTTTCCACTCCGAACCACCGGTGGCAGCTTTGGTTTCACCCTTGCTATCCAAGAAATGTTGTGCTGTATCTAAGTGGACAATGGGCCAAGCCACATTGTAAAAATGATCGAACTGTTTCAGTTTTTCTTTTAGTTCAAGTGATGGATTTGGCATTTGGGCTACCCGTTCCTCCAAGGTTTTTCCTTTCACTTCGATGGCTAGTCGTTTAAATTCTTTTTCATATTTCTCAATAAAGAGTCGCAAAGTCAAGGTGGTTTTTCCCGTTCGTCGGTCCAATC
Source organism: Aequorivita sp. (assembly GCA_049646885.1). Taxonomy (GTDB): domain Bacteria; phylum Bacteroidota; class Bacteroidia; order Flavobacteriales; family Flavobacteriaceae; genus Aequorivita. The sequence continues at coordinate 23,369 of JBARWQ010000035.1, read as the reverse complement.
CTGCATCTTTCCAATAGATGTTTTCAAAATAATCTTCTAGTGTCGGCTCGGAAGGAAGACGTTCCCTTCCTTGATTGTTGATCAAATTAGGGAGTCGTGTGCAATAGAGCTCCAATACTCGAAATTGGGCACTCTGAAAGCCACTGGCGGGGGTCAGGGTGTCCCTAAACACGTTGTAATCGTCGTAGCTCATCCCATACTTCATAATATCGAAGGAGGTAATCAACATTCGGGTGTATCTTTTTAATCTCTCCAGTTTATTTATCCAAACTTCTTCCGCCAGATTTTCTCCTTCGGAAAGTTGTTTTATTTCGTGGACCATCATCTTTAGGGTAAGTTCGGTTACTTGATGGTACATCACGAATATTTCTTCATCCTTAAAATCCGTCAGGGTTTTTTGAAGGGTCAGAAGGGTGTCCACCTGAATATAATCCCAATAGGTTATTGGCTTTGCTTGTAAGAGGCCCTTGAGATAGGTTTCCGGTTTTTCGCCTAGATGATTGTATTTATCAGATATGGATTTTAAAATCTCGTCGTTGCTCATTGTATTCTATATTAAAAATAATTCAAGTCTAAAATTAAAGGTTTATTTCCTTTATCGCACATTTTAGTCTTAATTTTAAAACTAAAAAAACCTTGCTCCGCATGGAAACAAGGTTTTTTCTAAAATAATTAATTCGTTTTGGTTAATAGAAGTTGGCGCGGTGGTCAACAATCTTCGCTTTCTTTTTAAGTGCGTTAAACACTTGGTTGGGTGCGTTGGGTGCAGCTCTTCCGGAAAGTTGATTGGCTTGGTTAACATACGATTCCAGGTTAGGAGCTGGATTGAACGCTAAAACCTTTACAATATATACACCTTCGTTGCCATCAATAAGTGGAGTGGTTTCCCCAGCTTTGGTTCCAAACGCCCATCCTACTACTTTGGGTTCACTTTTGCCAGCCAACATAGGGCTCGCCAGTGTAACGTCAGTGGCAGGAGTAATGCCTACCCCTTGGCTTTTTGCAATTTCTTCAATGGTACTTCCTTGGATAGTCTCCCGGATTTTTTTGGCTTTTTTCTCCTTTAAAAGAATAGGTTCCACTATGGCACGGGCTTCAGAAACAGGAAGAAGACCTTTTGGGTTCTTACGGGTAAGCTGTGCGATTACGTATCCATCAGGAATGCTGAAACGCTTGGTGTCGCCAATTTTGGTATCCTCATTAAAAGCCCAGTTAACCATGGTTCTGTTGTTTTCGATACCAGGAATGGTTGCGTCCATTATACCGATTCTGTTTACTGGTCGTATATCGAGATTTTGATCTTTGGCTATTTCGTCAAAATTACCCTTTAGTACTGCAACTTCAAATTTTGAAGCTTGGGAGAATACATCGTTTATTGATTTTTCCGATGCTTCAATATGCTTGGTAACGGTAGCCAATTTAATAGCTTTTTTCGGTTCGGACTGTTTTCCTACCTCCACTACGTGATATCCAAAATCGGTTTCTATCACTCCAATCGTTCCGGTAGGATTGTTGAAAATGAACTCATCAAATGGAGGAACCATTCTACCCGGAGTAGAACTTCCAAGTTCTCCACCCATTTCTTTGGAACTGTCGTCTGAGAATTCAGAAGCTAGTTCCGCAAATTTCGTTTTGTCTTTTCTGACTACGCCCAAAATGCTATCTGCCAATTTTTTAGCTTCTTCTTTGGTACGAGTTACTGTTTCCGGTGCGCGCAAAGTTCCTAAAAAACGGATAAGAATATGCTTGGAGTCGGCAGAGTCAGGTGTTTTCTTGGTTTCCAAAACCTTTACTAGGTTGTAGGTGTTTTCCAATTTGAAAGGACCATAAATGTCTCCTGTGTTTAGATTCATGAGAGTGTCAGCCAAAGTAGGCGGAAGTTGGCTCTTAAAGGTCCAGCCATCATAATAAGGTTCATCGGAATTGGCGTTGACAAATTCTTCATAATCCTTTGTGGTTCTGAAACCGGGAATAGTGTCGTTGGTTTGGGTTTCCGGATTGTAAACAATCTGATTGTCCAAAAGAGCGGCAGTAGCTTTTTCCGCCGCTTCTATATCCCCTTGTGAAGGCTCTTCAGAAAAAAGGACATATTGCAAATCGGCTTTTGCCTCTGTTTGAAAATCGTTGGGATGGGCAGAAACGTATTTTTTTATTTCGTCATCAGAAACTTTAAAATCGCTATCCTCAAATTTGCTATAAGGTACGAGAGCATAGTTGATATTGATTTTGTCGTTCTGGAAATGATAATCTTGCTCTCCTTCGGCAATAGTGCTTCGAAGCCCTCCTCTGATCAGGTTGTAATAAGTGGTGAGCAAAATATCTTGACTTGCACTCTCCTCAAACTGAATCCACTGTTGGTACATTTGGGGCGAGGAAGCTTTTATACTGGCTATATATTCCTGAATTCTTCCGTCATCTACTTGCCCAGCTTCATTAAGGAAGGTAGGATTGTTGGCCAAGGCTGACTTTAGAGCATTGTCCAATTGGGCTTTTTCTACGGAAATGCCTACTTTTTCAATTTGCTCATCAAAGATTACACGGCGTAATTCCCGATCCCAAACCGTGCTCATAGCTTGTGCGGTACTTCCTGAAGGTCCCATATTCCTTTGCATGGTCTCTACCTCCTCCATAAAACTTTGGCGGGATATATCCGTGCCATTGATGGTAGCAATATTGTTTTGCCCTTTAGGACCGCCACCCCCTCCGGAAGTTAAAATATCACTTAAAATAAAGGCGAATAGTGCCAATGCGATGATAAGGATCAAGAAAATCCCCCTTTTTCTAATATTGTTTAAGATTGCCATTGGTTAATTGAATTTACAGGGGGCGAAAATAGCATTTTCCTGTCATTAATAAAAAAGTAAATTGAAATAATTGCAGATTAGTTGGGATTCTAATCTTGGGGAACAATTTTGAGCTCCACTATTTCAATTTTGGTGTTGGAAACCTCGAGAATAGTAAAAACGAAGTCTCCAATTTGAACGGTTTCTCCTCGGTTAGGGATTTCTTCGGTATAATTTACGATCAGTCCGCCAAGGGTTTCATAGTTTTCATTTTCTTCCAGATCCAGTTTGTAGGTGTCATTTACATAATCAACTTCCAATCTGGCCGAAAATCGAAAATGGTCTTCTCCGAGTTCTTCCTCGATCAGGGCGGCACTGTCGTGTTCGTCCTCAATGTCGCCAAAGAGTTCCTCTATAATGTCCTCCACCGTTATAATGCCGCTGGTACCACCATATTCGTCTATTACCACTGCGATGCTCTTTCGTTTTTTGCTCAAGACATTCAGCACATCTTTGGCCAACATGGTTTCGGGCACAAAGATAACGGGCATCAATATTTTTTTAATGTTTTCGGGTTTTTTGAAAAGTTCGAAGGAATGTATGTAGCCTAAAATGTCATCAATATTTTCGTTGTAAATCAATATTTTCGATAGTCCTGATTCGATAAATATTTTGGCTAGTTCCTTGGGAGTTGTATCAATGTCCACCGCTACTACCTCGGTACGGGGAATCATGGCTTCCCGGGTTTTGATCTCGGAAAAATCCAAGGCGTTTTGGAAGATTTGTATCTCCGTGTCAATCTCATCTCGGGTTTCCACGGCTTCCATTTGTTCAGAAATGTAGTTGCCCAATTCCAGTTTACTGAAACTCAGTTGTACGGTGTCACCTCCAGTTTTAAAAACCAATTTTAGGATAAGGTCCGAAATCCATATTACGAATTCTGAGATAAAAGAAAAAATGACATAAAAGAAGTAAGCTGGAACCGCAAATACTTTGACCAATGTGTTGGCGTAAATTTGGAAGAATACTTTTGGAAAAAATTCGGCGGTCAATAAAATAATAATTGTCGAAATAATCGTTTGTACCAAAAGACCACTAAAGCCTACCAATGATGGGATAAAGCTCATCAACATTTCGCCCATAAATAAACTGTAGATCACTAGGGCAATATTATTTCCCAAGAGCATGGTGGCGATAAACTTTGAAGGGCGCTTTGTGAGTCTTTTTAGAATGCCTGACAGGAAGTTGTTCTGTTTCTTTTCAATTTCAATGTGAATTTTGTTGGAAGAAACATAAGCTATCTCCATTCCCGAAAAAAACGCGGAAAGGATGAGCATGCTTATTATGATGATAATGCCGTAATCCATTTATTATTGAGTGCAAGTATTTCCAGGTCCAATAGCAAGCGGCTCGGAAAATCCTGATGCTGAAATTTAAACTATTTGTTTCTATCTTCCATTTTCTTTCTGAATTTTCTTCTAAAGAAAAACATAAAGATAGAAACTGCCACAAAGAAAAGGAAAAGATACGCCCTATTTGGATGTTCTGTCCAATTGTTGAAGGTTTCAAAAATAAAAAAAACGGCTATCAGTAGATAGAAGTATTCAAAAAGTCTATAGATTTTATTTAACATCTTGGGTTTTGGTTTTATCGACTAGTTGTACGCCTAGGTTTTTCCTGGACAAAAAGATAGTAAAATCTTGATTGCTATCAAAACCCACGGCACCTCGGTTGTAGGATCCATCTTTAAACCTTATTTCGTATGGCCTGTCCGTAAACACCCAGGCATTTTTTTGGTCCCAATAAAGTTGATCGCTTTTTAATATTACGCTGTCCGATGTTACCACTACTACATTTTCGCGTAAATCTATAAGACCGGTCTTTTCATATTGTATGGCGTAATTGGCGGTTACTGTGTTCTCTTCCCCTTTTTCATCCCAAAAATGGACCTCTACCCCTTTGGGGAATTCCTTATAAGGAAATTTAAGATTGGAATAATCCAGTAGCTTTTCCGCCAGAAGATTGGTAACAAGTTTCCCCGAGTCGGTATATTTAAAATTAATATTGCGTCCTTCCGCCATAGGTACGTTGTCCGAAAGACCCATCTTTTTTTTGATCTGATAATTATTATCACATGCCAAAAGCGTGATGGCAAATACCAAGGCCATCACGCTTTTAAACATATTTAAAGTTTTTTTCATTCTTATAGGTTGGGAACGCGTACGCTTCCACCTACCCAACAGTTAAAGGTAATGGTTTTTCCAGCCATTCCCTCACTGAAGATATCGCTTTTTTGTGGAGCACGTGCTCTGTAGGCGGCAGCGGCTGCACGGGCATTTGCCGCAACAGTTCCATCTACTCTGGCCGCTTTGTCCATCATATCTGCCGCGAGCCAGTTCATGGCTCTTTTTTCAAATACCGTAGTGCCACAGTTGTTGGCGCTGTCTGCGTACATAGTACCGATTCTGTAATAGGCGATCCCGGCAGAGGGTCTAACTTCCAACATTTTATTATAATAGTTTCTGGCAGTTCCAAAACTTCCTTTTTTGCGGTAGTTCTCGGCGATACTGAAAAAGATACGCGCTTTTTTAGAATTGTCTTTTTCCAAATCCGCAGCCTGGTTAAAGTATTCAAGTGCCTTGGAAGCTTTGCCTTGAGATTCGGCTTGTTTCCCCAAAAGGTATGCAGAAGTGGAGCTAGGCTCAAGTTCGTGAAGACGAACAGCCAATTTGGACGACAACTTGGTGTCGCAATCTTTGGCATCGAGTCTGTTACTGGCTGCCTTGATCCAATCTATATCGTTCTTTTTGTTTTCGTAGTCTTTTTCGTAAAATGGAATAAGATTTTCGCAATCCGCCAGTTGGCCTAACTTTCCGTTAACGCTACTTTCAACAGTGCCATACACTTCCAGGTTGTTTTCATATACTTGTTTGGCGCGTTGCTCCCTTTCGGACATTCCATTTCCGGCCTCCTCCTTATCCATAAGCGGGGTTAGTTTTTCGGCCAAATTATTTTTCTCTATATCGATTTTTGAAATTACCACATCATAAAGTTGGAAGATATACTGAAGATCTTTTTTCCCTTCGTTAAATAGATCTACCGCCAAAGAAAAATAAGTATAAAGACTTTTTCCACTAGTGAAATTATCGGGGTCTTTTTTAAAGGCATCGTCGAAAGACTTAAACTGCTCAGCATTGGTCCCTATGTTATGGTCAAACTTCAACTGGGCTATGGTCATGAGAACTTCGCCTTCCGAAGTTTTTTCGGGAAAGTTTTCCAAACGGAGCTGCCAAGCCTGGATTAGATCATTAACCTTGCTCTTATCGCCTTTTTCATCAATAAAGTACTCAAACATTTTTACGGCGTACTGATAGATGGCCAAGTTGTATTTGGGACATTCTTTTATCAACTTATCGTAAAAAGGAAGAGCGGCCTCATAATTCTGCACTTTAGCCGGTTCAGAAAAATATGATAACTGAATGGCGCAGTCATCTGGGGCCTGGGCAAAAGCTTTTCCTGCTGAAGAAAGCAATAAGATTGAAAGGAGTAAAATAAATCTTGTTTTCATGGTATTTTTATTAGTGGTATTAATCATATAGTCTTTTATCGAACCAACGGTCGTTCAATGAGAAACTAAGGAATGTATTAAAAAAGTTTTCCTGAATCAGCCCAAAGTCGGTGGTTCCGCGTTTCCCGATCTCGAAGCCCAAGTTTGCATTGGAGAACAAGCGGCCAACAGGGAGACCAAACCCAAAAGATATGCCAAACTCATTGATATCTTGTCCAGCCACATTTAAGCCAGTCTGTTCATAGCGGATCCCAGCCCTGTAAACCATTCGTTTAAAGTAGTTTCCAAAGGAATTGTATTGAGGAATAAAATATCCGCCAACCCTAAATTTGGAAGCATCCTTATAATTTATGTTTTCAATTGTAAAAGACCTATTGGTAAAATTGCTTGTTTGCTGATTGGTATATTCGGCACCCAATGCCCAATGTTTCGGCTTTTCGATTCCAACGCCCAAGCTAAATTGGGAAGGAAAAGTAAAGCTGGTATTAGGCACCTCGACTTCTCTTTCATCTACGGTGTATATTCCAGTGGGAAGTATCGAAACCGTTGCTACTTTTCTCGTGTTTTCGGAGGTGAAATTAGTGCCGGGAGAATATGTGAGAGATCCATAAACCGCAAGATCATTGTTTATCATTCGCTTGTACATGGCCCCAAAATTAAAGCTAAACCCGTACAATTCGGAGCTGTTAAATGCGCGGGAACCATACTGTAGGTAGGAGATTTGTGTAACAGCAGTGTTTTCTATCTTCCCAAAGTTGTAATGGCTGTCAACGCCCAAACTCAATTCAGGGGTGACCTGATATGCAAGGGAAAGAAAGGCTTTATTGAGTCCGCCAGTACCTGTATATTCGGTAAGTCCATCAGGCAAATCTGAGTAAAAGTGATAACCCACGGAACTATAGGGAATCAAGCCTATACCCATTCCGAATTTCCCCATCGGGATACCTAATGCCAAATAATCGAGAGTAGTGGTCGATGTATTTTGACTTGCCGTGTTGGTTTTTTGTTTTATTTCGCTGTGGCTCGCGCCCATTGAATAATTTACTAACCTCAAGTGGGAGAAGCTGGCGGGATTTTGGAGATTGAGGTGGATACTGTCGGCAAAAATCCCAAGGCCGCCCATAGCACGATTTTCAGAAGTTCCGGGAAACTTCAAGGTGCCAATACCGTAATATGAATAAGGGGAAGTAGTCCCTTCCTGAGCGAGTAAGCTGCCCGTAATCAGTAAAAATAATCCTACTATTATGTGTCTAGACATCAAGCTGTGTTATATTCCAAAATATGGTTTAAACCTTCCAATAGAAAATTTGGGTTGGCAAAGATGTCATTTTTTAAACTATCTCGCAAAAAATGTGCATCTCCTCCTGTTAAAATAACTGTTAAATCGACAAATTTATTTTTATAACTCTCAATAAAACCGTCCATTTCAAATAAAACCCCGTGGATCACCCCAGAATGGAGCGAACTACTGGTGCTGTCTCCCGTCAATGATTTGGGGATGTTTGGCTCCAAAAGTGGAAGTTTGTCAGTGTAATTGTGCAATGCTTTATAACGCATAGCAATCCCAGGGGAAATAGCTCCCCCCAAATATTCGTTTTGTTCGTTTAAGAAATCATAGGTAATAGAAGTGCCTGCATCGATTACCAAAACGTTTTTATCAGGAAACTGTTGTGCCGCGGCGCTAACAAGAGCTATGCGGTCCACTCCTAAAGTATGGGGCGTGCTATATTTATTTTTGAACGGCACTTTGGTCTCTTGGTCCAATGTCAGGACGTCATACCGTTGAAGTAGTTTGGAGGATTGATGCTGGGTCAATTTTCCCACAGATGCCACAATGACATATTTAATTCCTGGCCAAGTTTCGGCAATATCGGCAAGCGTTGTCAAAAAATCCTTTTTGATAAGGGTTTTTCGGAGTTTTAACTCTTCCCCCTCAAACACCCCAAGTTTTACCAAAGTATTGCCAACGTCTATTACGAGCTTCATTTTTTAAAATAAAAATGCAAAAATACGATTTAGTTAGTCGAAGTCTATAAGAAACTTATAAAATTGGATGATATCTTTTAAAGAGACTATCTCAAAATTTTCCTTTCTCAAGCTTTGAAGGGAATCGAAGGTATGGTATTAGATGCACTGATGGGTAAAAGAGTTACATAAACCTCAAAACAAAAATCCCCAAGCCAGTTAAGGTCGGGGATTTTATGTGGTGCCTCCAGGAATCGAACCAGGGACACATGGATTTTCAGTCCATTGCTCTACCAACTGAGCTAAGGCACCATTATTGAGACGGCAAATATAAAGCTATTTTGGTTTTTCCAAAACAATAAAGACGAAAATTGAAATTTTAATACACTTATCCCTTAAAGAAAAAATAATAGACTCATCCTCAGCGGTTGAGCTTTGTCATTTCAACAAAGGGGATGATGGTGTGGTATCCTTTTCTTTTAAAATATTCCATGTCTTCAAAATTACCTGTAACCATCACAAAATCCCCGCCCCAAGCGCCCAAGCTTTTGATACTGTGTGGATAATCATTGAAAAGCTGCTCCTTTATTGGTGGCAAACCTAAAGTTTTTGAAATAAGCAACTCATGTTCGTCTATCAAATTTTCAAATTCCAACAAGGATTTGCTCTTTTGCAGTGCCTCAGATATTTCTGAAATGCGCAATACCGTGTTTTTGTCCACTGTTTTTTCATTGTATCTGGCAATTCCTGCCCGACTATCCTGCTTCCGATTTAAATGGACAAAAAATATAGAGTCTATAAAGTTCCAGTCAAGGTCGGCTTTTGTGATTTCTGATTTTCCCTTATTCAGTTTATAGAATATCGGAAAATCACGTTGGGCGGCGGCCACATCATACCCACTTCCCCCAAAACTGTTGGCAAGCAAGGAAAAACCATCGATCTTGGCCCATTGCGCAATATTGTTTATCAAGGTAGAAGAGGTTCCCAATCCCCAATTTCGGGGGAAATCCAGTTTTGTTTCGACCTGTATCCCAGTGGTATTAGAAAGAAATTTAGGATTGAGCTTTTTGGCTTCTCGTAAAATCTGCGATAGGGTATCTGAAATTGGATTGGAATAGTTTTTACCTTCAAGATTTTTTAAATCGAATATATCCTCAAACCAAATATCACCCTTTTCATCGAAACTTTTCCAATGGATACCTTCCCTTTCAACAATTTCCACTTCCAAAGACTGCCCGTATTTGGTGGGAACTGCCAATGCCGTAGCGCCATCGAGCACCACATACTCGCCTGTGAGCAATAATTTTCCGTTGCTGTAAAAAGTGCTTTTCAACTTGTTTGTCAACTTTTATGTCCGCCGAGGAAGGTAAGCTTCTTAATTTCTTAATTTCTCCAAATACTCCACCACGGCACTGTGTGAAACTATATGGGTTTTAAAATGCTTCAATGCTTTTTCTTTTTCTCCACTTAAAGCTTGCAGTTGGTTTAGAATATTCATTAAGTGCATTTTCATATGTCCCTTTTGTATGCCTGTGGTCACCAAGGATCGCAGGGCAGCGAAATTTTGTGCCAGACCGGCCACGGCCATGATTTTCATCAATTCCCGAGCGTTTGGTTTTTGAAGAATATCAAAAGCCAATCTGGTCAACGGATGTAGGGAGGTCAATCCGCCAAAGGTGCCCACGGCTAAGGGCAATTCAATCCAAAATGTAAAATTGTCCCCCTCTATTTTGGCGTGGGTTAGGCTGCCATAATAGCCGTTTCGCGCAGCATAAGCATGTACGCCCGCTTCCACGGCCCGGAAATCATTTCCTGTGGCCAGAACCAGAGCATCTATACCGTTCATGATTCCTTTATTGTGGGTAACGGCTCGTCGAGTCTCTGTTTTTGCGATTTCAATAGCCCGGATAAATTTTTGGGCGAATTGCAATCCATCGTAATGCTTGGTGGTTAAAGCGTCAATAGGGCACCTCACCCCCGCGCGTACCAAACATTCTGGAACGTAATTGGAGAGTATGCTCATTACTACTTCCGGCTGATTTTCTTTGTTTTGGAAAGCTTCAAAATCTTTTGCTTCCTTTTCAAGAGTGCTCGCCATTTTTTCCAAACAACTATTGATAAAATTGGCTCCCATAGCATCTTTTGTCTCGAAAGTGGCGTGGATATAATAATATCCATCCAGAATATGGGATTTGTTTACCAACGAGAGCTCTAAAAGTCCACCGCCACGAGCTTTCATATTCTTTTCCAGGTGATCGATGCTTTGACGGAGTTTCGGTTTTACCGTTTCAAAGAAAGCTTCTAAATCCTTTTCGTTTCCGAAAAAGTCGAGGTGGATCTGTCCATTTTTTTCAGTGGAAATCACTTCGGCTTTAAATCCTCCCCTATCCAACCAAAATTTGGCCGCATTGCTGGCCGCGGCCACTACAGAGCTTTCTTCGGTCACCATTGGAAGCGCATACATCTTTCCATTAATCAAAAAATTGGGAGCCAAACCAAAAGGCAAATAATAATTGGAAAGAGTGTTTTCTATAAAATCGTCGTGGAGCTCTTGGACAGATGGATCGGAATGCCAGTAATTCTTTAAAAGTTGAACAGAATCTGGATTGTTTTGCAGAAAGTTCTCAGCAAGCCATTGAATTTTTTCAGCTTTCGTTTTTTTCGAAAATCCGGAAACGGGTTGTGTCATCTAAGTGGTAAGATTGAACTGCAAAGATAGTATTTCGCTACAGTTTCTTCGAAATCATTTTTTTAAAAGAAAAAAGGTATTCAAAAACGTTCTACGGTTTTTGAATACCTTTAAAATTCAGCTTAAAACGGAAATTAATGTATTCTAAGCTTCTTTTTTCTGTGCGTCCTTAAGAGGCTTTGGACGTACATTGAATTTTTTACGGCGCGGTCTTAATTTTCCATAACTGCCTATATTTATTTTTCCGCGTCTCGTTTTTTTATCTCCTTTTCCCATTGTTTTTTGATTTGTTGTTTTATTGATTGCTTATTTGTCTATGTCAAACTTATTTGTTTTCTGATTTACATTTCCCGTAGAATCTGTTGGGTCCTTCTTTCAAATTTCTATTCTATCTCTACATCTTTTTGTTCGAGACCTAAGATACAAAATATAGTACTTATAGGATATTAAACCAATCTTAAACATTGGTTAAAGCTGGGAAAAGTTGGCAGATATAGTGGATTGGCTGTTAATCCAGTTTTCAATTATTTGCTTTCCGTTTGGCGTAAGGATGCTCTCCGGATGAAATTGAATGCCACAGACATCGTACCATCTGTGCCTAATGGACATTATCTGCCCATTTTCATCTTCGGAAGTAATTTCCAATTCCTCAGGAAATCCTTTTTTTGAAGCTATCCAACTGTGATAGCGACCAATTTCAATAGGACTGACAAGATTTTTAAAAAGTGGTTCGTTTTCGGAAAGAAGTATCGCTTTGGTAGAGACTCCGTGATATACCTGATCCATATTCTCTAATCTCCCACCGAAAACTTCGCAGATGGCTTGATGTCCCAAGCAAACACCCAAGATTGGTTTGGTGGCGGCGTATTGACGGATCACCTCTTTTAATAACCCAGCTTCCCGTGGGATTCCTGGGCCAGGGGAGAGGAGAATTTTGTCGAATGCCGCCACCTCGTCCAAAAAAAACTGATTGCTTCTCCTTATGGTTACTTCACAATTTAATTCTTCCAAATAATGTACAAGATTGTAAACGAAGCTGTCGTAGTTGTCTAAGACGAAGATTTTTGTTTTGTGCGATTTTTTTTTCGTCATTTTGAATCTGTTAGTTTTTCAATTTGAGGATGGGGAGCAACTAGGTTTCAGGAATGTTCAAATATAGATGGTTCTCTGTCGTTTTATAAACGAGAAGTATTTTATTTTTTCAAATTGTACACCTAAGGTCATTTCCTTACTTTTGCAAATAAATTTATTTTAAAAATGGCAAACTTAACCCAAGAGCAATGGCGCGAACAGTTGGAAAATGACGATAACGCCGTAATCCTCGATGTGCGTACCGATATGGAAGTACTGGAAGAATGTATTCCGGATGCCGTACAAATGAACATTCAAAATACGGCCGTTTTTTACGAGGACGCAAAGAAGTTGGATCCTTCAAAAAAATATTTTGTCTATTGCCATTCGGGCGCAAGAAGTGCCCAAGCTTGCATGCTGTTCAATTCCTTGGGTATCAAAAATGCCTATAACCTTATGGGGGGCATCATGGAATGGGAGGGCGAAAAAACCACAAACAACGATTAAAATGAGAAAAACTGCTATTTTCCTAAGTCTTCTTTTGATTTTGTTCCTTACTGGCTGTAAAGAAAAACCTACAGCAAACGAAGTAAGAGTGATAAGTCCCCAAGAAATGCATGATGCCGTTTTTGACAATCATAGGCATCAATTGATAGATGTTCGCACCGTAGAGGAATTTAATGAGGGCCACGTTCAAAACGCCCAGAACATTTGTGTAACCGATGCCGATTTCAAGGAGAATATTTCCAAACTTGATAAAAACCAACCCGTTTATCTCTATTGCAGAAGTGGAAAGCGCAGTGCCAATGCTGGTAAAATCCTTAAAGAAATGGGTTTTAAGGAAATCTACGATATGGAAGGCGGCTTTCTGGAATGGCAAAGCCAAGGCCTTCAATCCGAAAACTGATTTTGAGTTCCTAATTTTTTAACTATTTGATCGCTTTCGGGTTAAATCTTCGCCAAAGTGCATTTAGTAAGGGATTCCATAAGCGGTCTTGACCTACATTTGTGGCTGGAAAGAATCGGAAATGGAGATGCAGGATCAAAATATACAAGAAAAATTACGGCAACTTATCATACATAGCTGCGAATTTGATGAATTCCCCAAAAAGGAGTTTCAGAACTTCCATGTCGATTTTTTAAAGTTTTATTTTTCGGCCTTGTACATAAAAATTGATTACACTTCTAAATCAATATTTCTTTGGAACTCCAAGCCTATGGGCAAAAGCCCACTGCAACTCTACGATCTCAACACCGCCGTTTCCGAAACCGTTTCGTACACCAATTTGGAAGAGACTATGCTGGGCTGTATAGAAGCTGGAGAATTTCAGGAGCGATTTTACAAACATCTACTTTTTGAATACGGGAATATACATTTGGAAGGTGGGAGCATGATTAGTGCTTAATCTGATTTTGATATAGCATCTTGGTTTTCAAAAATATGAGGTGTCAAAATACTTTTATGATTTTTTTTGAAATCGTTTTTTGTCCTTCAAGAGAAACTGAAACCATATAAACTCCCCCTTGGAGTTTACTTAATCCGTATTCAATTTCATAAATATCTTCTTTGTACAGCTGGGTCTGTACTAATTGTCCTAAAAGCGTGTAAAAAGACAGTTTTTTAATGGGGATTTTGCTTTTGATGTGGATATAATCGGAAAAGGGATTTGGATAAATCTGAACTTTATTCTCCCAGCTCAAATCTGGAACTCCCAAAACTTCATTTTCCAATCGGCATATAATTGCGTTTCTAAATTCATTATTCGCATCTTTTGTATAGCCATAGGCCAGTATTTTGTTGTCGGGTTGCAATGCCAAATCTGTTACATAGCTCGCATCGGCACCTCCAAAATCTGTAATAAATATTCCATTATCACCAAAATCCGAATGGATACTTCCATCACTCTTTACCTTAATTATAAATAAATCTGTTTGTTCAATAGGAAAAGGGGAAGAAGCTCCACCACCAAGTATTATTTTTCCGTCCCGTTGAACGGCAATACTTTGAAGTCGGTCATTGGCATTGTAATAAGTTTCAAAAACCACCTTTCCCCCTTGACCGAAACTTTCGTCCAGTGTACCGTCATTATTTAGTTTGGCGATAGCAGGTTTATTACCTCCAAAACCTCCGGTGCCGCCTTGATACTGATAGTTTCCTCCGAGAATAATTTTATCATTAAATAAAGCAATATCATTGATTTCCCCCAAGTTTGATTCAGGGCCAAAAGTTGTAATTATCGTTCCGTTGTTTCCAAATGAAGCGTCCAAGGTTCCGTTTTCGGTGAAACGAGTTATCACGGGATGGTAGTCATCGCCATTGTTATAGGAAGGTCCCCCCGCTAGAATTCTGTCCTCCCCGTCTATCTTTATGGCGAAACAAAGATCAAAACGATAAAAGGTAACATCGGTAATTTGGGTGCCATTAATTCCAAAAGATGTATCCAAAGATCCATCGGTATTTCGTCTCGAAAAGCGATATAGATTATTGTATCCATCAAAATATTGACTTTGAACTACAATTTTTCCAGTGGACTGTTGTGCAATTCTATTCCCGCTATCCATATCTTGAATTCCGCCATTTCCAAAGCTTGGGTCAAAGGTGCCATTTGGAGTTATTCTAATTAACTTTGGCTCATCTTCTATGGTTCCCATTATTACAATTTTTCCATCAGATTGCAATAGCATTGAAAAGAAATAGGAGGTTTTCCTGTCGTTGTTCGGAAAATACACACTCCCATTATCCCCAAACCCGGTGTCTAAGTTACCATCACCAGTAATTTTGTAAATATAAAATCCGCGATTACGAATGGCTCCGCTTATTCTTACCTCACTGTTCACTGCTAAAATCACAGAGTTGTCGTTCAAAAGCAGCAGGTCCGTTCCTCGTGTGTCTTTGTCAACAAATGCAAATCTTCTGGTTCCTTGATCGCCAAAAGTGGTATCCAATAATCCCTCTTGTGCCACTGAAAATTTGAATAGCAACAGAAGAAACCAAACTAACCAGGAATGATGTTTGTCCATGCAAATATTTGTATATTCTATTTACTTCACAAGATAGGTGTTTTTAACTCTTTTTTCCAAAGGAAAATGGCTTAAATTTGCAGCCTAAAATCCCTTCAATTGGCAAAGCAGATTACAAATAGCATCGTTATGATTCGCCCTGTGGCGTTCCGGATGAACGAACAGACAGCGGTCAACAATTATTTTCAGGAAGATATCGACATTAAAAATGTGGAAATCAATAAAAAAGCTCAAGAGGAGTTTGATGCGTTTGTCGAGAAACTGCGGGCTGTGGGCGTAAATGTGATCGTTGAAAGTGACGATCTGCGAATGGATACCCCCGATTCTATTTTTCCCAATAACTGGATCAGCTTCCACGAAAATGGCGATATAGCTTTGTACCCGATGTTTGCGGAGAATCGACGTCGTGAACGTAGGGAGGATGTTTTGATCCGCTTGGAAAAAGAGGGTTTTATAATCAATAATGTTTATGATTATACTTCCGCAGAGGACGACGGTGTTTTTCTGGAGGGTACCGGCAGTATCTTGATGGATAGGGTAAACCGGAAAGCCTATTGTGCGCTTTCCGCACGCGCCGACGAAGAACTTCTGATAGAATTTTGTGAGGATTTTGAATATACCCCCGTAATTTTTACCGCCTTCCAAACTGTTGATGGAAAACGTATGCCGATTTACCATACCAACGTTATGATGTGTCTGGGAGAAGATTTCTGTGTGATTTGCTTGGATTCTATTGACGATCCGGTAGAAAAGAAAAATGTACTCCACCATCTAAAAAAGGACGGAAAGGAAGTAATAGATATAACGGAAATCCAAATGCATCACTTTGCGGGCAATATGCTACAGGTACAGGGCAAGGATAAAAAATATTTGGTAATGAGCACCGCAGCGCACAATAGTTTGACCGAAGCCCAGATTGCAACCCTAGAAAAATATTCTGAAATCCTGAGCAGCGATTTGACCACTATTGAAACCTGTGGCGGAGGAAGCGCACGCTGTATGATGGCAGAGGTTTTTCTTCCAAGGGAATAGGTTTAGATGGATTTCGAAGTAGTTCTCCTTATGGATAGATGAGATATTTTTCAATTGAAAAATATTATTTAATGCGATGTTGAGATTTTCAACCAATAGTTAAAATGCCGTTAAGTCCCATTCCAAGAGTTGGTCTTTTCCACTATCTTTAGAAACTTAACCAAAACCGGAAATCATGAAAATATTAAAAATCGTTTTGATGCTCGTTGGAGTCGTCCTGGTGCTTTTTGGCCTCTATAATGCTTTTGTCCCACAGACCGTGGTGGATATAGGTCCCCTGGAAGTGAATTCAAAAGAAGGGTTGACCAACCAAACCTTGGGAATGATCGGCATTGGTGTATTGGCCCTTATCGCCGGTGTAATGATTAAGGAGCGTCGTTAATTATATCAACTTCTTTTTGGTTCGTACAACAACTTAGCCTTAAAGAGTTTCTTCATAAATCGGTGAATGGAATAATCCTTTGGATGAATACTTATTTCAACGAAATATTCGTCTTTTCGAATGAGATAGCCATCGTTTGTTGTGGATAGAACTAATTTATCATAAGGAATTATTAGTGCATAAGAATCGAGTTTGCTCCTAAAACCGACTATTATTCCCTTAGGGCGCAGTTCAATATTGCAGACATTTCTATTGTTGTCGCGATTCATTAGGTCGCTGATTGCTTCGCTTGCCTCTTTTAAAATCAATTTTGGCGAACCATTTCCCCACATTTTTATTCTTTCATATAGAGAATAGGGTTTCCCGAGTTCCGCATTGATTTTTCTGGTTATTTCTGCATCGGAAAAGGAAACGGAGAGCAACATGTTTTTCTATAAAGATAAATATTTTCAAAAAAACTTAAAACTTAAAATCCCGTATCTTTGTCGCCTTAAAACGTTCGACATCGCACGACTTTATACTAATTAGATATGACTTTTACGAAAAACCTGGAAAATCAAATTAAAACCGCCGTTGGGAAGATTTATGGCGCCAATCTCGAATCTGTCGAACTTCAACCGACCCGCAAGGATTTTGAGGGGGATATTACGGCAGTAATCTTTCCAATGCTTCGGGTCGTAAAAGGGAATCCGGTTCAGATTGGACAGGCTATCGGGAATTATTTGGTGAAAAATGTTTCTGAAGTTGAAAAATTTAACGTCGTTCAAGGGTTTTTGAATATCGTCTTAAGCGACTCTTTTTATTTAGATTTTTTCAACTCAATCCAGGATTTTTCTAAATTTGGTCATCAGAAACAAGGAATGGAAGCTATTATGGTGGAATATTCTTCCCCCAATACCAACAAGCCTTTGCATCTAGGCCATGTTCGAAATGTTTTATTGGGATATTCTGTGGCGGAAATAGAAAAGGCCGCTGGTAAAAAAGTTTATAAAACCCAAATCATCAACGATCGCGGAATTCATATTTGTAAGAGCATGCTCGCTTGGGAAAAATTCGGAAATGGGGAAACTCCAGATTCAACGGGTTTGAAAGGAGATAAATTGGTTGGCAACTATTATGTAAAATTTGATCAAGAATATAAAAAACAAATTGAAGACCTAAAGTCTGAAGGAAAGACCGAAGAAGAAGCCAAGGTGCAGGCTCCTCTTATTGTGGAAGCCCAAGAGATGCTGCGAAAATGGGAAGCAGGTGATGAGAAAACGGTCTCACTCTGGAAGGAAATGAACGGATGGGTTTACGAAGGCTTTGAGGAAACATACAAGGCCATAGGAGTTGATTTCGATTTTTATTATTACGAAAGTGATACCTATTTGTTAGGAAAAGATATTATTGAAGAAGGCATTAGAAGCGGAGTTTTTTATATGAAAGACGACGGTTCTGTTTGGTGCGATTTAACCGAAGATGGGCTCGATGAAAAGCTGGTACTGCGCAGTGATGGCACGGCGGTTTATATGACGCAAGATATAGGCACCGCGGTGCAGCGGGTAAAAGACCACCCTGATGTAGGGGGGATGATTTATACTGTTGGGAACGAACAGGACTACCACTTTAAGGTGCTGTTTTTAATTCTGAAAAAGCTCGGTTATAGTTGGGCAAATAATCTTTTTCATTTGAGCTATGGCATGGTAGATCTTCCGTCCGGTAAAATGAAAAGTCGTGAAGGTACAGTGGTTGACGCCGATGAACTTATTTCCCAAATGACCGATACGGCACGAAAAATTTCTGAGGAGCTGGGAAAAATCGATGATTTTTCAGATGAAGAAAAAGAAAGACTGTATAAGATGATCGGTTTGGGGGCTTTGAAATATTATATATTAAAGGTGGACCCTAAAAAACGAATTCTTTTTAATCCAGAGGAAAGTGTGGATTTCCAAGGAAATACCGGGCCGTTTATTCAATATACCTATGCTCGGATTCAAAGTATTTTAAGAAAAGCCAAGGAAAATTCTCCACAGGTTTTCAAAGAAATGGACTTGAGTGCTGTCCAACTACATGAAAAAGAAAAAGAACTCATAAAAATCCTTCAGCAATATCCAGAAACCATCCAATTGGCCGCAGAAAGCTACAGTCCTGCATTACTGGCCAACTACACTTACGATTTGGTAAAGGAATTTAACAGTTTTTATCAAAATGTGCCTATTTTGGCTACTGATAATGAAACTGAAAAAGCGTTTCGAGTGAAGCTTTCGGGAGCGGTTGCTGAGGTTATAAAAAGTGCTTTTGCGCTGTTGGGAATTGAAGTGCCGGAGCGGATGTAATTAGGGTCAATTCTCTTCTGTGATTTGGAGGGTTTGGAAGAAAACCAACTTACCTTTTCCCTTCATCCAAGTGATAAATCTCCATTATCCCTTCCAATACTTTTTCGAAATCAATCTTTAAATCTATAAGTTTTCCCGTTGCCATATCCATAACCCATCCGTGGATAGCTAATTTTCCCTGGCGGACGGCAATTTGGACTATGGCGGCTTTAATAACATTCACGCATTGTTCCTGTACGTTGAGCTCCACTAGACGCCGATACTTTTCTTCCTCATCCTCGATTGCGTTCAGTTCGTCGCGATGGAGACGATAAACATCTCGAATGTTTCGCAACCACGGATTTAGAATACCTAAGTCTTCCGATTGCATGGCGGCCTTTACACCGCCACAACCGTAATGGCCACAGATAACAATGTTCTTTACGTTTAAAGCGGTTATCGCATAGTCGATAACGCTCATCGCGCTCAGATCTAAATTGGAAACCATATTTGAAATATTCCGCATCACGAAAACATCTCCCGGTTTTACGCCCATTACTTCCTCTGCGGTTACCCGGCTATCGCTACAGCCTATATAAAGAATGTCCGGGTTCTGACCATTGGCCAAGTTCTTAAAATAATTGGGGTCCATCCTCAATTTTTCATTGACCCAAACTTCGTTGTTTTTGAAAATTTGTTCTATATCCATAAAGTACTCTGAAAATAATTTCTTTCAGATTTTAAAGATAGAAAAAGCCATTTAGTTCTCAAAGAGAAGATTCTATTCAATTACCTGAATTGATTTCATTGGCTTTATAGTTGAATAAAAGTTAAAAGGTATTGAATCCTACAATGAGGTTTGGTATTTAAATGGATAAGTTTTTGTTCAAAAGAAAACCCCCCGAGCGGTCGCATATTTGGGGACGGGGGGAGTTCCAACAAAAGGAAACAACAAAAAAATTAGGGATTTGTTTTTGGAGAGCTTAGTTGTGCCAAAACATAAGCTGAAATAGCCATCACTATATCACGTACGGCCACGTCGGGATGGTGCCAAGTAAAAATAAGGCTGAGGGCAATAAGCAACAGCCATATTGATACAATATAAGCTCCAAGTTGCGTTTTAACAGCGACAATGATTCCTGCGATTATTTCGATTACGCCAACAATTTTCATGAAAGTGGCCCCACTAAAAGGAAGCATATCCAAAGTGGAAGGGGCGAGGTAGGTATCCCATTGCACTAGGATATTAAAAAACTTATCCAAGCCCGCGACGATGGGCACTACCACAAAGCTTATCTTCATGAGCGTTTGTAATCGATTTATTTCTGAATTGCTTGTTACTGTATTCATAATTTTTGATTTTTAAGATTCTACTTTTAAATATTAGATGGTTTGATAGAGAAGTGGTTACAAAATTTGTAACTTTAAAGGATACTTGGCATCTAAATGTAAAAGGGAATACTATGAAGGCTTTACAATACGATCGATTTTCGCTAAACAAATTGTCTGACTCCACTGTAGTTGAACGTGTTATAGATGGAGAAAAGGAGCTTTTTGAGATTTTGCTTCGCCGTTATAACCAGCGCTTATTTAGGATAATCCGCAGTTATATTTCTAGGGAGGATGATGTGCAAGACGTGATGCAGGATACGTATGTTAAAGCATATACTAAACTTGAACAATTTAATAATGAAGCTTCTTTTTCCACCTGGCTTATTCGGATTGGTATTAATGAGGCACTGCAATTTCTAAGAAAAAACAAACGGCAAACAACTAAATACGGAGCGACCGAAAGCTTGGAATCTATTTTTCAATTGCCAGATACAAATCAAATGACCCCAGAAAAACAAGTTATACGAAATGAAACTCGATTGTTGGTAGAACAAGCGGTGGATTTATTGCCTGAAAAATATCGAATTGTTTTTGTGATGCATCAAGTAGAAGGTTTGTCCAATCCTGAAATTGCCAGCTGTCTTCATTTGACGGACAGCAACGTGAAAGTGCGTCTTCATCGGGCAAAAGACATGTTGAAAGGTGAACTCTTTAAAAGTACCCATGATGCTTCTATCTTTGAATTCGGAAACAAGAAATGCGATTTTATGGTGCAGGAAGTGATGGAGCGGATAAGGATGATTTAAATTTTTGAAGTCAAGCCACTTATTCTCCCCAATATTCAAAAACCATTTTTATCTTCAGAATATTTAGACTATTTGGAAATTGGCGTTCTAATCCATTAATGCGTTTCATTCCAATATCAAAATCGAATTGACGACAAAGACAATCCTCGTGATTTTAACAAATTTCCACACAAAATCGTCATTGCCAAAAATTAGCCGTACCTTCGCCGCTTATTAAAACCGTCTTCTTAGTTTTAATGGTTTTTAAAAAGGACCGAATTCTAAAAGCGCCGCGATATACTATCTCCAAGCGCAGCGGTCTAAAAAAAATAAATACAGATTCTTAAAAGCGATAATCTTTGTAACAGCGTTAAAAATGGCTGTCAAGGAAACCTGCAACTTGGAATCTGCAACCTGAAACACATTATATGACATTTAAATCTCTTGGGCTATCCGATGCCCTGCTAAAAGCTATTAGCAAAAAAGGATATGAAACGCCTTCGGCTATTCAACTAAAAGCAATTCCTTTAATTCTTGAACAGAAAGATGTTCTTGCTTCGGCACAAACCGGCAGTGGGAAAACAGCGGGTTTTGCGCTTCCGATACTACAATTATTAAATAATGAACCTGCTTTACGCAAACGCCCTATTCGGGCGTTGGTGCTTACTCCCACACGAGAGCTTGCCGCCCAAGTGGAGGATGAGTTTAGAGAATACAGCGAGTTCACCGATTTGCGATCAACCGTTATTTTTGGCGGAGTAGGAGCCAATCCACAAATACGGACCCTGCGAAACGGAGTGGACGTTTTGGTGGCAACGCCAGGACGATTGTTGGATCTTATAGGTCAAGGGGCATTATCGCTTTCAAAAGTGGAAATCCTTGTTTTGGACGAAGCCGACCGTATGCTCGATATGGGCTTTTTGCGCGATATTAAAAAAATATTGGCTTTGCTTCCTTCCAGAAGGCAGAATCTTTTGTTCTCTGCAACTTTTTCAAAGGAGATAAAAAAGCTGGCCAACGAATTCCTGCACCAGCCTGTTTTGGTGGAGGCTACGCCAGAAAATATTACGGTCGAGAAAATTGACCAAACTGTTTATCGAGTTGACAAAAACCAGAAAACCGATTTGATTATTCAATTAATCTCTGAAGGTAATTGGCCACAAGTATTGGTTTTTACTAGAACAAAACACGGTGCCAACCGATTGAGTGAAAAGCTTGAAAAGGCAAAAATCACTTCTGCCGCCATTCACGGCAATAAAAGCCAGGGAGCAAGAACTCGCGCTTTAGCTGGATTTAAGGAGGGAAAGGTCCGCGTATTGGTGGCCACGGATATTGCCGCCAGAGGCTTGGATATTCCGTTATTGCCACACGTTATCAACTTTGAGTTGCCAAATATTTCTGAAGACTACGTACACCGAATTGGCCGTACGGGGAGAGCAGGGGCCAGTGGGGAAGCAATTTCTCTAGTGAGTTTGGATGAGGTCGGTTATTTAAGGGATATTGAAAAGTTGATCGGAGAGCGTTTGCAGCCAAGAACGGTACCCAACTTTCAGCCTACCGAAACCATGGCCGATGTAAAAGCCCAAGAAGTGGAGGCAAAGAAGCAAAAAGCCCAACACCATAGCCGTAGTCGCGGTTCCAGTGGGAGAGGGAAAGCACCTTCCAAAGGCAGAAACATCAGGAGTGGGCGATAAGTTCTTAAACGACATACGACTCTAGGACGTAGGATGTAGGAGATCGTTGATGGAATGGGATTTTATTATAAAACTCAGTTATCAACTTCGACGTCGAATCCTCTTTTTAGGACACAGTTATAACTATACCCAATTACAACCTAAAAATAATGCTCAAAAATAAAAGGTCTGCTTTTCGCGGACCTTTTTCTTTAATAGTTTAATTTACTTTCCTAAGTTCGGCACCTTAATCGAAGTTTTCTGGTGGGAAAAGGATAAAAATTGGAAGGAGTTAATATTAAACTGGGGAGAATCTGGGAATCCGCATGAAACTTTCATCCATCCGAGCAGAATAATTTGATTGTATTTAAAGAATAAATACTTAAGGTTATGGAAATCACAATTTCAGGAAAAGACAAAAAATTAATGGAACAAGTGAAGAATCTGGCCAAAAAATTGGGCTTACGAGTAACCACATCCAAAATTGATACTAAAATTACCCCTAAAAATAACGGAGAGGAACTTTATAAGCTGATGAGAGAAAAAGCAGCATCGGGAGGGATAAAAAGCATTAAAGATCCGGTAGCTTGGCAGAGGGAACAACGTAAAGAAAGACCGCTTTATGGCCGCAACGAATAAAAACGTTTGTAACTAATCAGTTATTGTTTTTGGACCTCTAATTTAGCAATTAGGTTCAGGGCATCCAAGACATTTAGGCCGTTTTTGATTGTCGTGTCAATCACAGAACGTATCTGTGCGAAGTTTTGTGCG